>NZ_JAKJSK010000016.1:0-130536 GCF_050336935.1 Photobacterium satsumensis
CAGACGCATTGCCCGGTAGCTAAGTTCGGAATCGATAACCGCTGAAAGCATCTAAGCGGGAAGCGAGCCTCGAGATGAGTCATCCCTGAACCTATAAGGTTCCTAAAGGGTTGTTGAAGACTACGACGTAGATAGGCAGAGTGTGTAAGCGCTGTGAGGCGTTGAGCTAACCTGTACTAATTGCCCGTGAGGCTTAACCATACAACACCCAAGGGGTTTTAGCGGACTCCATGAGCACTTGAATGAGTGTTGAGAGCTTAATTAGTAAGAGCTAGTCAGATTTTCCCAGATTGCTATTTGCTGCCCGAAGGGCGGTGAATAAACAGAATTTGCTTGGCGACCATAGCATTATGGACCCACCTGATCCCATGCCGAACTCAGTAGTGAAACGTAATAGCGCCGATGGTAGTGTGGGGTCTCCCCATGTGAGAGTAGGTCATCGCCAGGCTCCCAATTTAGATATGCGTATTGAACAACGTGTATCGGATAGACATGAACATGTTTATCACCGTGTGGAGCGGTAGTTCAGTTGGTTAGAATACCGGCCTGTCACGCCGGGGGTCGCGGGTTCGAGTCCCGTCCGCTCCGCCACTTATTAAAGAAACCTCAGTCGAAAGGCTGGGGTTTTTTACTATCTGTAGCATTGAAAAAGGACTCTCACGAGCCTGCGGCTTGAGTCCCACTTGTACGCAAGCCCGGCCGTTCCGCCACTTATTAAGAAGCCTCGCTAGAAATAGCGAGGCTTTTTTGCATTCTGTGCGCCCTAAAAGTGCTGCGCCCTATAAGTGCTGCGCACTTTAGTCGCGGCACTGGCCGTGCGCGTTGAGTCCCATCAGCTCCGCCACTTAATTAGAAAGCCTCGTCAGAAATGGCGAGGCTTTTTGCGTTTAACGTCTGGGGGAGCGAGTTAATTTTAGAAGTGAAAGGCCATGTTATTATTGGCTTTCAATGACAAAGAGTGGAGCCAGTAGCTCAAGGATGGTTTCTCGGAAGGGCTCGTGCGTCTTACTGCCTAATAGCTCTGCAATTTCTTGTCCTGTTGGTGATAAGCGGTAATATGTGAAACTAAGACCTCTCTGGTGTGGAGTGAGCTGATAGGTATGGTTCTGGTAGCTAAATGGAAGCGGTATACCTGATGCTAACTCTCCCGACTCTAGTTCACTTTTTAATATAAGCCCTAGATCTAATAAGATCAGAAGATCGGAGTAAGGTAGAGAAAAGTTACCTAAAGAAACGGCATGTAGGGAGGGGGCGAACAAGCTGGGCAGGAACTTGTGTTTTATTTTCAAAGCAGTCAGGAGCTTTTTGCTTTTGTCATTGCCAAAATGACATGACAGTGTACAGGCGCGGTGGAAAACTTGTGCTTCTTTGTGGGTCATATTACGCAGCGTATCAAGCGTCTTTAATGATACTGAGCCAGGGGACAAAAATTCTTGTCTGAGAATTCGGCTCCATAGTTGCTGCATTGAACTGTTACGTATTTTTTTTGCGATTGAAGTGAAGTAGTTAAGCCAATCAGGATCAATATTCTTGGCTTTCTCGAGAGGGGTCGTATCGAAGGTTAGCTTGAATATTTTCTCAAGATTTTCTTGTTGGAAATGTTGCTCTTTTTTGTATCGGCCTTCACACCTTTCTGAAACGGTATGTGGCCCATCGTTAGTAATTTTGTAGCTGACACCGAGCTCTTCAGCAATCGTACTAATGATATTGGGAGGGTAGCTTTTGGTCTTTTCTTTGTCTGTTGTTTGTGGTTCTAGGGGCGGGGATACTTTGCTCTCGCCTTCCATAGTGATCACCCTTAAATATTTGATGGCCAGCTTCAAGGGAAGCTGGCTAAATTGATATTACATATCGTCGTAGTCTTCGATGGCGCTGCCTTCGAGCAGGTAGCCCACTTCAGCAAGATCATGGCTCACGCTCTGGGTTTTCAATGTTCCCACGACGTAAACCACATCCCATAGCTGCTGTATAGGCGCTCCTTTCGGAAATTTCACGTACACAATCTGATTGGGGGGCGGAGGTGGTACGTGGATACATGCACCAAAATATGGCACTAAGAGAAACTCGGTAACCGCTTTATCATCACCCTCAAGAGGGATCACAAACCCTGGGATTTTGACTGTGCTGCCATTGAGTTCTTCTCTGACGTTGCCAATCATTGATTGGTTTGCGGCCTCTCCATCATGATTGAGGATCGGCATTTGGTTTGCGTTGAACTGAGTGCGTTCTTTTTCTGGAACTAAGTCAATCCAGTCCAGCGTCAAAGCTTCATTTGCAGAGCTCAGAAGTGGAAACCAGCAGCAAAGTGCGAGTAGCCATCTTTTCATGTGTTTATACCTTTATAGTCATGCCGTCCGAAAGCGAATGTCGATAGGCGCGGACAGCAGGAATGATACCAACTAGCATACCAGCTAACTGAACGAGTACTAACAACAACAGCTCATGGTTTGTAGGAGCTGTGATCGGAATAAATAATCCAAACTGTGTCTGGATAATTGGCTGAGTGATCAGCAAGATCAAGTACAGTAAAGAGGTACCGAGGGTGACTCCGAGTGCGGTCAGGAGGGTTGCTTCACTGGTTAGCAGGAAGAAGATATGACCGGGTCTTGCCCCCATGGCCCTGAGGATTGCCATCTCCCGCCGTCTTTCATTCAGGCTGGTCAATAAGCTGGTCAACATACCGAGTAGTCCCGCGATCACGACAAAGCCTGAGACAACCAGCAATGCTTGCTCTGCTATAGACATCATGCCCCACAGTTCATGAAGGGCGATACCTGGCATGATGGCACTCAGTGGTTCTTTGGTATAAGTATTGATATAACGTTGCAGAGCAAAGGTTTGGATTTTCGAATTGAGGCCCAGCATAAATGCTGTGATCTGCTTGGGGGCGAACTGCTGGGTAGCCAGCAGCTCCGCATCTGGCGTTGGTCCTAAGCGGGCTCCACTTTCCCATCCGACATGAATAGCTTCAATAGCAGGCAAAGAGACATGAACGCTTCGATCGACAGGTGTACCGGTAGGCTCAAGTATACCTACGATTTTAAAGGGCAAGTTGTCATGACGGTTGAAGGACTGATCACTGATGCCATGGGCGATGATGATTTCGTCATCAATTTTGTAATCGAGCTTTTTAGCAACCTCTGCACCGATAACCGTTTCAAATAGGCTATCGAAGATCTTACCCTGAGCTAACTCAAGCGGTTGTTTCTGCCCGTAACGGTAATGTTTAAAGTAATCACCGTTGGTACCTATAACACGGAAACCACGATGAGAGTCGCCCAGTGAAATTGGGATCGCCCATTTTACTGAACGGTGTTGGCTGATTTCTTGGAAGCTTTGCCAGTCGATATTATTAGTTGCATTACCAATTCTAAAAACAGAGTAGAGTAATAGGTTAACTTGTCCGGAACGAGACCCGACGATGAGGTCTGTTTCTGATATCGTATTGGCAAAACTGGATTTGGCCTGTGTCCTGACCTTTTCAACTCCAAGCAATAGGGTCACCGAGATTGCAACCGTCAATAGTGTCAGTATTGCGGTTGCTTTTCTATTAGCTAGGCTTTGCCAGGCAAGGCGAAGAATTGCTCCCATTACTCCCCCTTTGCAGCTTGGTTGATGGCGTTAAGGTTGATGCTGCGATCAAATAGTGGCTCGAGCGTTTCATCATGGCTTACAAACAGCAACGTGGTATCTGATTTATCGCATTCAGCCATTAGCAATTTAATGAAGGCCTCGCGGTTATTATGATCCAGCGCTGAGGTAGGTTCATCTGCAATAAGCAGTTTGGGCTTACCAATCAAGGCTCTTGCGGCGGCTACTCTTTGTTGTTGACCGATGCTGAGCTCGCTGATGGGACTATCCAAGCATTCTGCTGGTAAATGAAGTTGGGTGAGTAACTGCTTTGCCTGTTCATACATCCCGCCGTTAACGTGTTGTTTGCGTAATGTCGAAAAACGGCAAGGGAGGAGTACGTTATCAATGACAGACAGGTAAGGGAGTAGGTTGAACATCTGGAAGATGTAACCAATATGGTCGGCCCTAAAACGGTCTCTACTGGTTGGCTTCAGGGTGCTGAAAGGCTGCCCAAGTAGCTCGATGGTGCCTGTTGTTGGTTCGTTAATCCCAGCCAGTAAACTCAAAAGGCTTGATTTTCCACTGCCGCTAGGCCCCTTGATGAAGACTTTTTCCCCTTTGTTCACAGCCAGTGACGGGATATCTAATAGCGGTTTGGTTTGGCGAGGCCATTGGAATGTGAGTTCGCGAATCTCAATAATGCTCATGGTTTGTCCTGAAATGGGGAATGAATTCCCCATTTTGGTTGGATAAGTATTAGAAGCGGAAAGTGACTGCGTTTGAGGTCAGTGACCCAGCTTTCTGTCCTTTATCTGTAATCGCATTGACAGTGATGCGCTCAGTGGTTGGGAAGTGGGTAAACCACTGGGTTTTGACATCAGTGAGCTGATTAATATCGCCACACTTGTAGGTGTATTGCGCCGAAAACTCGCCGTGCGCACCATGCTGGTCGTGGTCGTGGTCGTGGTCGTGGTCGTGGTCGTGGTCGTGACCGTGGTCATCATGATCGTGTTTGTCATGCCCGTGGCCGTGGACATCATGATCATGTTTGTCATGACCGTGCTCATTGCCTTCTTGAGCCGATAACGTTTCAGTGACTTGGCTATCTACCAATTGGCACTGCGCACTCGATGTCAGCATCCAGGTTGAATCTGGTGATGCTAACTTTTTTATAGCGTTTTCAAGCGCAGCCTTTTGCTCAGCAGTCTGTGGTGCGTGTTCAAAGCCGACGACATCAGCGCCTGGCGCGTGTATTTCCATCAACAAGTCTTGCCCGTCTTGAGCGATATTCACTTCAACGACACCATGGACATGAGCATCATGTTGGCGAAAGTGTTCTTCTGCAGAGGCTGTGCTCGATACAGCCAAACCAATGCTTACTAATAGAGTCGTGATTGGTGATAGTGATTGATTAAAACGCATGGTTACCCCAATAAATTGTTCGTGATTAAAAAGTCGTAGTGTTAACTATCACGAGTAACGGGTGGGGAACGGGCTATTGGAGAGCGATATCGCTGAAACCCTTGATGGGGCTCAGTATTGACGATTATCGTGTGGAGCGGCGGAGTCTCAGGAAGCAAACTGTGCTGAACGAGGAAGCTGTCATGGACGACGTGGCAGATGGAGCAGTCGATCGCATGGTGTTGGTCTGAAGTCGCTTCTAGTTGGTGCAATACGGTGACAGGCCCGATGATGACGATCAGGCAGATCAGTATTAGGCTAAGTCTGTGTATCCAGTATTGTGCGAGATTCACTTTGATAAAATGAAAACCATATCCATGAGGTGTAATAATATAACATTACTACTTTCGGCATAACATGGCTTTCATATCATTTTGATTTTAATTGAGGTTTATTAAGTTGTCCTAAAGGTTACTTTTTACCAACTCTAGTGCCTGTTCGATTTCTTGAGATGACAGTTTGCCTTCTTTTACAAACAGTACATGGCTACTCTTATCAAGGACAATAATGGCTGAATCTTCCGCAGCAAGCTGCCACGACTGATGGACGGTACCATTGGCATCCAGCACCATCGAAGACCAAGAGAAGTCGCGTTTGCTATCCTCAGCGGAAGATTTCACAAAGCTACCGGTTCCCCAGATCGCATCATCTTGATTGATGATGGTCGTAGTTTGGTATTGTTCATTCGGAAAATCTGCTGCTGTTATGGCACTCATTAGATCGGCATTCAGTGCCTTGGCTGAGCTACGGCCAGCAATGGCTTGGATCACCCGCACTTTGCCAGCTAACTGCTCGCTATTCCAATCTTGATAGACAATTTTGTCATCTTGTAGGGTAATTTCCCCCTTATCTGCAACCACAACATTTGGCAGTGCATCACCGACGTTTAGATTGTGGGCAAACACACTGCCGGGTAGTAGCATAGCCATCAAGGCAAAAGTAGGCTTCTTATTCATCATTATTTCCATTATTTATTAGACGCGCCATTATCTTAGATTACTGTCAGCAAGCTGGTTTAACCAGTTTGTAAAGCCTTGAACTTAATCACGAAAATATAAAACAAAGTGCGTATTTGGGTGGGTGGGTCAACGGATTAGCGATAAACTTACCAAACATTGATTAACTGGCAGGTAACTTGCTTGATTATTTTCGTCTTGGAAAAAGGAAACATCCGGGCGTTTTCAAGGTCTATAGTGATAGTAATTTTGTGAGGGAACCATGTTAAGAGTATTCAAACAATATCGACCAAACCAAGTTGCTCGGCATGTGAAAAGCTACTTTCGGGGCCGGTTATTTATTATCGGTGTTGGGGCTTTTGAATTTGATTGCGGGCGTTTATTGCCACCCAAAAAGCAGGACACCAAGGCGCTGAATGTGCTGAGCGAAGTCAACCGTGAGATCCAGCTCCTTAGTGCAGAAGCTTACTAATATTGTTATTTCGGAGGCATACATATGCCAGTTCCGCCTAGCCCGCAATAACCACCTGGATTCTTGGCAAGGTATTGCTGGTGGTAATCTTCGGCAAAGTAAAACGTGCCCACCGGGAGGATTTCTGTGGTAATCACAGCATCGGCCAGCGCTTGCTGGTAAAGGGCTTTGCTGGCTATTGCTTCTTGATATTGCTGATCTGAATTGGTGTAGATTGCTGAGCGGTATTGGGTACCCACATCATTACCTTGCCGCATGCCTTGGGTGGGATCGTGGCTTTCCCAAAACAGTGTCAGCAAGGCGCCTAGACTGATCTGTTGCGGGTTAAAAATAACCCTGACGACTTCGTTATGACCTGTCAGCCCGGTGCATACTTCTTTATAACTTGGGTTGGGGGTGAGTCCGCCACTGTATCCGACAGCTGTGCTGTATATACCTGTTTGTTGCCAAAATAGTCTTTCCGCCCCCCAAAAGCACCCCATCCCGACAGTAAGCACTTCCATTCCTTGAGGGATCTCGTCATTGAGGGGAGTGCCATTCACTGCATGGGGTAACGAAGGCACAATTGGGGTTGCCCGGCCAATCAGGGCTTGGCTTTCTGTTGGCATGGTTTGTTTGGATGATGACATGGATATTTCCTTATTTTGATGCCACTGACTTTCTTCAAAGTAGAGGAAACAGGGAATACATTCAACTTCGGCGGATTTTCGAAGCAAAAGATTGGCAGTTAGGGCTGGGCTTTGTCAGAATTAAGCATGCACAAACATAAAAATAATGCGCTAACCGATGAAGTAAATAAGAATGAAGATACCTTTTTTGCGCTATGGCCTAGCAACACTTGCGCTTACCGTTGCTGTACCGGCTTCAGCCGCGACCTCTTTGAAGATAAAAGGGTTAAAAGGCAGCCTCAAGGACAATGTTGATGCTTATGTCTCTGCAATCCCTGAAGATGATTACAATACTTCCTTACGCTTTCGCGAGCAGCTTGAGGGAGAGATCCGCGATGCGCTCAAAGCGTTAGGACGCTATAACCCCACGATCACGTTTTCCGAAGCTGAAGAAGGTAGTGAACTGGTTGTTCAGGTTGCGGCGGGGCCAAAGACAACCATCGCCCGCAGTAGCATTGTTTTGACCGGGATGGCAAAGACAGATCCTGATTTTCTTGCTCTTATTCGCACCAGTGGGCTGGGGTTGGGTCAGACGCTTAACCATGGAAAGTACGAGTCATTGAAGTCGTCTCTGACCAGCTTGGCGCTGAGGAAAGGGTACTTTGATGGCGAGTTGAAAGTCAGCCGTCTGGAAGTTGCGCCGAGCCGTAACGAGGCGTTCATCACGATAGAGTACGCTTCGGGCCAGCGCTATAACTTTGGTGAAACGGTTTTCGAAGGCAGCCAGATCGATCTGGATCGCTTAGAGTCATTGATGCCCTACGAGGAAGGTGACCCATACCTCGCTTCAACATTGGGTGAGTTTAACCAGCGCCTGTCCAATGTCGGCTGGTTCTCTTCGATATTTGTCGGTGGTGAGATTGCCGACATCAAAGACGAAGAGATCCCTGTCAGTGTGGTCGTCAAACCGCAAGTTAAGAACCAAGTTGAAACCGGTATCGGTTATTCGACCGATGTTGGCCCTCGTCTGAAATTCAACTGGCGCAAGCCGTGGCTCAATAGCAAAGGGCATAGCTTGAGCATCAAAACTGAGCTGTCTGAGATCCAGCCTAAAATCGAAGCGACCTATAAAATCCCGCTTGATGATGTACTGAATGATTACTATCAAGTTGTGGGTGGGATCCGCTATGTTGATAACCACGATACTGTCAGTACAGAAACCAATTTGGCCGTTGAGCGTCATTGGCGTTTGGAGTCGGGTTGGAAGCGGATCGCGTCAATGCGCTTGCTCTACGAAGACTATACCCAGGGTAAAATTGAAAGTGGCAATTTGTTTATGGTGATCCCGGGGATCAGTTATGACAAAACACGCCTTCGTGGTGGTGCGATGCCGACTTGGGGTGATAAGCAGCTGATCTCAATTGAGTACTCTGATCCCGTGTTAGGTTCTGATACCCGATTAACACGGTTACGTGGACGTTCAGCTTGGATTCGTAGTGAGGGAGAGAACCATCGAGGACTGTTCCGCTTGGATGGCGGGGCAGTGATTGCCGATAACCTGACGGATATTCCTCCTTCAATGCGCTTTTTTATCGGTGGTGACAATAGCCTGCGAGGTTACAGTTACGAATCAATTTCGCCACGTAATGAAGAAGGCCTTAGGGAAGGGGGTAAGTATATGCTTACTTCCTCGCTTGAGTATCAGTACCGAGTCTATGGCAATTGGTGGGGAGCTGTTTTCTATGATTATGGCTCGGCCTGGAACGACAGCCCTGAATGGCTGGCCGGTACCGGGGTAGGTGTCCGTTGGGCATCGCCGGTGGGACCTATCCGTGTTGATTTTGCTTGGGGACTGGATAAAGAAAAAGATAAATTCCAGCTCCACTTTGTTTTGGGGCCAGAAATATGATGTGGGTAAAGCGCTCGGCTATCGCCTTGTTGGCACTCTTGATGGTGGTGGTGATTGCCATAGCAGCACTGTTGTATACCCCCGCCGGGATTAAAGTTGCAGTATGGGGGGCGCAGAAAGTCTTGCCGTCACTGAGTATAGGGGCCAGTCAGGGTAGCCTATTGAACGGGTTCTCTTTGCAGCAGGTGGATTATAGTGATGACAGTATCGACTTATCTGTCGCGCAGCTGGCCTTGGATATTGAAGACAGCTGTTTGCTGACCCCTGCGGTATGTATTTCTGAGCTCGCGCTGTCTGGAGTACGGTTTTCGATGCCGGAGCTGCCTCCGGCAACAGCAGATACCGAGCAAGCAGTACCTTCTGAGCCTGTGACAGAGATAAACTTACCACTTCCTATCAGCCTCTCACGCCTGGTTCTTGATGATATTGAACTTGATGTGCTCGGCAATAAAGTCGCTTGGCAACACTTCTCTAGTGCGGCGGATATGCAGGGGGATACACTGACCCTCAAGCCGACAGACTGGAAGAATATTGATCTTACCCTGGCACCCGCTAGCGCTGAATCGGCAGAGGCCGCTAAAGCTGAGACCGCAGCACCGCAACCTATCGTGTTACCCGAAGTCCTTATCCCACTTTCGATTGATGTCCAGCGTTTTACCGTTGAGGCATTTACGCTTCACGGTGAGACGCCGCAGACCGTAGAGAAGCTAGAATTGATCGCTAAGGCGAAAGGCAGCGAGGTGGTGATTGAGGCGTTGGAGGTTTCAGCGCCGCAGGCCGATCTGAAGGCTGAGGCCAATATTGCACTGACAGGTGATTACCCGCTGGCGCTCAAGGCAGATGTTGCTATCAAAATGGCCCCGTTGAAACAGCATGACTTGGTTCTCAAAGCTGACGGCAGTGTGGCCAATTTGATTCTGGATGCCCGTGTCAAAGGGACGCTGGACGCTTGGTTGAAAGGGCGTTTATCCGCGCTGGATCCGGCGCTGCCTTTTGATATCTCCCTTGAGAGCCAGCACCTGCAATGGCCTATTGATAGCAAGCCAGATTTTGAGGTGAAAGAGACACAATTGACGGCCAAAGGCAGCCTTGATGGTTACCGTTTTACACTCAAAAGCCAGATTGATGGTAAGCCGATGCCTGCTGTCGGCGCCGAGTTGGTGGGTAAGGGTAGCCTTGAAGATATTGAATTGAGTCGTCTTGCGGTTGATACCTTAGGGGGCTCTATTTCCGGTAATGCCAAGGCGAGTTGGAAAGACTTGGTGACCTGGCAAGGTGAGCTGGCCTTTAGCCATATTCAGCCGGGGTTGGAGTGGCAGGATGTACCCGGGGATTTAAGTGGTAAGTTGAGGACATCCGGTGGGCTTACCTCACAAGGTGGCTGGTTCGTTGAGTTGCCTGAATTGGTTGTTGATGGTGTGGTGATGGAGCAACAGCTCGATCTCGTAGGGCAATTGTCGGCTAAAGATAACTCAGGTAAAGGGGATCTTCAGCTGGATACTCAGGGGTTGGCGTTGAAGCATGGACCGAACGGGTTCTCAGCCAAAGGTCGGCTGACCAAAACTTGGGATATGGCCGCTGAGATCAATGCACCGGATCTATCCCAATCCCTGCCAGGTTTGCGTGGCAGTGTGAAGGGCAATATTCAACTGAAAGGAAAAATGGTTGAGCCGGATTTGGATGTCGATTTGGTTGGCGAGGCCTTGGGCTGGGAAGAGCTAGCCTCGCTTGAGAAATTGACACTGAAAGGTCAAATCACTCCGATGCCTGCACTAGACGCCGATATCAGCCTGACCGCATCAGGTGGCCGTTATGACACCTTTACCCTGAAAGATTTATCGCTGTTGTTCCAAGGAAGTGAAAAGCAGCATCAGCTAGTGCTGGATGTGAATGCTGAACCAGTAAGCACAGTATTGCGTCTGCAAGGGGAGCTCGACCGAGATAAAGGTTGGCGTGGCGCACTCCAGCAAGGAGAAATTGATACCGAGCTAGGTGTTTGGAAGCTCGATCGTTCCACTGCGTTGGGTTACCGGTTTGATAAGCAATTAGCCAGTGTTGCGGCGCATTGCTGGGAACAAGGTCAAGGTAAAGCTGCCCTGTGCCTAACCCAGAATATGGAAGCCGGTGCGAGTGGCCGTGCTAATGTGGCGCTGAGCAATGTCAGCTTCGAGATGCTGGAGCCATTTCTACCAGATACGCTAGAGCTTAAAGGCAGTGCTGGCGCGCAGGCTGAAGTGGCATGGGCACCGCAATCGGCACCGTATGTTAAAGCCAGTGTCAATTTGCCGGCTGGTAGCGTGACTCAGCAGCAAGACCCTGACTTGGAGTCGGTCACTGTCGCTTGGGATAAGGTGACGATCAATGCAGAAGTTAAGCAAGATACATTGATGGCCGATTGGTTATTTGCGATTCGTGACAACGGTGATTTGAGCGGCCGAGCCAAGATCGCTCCTTTGAGTGGTGATCAACAGCTGGATGCTCGCTTGAAGCTAGATCGCTTCATGCTTGGCTTCCTGAAACCCTTATTGATGGACTATCACAGCTTCGATGGCCAGATTGATGCCGACCTCTCGGTAACTGGGCCGGTGATGCATCCTGCGGTCAATGGTTTGCTCAAGGTCAGTAACGTTAAAGCCTCGGGGCGGACCGTGCCGCTGGATGTGGATAAAGCCGATATTACGGCCACCTTCAGTGGTTATCAGGCCCAGCTCAGCGGTGAGGTGGTGACACCGGATGGTAAGCTGAATATCACCGGTGACGGTAACTGGCAGGATCTGGCTAATTGGCGTGGCCAGCTCGGGGTCAACGGCCGGGAGCTTGAAGTGACAGTACCGCCATTGCTGGCGGTGAAGGTGTCGCCGGACTTGATGATAAAGGCAACGCCGAGGCAAGCTGAGATAACGGGCAGTGTCGCCATTCCATGGGGACGTATTACGGTCGATCAGCTACCGGAGTCTGCCGTCTCGGTGTCGGATGATGAGATATTGCTTAATGCCGATCTGCAACCCGTCGATACTGAACAGCCGATCCCGTTTAATCTTAAGACCAATGTCCTGGTGAGAATTGGCAACGACGTCAAGCTATCCGCATTCGGGCTTAAAGCCGGGCTGGTGGGGGATCTGAATGTCCGCCAAGATGAAAAAGGCCCGCTGGTATACGGTGAAATCAATCTGCGTAACGGTACCTATCGTTCTTTTGCTCAGGAGTTGGTGATCCGCAAAGGGCAGATCTTGTTCAATGGGCCTGCCGATCAGCCTTACTTGTCGATTGAGGCAATCCGGGATCCTGACAATATCGAAGATGACGTGATTGCCGGGCTGCGGGTGACAGGACCTGCCGATGAACCGAGGGTGGATATTTTTTCTGATCCGGCGATGCCACAGCAAAATGCCCTGTCCTATATTCTACGGGGAAGGGACTTGGACAGTGAATCAGGTGATAGCAATGATGCGATGGCAACCACCTTACTTACCATGGGCTTAGCACAGAGTGGCCAGCTTGTGGGGAATGTAGGGGAAGCATTTGGTGTTCAGGATTTGGCATTAGATACAGCGGGTTCAGGTGATGATACCCAAGTGACAATCAGTGGCTATATTGCACCGGGTTTACAGGTGAAGTACGGAGTGGGTATTTTTAATTCTATTCCGGAATTCACCGTGCGTTACCGATTGATGAAAGATCTCTATGTGGAAGTGGTCTCGGGTCTAGACAGTGCGGCTGACTTGCTATACCAATTTGAGTTTAATTAATGCAGCCAGAGGGAAGAGTGAAAGTCTTTGTCTATGGTTCCCTGCGTGAGGGGGAGGCCAATGCCGGCCTCCTCAAAAATGCAGTTAAGTTAGGCTCGGAGTGCCTGCACGGAGGCTATACTCTTTATGATTTAGGTCCTTACCCTGCGGCTGTAGCCTCATCGAAAGGAGGACAGCTCTGGGGGGAGGTCTATCAAATCAATGAGTGTACTTTACGGGCGCTCGATTGGCTCGAAGTATATCCGGTTGAATATGATCGGGTAGAGGTTGACACCTCTTACGGTAAGGCATGGATATATCTGTATAACCACTCTGTGGATGGTTTGCCTGTGATCGTAAACGGAGATTGGTGCCAACGAGGTGGCACGGTATCAAGCTCTTTTCTCTAGCTTCTTTTATCCTAGCTTACTGGGGCATCGCTTCGGCCAATGCCTGGTAGCTTTCACCATTATAGATATTGGTATAGCCAAGTTCGGTCAGGGTTGCTTCTGCAATGCCTGAGCGGCGGCCTGAACGGCAATAGATAAACAGCGATTGACTTTTGTCTGGGGCAAAACTTGTTAGCTGATCAATTTGATCATAGGGAATATTGATGGCTCCCGGAAGATGGCCGTTGATGAACTCCTCATGGCTGCGGACGTCAATGATCATTGGCCTGCCGGAGTGGCCACCATGGTAAGACTGCCAAAATTCCTCTGCTGTCACGACGTCTGCGAATGATGTGTTGGCCCATAAGCTCAACATAAAAGCAGCAGCTATCATCAGCCTTTGCATAGGATTACCTCTGTTACTTTCCCGGGCTTATTGCCCGGGAATGATAGATCTTAGCGTTTATTTTTCCTGGGCGCGCTTGAATGACTCGAGGATCTCTTCCTTGGCGGCGGTAGCGTCTGCCCAGCCTTCTACTTTCACCCATTTACCCGGCTCAAGTTCTTTGTAACGCTCGAAGAAGTGGGTTATTTGGGCCTTTAAAAGTTCAGGGAGGTCATTAATATCCTGAATATGCTCGTACTCTTTGGTTAGCTTGCTGTGAGGTACTGCGACAACCTTGGCATCTTCGCCTGATTCATCAGACATTTTTAGCACACCCACAGGACGACAGCGGATCACCGAGCCAGGAACCAAAGGAAAAGGTGTTGGCACCAGTACATCAACCGGGTCACCATCAAGTGATAGGGTGTGGTTTACATAGCCGTAGTTACAAGGATAAAACATCGGTGTAGACATGAATCGGTCTACGAAAACAGCACCACTGTCTTTGTCGACCTCATACTTGATTGGATCGGCATTGGCAGGGATTTCAATGACAACATAGATATCTTCGGGTATGTCCTTCCCAGCAGGGACCTGATTCAGGCTCATCGTCTCTTCCTTTTGCTTGGTTAATCAATTGTTGGTGTTGTTGAAATTATAATACCAACAACCTTCTTTTATTGTCTAATAGCAATAAGTTGTCGGCGTAGTTAACACTTTGAGGGAGAAAGAAGTACTGCTGGAAGAAAACAGGCTGAGGAACTCAGCCTGTTTGTTTACTTAGTCTTGCTCAGGGAACTCAGCCAAGAAAGCTTCGACTTTCTCTACCATGTTGGTTGAACCGACAAAGAAAGGTACGCGCTGGTGGAGTTCAGTCGGTTTGATATCCATGATTCGGCCTGCACCATCCGAAGCCTTGCCGCCAGCCTGTTCAATCAGGAAGGCCATCGGGTTGCACTCGTATAGTAGGCGTAGCTTACCAGTTGGGTGGGTTGCTGTGCTTGGGTACAAGTAGATACCCCCTTTCAACAGGTTACGGTGGAAGTCTGAAACCAGTGAACCGATGTAACGTGAAGTATATGGGCGGTCGTCTTCCGGTACATTTTCCTGGCAGTACTTAATGTACTTTTTCACACCCATTGGGAAGCGGAAGTAGTTACCCTCGTTAATTGAGTAAATACGCCCATCTTCAGGGGTTTGTAAATTTTCGTGCGATAGGCAGAACAGACCCAGAGATGGATCGTAGGTAAAGCCATGCACACCGTTACCTGTGGTGTAAACCAACATGGTTGAAGAGCCATAGATAATATAGCCCGCAGCCACTTGCTGGTTACCTGGTTGCAGGAAGTCTTCTTGTGTTGGTGGGGTGCCAACAGGTGAAACCCTACGGTAAATGGAGAAGATAGTACCGACGGAAACGTTTACGTCGATATTCGAAGAACCATCTAGTGGATCCATCAACACGACGTATTTGGCGTTACGGTTCAACTCGCGGTTGAAAGTAACGGCTTCGTCTTCTTCTTCACTTGCTACACCACAAACCTGGTCGCGTGCTTCCAGAGCGGCTTTAAACTTATCATTAGCATAAACATCGAGTTTCTGCTGCTCTTCACCCTGGACATTCTCGTCGCCGAATGAACCTGTGATATCAGCTAGGCCGGCCTTGTTGATTTCACGGTTGACGATTTTCGCCGCCAGTTTAATTGAGCTCAGCAGCGAGGAAAGCTCACCGCTGGCGTGGGGGAAGTCGTTCTGTTTCTCGACAATGAACTCGCCAAGGGTTCTAATATCGGACATATACAATCCTTGCATCTTGTTGTCATTGGGGCGGTTAAGTCAGGTACAATGTCTCTAACGGACAATTTTTATACCCATATTGGCATTTAGCCTTTTATAGTGCGTGCTCTATTTTGTATAAAATATTGTATATAAAGATCTTTTTTATGGTAACGAAGTAACGCATAAGCGTGAAATTAGTGAAAATTACCGAGTGAGCCGACAGTTATGCACATCCATATTTTAGGAATTTGTGGCACTTTTATGGGCGGGGCGGCAATTCTTGCCCGTCAGCTGGGCCATAAAGTGACCGGCTGCGATGCCAATGTTTATCCGCCGATGAGTACCTTGCTTGAATCTCAAGGTATTGAAATTATTCAAGGTTATGACCCAGCTCAGCTAAACCCTGCACCTGATTTGGTGGTGGTTGGCAATGCGATGAGCCGTGGCAACCCTTGTGTGGAATATGTGCTTAACCATAACCTGCGTTATACCTCGGGGCCGCAGTGGTTGCAGGAGATTCTGTTGCATGACCGTTGGGTACTGGCTGTTGCTGGCACCCATGGTAAGACCACGACAGCCAGTATGCTGGCTTGGATCCTGGAAGACTGTGGTTATCAACCGGGCTTTTTAGTCGGAGGGGTGCTTGGAAACTTCGGAGTTTCCGCGCGTTTAGGCGAAAGCATGTTCTTTGTCGTCGAAGCGGACGAATACGATAGTGCTTTTTTCGATAAACGTTCTAAGTTTGTTCATTATCGACCACGCACCTTGGTAATGAACAATTTAGAGTTCGATCACGCAGATATCTTCGATGACCTAAAGGCTATCCAGCGCCAGTTCCACCACTTGGTGAGAACCGTCCCGGGCAATGGCCGGATCTTGGCGCCGAAAGGAGTTCAAGCGATTGATGAAACACTGGGCATGGGCTGTTGGAGCGAGCTGGAATATATTGGCGAAGACGGTCATTGGTTAGCCAACAAGCTTGATGCGGCCGGTAGCCGTTTTGATGTCTTGCTCGATGGTTGTAAGGTCGGGACTGTTGATTGGGATCTCATCGGTGACCATAACGTCAGCAATGCCCTGATGGCTATTGCAGCGGCCCGTCATGTCGGTGTCACCGCGGATTTAGCGTGCGAGGCGCTGGGCAAGTTTATCAATACCAAGCGTCGTTTGGAGCTCAAAGGCGAGCAGGCTGGGGTAAAAGTCTATGATGATTTTGCCCACCATCCGACGGCGGTTGAGCTGACTTTAGGTGGCCTGCGAGCAAAAGTTTCCCAGCAACGTATCCTGGCGGTATTGGAGCCTCGCTCGAACACCATGAAACTCGGCGTACATAAACTGGATTTGGCCCCGGCGCTGGCAGCGGCCGATGAGGTCTTTATTTATCAACCTGATAACATCCCATGGTCGGTGGATGAAATCGCCGAGCATTGCCAGCAGCCTAGCCAGACTGATAGTGATTTGGACGCGTTGGTGAGCAAGGTTGTCGCGAGCGCCCGTCCCGGTGATAACATTCTGGTGATGAGTAACGGTGGTTTTGGTGGTATTCACGGCAAGCTTCTTGCGGCCTTGGAGGCTGCGAGTGAGTGAGCGTAAACGGGACAAACGTATTACTCTCGCGTGGACAGGGGCGTCGGGTGCGCCATATGGACTGCGCTTGCTGGAGTGCTTGTTGGCGGCGGATTACCATGTTTACTTGCTGATTTCCTCGGCAGCGCGGGTGGTCTTGGCGACCGAGCACGGGTTGAAGTTACCCTCTGGCCCTGATGCTGCCAAGGTGGCGTTAGTGAAGCATTTGGGGTGCGATCCTGATGGTCTTGAGGTGTGTGGAAAAGAAGACTGGTTCTCGCCGGTCGCTTCAGGCTCGGCTGCACCCAAGCAAATGGTGGTTTGTCCGTGTTCGGCTGGAACCTTGGCTTCGGTGGCCCACGGGTTGTCGGATAACTTGTTGGAGCGGGCGGCCGATGTGGTACTCAAGGAGCGTGGCCAGCTGTTGATGGTTGTACGGGAAACACCGTTCTCGACGCTTCACTTGGAAAACATGCTAAAGCTGTCACAGATGGGCGCAACGATTATGCCTGCGGCTCCGGGGTTTTATCACCAACCGA
Source organism: Photobacterium satsumensis (assembly GCF_050336935.1). Taxonomy (NCBI): domain Bacteria; kingdom Pseudomonadati; phylum Pseudomonadota; class Gammaproteobacteria; order Vibrionales; family Vibrionaceae; genus Photobacterium; species Photobacterium satsumensis. Next base: position 17,366 of record NZ_JAKJSK010000016.1, read on the forward strand.
CGAGTATCGAGGATCTGGTGGATTTTATGGTCGCACGTATATTGGACCACCTCGGGGTTGAACAAGGTTTGGTGCCTCGTTGGGGTTACGACCAAAGAAAGTAAATACACAGAAAAGGAAAAGCCCGCTCAAGCGGGCTTTTTTGATCTTGTTAACTGCCCACAGACTCAGCCAGGTGGGCCTGCGGTTTGAGCACCAGCACATTGATCGGGGAGTTTTCTACCACTTTGGTGGCGACCGAACCCAGCATGACTTTATCCAGCCCAGAGCGCTTGTGGCTGGGCATGATGATCAAATCAGCCCCAACCCGCTCAGCATGATCCAAAATGGTCGTCCACGTTTTCCCTTCCGAGACATGCTGGTGGTGGACAATTTCCGGTGGAATATAGGTTTCGGCAAAGGCTTTGAGTTGCTGCTGTGTATCCTGCATCATTTTGCGGGCCGCATCCTTGGGGAAATAGCTGGATACCATGGCCATGTGGATGCCAGGAAGAACATTCAGCAAGTGGATAGTGGCGTTGGAGTGCTTGGCATGCCATACCGCCAATTCAACCGCTTTGTCTGCGAACCCTTTTTCATTAAGGTCGACCGGAACTAAGATTTGCTTATACATACTTTTCTCTTTGTTCACGAAGGGAGAGGCTACCTTTAGTGTATACCAAACCGAACTGACCCTTTCGTGATGAAAGGGCCAGATTGGCGGTTTTACTTGATGTGGCCAACAGTTTTAGCCCGCCGGCGCTGGTTCCAGCCAAGGGTACCTAGTATGAGCAGAGTCGGAATGAAGACCCACTCTTTCATCGGACGGACTGCAGGCAGGCTGACGGTGGTGATCTCCCAGTCGAAGTCGATACCCGCCTGTTCGGCAGGGCTGCCAAACTCAACCATGTCGACGATCATTTTATCGCCATCCTTACGTAGCATCAGGCCGGTGGAGTCGATGCGATCATCGGGAGATACCGCTTCTTCATCAAACGGTAGTAGCACGTGTTTGGTGACAAACTTCCCTTCTAGATTTTCTCCGCTGACTTGCAGTTCTAACGGTTGGCCAATGGCGAGCTTGTCCGCTGCATCAGCGATCAAGGTACCCGGCATTTCGTGTTTTGGCGGATAGACCATATCCCACCAGAAGCCCGGACGGAACAAAGTGAAGGTGATCAGAAGCAATGCGACGACCTCCCACCATTTAGTTTTGGTAAACCACCATCCTTGTGTCGCAGCCGAGAAGGTCAGCATAGCAATAATAGCCGAGATGACCGTCAGCATTAGGTGCCACCAAGAGTCGATATTCATCATCAATAGCTGGGTGTTGAAGATAAACATGAACGGGAGGATGGCGGTTCGGATATCGTAGGTAAAGCCTTGGATACCGGTCCGGATAGGATCGCTTTTGGCGATAGCGGCAGCAGCAAAGGCGGCCAAGCCTACTGGAGGGGTATCATCGGCAAGGATGCCGAAGTAGAACACGAACAAGTGGACAGCGATCAATGGGATGATCAGGCCGTTCTGGGCCCCAAGGGTAACGATAACCGGTGCCATCAAGGTTGATACCACGATATAGTTAGCCGTGGTCGGCAGTCCCATTCCGAGGATCAAGCTGATCAACGCGGTGAATAGCAGCATCAGTATGATGTTGCCACCCGAGATGAACTCAACAAACTCGGTCATTACCAGCCCGATTCCGGTCAGGGTGACCACGCCGACGACGATACCGGCTGCGGCTGTTGCCACACCAATACCGATCATGTTGCGGGCACCGGATACCAGGCTCTCCAACAGGTCGACAACCCCTTCCTTACCGGCTTCAGCTAGCGTCTTTTCCTTATTGAACATCGCCAGTAATGGACGTTGAGTTAATAGAATAAAGATCATGAACACGGTCGCCCAGAAAGCGGAAAGCCCCGGCGAGAAGCGCTCAACCGTCAGGCACCATACCAAGACGACAATAGGCAACAGGAAGTAAAGGCCGGACTTCATCGTCGGTCCCGGATCCGGTACTTCGGTGATCTCCGCGTTTGGATCTTCTAGCGTATGATCCTGGTAATCCGCGGCGACTTTGATCAGTGCCACATAAGCGATCAGGACCACCCCGGCGATCATCGGTGTGGCCGCTGCCCCAAATACATCTTTGGTCCAACCGACGCCGTAATAGACTAATGCACTGAGAACAATCAAGCCGAGAATCGTACCGCAGAAAGACAGCAGGCTCTGGGCGAGGGTCGGCTTGTAGCGACGTTCTAAGCCAGACATGCCGGCCTTACAGGCTTCAAGGTGGACAATATAAATTAGTGCAATGTAGGAAATCAGTGCCGGTAGCAAGGCTGCCTTGATAACCTCGACATAGGAGATCCCCACATATTCAACCATCAGAAAGGCTGCAGCCCCCATGATCGGCGGAGTCAACTGGCCATTGGTTGACGCGGCGACTTCGACAGCACCGGCCTTGGTGCCCGGGAAGCCTACTTTTTTCATTAGCGGGATCGTGAATGTCCCGGTCGTTACCACATTGGCAATCGATGAACCAGAAACCAAGCCAGACAGCCCGGAGGCGACAACCGCCGCCTTGGCTGGACCGCCCCGCATGTGGCCCAGTAGCGAAAAGGCCACCTTGATAAAGTAGGCTCCGGCACCAGCACGTTCGAGCATGGCCCCGAACAAAACAAAGAGGAAGACAAACGAGGTCGATACGCCGACTGCGATACCGAATACCCCTTCCGTGGTTAACCAGAGGTGCGACATTGCTTTGTTCAGGCTGGCACCTTTATGGGCAATGACATCCGGCATGTGAGGGCCGCCGAAGGTGTAGAGCAAAAAGACGGCTGCGACGACCATCAAAGGCGGCCCCAGTGCGCGTCGGGTGGCTTCTAGCAGTAGCACCATACCGATGACCGCGACCACGATATCCATTTGGGTAGGAGCACCGGAACGGCCGGCGAGCTGGGTGTAGAACAAATAGATATAGGCAGCGGCAAAGCTCCCTGCAAGGGCAAGGATCCAGTCGACCAGTGGGATCCGGTCGCGTGGCGAGCGTTTGAGTGCTGGGTAGGCGGTAAATGCCAGAAAGATGGCAAAAGCCAAGTGAATCGAGCGGGCTTCGGTGTCGTTCAGGACGGCAAAATTAAAAATAAACGGTAACGGTGAGGCGTACCAAAGTTGGAACAGGGACCAACAGAGTGGAACAAACCACAGGATACGTCCAGCCAGTCCAATCGGGCTCCGTGCCCCGGTATCCGCCTGAGCCACCATATCTTGCACATCTGTCGACGATTGTGTTGTCTTCGTCATGCATAATCCTTCTTCGATGGGCTAGGGTGTGATTAGAATTTATCGGGATGAATACGAGAAACAGCAAGCGCCATAATGCGGCGCTTGCTGGGCAGTGTTGCCTATCAGCGGGATTACTTCAGGTAACCGGCTTCTTTGTAGTATTTCACTGCACCTGGGTGGAGCGGGATAGACAAGCCATCTTTGACCATGTCTTCAGGCTTGAGGTTGGCAAAAGCCGGGTGCAGACGTTTGAAGGTATCGAAGTTTTCGAACACTGACTTCACGACAGCGTAAACAACGTCATCTGAGACGTCGGTAGAAGACACCAGTGTTGCAGCAACACCAAAGCTATTGACGTCACCGTCTGTCCCTTTGTACATGCCGCCCGGTACCGTGCTTTTGGCATAGTACGGGTTGTCTGCCACGATTTGGTCAATCTTAGCACCCGTCGCTGGGATCAACTTGGCATCACAAGATGTGGTGGCTTCTTTGATTGAACCGTTTGGATGACCGACGACATAAACAAAGGCGTCAATCTTGTTGTCGCACAGAGCTTGTGAGCGCTCGGAACCTTTTAGTTCTGAAGCCAGTTTAAAGTCTTTGTTGGTCCAGCCCATCGCGTCCATTACCACACCCATAGTGGCGCGGTCGCCTGAGCCTGGGTTACCGATGTTCACACGCTTGCCTTTCAGATCTTCGACACCGTTGATGCCAGCGTCAGTACGGGCAATGATGTTGAACGGTTCGGTGTGCAGCGAGAACACCGCGCGGAGTTTCTTGTACGGGCCTTGTTCTTCGAACTTACTGGTGCCGTTATAGCCATGGTACTGCCAGTCAGACTGTACGATACCGAAGTCCAGTTCGCCTGCACGCATAGTATTGACGTTGTAGATCGAACCACCGGTAGACTCGACTGAACAGCGAACATTGTGTTCTTTACGGTCTTTGTTGACGAGCTTACAAATCGCACCACCTGTCGGGTAGTAAACACCGGTTACAGAGCCGGTACCGATAGTGATGAAGTTTTGGGCATTGGCCATGCCAGTGGTCATTACTGCTGCAGCAAGTGCACTGACTTTGACGAATTGCTTTAATGCCATGTTTGTCCCTTCCTAATTGTTGTTATTTCCAGAGAAAAGCCTTTTCCATCTGTGGTAAGGCGTGCCTACCTGAGGGTAATTCATCGCTGAATCTGGCTAATGATATCAAAACAAAGTAATAAGTTTAAAACTATGTTAATGAGAATGGGGTGGTTACAGCGTGGAAATAGTTACTGACAGTAACAGAAGATAGAATAATTATTTAAAGCAATCAATAGCTTGCATGAGGAGAGAAGATTCGGTGAAAGTTTGTCTTATTGTGACATAACTCTCACTATAGCAGGCAGTCAAACGTATCGTTTGCTACCTGGTATAGTGGTATAGATAAGCAATTACTTGCTGTAGTCGAACAGGTCGCAGACTGAGTCGTAAAGCTCTTCTGTTGAGATGGTATTGGTTGGGGTGATAAAGATGGTATCGTCGCCGGCAACCACACCCAGGATCCCTTCAGCCTTGCCAAGAGAGTCTAGCAAACGGGCAATAACTTGGGCTGCACCCGGGCCGGTATGAATGACGACTAAGGCACTGTTATAGCCGATCTCCATTACTAACTCTTTGAGAGGACTACTTGTTGTCGGAACGCCAAGCTCGATTGGCAGGCAGTAGACCATTTCCATCTTCGCATTACGGGTACGTACTGCGCCGAATTTCGTCAACATGCGAGAGACTTTGGATTGGTTGATATTGTCGAACCCCTGAGCTTTCAATGCGTCGACGATTTCGCCTTGAGAGCTGAATTTCTCTTCTTTTAGAATTGCCTTGAATGCTTTGACTAAGCGTTCTTGTTTATCTGAATTTCGCATAAGTAAATTTCATGTCCAGGGACGAGGTGCTGTATTCTGGCACAACTTTTTGGATTCAAGCAAACAGTGTTCAAGTAAACTGGTGCATGTATCACCATTATAGCCGTAAGAAGTGAATAAATATTGACGGATATGCAGGCTCTACTCGATGCAATCGTCAATCATGCAAGGGGGAATGTTATAGGGATGTAGCACATTTTGTTCTTGCCTATGCGTGATATCGCAAAGCTGGTGGCATCTGATTGTATTTCTCTATAGGTTACTATAACGTCAGTTCTGTTTGTGATATGAAATCAGTGTTTTAAATCAACTGTGATTTCATATGATTAGGTCTGAAAATTATATACTTCTATCGTAAAGGAGAACGAACATGAAAGTTGCTGTAATTGGTGCGGCCGGTGGTATCGGTCAGGCTCTTGCCCTGTTGCTTAAAAATCGTCTGCCAGCAGGTTCGGATCTGGCTTTGTATGATATTGCCCCTGTAACACCAGGTGTTGCGGCTGATCTGAGCCATATCCCAACTCCTGTTTCCATTAAGGGATATGCCGGTGAGGATCCAACGCCAGCGCTAGAAGGTGCTGATGTTGTTCTTATTTCTGCGGGTGTTGCCCGTAAACCTGGAATGGATCGTGCTGATTTGTTCAATGTGAACGCCGGCATTGTTAAGTCCCTGGCTGAAAAAATTGCGGTGGTTTGCCCTAAAGCGTGCGTAGGTATTATCACTAATCCTGTGAATACCACTGTCGCTATTGCGGCTGATGTGTTGAAAAAAGCAGGTGTTTACGACAAGCGTAAGCTATTTGGTGTGACCACACTGGATGTTATCCGCTCTGAGACGTTTGTCGCCGAGCTAAAAAATGTCGACCCAGGTGAGATCCGTGTACCGGTGATCGGCGGTCACTCTGGTGTGACAATCTTGCCATTACTTTCACAGGTAGACGGTGTTGAGTTCACTGAGGAAGAAATCAAGGCGCTGACACCACGTATCCAGAATGCGGGTACTGAAGTGGTTGAGGCAAAAGCGGGTGGCGGCTCTGCAACGCTATCTATGGGTCAGGCGGCTTGTCGCTTTGGTCTTTCTTTGGTTCGTGCGCTGCAAGGCGAGACGGGCCAAGTTGAGTGTGCTTATGTCGAAGGTGACGGTAAGCATGCTCGTTTCTTCGCGCAGCCAATCTTGCTAGGTAAAGAAGGCGTCGAAGAAGTGATGGATTACGGTACGCTGAGTGCATTTGAGCAAGAAGCACTGGAAGGCATGATGGATACACTTCATGGCGACATCGCCAAAGGCGAAGAGTTTGCTGCGAAGTAATCTGTAAGCGAATTAAAAGAAGCGGCCAATTGGCCGCTTCTTTTTTATCTGTGCGTGTTGGATATTGGCAGAAAGATTGCTACCAATCATTTAGTAGTAATTATCACAGCCTGTGTGGAGCTGTGGCTGCTCGACAAGATCATCGCAGTTGATATTGATCCGGCGATGATCATCCATGTTCTCGATGATCGCGGTGTTGTGATCTTGATCTACATTGATAACTTCGGCAACCCCGTGTTGGTACTCCACCCACATACCAGGCTTGAGCTCTTTTGCTTGCATAGTGGCCTCCTGTCATGATCTCGATGATCCAGCCTTTATTGATATAACTATAGAATATCGTGATGGCAGTGAATGGTTACGGTCTTTAGCTGGTATAAGATCAAAAAAGCCTGCCGAATGGCAGGCTTTCAGGCGAAGTCGTCATCACGTTACTTGTTGCGGTGGACCGCGAGGTGGGCCAGTGCAATCAAGGCGTCTTTGTATTCGCTATCGGCAATCTTAGCCAGGCTAGCGATGGCTTTCTCGGCCTCTTCCTCAGCGCGCTGCTGGGTATAGTCAAGCGAGCCGGCTTGCTTCATGCATGTGAGGATTGGTTCTAGCTTGTCAAGGCCATTACCTTTCTCAATCGCTTCACGGATCATCGCTGATTGTTCAGCATTCCCGTGCTGCATCGCGTGAAGCAGGGGAAGGGTTGGTTTGCCTTCAGCGAGATCATCACCGACATTTTTACCCATCTCTTCACCATCAGCGTTATAGTCCAAGACATCGTCAATCAGCTGGAAGGCGGTGCCGAGGTAGCGGCCGTAGTTTTGTAGGGCACGCTCAACCTCTTCTGGCGCCTCTACCAAGATGGCGGAGATCTGGGTTGCAGCTTCAAACAGGCGGGCGGTCTTGGAGTAGATCACCTGCATATAGCTGTCTTCGGTGGTGTCGGGATCGTTGCAGTTCATTAACTGCTGTACTTCCCCTTCGGCGATGACATTGGTCGCTTCGCTCATGACATCGAGGATCCGTAAGGATCGTAGGCTGGTCATCATCTGGAACGAGCGAGTGTAGATGTAATCGCCCACCAAGACGCTGGCCGCATTACCGAACATGGCATTGGCTGTGGCTTTACCACGTCGCATATCCGATTCATCGACGACGTCGTCATGCAGCAGGGTCGCGGTGTGGATAAACTCCACAAATGCCGCAGCAGTTGTGTGTTGTTCGCCCTGGTAACCAAGGGCACGGGCTGCCAGTACAGCAAGCATCGGGCGTATGCGTTTGCCGCCGCCGCTGACAATGTAAAAACCTAGTTGATTAATGAGGGCTACATCTGAGTTCAGTTGAGCCAGTATCTTCGCGTCGACTTGTGCCATATCATTGGCAGTGAGCGCTTGGATAGCTTTGAAATCCATTGTACATCCAGCAAAATAATGTGCCGCACCCGGCGGATTGTTATGCGTGTCGGTTGGAAGCTTAACTGGTTTGACCCAAGCTGAAAAAACCGCCCAATTAAGATGGGAAGTGGCTCACAGTCAGGTACAAAAGGGTTGCATAGTTAAGTTTTGTTCATCAACCGATATAAATTAATTATCGAATATTACACTAAAAGACAGCAATCTTCATAACCTCGATTGCGTTTAAATCAATGACTTTTATTACTGACCAGCTTTTCGCCAATTTTCTTTGCACAAGCGCTTGCCAGTAGCCCTGATTTCGCGTAACATTCGCGCCCTATTGATGACAAGATTAAGCGCATACCCATTGCCCAAATTATACGTGGCAAATGGCCTATGCGGACAAGCGGAGTAAGACATGTACGCTGTTTTCCAAAGTGGTGGTAAACAACACCGTGTAAGCGAAGGCCAGACCCTACGCTTAGAAAAACTAGACGCTGAAACTGGCGCTAGCATTGAATTCGACTCAGTACTTCTAGTTGCTAACGGCGAAGAAGTAACTGTAGGCGCACCTTTTGTAGCTGGCGGTAAAGTAACTGCTGAAGTAGTTACACACGGTCGTGGCGATAAAGTAAAAATCGTTAAGTTCCGTCGTCGTAAGCACTCTCGTAAGCAAGCGGGCCACCGTCAGTGGTTCACTGAAGTCAAAATTACTGGCATCAGCGCTTAATAACAGGAGAATTTAAAGATGGCACACAAAAAAGCTGGCGGTTCTACTCGTAACGGCCGCGATTCAGAAAGTAAACGTCTTGGTGTTAAGCGTTTCGGTGGCGAATCTGTACTAGCAGGTAACATCATCGTACGTCAGCGTGGTACTAAGTTCCACGCAGGTAACAACGTAGGCCTAGGTAAAGACCACACTCTATTCGCTCTATCTGATGGTAAAGTGAAGTTCGAAGTTAAAGGTCCTAAGAACCGTAAATTCGTTTCTATCGAAGCTGAATAATTCAGTCTCGACACGAATGATAAAGCCCTGCCTACTGGCGGGGCTTTTTGTTTATGGGGGGCTTTATGCCACAGCAAAATCCCTTAGTCGGGATCTCCCTGGCGTTGCTGACCGCCATATTTTGGGGAGCGCTACCCATTGCAATGAAGCAGGCTGTCGAGGTGATGGATCCCTTTACCATCGTCTGGTATCGATTCATGACAGCGGCCACTGGATTAGGCCTGTGGTTAGCCTACCGACGTAATCTACCAAGCCTAAGCAGGCTAGGACGTCAGGGAACCATTCTTATGTTGCTGGCAAGCTTGGGGCTTGCAGGTAACTTTGTGCTGTTCAACAGCTCGCTGTCATACCTTAACCCGGCTGTCGTTCAGGTGATTATGCAGCTGGCACCCATGATGCTGCTGTTGTCCAGCGTCTGGTTGTTCAAAGAAACGCTAGGTAAGCATCAGGTTGTGGGTGTGATAGCCTTGTTGACCGGTTTGCTGTTGTTTTTCAACGAGCGCCTGGCTGAGCTGTTTACCAGTATGGGAGCGTATACCACTGGCGTGTTGCTGGCGGTAGCTGCTGCGATGGTGTGGGTGGTTTATGCCTTGGCGCAAAAGCGGATGTTACGGCAGTTTTCGTCACCGCAGATCTTGTTGATGATCTACGTGATCTGCGCCTTGATCTTGACGCCGGTCGCCACGCCAAGCCAGATCCAGCTAATGGATTCCCGCCAGTTGGGTATGCTGATCTTTTGCTGCCTCAACACGCTAGTGGGATATGGGGCATTCGCCGAAGCGATGGCGCGCTGGCAGGCATCGCAGGTCAGTGCGGTGATCACTTTGGCACCCCTGTTCACGATCCTTTTTGTGGATCTGGCCAGCTTGGCCTGGCCTGACTATGTCGCGCCAGCCGCCCTAAACCAATGGGGCTATGCCGGAGCTATGGTCGTAGTCGGTGGTGCGATGTTCAGTGCTATCGGTCATCGCTTGCTGAAGCGAAAGTAATATTGGGCACCAGCGTTGCCCGCGGTTGTGCGCATCAAAAGGTCAGATAAGCACGACATTTGGTTGTACAATAGGTTAATAGCTACTTGGACAGAGCGATCCGGGTTGAAGAGTTTTAACGCCACAGTGCGGAGAAAGAGATGAAGTTTGTAGATGAAGCGGTGATTCGAGCCGATGCTGGTGACGGTGGTAATGGTACCGTTAGTTTCCGTACTGAAAAGTATGTACCAAAAGGCGGACCTGACGGTGGTGACGGCGGTGACGGTGGTGATGTTTACCTACTGGCCGATGAAAACCTCAATACGTTGATCGACTATCGCTTTGTAAAATTCTATGCCGCTGAACGTGGCGAAAATGGTCGTGGTGGTAACTGTACCGGTAAACGTGGTGCCGACAAGGTCTTAAGCGTTCCTGTTGGTACCCGTGCTGTCGATGAAGAGACCGGTGAGGTGATTGCCGACTTGACGCAGCATGGCATGAAGATCATGGTATCTAAAGGTGGTTTCCATGGTTTGGGGAACACCCGTTTTAAGTCTTCTGTAAACCGTGCTCCGCGTAAGAAAACAATGGGTACCAAAGGTGAGGTTCGTCACCTTCGACTGGAGCTATTGCTACTGGCCGATGTGGGTATGCTTGGTTTGCCAAATGCGGGTAAATCGACATTCATCCGCTCTGTATCAGCAGCCAAACCAAAAGTGGCCGATTATCCGTTTACCACACTCGTGCCAAGCCTAGGTGTGGTTCGCGTTGATAGCGATCGTAGCTTTGTTGTTGCCGATATTCCGGGTTTGATTGAAGGTGCTGCTGATGGTGCCGGCTTGGGTATTCGTTTCTTGAAGCACCTTGAGCGTTGTCGTGTGCTATTGCACATGATCGACTTGCTACCTGCTGATGGTTCGGATCCGATCGAAAATGCATTTACAATCATCAATGAGCTTAACCAGTACAGTGAAAAGCTAACGAATAAACCGCGTTGGCTGGTATTTAACAAAGCGGACCTGATGCCAGAAGAAGAAGCGCAAGAGAAGATCGAAGCGATCTTAGACGCTCTGGCATGGGACGACGATTACTACTGTATCTCGGCACTAAATCGTACGGGCACCAAAGAGCTTACCTACGATCTTATGCGCCAGATCGAATCAATGCCTGCTGTTGACTTTGAAGATGATGAAGAAGAATCTGAAGAGAAGAAAGTTGAGTTCAAGTGGGATGATTATCACGAACAGCAAATTAAAAATGCTGAGAAGAGTGATGATGACGATGATGATGACTGGGATGATTGGAATGAAGACGACTACGATGTAGAGATCATCTACAAGCCGTAACCAAGACAAACCCAGTACGATGAAAAACCGCCTGCAAAGGCGGTTTTTTTGTGCCTAATCAAGCTGATATCTGTCAATTTGTATGATAATTCATCATTCAGTTCACAAATTTGAGGCAAGGGACAAGTATGGAGGAGCCAAGCGTTGCATTGGCAGAGCCAGTTCAGCGGGAGATTTCACGTCTTGCGGTATTGGCAGGGCAGAGGTTGTTGCAGCATGGGGCGGAAAGTACCCTAGTGATGGATGTTGCCAGGCGTTTAGGGTTGGCCTTGGGGGTCGACAGTGTTGAGGTTTCTCTCTCTGCCAGCTCAATGGTGCTGACAACCCTCAGCCATGGGCGTTGTATTACGACCACTCGCCGGTGCCAAGATCGTGGGATCAATATGCAGGTGGTGACCGAAATCCAGCGAGTGTGCATCATGGCCGAGCGAGGGATGTTGGATGTCGCTGGGGTACACAAACGGCTCGAGCAGATCAAGCCTATGCGCTATAACCGGTATCTGGTGATCGTGATGATCGGCCTGTCGTGTGCTTCTTTCAGCCGCCTGGCTGGCGGTGATTGGCCGGTGTTTGCCTTGACCTTCGTGGCGTCGGCTGTGGGCATGTTTGTCCGCCAGGAGATCGCCCATTGCCATTTCAATCCTCTGCTCAACTTCGGTGTTACCGCTTTTGTGACCACCCTGATTTCCGGATTCGGGCAAGTGTATCAAATTGGCGAAGCTCCGTTTTTGGCTATGGCCTCATCGGTATTGATGCTGGTGCCGGGGTTCCCGCTCATCAATGCAATTTCAGACATGGTAAAGGGGTATTCCAATATGGGGATCGCCCGCTGGACTATGGCCAGTTTGCTGACCTTGTCGACCAGTATGGGGATAGTCGCTGCAATGAATGTACTGGGTGTATGGGGGTGGCTGTGATGATTTCCACCACATTTTTACTCGCTCTGCTCAATGATATGTTTTTTGCCATGATCCCAGCAGTCGGCTTTGCGCTGGTGTTTAATGTGCCGCCGAAAGCATTGAAGTATTGTGCCATTGGCGGTGCGCTGGGTCATGGTTGTCGTTTTGCCTTAATGCACTGGGGTTTGTCGATTGAGTGGGCAACCTTGTGTGCAGCGACGCTGGTCGGGATGATCGGGGTTCATTGGTCGCACCGCTTTCTGGCCCACCCCAAGGTGTTTACCGTTGCCGCAATGATCCCTATGGTTCCCGGTGTGTTTGCCTTCAAAGCGATGATTGCCTTGGTGGAAATCAACCACCGCGGATTTACTCCCGAGTTGTTGGGATTGCTGGTGGAAAACATGCTCAAGGCGGTATTTATCGTGGCGTCTCTCGCAATCGGCCTTGCGATGCCCGGCTTGCTGTTTTATCGCCGCCGTCCTGTGGTATAACTCTTGCCGATAGGAATTGAGGAGAGAATATGAAGATCAGTATGGTTGCCGCGATGGCCAAGGCGCGGATCATCGGTAAAGACAACGCCATGCCATGGCACCTGCCTGCCGATTTTGCCTGGTTCAAGAAAGTGACAATGGGTAAACCGGTTGTGATGGGACGAAAAACCTTTGAGTCCATTGGCCGTCCCTTGCCGGGCAGGCACAATATCGTGATCAGCCGCAATGCAGATTACCATGCCGAAGGGATCACTGTGGTGGCTGATATCGATGCGGCCAAACGAGCTGCCGGTGATGTCGACGAATTGATGGTGATCGGTGGCGGGAGTATTTATGCCGCGTGTTTGGCCGATGCTGACCGTCTGTACCTGACCTTCATTGATTTGGATGTTGAGGGCGATACCCAGTTTCCTGACTGGGGAGAGAGCTGGCAGGAAGTGCATAGCGAATCCTATACCGCAGACGAGAAAAATGCCCATGATATGCGGTTTGTGATTTTGGAGCGCTAGTCAACCAAACCGCAATCGGATTAAAAAAGGCTTGCCAGTTGGCAAGCCTTTTTATTATTGACGTTAGGGTGAGTGCCTATCAGGCGTGTACCGGGCAGGCTTGCTCGAAGCGTGCGCCGTCTTCCCAGCGCAGCAGAGTCATGCTGTTGCCCCATACGCAGCCTGTATCTAGGCCTATCACCTGATCGTCTTCATATCCCATCAATGCCGCCCAGTGGCCGAAGATCATCTTCTTGCCCGTTTCTGGGCGCGGGAGGGTGAACCATGGCACTAGCTGGTCGCTAGCCGCTTCTTTGGGGGAGACTTTACACGCCATGTCGAGCCGACCATCCAGATAGCAAAATCGCATACGGGTAAAGACATTGATGGTGTAGCGATAGCGCTCGATGCCTTGCAAGTCCGTAGACCAGCTATCGGGGCCATTGCCATACATGTTCTTCAATAACCAAAGGTGGTTATCCCCTTGCAGTACCTGCTCGACCTCTCTGGCTTGCTCCCGGGCCTGCTGGAGGCTCCAGTGGGCAGGGATGCCGGCATGGGTCATGACAAAGGGAAGCGTCGGGTGTTCAGCCAGTAACGGCTGATGGCGAAGCCAGTGTAGCAATTCATCGCGGTCTGGTGCATCAAAGATAGGCTGAAGCTTGTCTTTGGCTTTGCTCTTGGCAATCCCTTCGGCGACAGCTAGCAGGTGGAGGTCGTGGTTACCCAATACCGTTGTTGCCTGCTGACCGAGGCTTTTGACAAAGCGGAGTGTTTCAAGCGACAGGGGGCCGCGGGCGACAAGATCGCCGGTTAGCCAAAGCTCATCGTGTTGCGGATCAAAACCGGCAGTATCGAGAAGTTGGCGCAAGTCATCAAGGCAGCCCTGGATATCGCCAACAAGGTAGGTCGACATAGTGATCCTTTAGTGGAGAATATTAGGCACCGACAGGCGGAAAGGTGAAATTTCTGCGACAAACTCGTCACCGTTTTCATTGACCATGACGTAATGCCCTTCCATAACCCCGAGTGGCGTCTCTATGATCGTGCCGCTGGTGTAGGTGTATTCTTCATGGGCCGCAATGGTCGGTTGCTCACCGACCACACCTTCCCCTTCAATCACCAGCTTCTTGCCATTGGCATCGGTGATCAGCCAGCGTCTACTGAGCAGCTGGGCTTCGCCGGCGCCTAAATTGGCAATGGTGATGGTGTAGGAAAAGACATAGCGTTGGTTGTCCGGTTCGGATTGCTCTTCGATGTAGTGCGTTACGACTCGGCATCTGATGGTTGGCGTCATGTTCGTTGTCATTGTTATGCATCCTTTCTTGGCAAGCTACCGGGTCTATGTCAAGAGCCCGGTAGCGAGGTCAATGTCACTGGCGCCTGCACATCTATTTGTTGTGATTTGCATCCAGCCAGTTTGCCATATCGACAAACTGTTCAAGCGTCAGGTTTTCTGGGCGCAGACCAGGGTTGATCCCCAGTGCTTCCAGCTGCTCGCCAGTCAGCAGTGCTTTGAAACAGTTACGAATCGTCTTGCGGCGCTGGTTGAAACCTTCGCGGCAAACACGATCCAACCATTTAAGGTTAGTACATGGATATGGCAGAGTTTCATATGGTGTAATTCGCACCACGGCAGAGTCAACTTTTGGTGCTGGTACAAACGACTCTGGCGGTACTTCCAGTACCGGCATTACGCGAGAATAGTACTGGGCCATCACAGTCAAACGGCCATACGCTTTGCTACCAGGGCCTGCAGCCAAGCGGTTTACCACTTCTTTCTGTAGCATGAAATGCATATCTTCAATATGTTCATGGAACGAGAAAAGGTGGAACATCAGCGGTGTTGAAATGTTATATGGCAAGTTGCCGAAAATACGCAGCTTGTTGTTTTCCTTGATCAGCTGCGTGAAGTCGAAGCGCATGGCATCGCCTTCATGGATCGTGAGTTTGTCACCAAGATCCGGATGGTTGCGCAGGCGTTCGGCCAAATCACGGTCAAGTTCGATAACGGTGAACTTATCAACCATTTTGCCGACTGGCTCGGTGATCGCACCCAGACCCGGGCCGATTTCTACCAGGTTCTGGCCTGGACGAGGGTTAATTGACGACACAATACCGTCAATGATGTATGGGTCATTCAAGAAGTTCTGACCAAAGCGCTTACGCGCGCGGTGGCCTAGGTGGACCTGATCGCTGCTCATGTTTGCTTTTCTACCAATTCAAGGGCGTGCGATAGCGCTGTCCAAAGGCTACCGGTGTCCGCCTGTCCGGTACCGGCAAGTTCCAGTGCGGTACCATGATCTACTGAGGTTCTGATGAAGGGCAGGCCTAACGTAATGTTGACAGATTTACCAAAGCCTTTGAATTTCAGCACTGGTAGCCCTTGATCGTGATACATGGCCAGTACCGTGTCGGCATCGGCCAGATATTTTTCCTGGAAGATGGTATCTGCTGGCAGCGGGCCAATCAGATCCATACCTTCCTGTTGGCGGAGCTGCTCCAGCGCCGGGCTGATCACATCGATCTCCTCGGAGCCTAGGCAGCCATCTTCGCCGGCATGTGGGTTTAAGCCACAGACATAAATTTTTGGTTCGGCAATGCCGAACTTGCTGACAAGATCAGCATGCAGGATACGGATAACCTGCTGTAAACGCTCTTCGGTAATGGCTTTGGAGACACTGGCCAGCGGTATGTGAGTGGTGACCAGTGCTACTCGTAGTCCTTCGGTTGCCAGCATCATCACGACCTGAGCGGTATTGGACTGCTGGGCAAAGAACTCGGTATGACCACTGAACGACACGCCCGCTCGGTTGATCACCCCTTTGTGCACTGGACCGGTGATCACAGCGGCAAATTCGCCGTCCATACAGCCCTGTGCTGCACGTTCCAAGGTGCTTAGCACATAATGCCCATTTAGCTCGTTTAGCGTGCCAGCCTCGACAGCCGCTGCCAGAGGCAGATCGGCAACCACCAAGGTTCCAGCCTGGTGAGGCTTGGCCGCTTGGCTTGAGTCATAGGCCTTAATCGCCAATGGCAAACCGAGCTGGGCTGCACGTTCTACCATAAGCTGGGCGTTAGCACAAATGACAAGTTGGTGCGGCCAGTTTTGCTGGGCAAGGGCTAGCACCAAATCGGGGCCGATCCCAGCGGGTTCGCCCGGGGTGATGGCAATACGTTTAACCTTGGTCATCAGCACGTTCCGGTTGTTCGATGAAAGCGCCAGCACGCAGTTCTTGCAGCCAAGCCTGTGCTTCTTCGTTGAATTTACGGCTGAACAAGATGCGGTAGGCACGGTTCTTCACGGCGGCATCGGTGCGATCGACATCGCGGCGGTCAAGCACTTCGACAATGTGCCAGCCGTGAACAGTCTTGAACGGTTCGCTGATCATGCCTTCTGGCAGGGTTTCCACCTTATCCTTGAACTCCGGGACATAGAGGTCAGGCGTTTGCCAGCCTAGCTCACCGCCGTTGGCAGCAGAGCCTGGATCGGCACTCAGGGCTTGGGCCGCATCGGCAAAGCTACGCTCGCCAGCCAAGATGGAACGACGGGCTTGCTCAAGCTGTTCTTGTGCACCTTCGTCGCTGAGGATCACCGATGTCTTCACCAGAATATGACGGGCATTGACCTCGGTAACCGAAACGGTCTCTAAACCATCAACCTGATTGATTTTCAGGATATGGTAGCCGACGCCGCTACGGAAAGGCCCGACAATGGCACCCGTGCCCTGAGATTGGATTTGATCAGCAAAAATGGTCGGCATTTCTTCCTTGCGCATCCAGCCCCACTCTCCGCCCTGAAGGGCTTTCGGGCCTTTGGAATAGCTGTAAGCCAAGTTGGCAAAATCAGCGCCATCTTTTAGCTGGTTGACGATCTGCTGGGCTTCTTTGGCCACTTCATCACGCTCAACCGCGGTAGCGCCTTCTTCGACCCTAAGCTGGATATGGCTGACGTTGTAGCGCACGCCTTGTTGCTCTTGCTGGCTGAGTTGGCCAGCCAAGGTTTCGACTTCCTGCGGTAGGATGTTGATCCGGCGGCGCACCTGAATAGTACGGGCTTCACTGGCGGTCATATCACGGCGCATCTGCTCGCGGAAAATGGAGTAGCTGATGCCATTGGCGGCCAATGTTTGCTGCAACTGGCCGACTGTCATTTGTTGCTCGGCGGCCATTTGGTTGATGGCCTGATCAAGGCGGTTATCGTCGATTCGGATCCCGAATTGCTCGGCCTGCTGGAGTTGAAGGGTTTCCATCACCAGCTTTTCCATGATCTGGTTAACCAGCACATCGTCCGGCGGAAGCGGCTGGTTCTGACCGGCGGCATTCATGCGAACGGTTTTTAGCATGGCATCGACATCGCTTTGCAGGATCACGCTGTCATTGACGATCGTGACAATGCTATCAAGTTGCTGTGGCGCGGCAATGGTGCCGGCAGAAAGGCCCAATAGTGCAATACCGAGCAGACTAGACTTCCAATTTTTCATAGTTTGTTTCCATCGGGCGCCGGGGCGCGTTAAATCTTGATGGGAAGGGCTGCCCCTTCCATCTATTAATTATTGAGGTAGAAAGGACGGCCGTAGCCAATAGAGTTACTATCGCTAGTCGTTCCTATTGGTGCCAACCCAAGCCCAATCAGGCTAAATGAGATACTGAAGTTCTGTTCGTACTCAGCTGGACTTGAGGATACATTCGAGCGGGTTTTAAGGTATTCGTTGTAGCCAAGGCTGATCATCCAGCAGGCGGTACGGAAGTTCAGACTGATTTGCCCTTCCAGCATCTGGTTTTCAGTTAGATCGTGGTAGTAATCACCACGCAGTGACACCCCGTCATAGATAGGGAAGCCGGTCGAAAAACCAAGTTGCGAGATACCGTCTTCGGTATAACGGTTTAGCTGATCTTCATCGAGGATGTTATCCAGCAGATACTCTTTGGAGATATAGCGGTAATTCAGCTGGCTAAAGGTACCACCCTCACGGTATTCAATCGCACCGTTGGCAAACTGGAGATCTTTCTTGCTGGCGTCATACTGCACACCGCCATGGAAAAATAACCAGTCATCGTAGTTGAAGTCAGATTCTAGTGCTGTTGCCGAGTAATTGGGGCTAGTTTCGTTATTACTATCCAGATTTCGGCCAGACTCATTGAGGTAGAATATTTGCCCTACAGCAATATTGAAACGCTCTTTGAATTGGTTATCGAAGTAGCGAGACGTTGCCCCGACGGTAAACTGGTTGGCTGCGGCAATACGATCGACGCTGGAGTAGCGCTTGTCACGGAACAGTCCGTAATAATCCGTTTGCATCAGGGTGGTGTCGTAGGCATCGTAAATGCCTTTCTGATCGACATCTTTGACATACAGGTACTGGACTTGTGGTTCAAGGCTCTGGGTGTAGCTGTCGCCCCAGAGAAGCGTGTCCCGCTCGAGATATAAACCACTGTGAAGACGGATACTCGGGACGGTACGCGAGACGCTTTCCTCAAGTTCAAGGCCTTTATCAATGATTTCCTGTGCGTTGGGATCAAAATCCTGATTGTAATAGGTGTACATCAGCTTGGCCTCGCTGGTCACCGACCACCAAGGAGTCGCATAAGGCAGCGTTAGCGTCGGCTCAAAATGAACGCGATCCGCGGTCGGCTTGTCTGGGTTGTCATTCTCAAACCGGCTGACATGGCTATTGAGGGAAAAGTCCAACCCGTATGGCATATCTTCGTAGTAGTAGTTCGCTTCCACCTGCGGCATCAGGCGGTAGCTTGATGATACGCCTAGTGTCAACGGCTGGAAGTCCCTGACTCGCAGAGTCGAATCCCAATTACGATCCCGATAGGACACCTCGGCGGTTTGCAGCAGGTTGTTGTCTTCTCGTTCACCGATACTGGAGTCGATATCGGAGAAGTACGTTGGGTCACTGACCTTGCTGTAGTCAACTTCGAATAACCAGTGTTGGTTATACATACCATTGTGGGACCAGTTAAAGCCCCAGCGCGGATCTTTGTCCGAGTCTTTTTGGTCACTGCCAAGGTACTCGCCAGACAGGCTACCAACACCTAAATCCGTTAAATAACGGAATTTGGAGTTAAGCTGCAAGCCCCTGTTACTCATGTATTTTGGCGTGATGGTCATGTCATAGTTGGGCGCGATGTTCCAATAGAACGGGGTTTCCAGTTCAAAACCATCACGGGAGCCGTAGCTGAGCGAGGGGTAGAGGAAACCGGTCAGGCGTTCATCACCGACAGGGACGCGCAGGTACGGCATGTAGAATACCGGGACATCGGCCACTTCGAAGCGGGCGTTGTAGAGATCGGCAAAGGGTGAATCTGCTTCTCGTTCGATGCTGGTAGCCGAGAACTGCCAGCTTTTGTCTCCCGGCGGACAGGTGGTGTAAGTACCGTTTTTCAGGCGGTAGTACGAGATACCGTTTTTGGTGACACGCTCGGCTTCGCCGCGGCCGGCTTCACAGGTCATGTTGTAGACCGCGTTGTCCATCTGGGAATCTTCGGAATCGAGGTTGCTTTGGATGCGATCCGAATACACCTCGATGGTACCGTCATGGAAATAGACATTTCCTTCGGCCGTGACAACATTCTCGGGTTGTTGTAGGTTGGCGGTATCAGCAACCACTGTGCGGTTACCTTGACGAACGATGACATCACCGGTGTAGGTGACACTCTTGTTGTTGAGTGCTTCGGCTTGGTCGGCGGTGACCTTGATTGGCTCATTGTTGGGATCGGCAGGCATTTGCTCTGGGGCTATACACGTACCACGGATCATCGCCAGTTCGTCAGTTTCATCACTGACCGCAGAGCCGCCGTTGGCATTCTCTGAGACGGCTTGGTTTGCGTAAGCCACCGTCGGGCCGAAAAGTGCCAGGCTGATCATGGTCGCCAATAAGCTGCGGGAAGTAGATGACATCTAACTAAACGTTCCTGTAATAAAGTTTTTAGCGCATTTGTTATTGTTAACTGGGTTTTGACAAGCTTTCCCAGTAAATGCCAGCTATGATAATGCAAATTCTATCCGACGGCATCTTTTGGCTCATTTTTTGGCTTTTGCTATCGGGTGTAATGCATGAGAATTATTTCTAAATTTAGCAAATTACCAGAGAGTAGCGAATGCAGGTTTGGGGCAAAATACTTGGGGCATTTTTTGGCTTCCTCCTTGGCGGGCCGTTTGGTCTGTTGTTAGGTCTCTTTTTGGGCCATAAGTTCGATAAAGCGCGATCAATAGTTTACAGAAGGCGAAGTTTTGCGGGATTTGGCGGAAATCAGGCATCTAGCGCTGAGCGTCAAGCCGAATTTTTCCATGCCGGCTTTGCCGTTATGGGGCATGTGGCGAAAGCCAAGGGACGAGTGACCGAGGATGAAATCCGAGTTGCCAGCGCTATTATGGACAGGATGGGGCTTCATGGCGAATCGCGCCGTCAAGCTCAGAATGCCTTTCGTGATGGCAAAGAGGACGGTTTCCCGTTACAAGAAATACTTGGCAAAGTACGCGTAGGTTGTGCGGGGCGGGCCGATTTACTGCAGTTCTTCCTTGAATTGCAAATTCAGGCTGCGTTTGCTGATGGCAGTTTGCACCCGAGTGAACGCCAGCTGTTACATGTTATTGCACGCTCATTGGGCTTTTCTGAACGTCAGCTAGAGCAACGTCTGCACATGCAAGAAGCGGCGTTTCGTTTCCAGCAAGGTGGCTTCAACCAGCAACAGGGTGGCTTCCAACAAGCGCCGACCAAGGATCAGCTTGCTGATGCCTATGAAGTGCTTGGCGTGAAAGATACCGCCACCTCCCAGGAGCTCAAGCGGGCATACCGCAAACAAATGAATGAGCACCATCCGGATAAGTTGGCTGCCAAAGGCCTACCGCCGGAGATGATGGAGCTGGCCAAACAGAAAACCCAGGAGCTACAGGCTGCCTATGATCTTATCCGCAAGGAGAAGGGGTTTAAGTAAACTCTAGGCCCGAGAACTTAGAAGGCGAGATCATCGATCTCGCCTTTTTGCTATCTAGGGCTGGGAGCTTACCCTCAAACCTGATTCTGCGGCGTGCCGGCATAAAACGCATTGAGGTTGTCGATAAGTTGGTTGGCCAAAGTCTGAATCGCACTATCCGATCCCCAGGCAACATGCGGGGTCAGCAGCAGGTTCGGTAAGTGGCTGTTGGCGATCAACGGATTGCTATTGTCAGCCGGCTCCTCGGTAAACACATCGCAACCGGCCCCCGCGATGCTTCCTGTAAGCAAGGCATCAACCAAGGCTTGCTCGTCAACCAATCCGCCACGGCCGGTATTGAGCAAAACCGCGCTGCTCTTCATTGCCTTTAGTTCATCATGGCCGATAAGGTTGAGCGTCTCGCTATTGAGCGGGCAGTGTAGGCTGAGCACATCGGCTTGTGCCAATACCTCATGGAAAGGCTGATATCCCTCTCGGCAACTTTGTGCTTCCTTTCTCTCGGCAAAGATGACGTTCATGCCCAGTGCTTGTCCGAGCGTTGCCATGGCTTGCCCGAGCCCTCCACTGCCGATAAGTCCCAGCGTAGCCCCGCGAATATCTTTGATTGGATGGGTGAAAAAACAAAACTGGTTTTTCTCCTGCCATACCCCTTGCTGGATATCCCGGTGGTAGCCCAGCAGATTGCGGCGCAGGGCGAACATCATGGCAATGGCGTGCTCAGGCACTGAGTCGACGGCGTAGCCACGAATATTGCACACGGTGATGCCGTGCTCGTGGCAATAAGCAAGGTCGACATTGTTGGTACCGGTGGCGGCAATGGCGATCATCTTGAGTTTGGGGAGCTGGGCCAAAATAGCGGCATCCAGAACGACTTTGTTGGTGATGGCAATAGTCGCATCAGCAAGGCGCTCAATAACCTGATCGGGACGTGTGGCTGGGTGTTGTGTCCACTGGTGCTCAAAGACTGGGGATGGCAAGGCGATGTGGGCCGGAATGGTATTCCGGTCGAGAAAAACAATCTGTTCCATGGCGAAAACGAGGCTCAAGGGTCAAGGATAATGAATTCAGTACACACTATCCTTGACGGCCAACTCAAGCCCTATGGTTTGGAATAGTGATCCGGTAGGGTCTTTTGCGGTGCTTCGGTAAAGAGTTCACATGGCGCAAACAGATGCATTGGCTCACCGCTACGCGGGTGGAAGAAACTCAGCTCTGCGGCGTGCAGCTGCAGGCGGGGGGCCATTGCTTTGGCGTCCTGATCGGCATAAAAACCATCACCAAGGATAGGGTGGCCCAAGGCGAGCAAGTGAACCCGCAGTTGGTGTGAGCGGCCAGTGATCGGGCGCAGGCGCACCAAGCTGGTGTCATTGCTACGTTCGAGCACCTGATAGTGGGTCACCGACGGTTTGCCATCGTCAAAGCACACCTTCTGTTTTGGCCGGTTCGGCCAGTCACAGATCAGCGGTAAGTCGATAGTGCCGCTATCTTGCTCGATGCTGCCAAATGCACGGGCGTAATACACTTTTTCGGTACGGCGGTCCTGGAACTGGATTTTGATATTCCGTTCGGCGGCTTTGTTCAGCGCGAGGACAATCACACCGGAGGTGGCCATATCGAGACGGTGGATGAGGTGCGAATCAGCAAAACCAGCCTGCACCCGGGTATAGATACTGTCATAAAAGGCAGGATCGCGGCCGGGGTTCGATAGCATGCCCGAAGGCTTGTTTACCGCAATAATATCGTCGTCCTGATACAGGATATCCAACCAAGGGGTTTTGGGTGGGTTGTAGTCAATTTCGGGCAGTGTGCTCATGGGGGCTAGGTCTGCTAAAAAGGCCGGTAAACGGTCCGTAATATTGGAAGGCGGCGATAATATCAACAATCGCAAAGAAGGCAATGCTCTCACCCCAATTTATGGATGTAAAAAAGCCGCCTGTGCAGGCGGCTTTGGGACTGGTCTCTTTGCGGATTAACCGTGGCTAACGACGATCAAGCGCAGTGAATCCAGCTGGATTTGCGCTTTGGTAATATAGCCTGTGAGCTCTTGGATTTGGGTTTCAATCAATTCCAGCTCGTCATCACGGATGTTCGGGTTCACCGCTTTGAGGGCCTGAAGACGATCCAGCTCGGCACGCAGTGTCGCTTCCATCTCTGCCTGGGCAGATTCACGGATAGTGACCAGCTCGCTGGCAACCACCTGCTCGGCGCTTTCGATCAGGGTATGGATATCTTTTTGGACCGAGTTGACCAGCTTGCTGCCAAGGTGGCGGTTAACCGGGCTGAGCTGGCGGTTGAAGCCTTCAAACTCAACTTTGGCCGATAAGTTGTTTCCTTTGGCATCGAGCAGGATACGGATCGGTGTCTTCGGCAGGAAGCGGCCGATACCAGACTGTTTCGGTGCCTGCGCATCGACAACATACACCAATTCGAGCAGCAGGGTACCGGCTGGCAGTGCCTTGTTCTTCAACAGTGATACTGCTGTGGTACCGACACCTTCCGATAGCAGCAGGTCGATACCGCCTTGGATCATCGGGTGTTCCCAGCTGATGAAGTGCAAATCTTCGCGCGACAGGGCGGTGTCACGTTCAAAGGTGATGGTACAGCCATCGTAAGGTAGGCCAGGATAGCTCGCGACCATCATGTGTTCAGAAGGCGTGACGACAATGGCGTTTTCGCCTTTGTCGTCCTGATTCAGGCCGATAGTGTCGAATAGACCGAGGGCAAAGTTGACCAAGTTGGTGTCGCCATCTTTGCTGCTGATCTCTTCAACCAGCTTCTGGGCGTCATTACCGCCGTTGGAGTGAATTTCCAGTAGGCGGTCACGGCCTTGTTCCAGCTTGCCTTTTAGCTCCAGATGCATCGCCGCACTTTTTTCTACCAGCGCATCCAACAGGCTGCTATCGGGTTTGTCGCTGGCCAGCAGCTCAAGCAGATCGCCACTGAAGGCATCATAGATGGCGCGGCCGGTTGGACAGGTTTCTTCAAAGGCATTCAGGCCTTCGTTGTACCAGCGGGCCAGTAGGGCTTGCGAGGTGCCTTGCAGGTGCGGAACATGGATCTCGATATCGCGTTTTTGACCAATGCGGTCAAGGCGGCCGATACGTTGCTCAAGCAGATCAGGGTTATTCGGCAGATCGAACATCACCAACTGATTGGCAAACTGGAAGTTGCGTCCTTCCGAGCCAATTTCAGAACATAGCAGTACCTGCGCACCATCTTCTTCTTGGGCGAAGTAGGCGGCAGCCTTGTCGCGCTCGATGATCGACATGCCTTCGTGGAACACGGTGGCACGGATCCCTTCGCGTTCACGCAGTGCCTGCTCGAGGATCAGGGCGGTTTGGGCACGGGAGCAAATCACCAGCACTTTTTCCTGGCGGTTGGCTTTAAGCATGTCCAGTAGCCAGTTAACGCGCGGATCGAAGTGCCACCACGTTGCCGAGTCGCCTTCGAACTCCTGATAGATATCTTCTGGGTACAGCAGCTTGAACGCCTTTTGCTCGACACTCATCTTGCCACCCATCATTGCGGCAACACGCATTGCTGTCTGGTATTGCGTTGGCAAGTCCAGCGGGTACATGTTGAGGTGGCGCTGCGGGAAGCCTTTGATAGCAGCACGGGTGTTACGGAACAGCACGCGACCGGTACCGTGGCGGTCCATGAGGTTGTCGATCAGCTCATGGCGAACGGTTTGTTGTTGCTCTGCGTCGGCATCACCGGCTTCGATAATACGAAGCATCGGCTCGATATCTTGCTCTGGTAGCAGTTCAACCAAGGTGTTCTTGGCTTCGTTGTCCAGTTTTTCGCCTGATAGCAGTCGCGACACCGCATCGGCAACCGGTGCATACTGGCGCTCTTCTTCGACAAAAGCTTCATAGTCGTAGAAGCGGTCAGGATCGAGCAGGCGCAGGCGGGCAAAGTGGCTTTCATGGCCCAATTGCTCCGGGGTTGCTGTCAATAGCAATACACCCGCTGTTTTTTCGGCTAGTGCTTCTACCACCTGATACTGACGGCTCGGTTTGTCTTCGCTCCACTCAAGGTGATGGGCTTCATCGACAACCAGCAGATCCCAGTCGGCATCCAGCGCTTGTTCGAAGCGGCGGCGGCTCTTGCGCAGGAAGTCCAGCGAGCACAGTACGTACTGGGCAGTATCGAATGGGTTGGCGGAATCGGCAAAGGCTTCGACACAGCGATCTTCATCGAAAATCGAGAAATGCAGGTTGAAGCGGCGCATCATTTCGACCAGCCATTGGTGCTGCAGCGTCTCTGGCACCAAGATGAGGATACGTTCGGCACGGCCAGACAGTACCTGCTGGTGGATGATCATCCCGGCCTCGATAGTTTTACCCAGCCCCACTTCGTCAGCAAGCAAGACACGAGGGGCATAACGACGACCCACTTCATGGGCAATGTACAGCTGGTGGGGGATCAAACCGGCGCGCATGCCGCAAAGGCCACGTAGTGGGCTTTTGTGCTGCTCATATTGGTTTTTTAGGGCGCGGTAGCGCAACGCGAAGCGATCCATACGGTCAATCTGGCCGGCGAACAGTTTGTCCTGCGGCTTGTTGAAGCGGATTTGGTTGCTGAGGAAAATCTCACGCAGGGCAACGTTTTCTTCGCCGGTATCGGTACGGGTACCGATGTAGGTAAAGACGCCGCCGGTCTCATCGACCTGCTCGACGTTGAGCGACCAGCCGTCATGGCTTTCAACCACATCACCGACATTGAACATTACACGGGTCACAGGTGCATCATTGCGAGCATAAAGGCGGTTCTCTTCACTGGCAGAGAACATCAGAGTCACAGTTCTGGCATCGGCAGCCACGACGGTACCTAGACCCAGATCACTTTCAGTATCACTGATCCAACGTTGACCCAAAGCAAATGGCATAGTGGTTAAAACCTTCTAATTATTTGAAATAAAGGAAAATGCGAAGCCGATGCGCCAGCATTTATGAACTACACTCAAAGTAATACCGTACTCGATGGTATCCATCAGCTGCTGTTGGCAGTGGGTATTGGTATATAAGTGTAAGCCAGAATCCGCACCGGTAAAAAAGGGGAGTAATGTTACTGCAACCCGTGAGCAAGGTCACGGTCATTGTGATAAGAAAGTACCAAACTGTAACTGTCACATTTATTTAATTATCTCCAGTCTTTAATAGTAACAACCCGTTTTTACGGGCACAGGAAAACTCTGGTGGAAAACCCACCGTTTTGTTACCAAGGAGGTACCTATGGATGAAGCTGGTAGGAAAGTTTTCGTTCTAGACACCAATATTCTGCTTCATGAGCCCCTCGCAGTTTATTCCTTCAAAGAGCATGACGTTGTTATCCCGATGACCGTGCTTGAAGAGCTTGATCGCATCAAGGACAGTAAGCGGGATGTGTCCCGTGATGCCCGTGTTGCCATTCGAGCCCTGGAAGATATCTTCCATGACGCAACTCCCGAGCAAATTGCCGAGGGGATCCCTCTTAGCCCCCAAGGTGGCGGACTTGGCAAGGTCTCGATTTTTGCCGATTACGAAGTCACCGAAACGGTCCACGCCTTTGCCGACAAAGCAGGGGACAACCGTATTCTTAATGGTGTGCTGTTTCTCCAGGCCCATTACGACCCACGCGAAGTGGTACTGATCACCAAAGACATCAATATGCGGCTGCGTGCCAAAGGCGCCGGGGTATATTTTGTCGATGACTACCGTACCGATCAGCTGATTGATGACGTCAAGATGCTGACCAAGGGGTTCCACCAGTTCAGCGGTAACTTCTGGGAGCGGGTCGGTGAATGTTATTCGGAGAATAAGGGCCGCTCGACGGTGCATACCCTACCGTCGGAGTTGTTCGAAGCACCGTTTATCAACCAGTACTTAATTGATGAGGACAGTGATTTTGCCGGTCGGGTCCAGTCTATCGACGCGGGAACCCTGACCCTGAAAGATATCGGCCACGAGCGCTTGCTTAGCCGGCAGGCGTGGGGAATCCACCCGAAAAATATCTATCAGGGGATGGCATTTGATGCCTTGATGGATCCGAAGATTGATTTGGTGATCCTGACTGGCCCTGCCGGGTGTGGTAAAACCATCTTGGCCATGGCTGCTGCACTGGAGCAGGTGATTGAAAAAGGGATGTACGACAAGATCATCGTGACCCGAAATACCCCTGAAATTGCCGAGTCTATCGGTTTCCTGCCGGGTACCGAGGAAGAGAAAATGATGCCTTGGCTTGCCGCTGTCACCGATACCATGGAGGCCTTGCACAAAAACGATGTGTGTACTGACGGTTCAATGAAGTACATCTTCGATAAGGCCAATATTCAATTTAAATCGATTAACTTTATGCGGGGACGCTCAATCCAGAATGCCTTTGTACTCCTGGACGAGTGTCAGAATCTCACCGCCTCACAGATCAAAACCATCATCACCCGCTGTGGGGAAGGCACCAAATTGGTTTGTTCAGGTAACTTAGCCCAAATTGACTCCAGTTACCTTTCTCCTGTTACGTCGGGCTTGACCTATATTGTCGAGCGTTTCAAGAATTTCGAAGGCAGTGCCAACATCTATCTCAATGGCGTTGTCCGCAGCCGCTTGGCTGAGTTTGCCGAGGAGAACCTGTAGCGATTGCAGGTCCGGTCATTCACCCAATAGAAAAGCGAGCCGTTTGGCTCGCTTTTTCATTTCTGGCCGTTTTTTGCCTGGGGTCTAATGGCCGAGGTATTGCGTAAGGGCCGGATCACTGGGCGTCGCCAAGACATCCTGGCTCGGGCCAAACACTTTCACCTTTCCTTGATAGATAAAGGCGCACTTGTCGGCAATCTTCAGTGCATCCTCTGGGCTGTGGGTAACCATCAGTACGGTCGTGCCCTGCTCCCGGGCCAGTTTTCTAACCAGTTCCAGCATTTCTTTGCGCAATGCTGGATCCAGCGCTGAGAAGGGTTCGTCGAGCAACAGTAATGGGCGCTGGCGGATCAGGCAGCGTGCTAAAGCGACCCGCTGGCGCTGACCGCCGGACAACTGCTCCGGCAAGCGGTCGAGGTAGCCTTGTAATCCCACCTTCGCTGCCGCGACCACGATTTCTTCTTTTTGTTCGTTGCTCAGCTTGAGCGCTGGGCTCAACCCGAGGCCAATATTTTCATAGACGCTCAGGTGGGGAAACAAATTATGCTCTTGGAACAAGATAGAGAGTGGGCGTTTGGCCGGATGCAACTGGGCGATGGGGTGGTCGTTGACTGTGAGCGTACCGCTATCAGGGGCAAGAAAACCGGCCACCATAGCAAGCAATGTACTTTTGCCTGCGCCGCTAGGGCCCAGCAAGGCAACAATATCACCGGTTTCCACTTTGAGGTCGAAACAGAGCTGGGTGGACTGGCCTGATTGCTTGGGATGGTGGAAGCAATGTTGTAAGCGCTGCAAAGTTAACATGATGGAGTCCGGATGATCAGTTTTTCAACCAAGGAGAAGAGACCAAGGCTAAGGGTGAGCAGGAGCAGTGCCGCCACGGCGGCCGCATCCATTTGATAACTGCCGAGTAGCTGGAATAGATAGAGTGGCAGGGTTTGGAAGTCCTGGCTACCGAACAAGGCAATCGCGCCCAAATCGCCGAGAGATAACACAAAACCAATCGCCAGCGATTGGGCAAACGGCTTTTTCAAGGCTCGCCATTCCACCAGTTTTAGCCGTGACAGCCCACTCATGCCCAAGCTCTGGCACAGTGGTTCATACTGCTGGGCAACGTGGAGCATTGGCTGGCTGAGGGTCTTGAGCACATACGGCAGTGCCATCAGGGCATTGACGGCAATGACAACCCAAAATGCGGCGGCAAAGGCATCGGTAAACTGGCGCAGCAACAGGAAAATCCCGGTACTTAATACCAGCCCCGGCGTAACTAGGATAATGGTGCCGATCAGATCCAGGCCGTCAGCCTGCCAGCGGCGGTGGTGGAGCCGCCATTGCCGGCTGGTTAGAAGAATGGCCGTTCCTCCAATCAGAGCCAGCACGCTGGCAATACTGGCGATTTGCAGTGAGTGTTGCACCGCCTGCCAGAGACCAGGGCTACGCAGGGAGTCGAGGGTCTGGCTATTAAGCCCGGCAAGGACCACGGACAACAGCGGGGGCAATACCAACAGCAGGGCCAAACCAATCCAGCATCCATCCCAGCAACGGCTGGCCAGGCTGTCGAATTGGCTCTGGCGCGGGTTGGCGACAGATTGGTTTGATGTTGCCAAGGGCTTGGCAAAACGTTGGCTCAGCAATACCAAACTGCAGCACAGCAGCATTTGCCACAGGGCCAGTATAGCGCCGCCGGCCAAATCGAAGTCATAGCGCAGGGCTTGGTAAATAGCCAGCTCAATGGTGGTGGCCTTGGGGCCGCCACCCAGCGCCATAATGACGGCAAAACTGGTAAAGCACAGCATGAACACCAGACCGATAGCATGGGGTAGCTGCTGGCGCAGCCTAGGCCAAGCGACAAAACGGAAGGTTTGCCAACTGGACATGCCCAGATGGGTGGCCAGCTGGTGCTGTTCAAACGGGATCCCTTCCAGGCTTTGGACAAATAACCGAGTCGCCAGTGGCAGGTTGAGAAAAACATGTGCCAGCAAGATCCCTTGCAGGCCATAGAGCGAGAAGCTCTTCTGCCACCCGAGCTGAGCCAAGACACTAGCCAGTAACCCATTGTTGCCGTATATCGCCAACAGGCCGAAGACCGCGACCAATACCGGCAGTACCAAGGTCATGGCAAAGATCCGCATCAGTAGAGCTTTGCCGGGGAATTGCCGGCGCGACAGGGCATAGGCAACGGGAATCGCCGGCAGGGTACTCAGCAGTGTCGAGAGCAGGGCTTGAGTGAAGGAGAAACCGGTAATATGCCGCAGATACGGATCATGCCATAGCGAGGCAATATCGAGATCACTGGCCTCATTGATCAAGGCGCCAAGGGCTCCGATCACGAGAAAGAGAATGAGCCCGGCAGTCATGAGACCGGGCATCAGTTGGGTGGTACGTGTGTTCAAAAGTGAGTGCCTGCTACTTGGTCAGTGCTTGTTGCCACTCGCGTACCCAGCTTCTGCGCTGCTTCGCAACGTCTTGGGCTGAAAACTCCAACGCCTTAGCGGGTAGGGTTAGCGCTTTGAATTCAGCGGGCTGTGCGACACTCGTCACCGGGTACATCCAGTTACCCGTCGGGATCACGGATTGGAACTCTGGCGTCAGGATAAAGGCCAGGAACTGATCGGCCAGCGCTTGGTTGGGGCTGCTTTTCAGCTTGGCGGCGACTTCCACCTGCATGTAATGCCCCTCACTGAAATCGGCGGCTTTGTATTTGTCATCCTGCTCGGCAATTAGGTGATAGGCCGGAGAGGTGGTGTAGGAGAGCACCATATCGGACTCGCCCTTGAGGAACATGCTATAGGCTTCAGACCAGCCTTTGGTGACCGTGACTGTTTTCTGTGCCAGTTGCTGCCAAGCGTCAGCGGCTTTATCGCCATATATCGATTTCATCCACAGCATCAGGCCCTGGCCCGGGGTCGAGGTGCGTGGATCTTGGTAGATGATGCTTAAATCATCACGGTTGACCAGCTCATCCAAACTCTTGGGCGGGTTCGCCAGTTTGCTGCTGTCATAGACAAAGGCGAAGTAGCCGTAATCATAGGGAACAAAGGTGGTGTCATTCCATCCGTTTGGTAGGGCTAGTTCGCTAGTATCAACTTGGTGTTCAGCCAGCAGCCCTGTTTTCTTGGCTTCGGCAATCAGGTTGTTATCAAGGCCAAGCAATACATCGGCTTTGGTGCGTTTGCCTTCAAGGCGGACACGGTTGAGGATCGACACCCCGTCATCCAGGGCGACAAATTCCAAATTACACTCGCACTGTGCCTCAAAGGCTTTTTCGATCGCCGGCCCCGGTCCCCAGTCAGAGGCGAATGAGCTGTAGGTGTAAACCGTAAGGGTATTGTCCGCGGCCAATGCCGGAGCGGCAGCCAAGGTTAGAAGGGGAAGTAATTTTTTCACTATGCGCTCCTGATACTCTTGCGTCCGGCAAGAGGAAAAATAATCGTATGAGAGCGGCACAGGGTTGAGTAGAAGGCTGGCATCATGCCTGCCCGGCGGGATAACAAGGCATACCGTATCGAACTCAATTCCTACGCCAGCATTAACTGGATCAGGTTCTGTGGGTTTTGCCGGAGCAATCTCAGCGGCTTGCAGTATGACCAAGGCAAGCGGCGCTCCCCAATGAGAACGCCTGTTATTGTAATGTGCCAAGGTACGGGTTGCCAGCAGCAACGCTCTTTTATGCTAATCCTGATATCGGATTGGCGGCGTGCCGCCAGGTGTGTTCGTTGGCTCCAGAGAGTGGGTTTGACTACTGAGCGTCATTAAGTGACCAGTTGTAATCATAACTGACGTTATTGAGGGTGATTGGCTTTCCGTGCCGGTACTGGTTGATGTGCTTTTGTAGTTGGGATTGGTTACCAAAGTCACTGCCATACCAGTCATAAATCGAAGAAAGTGTGGTTTTGCCGCTTTTCGGGTTGACACCTTTACCGCTGTTGATAAAGCGGGTGGCAGATTTCTCCAGCAGACGCTCGTTATTGGTGGCAGTGAATGCTTCTGGCTGGAGATCTGGGCAGCCTAGGCTGGCGCAGTTGACCACATAGTGGATACGCGGGTCCTGCCAGATCGGGCGCAATATGCGGTGCTCGATATCATTGAGGGAGAGCGTCTTGCCATTGATAGTTAGTACTTGCTCATCCCATGGGCCAAAACTGAAGAAACCGCCCAGTTTGGTGATGGAAGAGACGGGGTAGCTATCGAGGATCAGCTTGACCGTTTGGGCGTTATAGAGGTTAACCCAGTAGGCAAATTGCTCGTTGCGGCTCAGTTGGTGCGGATCTCGCTTGGTGAGATCGCGCAGGTAGCGGTCCAGCTCGTATTTGTCACTGTCAGTCACCCGGCCGTAGCGGAATAAGGTTTGGTTGGGCTGGACAACAAGGTATTTATCGAGCACCCGTTGCCAGCGGCTGTGATCAACGGTTTGTGAGTCGCTGGTGGCGTATTGCTGCCAATAGGGCCAGAGATCGGCCTTGGGGGCCGCAAAAGTACTGGCCGATAGCAAGAGAAACAACAGGCTGACAAAAAAGCGCATAGAACATCCTTAATCTTGGTCCCAAGAGACGACAGGGTTTAGCTTAGACGACCTGCTGGTGGCTCGGTTTATTGCATAAAAGACAGAAAAACGCCCCAGTCATAGTGAACTGGGGCGTTAATGTTATCTGTATTTAGCAAAAACAGTAATGACGTTACGCCAAGAAAGCAGGGATCTTATTTTCGTACTCGGCAATTTTGTCTTCGTGCTGCAAGGTCAGGCCGATATTATCAAGGCCGTTTAGCAGGCAGTGACGACGGAACTCGTCGATTTCAAACCCGTACTGCTTGCCGTTGGCAGTCACCTGCATCGCTTCCAGATCAACGGTGACTTCAGCACCTTCATTCGCTTCGACGTACTGGAAGATTTCATCGACTTCCTGCTCGGTCAGGCGAACCGGCACCATCTGGTTGTTGATGGAGTTGCCGTAGAAGATATCGGCAAAACTTGGCGCAATCATCACCTGAATACCGTAATCGGCCAGTGCCCATGGTGCGTGCTCGCGGGACGAGCCACAACCGAAGTTTTCACGAGCCAGCAAGATGCTGGCGCCTTGGTAGCGCGGGGCATTCATGATGAATTCTGGGTTTGGCTGCTCGCCGGCATCGTCAAGGAAGCGCCAGTCATGGAACAGGTGCTTGCCGAAACCGGTACGGGTGACCTTTTGCAAAAACTGCTTAGGGATAATGGCATCGGTATCGACGTTGGCTGCATCCAATGGAACGACCAATCCGGTATGTTGTTTAAATCCTGTCATTGTTTCGTTCCTTCTCTTAAGCCGTCACTGCAACGTTGTCTAGTTCGCGGATATCAACAAAGTGGCCCGCACAAGCTGCCGCAGCCGCCATAGCAGGGCTGACTAGGTGGGTACGACCGTCGCGGCCCTGACGGCCTTCGAAGTTGCGGTTACTGGTTGATGCGCAGCGCTCACCCGGGCCTAGGCGATCGTTGTTCATGGCAAGACACATAGAACAGCCCGGTAGGCGCCACTCAAAACCGGCCTCGATGAAGATTTTATCCAGCCCTTCTTTTTCGGCTTGTGCTTTAACTTGCTCAGAGCCCGGAACAACCAGTGCTTGTACGTTGGCGGCAACCTTGCGCCCTTTGGCGATAGCTGCTGCTGCACGCATGTCTTCGATACGCGAGTTAGTACAAGAGCCAATGAAGACTTTATCGATAGCAAAATCAGACAGTTTCTTACCCGCTTCCAAGCCCATGTAAGCCAACGCCTTTTCAGCTGACGCTTGCTCAACCGGATCGGTAAAGTCTGCAGGACCCGGGATTAGCTGGTCGACAGCAATCACCTGGCCAGGGTTGGTGCCCCACGTGACCTGTGGTTTGATGTCTTTGGCTTCAAGGGTAACGATGGTATCGAACTGGGCGTCGGCGTCGGTTTTCAGGGTCTTCCAATATTCGATAGCTGCTTCTAGATCGCCGCCAGCTGGCGAGAATTTACGATCTTTGATGTAGTCGAATGTGGTTTGGTCAGGGGCAATAAGGCCAGCTTTGGCACCGAGCTCGATAGCCATGTTACAGACCGTCATGCGGCCTTCCATGGTCAGGTCGGTGATGGCTTCACCGCAGAACTCAACCACATGGCCGGTACCCCCCGCTGCGGTGGTCTTGCCGATGATCGCCAGTACGATATCTTTTGCCGTGATGCCTTCTGCAACCTTGCCTTTGACTTCGATTTTCATCGTCTTGGCACGGGCTTGCTTCAGGGTCTGGGTCGCCAGTACATGTTCAACTTCCGATGTACCGATCCCGAATGCTAGTGAGCCGAACGCACCGTGGGTGGCGGTGTGCGAATCACCACATACGATCGTCATACCCGGCAGGGTGATACCTAGCTCTGGGCCCATAACATGGACGATACCTTGGTATTTGTGGTTCAGATCGTACAAGGTGACACCGAACTCTTCGCAGTTCTTGGCCAGTGTTTCCATCTGGATACGAGCCATTTCGCCCGAGGCATTGATATCCTTGGTCTGGGTCGAGACATTGTGATCCATCGTCGCGAAGGTTTTGCCGATTTGGCGTACCTTGCGGCCTTTTTCACGCAGACCGTCAAAGGCCTGCGGTGAAGTCACTTCATGCACCAGATGGCGGTCGATGTACAGGATCGGGTTTTCGCCTTCGGCGGCAACCGCAACATGGGCATCATAGATTTTTTCGTATAGCGTCTGAGGCGCTTTGGTAGTAGACATTGCTCGTTTGCTCCTTGCTGCGATTAGGCTTGGCGAATGTACTGGGCAATCTTGTCGCCCATTTCGCTGGTGCTCAGTGCTGGACTATTGCCCGCGAGATCTGCCGTCAGCTCACCGGCTTCCAGCGCTTGTGAGACGGCCTGTTCGATAGTGCGTGCAGCTGGCTCTTCGCCCAAGCTGTAGCGCAGCATTAGGGCTGCAGATAAGATTTGTGCCACCGGGTTAGCAATGTTCTTGCCTGCGATATCCGGTGCCGAACCGCCTGCTGGCTCGTACATACCGAATTTATCCTGGTTCAGGCTAGCAGAAGGCAGCATGCCCATAGAGCCGGTGATCATTGCGCATTCATCCGAAATAATGTCACCGAAGATGTTCGAACACAGCATGACATCGAACTGCGACGGATCTTTGATCAGCTGCATGGTCGCGTTATCAATGTACATGTGGTTCAGCGTGACTTCCGGGTAGTCCTTGGCCATTTCCTCGACCACTTCACGCCACAGGATAGAGCTCTGCAGCACGTTGGCTTTATCGATGGAGTAAACGTTTTTGTTACGTAGCATGGCTGATTCAAAGGCAATACGGGCAATGCGTTCGATTTCGTAGCGGTGGTAAATCTCGGTATCGTAAGCTTTCTCTTGCGGGCCTTCACCTTCGCGGCCTTTCGGCTGGCCGAAGTAGATACCGCCGGTTAGCTCACGGACTACGACAATGTCGAAGCCGCGCTCGGAGATATCGGCACGCAGTGGCGAGAAGGCTTCAAGGCCACTGTGGATCTGTGCCGGACGCAGATTGCAGAACAGCTGGAAGTGCTTGCGCAACGGCAGCAATGCGCCGCGCTCAGGCTGATCGTTCGGTGGCAGGTGCTCCCATTTCGGTCCGCCCACCGAACCAAACAGAATCGCATCAGAGGCTTCACAGCCCTTCATTGTTGCTTCCGGAAGGGGACAGCCATGGTTGTCGATGGCGATACCACCGACATCATACTCTTCGCAGTCTAGGGTGAAACCGAACTTCTCTTGTACAGCGGCCAATACTTTGTGGGCCTGCTGCATAACTTCTGGGCCAATACCGTCACCCGGTAGAACGGCAATTTTATATGTACCTGCCATGGTTATACTGTCTCCATTTGGGATTTTTGTTTAATTTCTGCAATTTGATCGGCGCGATGAATGCTGTTGATCACGTGAAGTAGTGCTTGTCCTGATGCTTCGACAATGTCGGTGGCCAAGCCAGTACCGTGGTACTTGCGGCCTTTGTAGTTGGCGATAATGTCAGCTTGGCCCAGGCCATCTTCGCCTTCGCCCTTGGCGGTAAGATCGAACTTATCCAGCACGATTTCATAACCGGTCAGGCGGTAGATACACTGGTATAGCGCATCGACAGGACCGTTGCCGACAGCGGCTTCGCATTTTTCCTCATCACCACACTGTAGTTTGATGCTGGTGGTTGCCATTACGCTACCGGACTGCACGCTTAGGTAGTTCAGCTTGAAGAAGTCATCTTCTTCACGCAGGTTGGCAAAATGCATCAGCGCTTCTAGGTCGTAATCGAAGACTTGGCCTTTGCGGTCGGCCAGCTTCAGGAAGTCGGCGTATAGAGCGTCCAGGTTGTATTCGTTTTCGGTGTAACCCAGTGTATCCATGTGGCTCTTCACCGCGGCGCGGCCTGAGCGAGACGTTAGGTTCAGCGCTTGGTTCTTAAGGCCAATCGACTCGGGAGTCATGATCTCATAGGTGTTCTTGTTCTTCAGCATGCCGTCCTGATGGATACCCGACGAGTGACTGAAGGCATTGGCACCGACGATAGCCTTGTTAGCTTGTACCGGCATGTTACACAGCTGGCTGACCATTTTGCTGGTGCGGTGGATTTCGTCGTGCTTGATGTTGGTATGGACACCCAGGAACTCAGCGCGGGTCTTGATGATCATGGCGATCTCTTCCAGCGAACAGTTACCCGCCCGCTCACCCAACCCGTTGATTGTTCCCTCAACCTGGCGAGCTCCAGCTTGTACTGCAGCCATTGAGTTGGCCACTGACATGCCGAGATCATCGTGGCAATGCACCGAGATGATAGCCTTGTCGATATTCGGGACTCGCTCGAACAGCTGGCTGACGATGCCGCCAAATTCGCTCGGTAGGGTGTAACCGACAGTATCAGGAATATTGATGGTGTTAGCGCCGGCATTAATGGCTGCTTCCACCATCCGGCATAGATTATCAATTGGAGTTCGGCCTGCGTCTTCACACGAGAACTCGACATCATCGGTGTAGTTACGGGCACGCTTCACGGCAGCCACGCCCATTTCAATCACGTCATCGTAGCTGCGGCGCAGTTTGTCCTGAACATGGACAGTGGAAGTCGAGATGAAGGTATGGATACGGAATGCTTCGGCAACCTTTAGCGATTCAGCAGCAACATCAATATCTTTCGCTACCGCACGGGAAAGGGCACAGACCCGGCTGTTTTTGATGTGTTTGGCAATGGTCTGTACTGATTCGAAGTCACCCGGAGATGAAATCGGGAAGCCAGCTTCGATGACATCTACCCCGAGGCGTTCAAGGGCATAAGCGATCTGCAGTTTTTCTTTCACCGTCAGGCTGGCGGATAGCGCCTGCTCACCGTCCCGTAACGTGGTATCGAAAATGATGACCTGATCTTTCATTGCTACTTCCTTTCATTGGCTGCCGGTATTGGCATTGTCTGCATCCGCTTGCGCTGGCCTGTATAAGAAAAAACCCGCGCTAACTGCGCGGGTTTTTAGAATTCTTAGTGGTGTTTCCCACTCATAAGCTACCCGCGCGATTAATTCACGATAAGGAGGAGGCTTAGGAGAAGAGATGAGAAACGCATTTTCATAATTGAAATATATCCACAAACTTGGTTAACAAATGAATACCAAATAGACAGGTGGACCGTCAACCATTAATTGCATGTTTATTTTCTTTTTATGGTTATTCAATTGATATTCCACGTTTGCCACAACAAATCTGACCAGTTGTATGCAGAGGGGCGGTTCCTGTTTGGCTGGGAGGGAGGCTGATGGCATGGTGGATAGTGATGATGGGAATGTTATTTATTTGTTGAGTTCACATCAAGGTGAGGAAATTTCTCGTATAGTAAAATTAATCAATTGATTAAATTGTGGGGAATTATTGTCCTGTCGGTATGCAAGGGAGGAATTAAAATTAATCATCTGATTAATTGAGTGAAGCAGAAGCGAAATGTTGGCAAAACTGCAAAGGCGGGAGAGGCTGTATGGTGGGTAAAGCTGGGCGTCCAGTCGGTGAGTCTGACGCCAGAGAGAGGTTGATCGCCGAGGCGAGGAAGCTGTTTGTCAGCTTGCCTTACAGCAAGGTATCGACGCGGATGATAGCCAACCGTGCCGACGTGAATGTGGCGTTGATCCGGTACTATTTTGCCAACAAGGCCGGTCTGTATGAAGCCATGCTGAGGGAAACCGTGAAACCTATTCATGCCCAGTTGAAGATCGCCCTGAGCAAGGGGGATTTTGCCTCAATTGGTGATTTGATGCGTACCTATTATCGGATCATGGCACCTAACCCCGATATGCCCAAGTTGATTGCCCGCGCCATGATGATGGAGCCGGCCGATCTCCAGCGCCAAACGATGGAAAAGATTTTTAACGAAGTGGCGCGTCCGGCGATTGACGTTATGTTCCAGCAACTGCAGGCGCAGGGGGAGTTGCGGGCTGACGTATGCCC
This sequence comes from Photobacterium satsumensis, assembly GCF_050336935.1. Taxonomy (NCBI): domain Bacteria; kingdom Pseudomonadati; phylum Pseudomonadota; class Gammaproteobacteria; order Vibrionales; family Vibrionaceae; genus Photobacterium; species Photobacterium satsumensis. The sequence continues at coordinate 55,440 of NZ_JAKJSK010000016.1, forward strand.
GAATAAGGCCAGAATGAGTTTTATCAGCTTGATGGTATTTCCTTTTTTGATCCCACCTTCAATGCTGACGATGCAAAATATTGAAATGGATGAAACGTATTTAGCGGAACTTGCCGAGCACAATGTCAACTTGCTGGTACGTGGATTGATGATGCCAAAGGAAGAAACGAAACCATGCTGAAGAATCGAAAACTGCTCCTGTTCCCTGCTGTGCTAGCTGGCGTGGTGATATTGGTACTGGCGATTAACTTGCGCCCTTCGCCGGATATAAAGCCGGCGATAGAGCGTGCCCGGGGGGTCGATGTGATCAACCTTGAGCAGCAACAGCTGGCACCAGAAGCGGCCGGTTTTGGCCGGGTGGCGCCGAAGGTGGAGTGGCAGGCCATCGCGGAAGTGACGGGTAAGGTGGTATACCGCCATCCTGATCTGAACAAAGGTCGGGTACTGGATGCGGGTACGATCTTGCTCAATATCGATCCCTTGGATTATGAGTTGCGATTGGCACAGGCCGAGGCCGATGTCAGTGCTAGCCAAGCACAGTTGGCCAAGTTGGTGCAGGAAGAGCAAAACCTGAAAACCACCCTCAAGATAGAAAAAAACCGGTTGGCAATCAGCAAGAAAGAGCTGGCACGCAAGCAGGAACTTCGCACCAAGGGACTGACCTCGCAATCGACGGTCGATCTGGAGCAGCAGAATACGTTGGCGAGCCAGAAAGTGGTCCAGGAAATTGAGAACCAGCTCATCGTATTACCCAATGAACGCAAGGTCACACAGGCTCAGCTGGAAGTGAACTTGTCGCAGGTGAGCGAAGCCAAGCGCTCTTTGCAAAAAACGGTGATCACCTTGCCGATCGATGCCCGGATCTCCAGTGTGGATATCGAGCAGGATCAGGTGGTGAATACCCAGCAGGTGATGGTGGTGGCGCACGGTATCGATACGGTGGAAATTGACGCCCAAATCGCCCTGCATGATATGCAGGTGCTGGCCGCCAGCCTGACTCAGTATACCGCCCATGCCGATGGCAAGCCACGGGCTGATCAGCTCGATCTCAGCGCCAGTATCCAGTTATCCAGTGGCAGTTTTATCCAGCAGTGGCCGGCGAAAGTCACCCGGATCAGTGATACGGTGAATGCCAACCAGGCCACCGTCGGGGTGATCCTTGAGGTCGATCAGGACTACAGCCAGCTATCACCGGAAACCGCTCCGCCCTTGGTCAATGGCATGTTTGTCGAAGCGCGGATATCGGGTCAGCCCAACCCCCATTGGGTGATCCCTGAGCGGGCTTTGCATGGCAATAAAGTGTACTTGGTTGACAGTGAGAGTAATTTGACGATCCAGACGGTGACAGTACTGTTCCGCCGTGATGGCCAAGTGGCGATCAGCGGTGAGCTGGTGTCGGGTACCCAGTTGGTGGTCAATGATCTGTTGCCTGCGGTCGCAGGGATGGCGTTGAAAGTGGTGACCGTGAATGGCTACCCGGTTAAAGAGGTTCAAGACCAAGAGCAGGAGCCGGCGTCATGATCCGTTATTTCTCCCGCCACCCAACCGCCGCCAACCTGATGATGCTGGCCTTGATCATATTGGGGTTGGTGTCCCTGCCCAAGATCAAGCGTGAAACCTTTCCGGAGTTTGCGCCCCCTTATATTATTGCCTCGGTGGTCTACCCGGGAGCCTCGCCACAGGAAGTGGAAGAGAGTATCTGTATGCGGATGGAAGATGCCGTAGACGGTCTGGCCAATATCATCGAGACCCGCTGTGAAGCGGTGGAGGGGTCGGCATCGCTGATCCTCAAGCTCACCAACAGCGACGTGGTATCGCGGATGCTGGTGGATGTGCAGACCCAGATCAATGCGATCAATGATTTTCCCTCTGAAATTGAATCACCGATAGTCCGCGAGCTGGACTGGAACGAGCCGGTGGTCGATGTGGCGATCAAAGCGGATACTAGCCTGCCGCACCTCAAGGCTTATGCCGAGCAACTCAAACGGATCCTCAAACTTGATTATGGGGTGTCGCTGGTCGAGGTCAGTGGCTTTTCCGATCACCAGCTCAGGGTCGAACTCGATGAAGTGGCGATACGCCAGCTTGGCCTGAGCGTCAGTGATATTGCCAGCAAGTTGAGCCGGCAGAATATCAAACTGCCGAGCGGTAACATTGAGATGGCAGACCGTAATCTGTTGATCCGCTTCGATGAACAAAAAATTACCCCGGAGACCATTGCCCGGACGGTTGTCGGGGCGGATAGCCTTGGTGCCGTCTTGCGCTTGGGAGATGTCGCAACCATTACCGACCGCTTCGCCCTTGACGAGCAGAAGGTGTTGTTTGACGGTGTGCCGTCGGCAATGCTGCGGATCAGCAAGAACAAGGCTGATGATGCGTTGCGGATCAAAGAGCGGGTTGCGGCGTTTGTCGAGGCGGAAAATCTGCGGGCGCCAACAGGTGTGACCCTGACGCTGACTAACGATCTCTCGTCGCTATTGTGGGATCGCCTGACCATGATGGTCAAAAATGGTTGGCAGGGGGTCGTGCTGGTCTTTGCGGTGATGTGGTTGTTCTTCTCTTTCCGCTATTCATTCTGGATCGCCGCCGGCTTACCGGTCGCTTTTCTTGGCAGTATGTATTTGATGGCCACTTTCTCCTTGTCCATCAACATTATGTCGCTGGTTGGCCTGTTGATGGCGATCGGGATCATGATGGATGATGCGATAGTGATCTCCGAGTCGATAGCCTCCCACCTTGATCGCGGACAGAAGATCCAAGATGCGGTGTACAACGGGGTGAGGAAAGTGCTGCCGGGGGTCGTCTCATCATTTCTCACTACAATCTGTATTTTCGGTAGCTTGATCTTTCTTGAGGGGGAAATGGGTGCGGTATTGCGGGTGGTTCCGCAGGTACTGATCTTGGTACTGACGATCAGTTTGATCGAGGCTTTCCTGATTTTGCCAAGCCACCTCAGCCATTCACTGCACCGGCAAAAGCAGGAGAAGCTGCCACCGAAATGGAAGCAGAGCTTCTTGGCCAGCTTTGAGCGTTTCCGTAACGAGCGTCTTGTCAAAATGGTGGCTCTGGTAGTGCAGTGGCGTTACCTGTTTGTCGGCGGGGTGATAGGCTTGTTGTTTGCGTCCTTTGCCTTGCTGGCAGGTGGTGGCCTGAAGTTTGTTGGCTTTCCTGAACTGGATGGTGACATTGCCGAAGCGCGGATCATTTTGCCGCCGGGATCGACGTTGGGCCAGACCGAAGCCGTCGTCGATGAAATCGTTGCCTCGGCAAAGCGCCTTAATGAACTGTGGAGTGAGCGCAACGAAGGCGGTGTCTCGCTGGTCAAAAACATTACCGAGCAGTTCAACTTCAATGCCGATGCCGACGAGAGCGGCCCGCATGTGGCAACGGTTAGGCTTGATTTGCTCAGTGCCGAGATCCGCAATAGCCTGATCGATGAGTTTATCGATGCCTGGCGTGAAGATGTTGGTGAACTGGCCGCCCCGGTGGCTCTAGTTTACAAGCAGCCAATGATGGGGCCGGGTGGGCGAGCGATTGAAGTGCGGATGCAGCATGATGACTTGGCGATGCTTAAAGCGGCCTCTATCGAGACTCAGCAGTTCTTCAATGAATTTGCCGGGGTATCGGGTGTGCTGGATGATATGCGGATGGGTAAGCCGGAAGTGTTGATCCGTCTTCGTCCGGGCGCCGAATCTTTCGGGGTCGATGGCCAGCTGATTGCCTCACAGCTTCGGTCGGCGTATTTCGGCCAGACTGCCGATGAAATTCAGATCGGGCCCGAGAACATTGAAATCGAGGTGATGTTCAACAAAGAGCGGGCGGCGGATCTACAGACCCTCTCAAGTTTCCCGATCATTTTGTCCGATGGTAGCCAGATCCCTTTGGCATCGGTGGCCATCCTCGAGCATCAGCGTAATTATGTGCGTATTCAGCGCATTAACGGCTTGCGAACGCTCAGCGTCTATGGCGACCTGCAGGAGAGTGTGATCAGCTCCGGCGAGGTGTTGAACCAGTTCAGAACCCAGCTGATGCCTAAGTTGCAGCAGCAGTATCCGGGGCTTCGTTTTGATTTCGAAGGGGCGGCCAAGGATACCGCGGAAACCGGCCAGTCGATGGCGATAGGATTTATGCTGGGGATATTCGGGGTATTTGTGATCCTAAGCTTCCAGTTCCGCAGTTACCTCGAACCCTTCGTTGTCCTGTTGGCGATACCACTAGCTTTGATCGGAGTGTTCTGGGGCCACTTGCTGCTGGGGCACCCGCTGAGCATGCCGAGTATGATGGGCTTTGTGTCGCTGGCCGGGGTGGTGGTCAATGATTCCATCTTGCTGGTGCAGTATATCCGTCATCACCTCGATGATGGTGATGACATCGAAAAAGCGGTGGTACAGGCGAGCCGCGAACGTTTCAGGGCTGTTTTCCTCACATCGCTGACGACCGCTGCCGGTTTGTTGCCGTTGATGCTGGAAACCAGCTTGCAGGCACAGGTCATCAAGCCGCTGGTGATCTCGATTGTATTCGGTATTTTCACCTCGACTCTGTTGGTGTTGTTTATGATCCCGGCAGCATACGTGATCTTGTCAGACTTCAAGCTGGTACACCGGCACGAAAATTTAGCCTCTGTATAATTGTCGCTACCCTATGGCAATCCTTCCGCACCCTTTGCGCAAGGATTGTCATTATCCCTCCTTTAAAGCGTCACTGCGATGTCATATCTCTTTCCTAATCTGATCCTTAATTAATCAGATCAGGAGCGGGTGATGACCTTACTGACACCGTTACAGCGATTGGACTATGCATTTTCAGCGCTTTGCCTTTGCCACCGCTTCAACTTACAAGTTGCGCGCCTGAGTCGCGCGGTGTCCCACACCGGGGATGGCCACCTGTATGTGATTTTTGCAGCGTTGGTTTGGGTCACTGATCCTCGGCAGGGAGCAGACGTGGTGAAAACAGGGTTACTTGCGTTTGCCCTCGAACTTCCGGTTTACCTCATTTTGAAAAATAGCTTGAAGCGCAATCGCCCAGCGGCCCTACCGAGCTTTATCACGCCGTCGGACAAATACAGCTTGCCATCGGGCCATACTGCGGCCGCTTTTGTCATGGCCCCGCTGATCACGGCGTTTTATCCGGATACCGCTTGGTTTATCTGGCCGTGGGCAACAGCGATAGGGTTTTCCCGTGTACTGCTTGGGGTGCACTACATTACTGATGTGGTTGCAGGGGCCTTGCTGGGCATATTGTGCTTTCAGTTGGTAAGCTTCTGAGGAGTGGTCAATAGATGAAGATCCTTTATGGTGTCCAAGGCACGGGCAATGGCCATATTTCACGGGCTCGCGAAATGGCCAGGGCGTTTTCGGCTTTGGGAGCCGATGTCGACTTCCTGTTTTCTGGTCGTCCGGACAACCGATATTTTGATATGGAGTGTTTCGGCCAATTCGAAACTCGGCACGGGCTCACCTTTGTCACTGAAAACGGTGAAGTGAACCGGTGGAAAACCCTGACGAGTAATCACTTAGCCCGTTTTTTACGCGATGTCCGCAAGCTCGATGTGTCCGGCTATGATGTGGTGCTCAATGACTTCGAGCCGGTATCGGCCTGGGCGGCGAAAAAACAGCAAGTCCACAGCATCGGCATCAGTCACCAGAATGCCTTTTTACACGATATCCCAACTCAAGGACAAACCTGGTTTGACGGTTTGGTGCTCCGCGGCTTTGCCCCGACAGCCCAGCAGTTGGGTGTCCATTGGTTTCATTTCGATCAGATGATCCTACCGCCGATCGTACCGGTGAGTGAAGTACCGGTAGACAGCGATCAGTCGGTGTTGGTTTATCTGCCATTCGAGAATTTGCAGGCGGTACTTGATTTGCTGACCCGATTTACTCAAGTCCATTTTTACTGTTATCACCCCGAGGCCAGCGGTGATAGCGAGTATGACAATGTCAGTATCCGCCAGCTCAACCGGGAAACTTTCCATCATCGACTGCACTGTTGCCGTGGAGTGATTGCCAACGGTGGTTTCGAGTTACCTTCTGAGGCGATGAATTTGGGCAAGAGACTGCTGCTTAAGCCGTTGCATGGCCAGTATGAGCAAATGAGCAATGTAATGACTCTGGAGATGATGGGGCTGGCCAGTTCGATGAGCTATCTTGATCCCGCGGCGGTGAGAAACTGGTTGGACAGTGATTCTGCCGGTCGGGTGAAAATACCCGATGTCGCGACGGCCATAGCAAACTGGGTGTTATCGGGAGATTGGCATAAATGTGATGAATTATGGCAGCAGCTTTGGGACCGAGTGGAGTACCCTGAAGTAGTCGAAGAGGCAATGATTGAGTGGTATACCAATCATGACCCAAATAGTTACAAATCGTCGATAACGACGGTATAACACTTTCCGCTTTTCTGTTTCACAAAGGGCCGCTTTAGGTCCTTCTTGCTTTCTCCTAACCCTTTAATTTTGCTTATAATCGAAGCTTTACTTTAATTATAGATATTTTAGGTTTTTTTATATCCCGCTTAGCGTATTGATTTGTAAGGATTTGTATTCTGAATTCAGTTTTTTACATATAACTGCATCAATTTGCTGATGCTGGCCTATTTATTTCGTCAATCTATTTGAAACATACTGGCAGCACCCCAAGAGGGGGAGTCAGTTTTCAGAGGCATTGGAATGCCCAGCTATTCACCGGCGGCATAATGGATTTTGCCCCATAACGGTAATTTATAGAGGCAAATAATGGCACGCAGAAGTTCACTTATTCACCCTGCTGATGGGTATAAAATGGAATCCAATTTACGTAGCGTTGATCTAAACCTACTGACTGTATTCGATGCGGTTATGCAGGAGCAAAATATTACCCGCGCAGCGCACAACCTGGGTATGTCCCAGCCGGCAGTGAGTAATGCCGTCGCTCGATTGAAAGTGATGTTCAACGATGAGCTGTTTATCCGCCATGGTCGTGGGATCCAGCCTACCCAGCGTGCCAAGCAGCTATTTGGTCCGCTTCGCCAGGCGTTGCAGCTGGTGAAAAACGAATTACCATCTTCTATCTTTTCGCCGGAGACGTCGACCCGCACCTTTAAACTGGCTGTTTGCAGTCCGTCTGATATGCGTTTTGCTCCTCGTATCTTGAGCAATGTGGCTGAGCAGGCGCCTTACGTCCGTGTACAGGTTGAAGCCGAGCTGGATGCTGGACTGACCCAGAAGATGCGCTATCAAGATATCGACTTCGTGATTGATTATGTGCGCTTCGATGAGCCGGGTTTCTGCAGCACCGAGTTGTTCAGCGATGAGCTGGTCGTGGTGGCTGCCGGTAACCATCCGCGTATTGGCGACAGCATTACTGAAGCAGAATTCACCCAAGAGCAGCATGCGGTTATGAAGTCGATCCCTGGGGTGAAGATGTTTGCCGATCATATCTACAACAGCCATGCTACCTACCAGGAATCCTACCAAGGGGCGAGCTTGAGCAACATTATGTATGTTGTCAGCCAATCTGAGCTGATTGCCGTGGTGCCACGTTGGCTGGCCAACGTGACTGCTGCTAGCCAGCAGTTGAAGATTTTGCCACTACCGGTGGAATCGGCCAAGATTTCAGGGTATCTCAGCTGGCACGAGTCTTCGCAGAAGGACAAGGGGCATATCTGGATGCGTGACCAGCTGCTTGCCGTGTGTGGTGACAGCTCGATCTAATCGGTTTTCATATCTTTTTCGAACAGAAGCCAGCAATTGCTGGCTTCTGTTTTTCATACTGAGTCAAATTATGCCGTTATACTATTAGTTGGCGGTAAGTTAGACGTATTTCCTTACACTTTGTAGCGGTGCTATTAGGGAAAGGTAGAGCCTTTGTAATATCTGGCTTTCCAGCTCTGGTCGTACCAGGGAAATAGGGATTTTGTGAGGTCACAGAGTTGCCTTTTTCCCTACGTCACGGGTAGACTTCCAGCGGAATAGGCTTACAGGTGTAAGCCAGAACGGCAGAGTAGTTATGGCTAAACGTGAATTTCATATCGTCAACCGCATTCGTTCCCAAGTTGAACGTTTAGGTGATCAGGTTGCATTACGCCACCAAGTGGCAGGTCAATGGCAGGATATCCGCTGGAGTGAGTTTGGTGAGCAGATCCAACAGCTCGCACTCGCTATGGTTGGACAGGGCCTGAATGTCCAAGATAAAGTCGGTATTTTCTCCAATAACATGCCACGATGGACAGTGGCTGACTTTGCAACACTGTATAACCGAGCTGTAACTGTTCCTATTTATCCAACCAACACCCCGCAGCAAGCCGCATACATCATCAATGATGCCGGGATCCGTATCCTGTTTGTTGGTGAGCAAGCTCAACTTGATGCTGCTGTTTCAGTGGCTGGTGACTGCCCCGAGCTTGAGCATATCGTGGTGATGGGTGAGGTAGAGAACCTGACCGAACACCCGTTGGTGAGCCGTTTTGAGGACTTTATGGCGGCAGCCGAGACGGCGGCGGAAGACACCTTGGTCCAGCGTTTGGATAACGCGGCAATGGATGATCTGCTGACCCTGATTTACACCTCTGGCACCACGGGCACGCCGAAAGGGGTGATGCTTGATTACGCCAATATCGGTTCACAACTTGAAGGCCATGACCAGAAACTGGCACTGGAAGAGGGCGATGTGTCGCTGTGTTTCCTGCCTCTGTCGCACGTTTTTGAGCGTGCATGGACCTTCTATGTATTGCACCGTGGCGGGGTGAACTGCTACCTGTCTGATACCAACTTGCTTAAAGAAGCCTTGGCTGAGGTGAAGCCGAATGTGATGGCGGCTGTGCCAAGGGTTTACGAGAAGATTTTCTCTACCGTCCACGACAAGGTTGCCCGTGCCCCTTTCCAGCGCAAGGTGATCTTTACCTGGGCTGTCAATATGGGGGCGCGTATGGCCCTGGCACGCCAAGAATGCCGTGAGCCATCTTGGATGCTGAAAAAGAGCCATGCTCTGGCGGACAAGCTGGTATTGTCGAAGCTACGCGCTATTCTTGGCGGCAACATCAAGTTTATGCCATGCGGTGGCGCCAAGTTGGATGAGAGCATCGGCCGTTTCTTCCATGCTATCGGCATCAACGTCAAACTGGGCTACGGCATGACGGAAACCACGGCAACCGTATCGTGTTGGGATGACAAGTGCTTCAACCCAGATTCAATCGGTATGTCGATGCCGGGCGCCGAAGTGAAGATTGGCGATAACAACGAGATCTTGGTGCGTGGCCCGATGGTGATGCGCGGTTATTACAACATGCCAGAAGAAACCGCCAAGAACTTCACCGAGGACGGCTTCCTCAAAACCGGCGATGCGGGTCATATTGATGGGGAAGGTAATGTGTTTATTACCGACCGTATCAAGGAGCTGATGAAGACCTCTGGCGGTAAGTATATTGCCCCGCAGGTGATCGAAGGCACCATTGGTAAAGATCACTTTATCGAGCAGATCGCGGTGATTGCCGATACACGCAAGTTTGTATCTGCCCTCATTGTACCTTGCTTTGAAACACTTGAAGAGCATGCCCGTGAACTGAACATCAAGTATCAAGATCGGATGGAGTTGGTCAAACATAGCCAGATCATCGAGCTGATTGAAAAGCGGGTGGTTGAATTGCAAAAAGACTTGGCTCGTTTTGAGCAGGTGAAGAAATTTACCCTGCTACCGAGTGCCTTCTCAATGGATAAAGGTGAGCTGACGCCGACTCAGAAGTTGCGTCGCAAAGTGATCCATGATCGCTATCACCAGCAGATCGAACGTATGTACGAAGAAAGCCACAAGGCGGCGAGTAAGTAATACTCAGCGCCAACCGGGTTGGAATAGGAGAGCTTCGGCTCTCCTTTTTTTTATCTGCCAATTGGCCTTGCTCTCTGGTTTGATCAGTTAAACATCCCGAATGTGATTGCGATAGCGAGAATATATCCTGCCATGTGTGGGGCTTTTAGCGATTATCTTGATGGATATTTGCTCATTTCAGAGAAAACTTGTTAACTGCTTTTGAGCAATAGACTTGATTGCTAAAAAAACGTTACAGTTGTTGCGGATTACTGCTTGGGTTATGACTCTGAGCAGATGACATAGCGTGAAAGCATGATTTCATTTTATTAGGCTAAAAATAAGCCCTAACTATGTTATATCAGCCTGTATAGCTAATTGAGGTGGTCAGAAATAGTTGGCTGCTGTATTTCCGGTTGCAGGCTAGCGCAACCCGTGCTGATCTCCTTCTGTTTGTCCCTCCAGTCAGACAGTCGGTATCAGGCCGCTAGCCAACGACAAGGAATGAATTAGCTATGCAGGGTGGTATACGCGACCTGGAGGCAGAAATATGGAAATGTTGTCCGGCGCCGATATGATCGTTCGTTCGATGATCGATCAAGGCGTGAAACATATCTTCGGATACCCTGGCGGTTCAGTACTCGACATCTATGATGCGCTGCATGAGAAAAGTGATATTGAGCACGTACTGGTGCGTCATGAGCAAGCAGCAGTGCACATGGCTGATGGTTATGCCCGTGCTACTGGTGATGTCGGCGTGGTGCTGGTGACTTCTGGCCCGGGGGCGACCAATGCAATTACCGGTATTGCAACGGCGTATATGGATTCCATTCCAATGGTTGTGTTCTCCGGCCAGGTCATGAGTAACCTCATTGGTAACGATGCCTTCCAGGAATGTGACATGGTGGGGATCTCCCGTCCTGTCGTCAAACACAGCTTTCTGGTTAAAAAGCCAGAAGATATCCCAGAGATCATTAAGAAAGCCTTTTATATTGCCGCAAGCGGCCGTCCTGGCCCGGTTGTCATTGATATTCCCAAAGACATGCTCAATCCCGCTGAAAGCTACCCGTACAAGTACCCTGAGTCGATTGCGATGCGCTCGTACAATCCGACGACTCAGGGTCACAAGGGACAGATCAAGCGTGGTCTCAAAGCCTTGCTAGGCGCCAAGAAACCCGTGTTGTACGTTGGTGGTGGTGCGATCATGGCAGATTGTAGTCCGCAGCTTATACAGCTGGCTGAAAGCTTGAATATCCCGGTGGTTAATACCCTGATGGGGCTGGGGGCTTTCCCTGGTACTCACAAGAATAATTTGGGTATGCTGGGGATGCACGGTACCTATGAAGCCAATATGGCGATGCACAACTCGGATTTAATTTTCGGTATCGGCGTGCGTTTTGACGACCGTACCACCAATAATGTCGAGAAGTACTGCCCAAATGCCACCATCATGCACATTGATGTCGACCCGTCGTCCATTTCCAAGACGATTGCGGTTGATATTCCGATTGTCGGCTCGGCCGATACCGTGCTGAATTGCATGCTGAAAATGCTCGACGAGCAAAATGCCCACAATGACGACGCTGCCATTGATGGCTGGTGGAGCGAAATCGAGTCTTGGCGTGGCCGCCAGTGCCTGAGCTATAAAAAGGATAATGAGCGCATCAAGCCGCAAGAAGTGATTGAAGTACTTCACAGGCTGACCGATGGTGATGCCTATGTCGCTTCGGATGTCGGCCAACATCAGATGTTTGCCGCCTTGTACTACCCGTTTGATAAACCACGCCGTTGGATCAATTCCGGTGGTCTTGGCACCATGGGCTTTGGCCTTCCCGCTGCAATGGGGGTGAAATTTGCCTTGCCGGATGCCGAGGTCGTGTGTGTAACGGGAGATGGTAGTATCCAGATGAATATTCAGGAGCTCTCCACTGCATTGCAGTACGATATCCCGGTCAAGATCATCAACCTGAACAACCGGTTCCTCGGGATGGTCAAACAGTGGCAGGATATGATTTATCAAGGCCGCCATTCGCATTCTTACATGGATTCGGTGCCGGACTTTGCCGCCATTGCTGAGGCCTATGGCCATGTTGGAGTAAGAATTTCCGACCCGAATAAGCTGGAAGAAGAGTTGGAGAAGGCGCTGGCGCTTAAAGACCGGCTGGTATTTATTGATATCAGTGTCGATGAGACCGAGCATGTCTACCCAATGTTGATCCGTGGTGGGTCAATGAGCGAAATGTGGCTGAGTAAAACGGAGAGAACATAATATGCGCAGGATTGTATCAGTACTTCTTGAAAATGAGCCGGGCGCATTGTCACGGGTAGTGGGGCTGTTTTCCCAGCGCGGCTATAACATTGAGTCTTTGACGGTAGCACCGACCGATGATTCCACGCTCTCCCGTTTGAATATCACGACCCATGTTGATGATGATGCTGCACTGGAGCAAATTGAGAAACAGCTGCATAAGCTCATCGATATTCTCAAGGTCAGCAACGTGACTGAAAGTGAGCATCTTGAGCGTGAGCTAATGCTGGTTAAAGTCAAAGCGAGCGGTTTTTCCCGTGCGGAAGTAAAGCGGACTGCCGATATCTTCCGTGGCCAAATTGTCGATGTGACGAGCCAGATCTATACCGTTCAGCTGGCCGGAACCAGTGAAAAACTCGATGCCTTTATTGCGGCTGTCGGAGAAGCCACCGAGATTATCGAGGTGGCTCGCAGTGGCGTGGTGGGTATCGCCAGAGGGGAGCGGGCGCTTAAGGCTTAATTCCAGAGTCAGAGAATGTCTCAGTTATAAAACACCCGGTGCTTTCACCGGGTGTTTGTTTTTTTACCTCCCTGAAAGTCTAGCCTTATTAGACTAAAGTCTAATAAGGCTAGGTGCCAACTAGGTAGTATGGCACTAGGGGGAAGCGATGAATCATAAATTCTTGGCAAGGCTGACGGTGCTTGGCCTGTTGTTGCTCGGTTTCAATGTCAGCGCGTTGTATTTCTTGCTGGCGGTATTGGTGCTCAACACTCACCACAAGGAGATCTTCTGGTAGTGCCGGCTACTTGAGATCACCTTTGATCATTTCCAGGGCTCGCTCTGAATGCGTCGCCATAATCGCGAGCGCCTGCTCACTATTACGGTCAAGTACCGCCTTCATCATCGCTTCATGCTCACCATTGTCGTGGTAACGCTCTTCATACTGGCGGTGACGGCTTACCCAGATATGGCGATAACGTTCGATTTGCTCATAGACCTGACGGTATAGTGCCAGCATCGTCGGTGACTGGCTGCCTGCCAGCAGGGCATGGTGGAAGTCGCTGTGCCGTTGCTCCCACTCGGAAAAGTCGGTGTTGGCTTGTGCCGGGTTCAACCGGCTCAGTTTGTGAAAGCTGGTTAGGATATTGATTTCCCACGCCTCATCCCCGTGTTCAATGGCCCGTTTTAGCAGGATCTTCGATAGCTCTTGATTGGTATTGAATAAATCTTCCAGCTCAGCTGCCGAGACGTTGGCAACCCAACAGCCCTTTTGTGGGGCGAAATGCACGTATTTGCGCCAAGCCAGTTGGACAAGGGCCTCACGTATCGGGGAAGCTCCGACGTTGTATCGCTGCTTCAGGTCGGCAACAACCAGTTTTTGGCCGGGGAGTAGTTCACCTGTCAATATATCCTGGCGGATCATCTCCATGACTGTATCGGCAAGGGTAGGGCTGGACACGTTCTTCCTCATTGTGTGGTTTCAGCGCAAAGTGAACAGTGTTACCCGCTAAGTTAAATCCATAAGGTATATGCTCGAGGGGAATACTGCATGGTGAAGTATATCGAGGAAAAAAGTGGAGGGCGATTGCTAAGTTTCATAATTGTGAGAGGTCATCACAGAACGCTTATGCGATTGGTTAGGAAACCAGCAGGGGATGCTGAGTGAACGGAATAAAAAACGGGAGCCGAAGCTCCCGTTTTAACAATCAGCGCAATGACACTTATAGTACGTGTACAGAAGCTGTGTTAGTTGTACCTGAAGCAACTAGAGCGCCAGATACCATAACAACGATATCGCCTTTCACGCCTAGGCCTGTTTTCAGGGCAATGTCTTTACCGCAAGCGTAGAACGCGTCAGTGTTGTCGATAGATTCAACAACAACTGGAGTAACACCTTTAGTCAGAACTAGCTGTGCAGCAGTCTTAGTGTTAGTTGTTACTGCGATGATGTTTGCCGTTGGGAAGTACTTACGTACTGAACGTGCAGACTTACCGGCTTCAGTTGCGACAACGATTAGAGGAGCGGCTAGCTTCTCTGCTGTGTCTACCGCACCTTTACATACCGCTTCAGTGATACGTAGGCGTGGGCTGTCTAGGCGAGAACCTAGCTCAGCTTTTAGCGCGCCATCAGTACGTGAACAGATTTGAGCCATGATAGAAACAGACTCAACTGGGTATTTACCCTTAGCGGTTTCACCAGATAGCATTACTGCATCAGTACCATCCATTACGGCGTTCGCTACGTCACCCGCTTCTGCGCGAGTTGGACGTGGGTTGTTGATCATAGAATCAAGCATCTGAGTTGCAGTGATAACCATCTTACGAGCACGGTTACACTTCTCGATCATCATCTTCTGAGCGAAGATAACTTCTTCAGCTGGGATCTCAACACCTAGGTCACCACGAGCAACCATGATACCGTCAGATAGCTCAAGGATTTCGTCGAAGTTGTCAACGCCTTCCTGGTTCTCGATCTTGGAGATGATGTGGATGTTTTCGCCGCCGTTTGCCGTCAGGATCTCACGGATTTCCTTAACGTCAGACGCTTTACGGATGAAAGAAGCCGCAACGAAGTCAACGCCTTGCTCACAACCGAATACTAGGTCAGCTTTATCTTTTTCAGATAGTGCAGGAAGGTTTACAGAAACGCCAGGTAGGTTAACACCTTTGTTTTCACCCAGGTCACCGTTGTTAAGTACTTTACACTTAACTTCAGTTTCTGTGGTTTCTAGTACTTCCATTTCGATCAGGCCGTCGTCAACAAGGATAGTGTTGCCTTTTGCCAGGTCTTTAGCGAAGCCAGGGTAAGTTACCGCCACGCGGTCTTGGTTACCGATTACAGAAGTGTCAGTTGTGAACGTGAACTCCTGACCAGCAACAAGAGAAAAGTCTTGACCGCCTTCAAGCTTGATAGTACGAATTTCTGGACCTTTAGTGTCTAGAAGAATCGCAAGTTGCTTACCAGTGTTGGCCATTACTTCACGGAAGTTAGTGATGCGTGCAGCATGCTCTTCGAAGTTACCGTGAGAGAAGTTAAGGCGCATTACGTTCATGCCAGCGTCAACTAGCTTAGTAAGCATTTCTACAGATTCTGTTTTAGGTCCAATCGTACATACGATCTTGGTCTTTTTCATTGAGAATGGTCTCCGGACGAACTTTTACCCAAGGGAAATTTGATTCACAGAGTTATACCTGAAAAAACGTGCCATTGATGTTGAAATACGCCTACAAAGTGTGGCGAGCGTCAAACAAATGAAACGTTAGATCAGTTGATGTCTGTGACAATACAAATTTTTCAAAAATATTGCCTTACAAAAGCAGTTGGGTTGCTTTTGTAAGGCATCTCTTGTGAGCTAAAGCAGCCGTTAACACCGAGAGGGTTATTGGCAAGGTGTCATCAGTATACCGTAGCTAGATGACGCTTGTATGTCTGCCTGACATAAATCGACAGGTCAAACAAGGGGCGTATATTAGCATAGTCAATCTGTTTAATCACCTTGTGATAGCGCGCAAATTTTTAACGCCTACTCAAAGAGAAGCTGAGATTATCTACATATTTCACAGATTTTTTTTGTTTTTTATCAAGTGATGGTTTATTTCGGAGGGAAAAATAAATCATAAGGCGGTTCGTAGGTTAAGGTTTCAGCTGGGGGGCGGAGTTGTGCTTTGGGCAGAGATGGCTATAGCCAGCTGGCAGAGGAGGGCGTGAGGATGGCAGGCAAAAGAAAAGGCGCATAGATTTCTCTATGCGCCTTATCAGAATCTGGTGGCCCCTCCCAGACTTGAACTGGGGACCAAGCGATTATGAGTCGCCTGCTCTAACCACTGAGCTAAGGGGCCGATTGGGTGAAATTATATGGGAAGGTCGTGGGCTTGTCTAGCGAATAAAGTGTTTGTTTTGCTTGCTTTTTAGGCAGTTAACGATGTTCGCTTGTTATTGCGGGCTGCGGAAGATAAGTACTTGATGGTAGAAACAAAGGGTATAAAAAAACGGGCCCGAGGGCCCGTCTATATCAATCGTATCAGGATGCGTGGTTATTCATCCAGGAAGCTGCGCAGAACATCTGAGCGGCTTGGGTGGCGTAGCTTACGCAGTGCCTTGGCTTCGATCTGACGGATACGCTCACGGGTAACGTCGAACTGCTTGCCCACTTCCTCTAGGGTGTGGTCTGTGTTCATGTCGATACCGAAACGCATACGCAGTACTTTCGCCTCACGCGGTGTCAGGCCAGCCAGTACGTCGTTGGTCGCCATACGCAGGTTGGTTGCCGTAGCGGCATCCATAGGCAGCTGAAGCGTGGTATCTTCAATGAAATCACCTAGGTGCGAATCTTCATCATCACCGATAGGGGTTTCCATCGAGATTGGCTCTTTGGCAATCTTCAGTACTTTACGGATCTTGTCTTCCGGCATCTGCATACGCTCAGCCAGCTCTTCCGGCAATGGTTCACGGCCCATTTCCTGTAGCATCTGGCGAGAGATACGGTTCAACTTGTTGATAGTCTCAATCATGTGAACCGGGATACGGATAGTACGTGCCTGGTCGGCAATCGAACGGGTGATTGCCTGACGGATCCACCATGTCGCGTAAGTCGAGAATTTGTAACCACGACGGTATTCGAACTTGTCGACCGCCTTCATCAGGCCGATGTTACCTTCCTGGATAAGATCCAAGAATTGAAGGCCACGGTTGGTGTACTTCTTGGCAATCGAAATAACCAGACGCAGGTTAGCCTCAACCATTTCTTTCTTCGCACGGCGAGCTTTCGCTTCACCGATCGACATGCGGCGGCTGATGTCTTTGATGCGCTCGATAGACAGGCCGGTGTCTTGCTCTAGAATACGCAGTTTGGTTGTCGCACGACGAAGATCTTCTTCGTAGTTCTTCAGGCGTTCAGCGTAAGGCTTACCAGAGTTCAGCGCTTCGTCAATCCACTCAGAAGAGGATTCGTTGCCGGCAAAAAAGCTGACAAAGGTTTTCTTTGGCATCTTGCTGTTGTCGACACACATGCGCATGATCAGGCGCTCGTTGGTGCGTACCTTATCCATCGACTCACGCAGTGAGCTAATCAGCTTATCGAACTGCTTAGGGATCAGGCGGAATTGCTTGAAGATATCAGAAAGAACATCAACGGCTACGGCAGTTTTTGGATCCTGACGGCCGTGGGTATCAATCGCCAATGCCATATTGTCATAGGCGATTCGCAGTTCGTTGAACTTTTCACGCGCAAGTTCCGGGTCAATACCCGTATCTTCTTCTTCGTCATCCTCGTCTTCGTCTTCTTCCAGATCTTTGTCTTCGTCTTCAAGATCTGCATCGCTTAACTCAGAGCCGATGTGCGTGGCAGTTGGTGCTGCGGTTGCTTCTTCATTCGGGTCAACAAAACCAGAAATGATATCTGTCAGGCGAAGCTCCTCGGCTTCAACCTTGTCAAACTGCTCAAGCAGGTATGCGATGG
This sequence comes from Photobacterium satsumensis, assembly GCF_050336935.1. NCBI lineage: Bacteria > Pseudomonadati > Pseudomonadota > Gammaproteobacteria > Vibrionales > Vibrionaceae > Photobacterium > Photobacterium satsumensis. The sequence continues at coordinate 72,927 of NZ_JAKJSK010000016.1, forward strand.
CGCTAGGGTATTCGGCAACAGAGCACTGAACCTGGTTAATACCGTCTTCAATGCGCTTCGCGATATCAATCTCGCCTTCGCGGGTAAGGAGTTCAACTGTACCCATTTCACGCATGTACATACGTACTGGGTCAGTAGTGCGGCCAATTTCGCTTTCTACACTTGATAGGGCCTGGGCCGCGGCTTCAATCGCGTCTTCGTCCGCATTGTCTTCTGTCATCATCAGATCATCGGCATCAGGGGCAGTTTCAACCACCTTAATACCCATGTCATTAATCATCTGAATGATGTCTTCCACCTGATCAGAATCAACGATGTCTTCTGGTAGGTGGTCATTTACTTCGGCGTAGGTCAGATAGCCTTGTTCCTTGCCTTTAGCAACAAGTAACTTTAGCTGTGACTGCGGATTTTGCTCCATAGACGATATCCAACTTAGGGTCTGATTGAGAATAGTAGTATGCAGAGATGCAAACCAATAATTATAACAAATTTCTTAATTGATGACTACTTACTAGCCGGGACGGTTGAGTATAAGCAACTGCAATTCCCGCTTCTCTTCGACTGATAAGCCGACGGTTCTCGATTTAGCCTGCAACTTTTCGATTTGTTGTTTAACGCACTGGTCAATGACTTTGTCCATTGCGTCAAGAAAAACATCTAGAGTGTTGTCCTCTTCCTTGGCGAGAGGTAGCTGCCAGGCCGCCAGACGAGCCAGCATCCCTTCGCTTTTGCTTCCGCGCCAACCCTCTAGAAGTTGTCCAGTTCTAACATTGGGGTTCGCCCGACACTTTTCAACTATTGTTATTAATAAATTTAGTCCAGCGACATCGATTCCTTCAAATGCCGCCATATCAAATTCTAGGCTATTGACAAATCCTGGGTTCTGGATGAGCAACGCTATCACTTCCCGCATCGGGGTGCGCTTAATATCAGGCTGGCCAACTTTCTTTGGGGCGTCGGCCCCCTGTTTAGAGATTAGCTGCTGCAGCTGGCTTTCGTCGGGTAATCCCAGTTTTCTTCCCAGCATCTCACGCAAATAGAGGCGCAGGGTGCCGCCCGGCACCTTGTCGATCAGCGGAACCGCCAACGTACTGAGCTTGGCTTTGCCTTCGTTGCTGCTGGTATCGACTTGCTGGAGCAAGGTGGTGAACATGAAGTCCGACAGGTTCATCGCCTGGTTGACTTGTTGCTCGAACCCTTCCTGGCCGTACTGACGGATATAAGTATCGGGATCCTCGCCGTCGGGCAGGAACATAAACTTGAGCTGGCGGCCGTCGTTAAGGTACGGCAGGGCTTGTTCCATGGCACGCCATGCGGCATCACGGCCGGCTCGGTCGCCATCGTAGCAACACACCACGGTACCGGTTTGGCGGAACATCATCTGGATGTGATCACCGGTGGTCGAGGTACCCAGTGAGGCAACGGCATAGTCGACCCCGAATTGGGCCAGGGCAACAACATCCATATAGCCTTCTACTACCAGTAGCTTTTCCGGTTCGCGGTGGGCTTGCAGGACTTCGTACAGGCCATAGAGCTCGCGCCCCTTGTGGAAAATCGGGGTTTCTGGTGAGTTGAGGTATTTCGGCGTACCGTCCCCCAGTACCCGGCCACCAAAGCCGATCACCCGGCCACGGCGGTCGTGGATCGGGAACATGACCCGGCCACGGAATCGGTCATAGCGGCGGCCGTTGTCGTTTTCGATCAGCATGCCGGCACTGACCAGCGCCTGCTGGGCCTGCATATCGCGGCCAAAACGGTTACGGACCTGATCCCACTGATCCGGTACAAAGCCGATACCAAACTTCTTGACGACCTCACCGGATAGCCCGCGCTCTTTGAGGTAGTCGATTGCAACCTGACCTTCCTGGGTGCGTAACTGGCTTTGGTAGAACTGGGAGATCTGTCCCATCATGTCGTACAAGCCGAGCTTTTCTTTGCTGCGGGTGGCGGGCTGACCGCCACCGCTACCTTGCTCGCGCGGCACTTCGAGACCAAGTTGTGAGGCTAGCTCATCGATAGCTTCGACAAACTCCAGGCGGTCGAACTCCATGACGAAGTCGAGGACATTGCCGTGGGCTCCGCAACCAAAACAGTGGTAGAACTGCTTTTCCTGGCTGACAGAGAATGAAGGTGTCTTTTCGTTGTGGAACGGACAGCAGGCACCAAAGTTCTTGCCCTGTTTCTTGAGCTTAACTCTGGCATCCACAATATCCACGATGTCATGCCGCGAGATGAGATCATCGATAAATGTACGTGGGATTTTTCCTGCCATAGCGTGGTGTTACCTGCTGTGTGTGGGGGTGCCAAATCAAAGTGTTATCGCTGATGATAGCACTTTGATTTGGCATCGTTGAAATATAATTGACGGGATGCTGAATACGAACAAGCCGCGCAGTCCGGAACCGGATAGCACGGCTTGTTGCAGAAATAGGGTAGGGATTAACCTAGCTTGGCTTTCACCAACTGGCTAACTTTACCCATATCGGCACGACCCTGAACTTGTGGCTTCAACACGCCCATCAGTTTGCCCATGTCTTGCATGCTGGCAGCACCGGTTGTCGCAATTGCCTCATCCAGCAGAGCGGCGACTTCGTCGTCGGTCAGCGGCTGCGGCATGAACTCTTCCAGTACTGTGATTTCAGCAAGCTCAACATCAGCAAGATCTTGGCGATTGGCTGCTTCGTATTGAGCAACAGAATCACGGCGCTGTTTTACCATTTTGGTCAATACTGCCAGCACGTCGTCTTCGCCAAGAGTGATCTTCTCGTCGACTTCGCGCTGTTTAATGGCAGCCATTACCAAACGAATCGTGCCAAGACGAGGTTTGTCTTTGGCTTTCATCGCTGTTTTTTGTTCGTCTTTTAGACGTTCAATCAGAGTCATAACACGTTCCTTCTGTTAATCAGACAGATTAGTACAGACGAACGCGACGCGCGTTTTCGCGAGCCAATTTCTTCAGGTGACGCTTAACTGCCGCTGCTTTCGCACGCTTACGTACAGTAGTAGGCTTTTCGAAGTGTTCACGACGACGTACTTCAGAAAGGATACCTGCTTTTTCGCAAGAGCGCTTGAAACGACGTAGTGCTACGTCAAACGGTTCGTTTTCACGTACTTTGATTACTGGCATGTAATACTCACCTCAGAGTGATTCGGTTAATGCTGATGTTCATTAAAGTATCAGCTGATTAAAAATGGTGCGAAATTCTAATCTGATCTGGGGGCATTTGTAAAGCATTCTGCAACCCTGAACTGGTTAATTTCTGTCAAGGGCGGTAGTATGGCCCCCAATTACCATAAGTATAGAGGTTGTTATGCGTATACTGGGCATCGAAACCTCCTGTGACGAAACAGGTGTGGCTATTTTCGATGATGAAAAAGGCCTATTGGCACACGAGCTTTACAGCCAGGTAAAACTGCACGCCGATTACGGTGGTGTTGTTCCTGAGTTGGCTTCCCGTGACCATGTCAAGAAGACGATTCCGCTCATCAAGGAAGCGCTTAACAATGCCGGTTTGACGCCTGCAGATTTAGACGGTGTGGCTTACACTGCTGGCCCTGGCTTGGTAGGCGCACTGCTTGTTGGGGCAACGATAGGCCGAAGCCTGGCGTATGCCTGGGACTTACCTGCTGTCGCTGTACACCATATGGAAGGCCACCTGCTGGCCCCGATGCTGGAAGATAACCCGCCCCAGTTCCCATTTGTGGCACTGCTGGTGTCGGGGGGCCACACCATGATGGTGGAAGTCAAAGGCATTGGCGAGTACCAGATTTTGGGTGAGTCGATCGATGATGCTGCCGGTGAAGCATTTGATAAAACGGCCAAGCTGATGGGGCTGGACTACCCAGGCGGCCCGTTGCTGTCGCGCCTGGCAGACAAAGGCACAGCAGGCCGCTTTAAGTTCCCGCGCCCGATGACTGATCGTCCGGGATTGGATTTCAGCTTTTCTGGCCTGAAGACATTTGCGGCCAATACTATCCGTGCCAATGACGATGACGAGCAGACCCGCGCCGATATTGCTTACGCATTCCAGGAAGCCGTGGTCGATACCTTGGCGATTAAATGTAAGCGTGCTCTTAAGCAGACGGGATTCAAGCGCTTGGTGATTGCCGGTGGTGTGAGTGCTAACAAGCACCTGCGTGAGCAGCTGGAAGCCATGATGGTGAAGATGGGCGGTGAAGTATTCTATCCGCGTACCGAATTCTGTACAGATAATGGGGCGATGATCGCCTTTGCCGGTATGCAGCGCCTGAAAAACCAAGAGACAATGGATTTGGGAGTGAAAGCCTTCCCACGTTGGCCTATTGATCAGCTTAAACCTATTCAAGGCGAATAAAGCGGTTTAAAAAGATGGGCTAGATAAGCAACCCTGCGGCAAGCTGTGACTCAGTCTTGTGGCGGGGTTGTTTTGTTTTTGCGTTGGAATTTATGCCAAATTTTACTTTCCTCACCTTCCAGCAGGCGACGTACGTTGTCGTGATGGCGTAAGACGATAAGGCATGACAGCATGGCCACAGGCATGGTGTATTCGGGTTTGACCCACCAAGTAAACAGCGGTGCGGCAAGGGCCGTGACCATGGAGCCTAGCGAAGAATAACCGGTTACCAGCACGGTCAGTACCCAGGTGCTGATCAGCAAGCCGCTTAAATCCCAGCCGATGGGAGCCAGTGAGCCTAGAGCGGTGGCTACCCCCTTTCCGCCTCGGAAATGAAAGAAGATCGGATAGATATGACCGAGACACGCGGCGATCCCGATGAACCCCAGCATGAACGGGTTGACTCCGATAAAGTAGCTAAGCCATACCGGCAGCATCCCCTTGAGGATGTCGCACACCAGCACGCTAGCGGCTGCTCCGCGTCCACCCAGACGCAAGACATTGGTCGCCCCGGGGTTACCCGAGCCGTTTTCTCGCGGATCCGGCAGGCCGTACAGGCGGCAGATCAGGACGGCACTGGATATTGAACCCAGCAGGTAGGCGCCGATAATGATCATGAGTACAAGTGGTGTCATGTAAGGTCCTGTCGCTAGTGGCCTTAAGCCGCCGATTTTATCTCTCGTCTGCCATGATGCGTGGGCCGGCATATGGTATAGTGCTCAGCCAACGCCGATAGGCAACACGATGATCATATAAATCAAGATCATAGTATATTGACGATTACGACCTGATAATACGCGTTTTTGCTCAAATTAGGTATCCGACCTCTAACTAAATTAGCGATTGAACATGGATTCAGTATTTATCGAACATCTAGAAGTCATCGCCACCATTGGTGTGTATGACTGGGAACAGGAAATCAAGCAGAAATTGGTGCTTGATTTGGAAATGGCGCACGATAATCGTCCTGCTGCACAAAGTGATGATGTCGCCTATGCCTTGGATTACGCAGCGGTGAGCGATGCTGTGACACAGCATATTCAAAATGGCCGTTTTTTGTTGGTTGAGCGGGTGGCCGAGGAGATCGCTAACCTGATCATGACCCAGTTCTCGGTACCATGGATCAAAGTTCGGGTGACCAAGCCCGGTGCGGTGGCCAATGCCCGTGGTGTGGGGGTTGTGATCGAGCGAGGAAGCAAGTGACCTCGGTCTATATCAGCCTTGGCTCAAACATTGATCGCGAACACTACCTGCAGGCCGGTTTGGCTGGCTTGAGCCAGCTTGGTGCGGGGATGAAGGTGTCGACCATCTATGAAGCGGAGCCGGTAGGGTTTAGCGGGCCGAACTTTTTTAATTGTGTCGCTGTCATCGAAACGTCTTTGTCATTGGATACACTGCTGCACGCGTTGAAGCAGCTAGAGTTGAAACATGGCCGCTCACCCGATGCGGTCAAAAATCAAAGTCGTACCTTGGATCTGGATATCCTCCTATACGGTGACACCGTGCAGGACGCTTACCCGGTTCTCCCTCGTAGTGATATTTATAAGTTCGCCTTCGTGCTGCAGCCTTTGATGGAGCTGTGCCCACACCGGGTGATCCCGGGTGATGGCCGTACGGTCACCGAGCTTTGGCATGCTTCTCGTTTTGAACAGGCCCTTTGGCCTGTAGAGCATCATTTTGTTGTTTAGGGATTGTGATGAGTTATTTTGAAGCCTTTGTGCTGGCCCTGATCCAGGGATTGACTGAATTTTTGCCGATTTCGAGCTCGGCTCACTTGATTTTGCCTTCTGCCATTCTGGGTTGGGATGATCAAGGCTTGGCGTTTGATGTAGCGGTCCATGTTGGTACCCTGGCCGCAGTGATCTGGTACTTCCGCAAGGAAGTGGTTGCCCTGCTGTCGGCGTGGATCAGCTCTATTTTCAAAAAGGAGCACAGTGCCGAGTCCAAGCTGGCGTGGATGATTGTACTGGCGACGATCCCGGCCTGTCTCTTTGGCCTGTTCATGAAAGATATCATCGAGATCTATTTGCGCTCGGCGTGGGTGATTGCCTGCACTACCATCTTTTTTGGTTTGTTGCTGTGGTGGGTGGATGTTCGTGCCCCGCAAAAAGACGATGAGTACCAAGCTGATTGGAAACGTTCACTGTTTATCGGTCTGGCACAGGCCGCGGCGATGATCCCAGGGACTTCACGCTCTGGTGCCACTATGACGGCGGCGCTTTACTTGGGCTTCACCCGTGAAGCCGCAGCACGTTTCTCGTTCCTGATGTCTATTCCTATCATCTTGCTGGCGGGTGGTTACCTAGGTATGAAGTTGGTGGCGAGTGGCGCGCCGATTCAGATTGATGCTTTGATGATTGGTATCGCGGTGTCTTTTGTCAGTGCATACGCCTGTATCCATGCGTTCCTCAAACTGGTGACCCGCTTGGGCATGTTCCCGTTTGTGGTTTACCGTCTGCTGCTTGGTGTGGGCTTGATTGCGTTTTTGGTCACTCAGTAACCCGCAGTCAGCGATTGATATAGAAAGCCCGGCAATGATCTTGCCGGGCTTTTTCTTTTTGGCTAGTAGTTTGGCGTATGCGCTAGCGTAAAGTGGCCAGTGCCGCAGTCACCGCATCCGCGCGTCTCAATGCCAGTTGCTCTTTGATTTCCTTGCCTTTGTATCCAGCTGCGACGATGGGCTTTACTTCGACAGATTGGGCTGCGGCAAAGGCACCCTCGAAGATATCGGCCTGTGGGTAGGGATCATTTTCAAAACCGGTACGTCCACGCACATCCGCTCGACAGCAGGTCGCCAATTGTGCCACCCGCTCAGGCTTACGCCAGGCATCGATTTGATCGAAAATGTTGATGAAGGTTGCTGGGCGTAGCTCGGCAGCAAAATGCAATTTGGTATGCTGGGCACAGACCATCAAGGCAATATCGCGGTACTCATTGGGTACCCGTAAGCGTTGACATAGCTCGCGTATCGCAACGAGTCCGGTGTGGCAGTGCATTTTGTGGCTCGGTAGCTCTTCTTTTGGGGTTAGGGCCTTACCAAGATCATGAACCTGGGCGGCAAAGCGGATCACCTTGGAAGTGCTGAGGCCCGCGGCTTGCTCAGCGACCAGCAGGGTGTGGATACCGCAGTCGATTTCCGGGTGCCATTTCTCTGGCTGGGGAACACCAAATAAGGCGTTGATTTCAGGCATGATCACCGCAAGGGCACCACACTGGCGCAGGACTTTGAGGAAGATCTCCGGATTGTCTGACTGCAGTGACTTTTCCCACTCGATCCAGACCCGCTCTGGTGTTAGCGCGGACAGCTCGCCGGCAACAACCATATCCTGCATCAGCGACATGGTTTCGGGGGCGACGGTAAAGCCAAGATGGGCAAAACGGGCGGCAAAGCGAGCAACGCGCAGAACCCTTAATGGATCTTCGACAAAGGCGGGCGAGACATGGCGAAGTTGGCGCAATGCGAGATCTTGCTGGCCATGATAGGGATCAATCAGGGAACCGTCTTGCGCTTGGGCAATGGCATTGATGGTCAAATCACGGCGCATTAAATCCTGCTCCAGAGTGACATCCGGTGCTGAATAGCAGATAAAGCCGGTATATCCTTGGCCGGACTTACGCTCGGTGCGGGCAAGGGCATACTCTTGCTTGGTTTTTGGGTGCAGGAATACCGGGAAGTCGCTGCCTACTTGGTTGTAACCTTGCTTCAGCATTTGCTCCGGGGTGGTCCCCACAACAACCCAGTCTTTGTCTTTCACTGGCAATTCAAGCAGGGCATCACGGACAGCCCCGCCAACTAAATACGTTTGCACTGTTTTATCCTTTTTCGTTCTGACTGCAGACTGTTATCTGTCGAGTATACCAAACCTCAAAGGCTCTCACGAATGGCTTGCTATAGGCCGCGGTTTAAAGGCTAAACGCTTGTCAGGCTTGAGCTGAAGGGCTATACATTCAGTAAAGGGACAGGTAACGTAGGGGCTTCCCCTTCCAGGCCAACAATAAGAGATCAAATGGCATGTACAAGGACTTTTTTGGGATCACCGAGTCACCATTTTCAATTGTGCCCAGCGCACGCTTTCTGTACCTCAGTGAGCGCCACCGCGAAGCACTGACCCATATGTTGTCCAGCCTCAATGGAGGGGGCGGCTTCGGTTTATTGACCGGCGAGGTCGGCACTGGCAAGACAACTGTTCTGCGGGCACTGGTATCGCGCCTGCCCCAGGAAACCCAGGTGGCGATCATCATGAACCCGTCGCTCTCGACCCGGGAATTACTCGCCAGCCTCTGCGATGAACTCGGCATTGAATATAACGATGAAGCGACGATCAAAATCCTGACTGATGGGATCTACCAGCACTTGCTGGCCAACCATCGTGAAGGACGCCAGACCCTGCTGCTCATCGACGAAGCCCAGCACCTGCTGCCGGAAGTGTTGGAGCAACTGCGTCTATTGACCAACCTTGAAACAGATAGTGTCAAGCTACTCAAGGTGGTCCTGGTCGGTCAGCCAGAGCTGCAACAGCTATTGCAGCAAGACAGGTTACGCCAGCTAGCCCAGCGTATCACCTCCCGTTATCACTTGTTGCCACTGACAGAAGAGGAAGTGCGGGAATATATCCATTACCGTTTGCAGGCGGTGGACTGCCTGCATGAGGTGTTCCCTCCGGCCCAGACCAAGCAGATTGCGAAGGCGACAGGGGGGATCCCAAGGCTGATCAACTTGGTGTGTGACAAGTCGATGCAGCTGGCCCACCAACAATCGACCCTTCTGCTGAACAAAGAGCTGGTAGAGCAAGCCTGCAGTGACGTGCTGAGCTGGCAGCTACCGCAATATACCGCGCTGGGCCAGCTTGATGCCCCTTCGGCTTCACGCAAACCCTTGCTGGTGGCCGTGGCCGCTGGGATCATCACCGCGGTTGGTGTGGGATATGGGGCGGGACTGCTGTCTTTCCCCGTAAGTTCAGCCTTGCCGGTAGAACCGGCAGCAACTGGGCAAGTGGTTGCAACGGAAGCCGCTGCAGTTAAGGCTGAAGTGGTCAAGGCGGTAGTCCCTGCCGCGACGGCCCAGCCTGCCAAGCCGGTACTGGCACCTACACCAGTACCTTCGGCATCATCCTTCTCGCAGCCACTGTCCCCTCAGGCGCAGTGGCTGGCGGTCGTCAAGCAAGCGGGATCCGAGCGTCTCGCGATGCAAACCCTCTACAGCCTATGGGGTTACAGTACTCAGCTCAACCAGGCCAATTGCGAGTCGGGAAGCCGTGTTCAGCTTAGTTGCTTTAACGGCAATGGGTCATTGGAGCAGCTGGCCCTGATCAACCGCCCTGCCATCGTGGCGCTTAACGAGCCTAGTGGAGAGGCATTTTTTGCCACCATCTATGCCATCGGTAAGGATAGGGTTGAATTGTTGTTGGCTGGTCAGCGTTTTGCGGTGAGTGCGCAATGGCTGTCACGGCGCTGGGATGGCCAGTATACCTTGCTGTGGCGTCCGCCACTGGGAGAGAAGACGGCAATACGCTACGGTCAGCAAGGTCCCCGGGTACAGTGGCTCGATCGCCAGCTGAGCCAGTTACTCGGGGTCATGCCGGAGAACCAGGATACCTTTGAGCAGGCACTGCTCAATAAACTACGCCGTTTCCAGCGGGCACAAGATTTATCGGTGGATGGCATTGCCGGGCCTCGTACCCTGATGGTGATTGATTCCGCACTGAATTTGCCGGGGCCGACCCTGCAACCGGAGAAAAGTTAATGTCGAAGTTACTCTCAGCTCTGGCCCAGTCAGATGCCCAGCGCGCCTCGGCAACGGTTTCGTCACGGGCGGCTTACCGCACAGGCCCTGCTCCCAAGCAAGCAAATCCATGGTTGCTACCGGGATTGGGATTTGCCCTGCCGGTGCTCGGCATTTTGGGGTACTTGTCTTTGTCATCACCGCAGGTCGATGTCAAACCGGCGCGACAGGTTGTCGCAGCTAGCGTGGCGATGCCGGAGGCCGTCCAGCCAATTGCCGTACCTGTTTCTGTACCAGACACTATATTGCCGCCGGTGGTTGACGTTGCCCCGGTAGCACACGCCTATCCACAAGGTATTGAACCGCTTGATTACCCTCAGCTGTATACCGAGCCTTTGCCGAGCCAGACAAGAGTGCCCCAGCGAGCCCGCTACACGCAGATGCCCTCCTCTTCATTGCCTGTTGGGCAGGCCGTCAATGAGCCTAGTGGTTGGGAAAGCGAACCAATGCCAGTGGGGAGGTCGGTAGAACGGCCAGTGGATGATAGCTGGGATCTTGAGGCGCTCGATTATTCCGAGCTATCCCCAGAGCTGGCCAGTCAGCTACGCTCTGCTATCGCTGCAACCGGAGACGGGGAAACCCTACCTCAACTGCTGCAGGAACAGCGCTTGCCATCATTGCCTAAGCCACAGGAGCCGATGGCAGCGGTATCCATTGGTAATTTGCCTGCATCTGTTCAAGATAGGATCCCGGCACTGAATTTCCAGACCCATATCTATTCTTCTGCGCCCAACAGCCGGTGGGTGAAGGTCAACGGCAGTGAAGCCTATGAAGGGGATGAGATTGCGCCCGGGGTAACATTACGGCGCATTGATCCGCGCGAGGTGGTGTTCGATTTTGAATCTTATCTGATTTCGATGCCGGCGCTGTCGGAGTGGTAGCCATAAAGCGCATTTAAACCATCGAAAAAGAGACAATAAAAAAGGCAGCTAAGCTGCCTTTTTTGAATCTGTGGTGTTAGCCAGATTATGCCCAACCGTTGTTGCGCTTGCGGCGACGAGGGATAAGGTGAGGCAAAACCAGACCGAATAGCAAACCGCCACCGGCAACCATACCGCCGTAGGTGAACCAGCGCATCAGCAAGTCATCTTTTTGTGTATCCAGGCGGGCACGTAGCTCGCGGATCTCTGCTTGTGATGTCATCAGCTGTTCGTTCAGCTGACCGTTCTGGGTTTCCAGATCAGAAATCTGTTCGTTACGAAGTTTGAGCGAGCTCTGCAGGCCAGCCGTTTTCTCATCGCCTGACTCAAGGGCTTCTTCAAGTTGGGCTTTGACTTCTGTCAGCTCTTTCTCTAGGGCGGGAAAACGCACTTTCAGGCCAACTTGCGGTGAAACAAAATCAGAGTTAACCCAGCCGGTACGACCGCGGTTATCCCGGACTTTACTAAACCCCGTCTCGCGGTTGGTTTCCAGTAGGTCTACCTTGGTACCGGCGTTCACACTGCCCATAATGCGGTATTGGGTGCTTGGCCCATTGTGCATATAGGTAAATAGATTGTCGGAGATATACCGAGTTTGGGCCTGTGCAGGCATGGTCGCCATTGCACAAGCGAATAATAGTAAGCTGATTAGCTGCTTCACAATTTGATTCCTTGGGGGAGAGCCTGTTTTTCTCTAAGAGGCAAAGTCTAAGAATTTTGTGCGTTGGGTGCAAGAAAAGAGGGAGGCATCGCCTCCCTCTTTTGATCTTGAGCCCGCTTTGACGGTGTTTAACCAAACACTGCTTGCATTGCGTAGAAGAAAATGACTGCAAGCAGGGCGCCAGCAGGCAGGGTAACAACCCAAGAGGCAACGATATTACGTACCACACCAAGGTTCAATGCTGCGATACCGCGGGCAAAGGCAACACCAATGACACCACCGACTAGGGTCTGGGTGGTTGAAATAGGAAGACCTGTACCAGAAGCAAGTACAACGGTTGATGCGGTCGCTAGCTGTGCAGCAAAGCCACGGCTCGGTGTTAGTTCGGTAATACCGGTACCAACGGTCGCCATAACCTTGTGGCCCATGGTTGCCAGGCCGACAACGATACCTATACCACCTAATGGCAAGATCCACCAAGCGATTTGGCTCTTGGCCGTGATTTCACCCATATTCTGAACAGTAGAGACAACGGCAGAAAGAGGACCGATAGCATTGGCTACGTCGTTAGAGCCGTGGGCAAAGGCCATCGCACAAGCTGTAACCACCATCAGCAGGCTGAAAATACGCTCAACACCAGCGTAACCGTTACTATCTACTGACGTACCGTCATCTGTGTACTTGCGATTAATATAAATGTAACCAAACACCATTACAATGAGTGACACTGCAACAGCGGCAACCCATGCTTCACCGCTAGAAAGGTGAAGACCAACATGTTTCAGACCCTTCTTGATAGTCACAAGAGCGATGACAATCGTGGTCATGAACATGTAGACAGGCACAAAGCGCTTCGCATTTACAATTGGATTATCGGTATCGAAAATCAGGCGCTGGGCGCTAATGAAAATGGCATAAGCAAACAGCCCCGAGATCAACGGAGTGATAAGCCAGCTACCGACGATGCCCTGTACCGAGCTCCAGTCAACAGCTTCTGTTCCCGCTGAAACACAGGCAAAACCGATGATGGCACCAATAATGGAGTGAGTCGTAGACACCGGCCAACCCATATAGGATGCAACCAGTAGCCAAGTACCCGCAGCCAATAGGGCCGACATCATGCCGTACACCAATACTTCAGGATTGGCAGCATAGAGAGAGGTTTCGATTACCCCTTTACGGATGGTATCTGTTACTTCACCACCTGCTAGGTAGGCACCCGCAAACTCGAAGATCATCGCAATGATGATTGCTTGTTTCACGGTTAGTGCTTTCGAACCAACCGAGGTACCCATGGCATTAGCAACATCGTTTGCGCCAATACCAATAGCCATCAATAGACCAAAAAAAGCCGCCACCAAAATAAGAATGGTGCCGTAGTTAGCCAGGATTTCCATTGTAAAACCTTGTTTTTGTTACATTCTTTCGCTTATGAGCGCGATAGCATGATTTCAAGACGAGAGCCGACACGCTGTGCCTGATCAGCAATAGCACCAACCCACTCGAGAATCTTGTAAAGGAACATGATATCCACCGGACTGTATTGGTCTTCGATGGACATGAGCTGTTGGCGAAGCAAGATCTGCATGCTGTCAGTATCGTCTTCGATAACATCAAGCTGGTTGATCATCTCTGCCACAAGCGTCACTTCCCTACCTTTAAAGCCTGTTTCAAGAAGCTCGTCCAGTTCGTTGATCACTCGGTTCGCCTGATTGGCGGCGTCAAGACAACGTTGAACGTAGGCAATAAAGTCAGGATACATTTCGGAAGGAATCTGAAGCTGGCGACCTAAGACGCGACCTGCAATGTCTTTCGACAGGTTAGCAAGCTTATCTTGTTGGGTCAGCAGGCCTAACATGTCAGTACGATCGACTGGCATGAACAGACCACGAGGAAGTTTCAAACGGATTTCACGCTTGAGCACATCCGCATCTTTTTCAAGCTGGGAAATTTGCTCGCGCAGGACAGCCGCTTGCTCCCAATCACCCGCCTTACAGGCTTCGAAGAAAGGGACAAGTAGTTCACAACAATCATTTACACGAGTAACGTGACGTTGCAATGGTTTGATTGGGGACTTAGCAAATAGCCCCATAATAGTATTTACTGGCATAGCCGAATAACCTAGAAAGTGCCTTAAGTGGCTAATTCTTGAGCGATGGTCATTAAGGCGCGCATGGTAACGCATAAGTAAGTATAGGGGAACTAATTTCGATCAAGGTTTTGTTGATATTTCATGCTTGCCCCGGAGTGCAATTGCCAATATCCTTGCTTTGCCACTGTTTATAGGTAGAACTATGGAAACTGAGATAGAACTGAAGTTTTTCGTCTCACCAGAATTTTCGAGCCAGCTACAAAAAAAAATCGCTGAAGCGAAAGTTCTGCAGCAAAGTCGTCGTGAGTTAGGCAATGTCTACTTCGACACCCCAGACCAAATTCTTCGCCAGCACGACATCGGTCTTCGGATCCGTCGTTTTGATGATGTATTTGTCCAAACATTGAAGACCGCGGGCCGCGTGGTCGCCGGATTGCACCAGCGTCCGGAATACAATGCCGAAACCAAGAGTACCGTTCCCGCTCTCTGCCTGCATCCTGCTGATGCCTGGCCGGAGGGGTTTGATATCGAGCGTACCCAGCAGCAACTGCAGCCATTATTCTCTACTGATTTTGTCCGCCAGCAATGGCTCGTCGCCATGCCGGATGGCAGCCAGGTAGAGTTAGCCTTCGATCAGGGGGAAGTCAGTGCTAACGGCCAAACTTCGCCAATTTGTGAAGTCGAACTCGAGCTGAAGTCCGGCCAGACCGATGCCTTGTTTACCTTGGCCCGTGAATTGTGCGTCGACGGCGGCATGCGGCTGGGCAACCTGAGCAAAGCGGCGCGGGGCTACCGCCTGGCGGCAGGCTATCAGGGTGATGATGTGGCTCAGCTGGCTTCGGTCCAACTCGATGGCAGCGAATCAGTGGAAACGGTGTTTGTCAAAACGCTCGAGCATGCGCTGGGGCATTGGCATTACCATGAACAAATCTTTGCCGAGCGCCAAGAGCCAGCAGCGCTGGTGCAAATCCAGCAGGCACTGGGCTTGCTCCGTCAGACCTTGGTCACTTTCGGTGGCATGATCCCGCGTCGGGCCAGTGCCCTGCTGCGTCAGGAATTGCAGTGGCTGGAAGGCGAACTGGACTGGCTAGATGAAGCGGCCGGTTTGGATTATTTGCTGGCGGAAAAGGGCCACGCCCTGAAAAAGCTAAATGCGCGCAAGCAACTGGTTAAGCAGCTTGAAGTGGTTCAGGCGGATCTGCCTGATGACAATGAAATGTTGTTGCTGCTGAGCTCGGCCCGCTATTGTGGCCTGCTGCTGGACCTGAGCCGTTGGCTCTTAAGCCGTGGTTGGCAGCCGTTCCTCGATGATAAGTCTCGGGCTCGCCTGGCCGAACCGGTCAAAGGCTTTGCCGATAATATGTTGGCTCGCTCGTGGCAAGAGCTGCTGGATGTCTTTCCGGCTGAGCGGCAGCTAAACCGGGTTGATTATCTTGATCAGCAACCGCGCTTGGTCCGCAACCTGATGAGTGGCCTGAGCTTTGCTTCTTTATACGAAGAAGACAAACGCTTGGTATTTCGGATGCCTTGGCTGGATTTGTTGCAGGGCATTGAAGATCTGCGCCATCTTGAACCTATTCGCCAGCGGTTGGGCCAACAGGATGATGAAGAGGATCGTAGCCAGCTAGAGAAATGGTTACAGCGCAAGGAAGAATCACTGATCCACGCGATGGATCAGACCCGCCAGATGGGGATTGAATTGGTTCCATACTGGCCGTAAGTGCTACATCGACTGCTTATCAACACCCGGCCATGCGCCGGGTGTTTTTTTAGCCGCTATTTCTTATCTATTTTCTTTTCTATCGCTTCGAGGCGCTCTATTAGCCGCTGTTGGTTTGTCAGCATCGCCTGCCATTCTCGTTCGTGGCGAGCATCGTCTTTTTCTTTCTTCTGCTCCGGATCGGAGATAATGGAGCTGACCAAGCCAGCCACCATACCGAACAAGCCGACCCCACAGATGATAATGACGGCTGCCAGTACCTTCCCCATCACGGTTACTGGGTAGTGGTCGCCATAGCCCACCGTGGAAATCGTCACGAAAACCCACCATAGCGCGTCGCTGGCGTCCTTGATATTGGACTCCGGTACATTACCCTCAAGGATCAGCATCAGGGCTGAGCCGACCGAGACCAACACCGTCAACAGCAAGAATATACTGGCGACGGTGGCTTCACGGCGATTGCTGCGGATTTGGTTGAGGACTTGGTGGCTGGAGCGGATCAGGCGGATCACCCGGAAGACTTGCAACAAGCGAGCAAAACGGATTTGCTCGATAATCGGAATGCTGGCAATAAAGTCGAGCCAGTGGGTTTTGAGGTAATGTAGTTTCTCCTTGCTGCGGAAAAAGTCCGCCAGCAGCTGGCACCAGAATACCAGACAGATAAAGGTGTCGATGCCAAGTAGCAGCAAATAACCGTTACTCTGCTTGGGCAGGAAAATCATGGTGGTGACAATAGTCAGTGATACAAACGACAGCACCAGTGACATCAGGCTCATCGGATTGAGTTCATATTTGACGTGGTCGATCTTTTTCATCATTAAATTTTTTAACTGCGCAGCCGATAGATAGAATGAGGTTTATTGTTTCGGTGCGAAAAATAAATAGATTTCTAGGCACCGACTCCCCGCTTCCCCGTGCATGACTATAGGTCATTTGGATGACCAAGTAACTCTTGCTCTGGGGCGTAATAAGAATATATGGAGATACCACATGACCAAAATGGTTTTCAAGCCATGGGAAAAAGGGCTGACAAATATTCGCTTGGTTCCCAAGCTGTTATTGCTGATGGTGTTCAGTACCATCCTACTGGTTGGCAAGCAGCTTTGGGATGCCAGCACCTTCTATCAATCGGTAGTGGAAATCCAGCAGGACAGGGCGAAAGAGCAAGCGCTGGCAACGGCGGCCGTGATACAGGCTTTGCCATCGGATAGCCAGCAGGATGTTGTTTTGGTGGAAAGTGTGGTTGCCGCCCAGGCAGCAGCGATGAATCGTGAAGCTTATGTCTACCTGGTGGAGCGGGGAAGCAATAAAGTCATCGGCCACCCAGCCGTCAATGCCCTGTCTGAATTGCAGGGTAATGTCGACAGTCTGGGGAGTCTGAATCGTGCCTTGCAGCAATTGGCGGGACAGGCCAGCCTGAACTTTTCCGATCAGTCCCGGTTTGAATATGCGGTTGAATTACCGCGCCTTAATTGGGTAGTTGTGGCTTCCCAGCCAGCTTCAGAGGCAGATGCTTACTATCAGCACTATTTGATGCAGGTGGCATGGCAAACGGCATTGATGATCATTGCTTTTGTGGTGATCCTACTGGGGGGCTCCCATGTCATGCTGCGCCAGACCCGGTACTTGGCTGACAGCATCCAACGTCTGGCCGCCCGTGATCTGACTCAGCCAATTGTCATGGAATGCCGTGATGAATATGGCGATTTGGCCAGGGAGCTGGAGAAAACCCGTCTTCAGCTGCGTGAGGTGATTTCTAACCAGCGTGATGCCGCCGGTGAGCTAGCCGGTCTTGCCGAGGTGATGTCAATCAGCATGGTGGAAACTAAGGAGTCGGCGCAGGAAGAATTCAACGAAATCGACCAGTTGGCGTCGGCAATGAGCGAAATGACCTCGACCGTGCAAACCGTTGCCGAGCACGCCCGCGAGGCATCAAGTGCAACCGAAGGGACGTCAGGCCAAGCCGTACAGGGTCAGCAGTTCGTATCACAGACAATAGGCACGATTAACCAGTTGTCACAGGACATCAGTCAATCAGCCAATGCTGTTAACCAAGTGGAAGAGCGCGTTGAGCAGATTGGCAGCGTGATTGTCACGATCCAAAGCATTTCCGAGCAGACCAACTTGCTGGCGCTCAATGCGGCTATCGAAGCTGCCCGTGCTGGCGACGCCGGGCGGGGCTTTGCTGTGGTGGCCGATGAAGTCCGCAACCTTGCCCAGCGTACCCAGACGGCCACCGTTGAGATCCAAGAGATGATTTCCCAGTTGCAATCCAGTGCCCAGCAGGCTGTTGGCTTGATGGAGCAAAGTGTCGTTGAAGCTGCTGAGGGGGTTGATCTGGTGACCAGTGCCGGTGGGGAGCTGGATAAGATAGTTGAGCAGGTCAGCCTGATCAATGACATGAACTTCCAGATTGCCTCGGCAGCCGAGCAGCAGAGCACCGTAGCCGATGAGATGAACCAGAACCTGACCAACGTCCGTGAGCTGGTGGAGGCATCGGTTGTGGTGGTCACTGAGCTATCGGAAACATCGGATGCCATGCAGGATCATGCCTCTGAACTGGAAAAGAAAATCCAGGCCTTCCATGTGTAGATTAATGGCTTAGCACCGTACTGGTTTTCAGCCAAATCAACGCCCGCCTATGGTGGGCGTTGTGCTATCGTAAGGACAATTAATATCCAGCTTGTGAGTAAGGCTTTGTTCGCTATCACTTGCTGGGCAGATAAGACGACAAGTATTTGAAAAGGAACCCCTATGACTGTGCAGGATCACTTCCAAACCGCGATGGAAAAGGCGTGGGACAAGGTTAACAGTGCCCAGCCTGATGCAATTGCAGACTGGCCGCAGAGCAAGCTCAATGAGCTTAAGCAAGTCTTGGCTTACAGTGACTTTGTGACCGCGTCGGTCGTTCGCGATGCTACCTTGTTACCTTGGCTTGCCCTGCATTTGGATGATACTGAGCGGGCAGAAAGTTACCGGTCCGAGCTTGCTCAGCTGTTGGTAGCCGTGAGTGATGAAGCGGGCATGATGCGGGTCTTGCGTCAGTTCCGTCACCGCGAAATGGTCTGGATAGCATGGCGTGACTTTATCGGCCGCAACAGATTGGATTTAAGCCTTAACCACCTCTCTATGCTGGCTGAGGCAATGATCATGGAAGTCTACAATTGGCTCTATGCCCAATGCTGCCGGGAGTGGGGCACTCCGATGAACAGTAATGGCGAAGCGCAGCCTATGTTGATCCTTGGGATGGGCAAGCTAGGCGGTGGTGAGCTGAACTTCTCGTCTGATATCGATTTGATCTTCACCTACCCGGAAAACGGTGAGACCCAGGGCGGACGGCGAAGCCTAGCCAATGCCCAGTTCTTTACCCGCTTGGGACAGCGCTTGATCAAGGCGCTCGATCAGCAAACGTTTGATGGGTTTTGCTACCGGGTCGATATGCGGCTGCGTCCGTTTGGTGATAGTGGCCCCTTGGTGATGAGCTACGCTGCATTGGAAGATTACTACCAGGAGCAGGGACGTGACTGGGAGCGTTATGCCATGATCAAGGCCCGAGTGATGGGCAAAGAAAGCTTCTCCCAGTATCAGGAGCTGCGCCAGATGCTGAGGCCGTTTGTGTTCCGCCGCTATATCGACTTTAGTGCTATTCAGTCATTGCGACGAATGAAGGCCATGATCAGCAGCGAAGTTCGCCGCCGAGGCTTGACCAATAATATCAAGCTCGGGCCGGGTGGGATCCGCGAA
Organism: Photobacterium satsumensis; assembly: GCF_050336935.1. Lineage (NCBI taxonomy): Bacteria > Pseudomonadati > Pseudomonadota > Gammaproteobacteria > Vibrionales > Vibrionaceae > Photobacterium > Photobacterium satsumensis. The sequence goes on from NZ_JAKJSK010000016.1 coordinate 92,219, forward strand.
GTGGAGTTTATCGCCCAGTCATTCCAGTTGATCCGCGGCGGTCGGACGCCTGAGTTGCGTGGCCGTGGTTTACGCGAAACCCTGCAGGCGATCAAAACACAAGGGTTACTGCCTGAGAAGCAGGTCGATGACTTGGATCAGGGCTATGCCTTTTTACGCCGGTTGGAAAATTTGCTACAGGCAATCGACGATATGCAGACCCAGACCCTACCGGATAAACCGTTGGATCAATATAGGCTGGCCTTGGCGATGGGGTTTGAGGACTGGTCCGGGCTGGAGCAGGCCGTGAGCCAGCGTATGGCTGCGATCCATGAGGTGTTCGAGGACATCATCGGCGCCGATGAGGAAGAGCCACAAAGCGAAGCCACCGCCCAATTTCATGAAATGTGGGCAATGATCAAAGACGCCGATGTCGTGACAGCGATCCTAGCCGAGATCAACGCTCCTGAGGCAGACAGCCAGTTTGCTATTTTGACTAATATGAAAGCCGAGCTTTCCAAGCGCACCCTCGGGCCAAGGGGTCGTGAGGTCTTGGCCAAGTTAATGCCGACGGTATTAATGTTGATTGTCACCCGAGATGATGCCCCGGCGGTGCTGGAGCGGGTGTGTAAGCTGATCGTCCGGATAGCAACCCGGACGACTTACCTCGAGTTGCTCAGTGAGCACCCGGCGGCTCTGGAGCAGTTGGTACGTTTGTGTGCGGCCAGTCCTATGGTGGCGACCCAGCTGGCCCAGTATCCGATCTTGCTCGATGAGCTACTCGATCCTCAGCACCTGTATAACCCCACGCCGTTGGAGCATTATGGCGATGAGCTGCGTGAATTCCTCGCCCGGATCCCGGAAGAGGATATGGAGCAGCAGATGGAGGCGATCCGCCAGTTCAAGCAGACCCAACTGCTGCGCATTGCGGCCGCTGATATCGCTGGGGCGTTGCCACTGATGAAGGTGAGTGATCACCTTACCTATCTGTCCGAGGCGATTGTCGCGGCGGTGGTTAATCAGGCCTGGTTGCAGATGGCAGAAAAATACGGCGAGCCGACCCACCTGCTCGAGCGAAGCGGACGCGGGTTTGCGGTATTGGGCTATGGCAAGGTCGGAGGCTGGGAGCTGGGCTATGGTTCGGATTTGGATTTGGTGTTCCTGCATGACTGCCCGGATAACGTCTATACCAATGGTCGCAAAGAAATCGACGGTCGTCAGTTCTACCTGCGCCTGGCCCAGCGAATTGTCCACCTGTTCTCCACCCGTACTGCCTCGGGCGTGCTGTATGAAGTCGATATGCGGCTACGCCCATCCGGCGCCTCTGGGCTGTTGGTAAGCACCATGGATGCATTTTCCGACTACCAACAGAAAGAAGCATGGACCTGGGAGCATCAGGCCTTGGTAAGAGCCAGAATGATATTTGGCGATACCCCGCTTAAGCAGGCGTTCGCGTCAGTGAGGCAAACGATTTTGATGTCCCCTCGAGAGCCCGCCCCTTTGCGCAAGGATGTGGTGGCGATGCGCCATAAGATGCGTGAACACCTGGGGAGCAAAAAGGCGGGCATGTTCGGTCTCAAGCAAGATGAAGGTGGGATCACCGATGTTGAGTTTTTGGCCCAGTATTTGGTGCTGCGGCATGCCGCAGAGGAAAAAGCCCTGACCCGTTGGTCTGATAATGTCCGTTTGTTCGAGACCATGGCGGACTACGATATTTTGGCCCCGGAGCAAGCGATACAGCTCAAGCAAGCTTACTGTGTGATGCGTGATGAAATTCATCGCCTGAGCCTGCTTGGTTTACCGGCCTACGTGGAAGAGGGCCGGTTTTCGGCTGAACGCCTAGCGGTACAGCAGATCTGGCAGGCATTGCTGGAACCCGATGCCTAAAAGGGTGACAGATAAGAGGCAAGAGTGAGCGATAGCCTCGCTCTTTGTGATTGAATCAACGTTGAAATCCCCTGAGCAGATGCATGCTAATTTGGCTTTGTGTTAATATTTGGGGGTTAACACAATCCCGGAGAAAAAAATGAAACTGACTCTTCCTGATTATGATCAAGCAGGCGTGCTGGTCGTGGGTGATGTCATGCTGGATCGCTACTGGTATGGGCCGACAGGCCGTATTTCCCCTGAAGCCCCCGTTCCTGTGGTGAAAGTTGATCAGGTTGAGGAGCGTCCGGGTGGCGCCGCGAACGTGGCGATGAATATTGCAGCACTGGGTGGTCACGCCCGATTGGTTGGCTTGACCGGTATTGATGAGCCAGCCCGTGCGCTGTCTGAAAAACTGTCGTCACTGGATGTGCGCTGTGATTTCGTGACCTTGCCGGATTACCCGACAATTACCAAGTTGCGCGTGATGAGCCGTGGCCAGCAGATGATCCGTTTGGATTTCGAAGAAGGTTTCCATAACGTGCCCGCAGATATGATTTTGCCGCGTATGGAGCAAGCACTGTCTTCAAGCAAGGTGGTGGTGCTGTCTGATTATGCCAAGGGTGCCCTTGAGCATGTGCAGGCGATGATCCAGTTGGCGCGCAAGTCTGGTATCTCGGTGATGGTTGACCCGAAAGGGGCGGACTTCGAGCGCTATCGTGGTGCAACCCTGTTGACTCCTAATCTGTCGGAATTTGAAACGGTGGCGGGTAAAACCCTATCGGAACAAGATTTGGTCGAAAAAGGTCTGGCGCTGATCGAGCGCTATGAGTTCGATGCATTGCTGGTGACTCGCAGTGAGCATGGTATGACGTTGCTGCAAAGAGGCCAAGAGCCGCTGCATATGCCTACGCAGGCCAAAGAAGTGTATGACGTGACCGGTGCCGGTGATACGGTTATTTCGGTACTGGCAGCGTCGCTGGCGGCGGGTAAGTCGCTGTCGGACTCATGCAAACTGGCGAATGCCGCGGCAGGTGTTGTGGTTGGCAAGCTGGGTACCTCGACTCTATCGACCATTGAGCTAACTGAAGCGATCCATGGTAGCCAGGACAGCGGCTTTGGTGTGATCAGCGAAGCCCAGCTCAAGCAGGCGGTGAGAACAGCCCGTGCGCGTGGTGAGAAAGTCGTGATGACCAATGGCTGCTTCGATATTTTGCATGCCGGTCATGTGGCGTACCTGAATGAGGCGGCAAAATTGGGTGACCGCCTGATTGTCGCAGTGAACTCTGACAGTTCGGTACAGGCACTCAAAGGCCCTGGCCGTCCGGTCAACCCTGAAGATCGCCGTATGGCGGTATTGGCAGGCTTGGGCGCGGTTGACTGGGTGGTGCCATTCAGTGAAGAAACGCCGCAGCGTTTGATCAGTGAAATTTTACCGACTCTGCTGGTGAAAGGGGGCGATTACAAGCCGGAAGAGATTGCCGGTGGTCAGGAAGTGATTGCTGCTGGTGGTCAGGTATTGGTACTGAACTTCGAAGATGGTTGCTCGACAACTGAAATCATAGAGGCCATCAAAGGGGGTCGAGGCTAGTCGCCTTAAGACCTTATCAAGACAATAAAAAAGCGCCATCATTGCTGATAGCGCTTTTTTATGCCTGGCTTTTTATGCTAGGTTGCGATTATTTCGCTTTCACTAGACCGGCGTTCACGTCCACGACGTCTTGCTCGCTCAGTGAGCCCACAGCTTGTTTTAGCTGAAGTTGGCTGATGATGTAATCGTAGCGGGCATTGGCCAGCTGGCGGTTGGCATCATAGAGGCGGCGGGTCGCATCCAGTACGTCAACAATCGTACGGGTACCAACATCGAAACCGGCTTCGGTTGCTTCAAGTGCCGACTGGGCAGAAACGACAGACTGTTGGTAAGCGCGTAGGGCACCAATTGACGCGTTGATGTTGTTGTAGAAGGCGCGAACGTCTCTTACGACACTGCGGTAAGAGCCTTCCAGATCTTCACTGGCAGCAACATAACCAAATTGAGCCTGCTTCACTTCAGAAGTCACGCGGCCACCGGTGTAGACAGGTAGCGCCAGGTTGATCCCTGCGTTCAGTGTACCGTCGTCAGCGTTAGCTTTTTCGTCGTAGTTATAACCTGCATTGAAAGACAGGGTTGGCAAGTGGCCAGATTCTGCCAGGGTGATTTCATCACGGGCAATATCTTGTGAGATGCGGGAGGTCAACAGGCTAAGGTTTTCTGTCTCGGCATCTTTAAGCAGGCTTTCCACGCGAGACTGAGGGGCACTGGCACTAAATCGACGAGTGTCCAGAATGCTCAGGTCGGTGTGCTCTTGACCGGTGATCTCACGTAGGCCTTCGTAGCTGTTGGTCAGGGCATTTTCTGCCAAGATCTCATCAGCCAGCACGCTATCGTACTGAGCTTGAGCATCGTGTACGTCGGTGATAGCTGATAGGCCAACCTCGAAGCGCTGTTTGGTTTGCTCTAGCTGGCGGCCAACAGCGGCTTTCTCTGCACGGACGAATTCTAGGTCGTCCATTGCGCGAAGCACGGCAAAGTAGGCGTCAGAAACACGCAGGATCAGGCCTTGCTGAGAGGTTGCATAGAATGCATCGCTCTGGCGGGCAACCTTCTCGCTGATATCTAGGTTTACCCAGCTGGCACGGTTGTAGATCGACTGGTCTAGGCTTAGACCGCCGTTGAAACCATCGGCATCGCCATCCATACGGGAGACGTTATAGCCAGCTGTTAGGTTGATCTGTGGTAGCAGTGCGCTTCGGGTTGAGTTAATCGCTTCGAACGCAGTATCTTTATCGGCAGCCGCGCGCAGCAGCTGAGGGTCATTTTGTTTTGCTTGTTGGTAGATTTCGGCGAGATCATCAGCCAGTGCAGTATGGCTAAGACCGCCAAGCGCAAAGCTAACAATAAGCGGAAGCAATTTTTTCATGAATGCCTATCCTGGTCCTGACAAAAATAAGAGCAAGGCTCCAGTTTAACCTATGTTTCCTTGCGTGAAACTGATCATTGAACAATTTACTTTATTTTACGATATTTTACTGGATTATTTGTGATTCTAATCTGTTCGCTGGCAAAAACGACTTAAAAAAAATCATAATTATTGTCATAAATGTTGAATTAAATCATTGCCGTTCCTTGTCGGGGATGGAATCATATACGCTTTCGCCGGCCGGAAGCCGTGTTAGCAAGGGCCAAAGGGATAAAAATATGGCAAAAACAGCAAGTAAGAACAGTGGCCCGGAACAGTTTTCTGCTAGTGATGTCGATGTCATCGAGCAGGAGTCATTGTTCAAAGGTTTTTTCAGCATGGTGAAGTACCGTTTCCGCCACCGCTTGTTTGCAGGTGGCTGGAGTGAGCCAATGGACCGCGAACTGTTTGAGCGCGGCCATGCTGCCGCCATGTTGCCGTATGATCCCGCGACCGACCGTGTCGTGCTGGTTGAGCAGTTCCGGGTCGGCGCTTTTGCCGCCGAGGGCTGTTCGCCTTGGCAGCTGGAGATTGTAGCCGGCATAATCGAACCCGGCGAGCAACCTGCCGAGGTAGTACGCCGAGAAGCCGAGGAAGAAGCCGGTCTTGATGTCGGACCGTTGCATAAAATTACCCGTTATCTGTCAAGCTCCGGTGGTTGCTCCGAAACGTTGGATATCTTTGTGGGTGAGGTTGACAGTACCCTCGCCGGCGGTATCCACGGTTTGGCAGAGGAGGGTGAAGACATCAAAGTGCATGTGGTCTCTCGAGAAGATGCCTACCACTGGGTAGAATCTGGTAAAATTGAGAATGCAGCCTCGATCATTGCTCTGCAATGGTTGCAATTGAACTACACTCGGTTGCAAGCTGCTCCTTAGCCGACCACGACCACTGAGGATGCCGATTGAATAGAAGATACACTGTTGATTTTGCTGGTATCATGCGACTCTACGAAACCAACTATGCGAAGCTGCTCCCATTGCTGCCAAAAAGCGATCAGGTCGGCGACCAATGCATTTATTGTGTTTCGGAACAGGAATATCATCTGACCATTATTGAGTCGACCCGCTATACCACGGTAGTTGAACTGCTTCTTGAGGCAGAGGAATCGCTGCCGGATTACCTGATCCCGAAAATGACGATCAGGTTATACCACGATGCCAGGGTCGCAGAAGTGTGTTCCGCTCAGCAGACTTCGCGTCTGAAGCCAAGGTATGATTACCCCAATATGCGGATGCACCAGAAAGATGAAAAGCATCAGGTTAACCGTTTTCTGGGAGACTGGTTGGCATACTGCCTAAAAAACGGGATCAGCAGACAGTCGGTTTGTTAACAGAATCAGATAGACAAGGTTTTTGACGTTTTGCAGACTTTTACTCTGCCACAGACGAACCGCGATAGTGTGGTTCTCCTGCAAATTACCGATACCCACCTTTTTGCCGACGATGGCGGAAGTTTGTTGGGCGTTGCGACGAAAGACAGTTTTCATGCCGTTCTAGATGCGGTAGATGTTGCTGCGCGTCCTTTTGATGCCATCGTGGCAACGGGCGACATTTCACAAGATCATACTGAACATTCCTACCAGCGCTTTTGCGATGGTATTGCTCGCTGGTCGCAGCCATGTTTCTGGCTGCCGGGAAATCATGACTACCAGCCGAGCATGCAAGCGGTTTTGCCTTCAGCGCAAATCAAGCCTTGCCATCAGGTGCTGGCCGGCGAGTATTGGCAGGTGATCCTGCTCGACAGCCAGGTCCGGGGGGTCCCCCATGGCGAGCTGAGCCAGACTCAGCTTGAGATGCTGGAGCAGGCGTTATCAGCCCAGCCGGAACGCCATGCACTGGTTCTCCTGCACCATCACCCGCTACCAGCCGGAAGCTCTTGGTTGGATCAGCACCAGCTGCATAACAGTGAACCGTTCTGGCAGGTGATTGGGCGCTACCCGCAGGTGAAGACGATTTTGTGTGGCCATATTCACCAAGAGCTTGATCGCGTCCAGCAAGGGGTGAGGGTGCTAGCGACACCGTCGACCTGTATCCAGTTCCAGCCTGACTCCCATGACTTTGCCTTGGACCAGAAAAGTCCGGGGTGGCGCTACCTTGTTTTGCATAGTGATGGGCAGCTAGAGACCCAGGTTTGTCGTTTGGAAGGCCATGACTTTACACCTAATTTTGAATCTGCAGGTTACTAGATGAAGCCGTTGCTACTGTATATCCATGGTTTTAATAGCTCACCGAAATCGCTCAAGGCAACCCAGATGGCGGAATACTGCCAGCGTGAGCGGCCAGATATCCGGGTCGAGATCCCGCAAATGCCTTGCTATCCTTTGGAGGCGGCGGCATTTATTGATGAGCTGGTGCAATCATGGCGTCATGAATACCAGATAGCTTTGGTCGGCAGTTCGCTGGGAGGCTACCTTTCCACATGGCTCAATGACCGATATCAGTTGCCTGCAGTCTTGGTTAACCCAGCAGTTAAGCCTTATGAACTGCTGCAGGACTATTTAGGCGAGCAGGAAAACCCTTATACGGGTGAACGTTATTTCCTTGAGCCCAAACATATGGATGAACTGCGCCAGATGGATGTGGCCCAACTTAGCCGCCCCGAGCAGCTGTGGCTGCTGCAACAAGAAGGTGACGAAGTGCTGGATTATCGCCAGGCTGTCGAGAAATACTCGGCCTGCCGACAAACCGTTGAGCCCGAAGGGGATCACAGTTTTGTCGGATTCGATCGTTACCCTGAACAAATCATTCAATTCTTGGGGCTGTAATACCTTCCTAGCACCTGTTGCTTGAGAGGAATTTCTCCCGACTTGGATCAAATTCGACTCACATTTGTGGGCCACATTTTCGACCCCAGCTTGACAACCGAGCTGGGGTTACTGACTATTGTGGCAAAAAATTATTCCGTAACTTTCCGTAATTATGACAGATCAAAGCTATAACGCTGGAGCCATTGAGGTTCTAAATGGCCTTGAGCCAGTACGCCGCCGTCCGGGGATGTATACCGACACGGTACGGCCAAACCACCTTGGCCAGGAAGTCATCGATAACAGTGTCGATGAAGCCTTGGCTGGCCATGCCCGCAAGGTAGAGGTTATTCTTCATGCGGATCAGTCGCTGGAAGTGATTGATGACGGACGGGGGATGCCGGTGGATATCCACCCCGAGGAAGGGGTGTCTGGGGTCGAACTGATCCTATGTAAGCTTCACGCCGGTGGTAAATTCTCAGGCAAAAACTACCAGTTCTCTGGTGGTCTGCACGGGGTTGGGATCTCGGTGGTTAACGCCTTGTCTAACCGGGTAGAAGTCTCGGTGAAACGTGATGGCCAGGTTTACCAGATCGCCTTTGAAAACGGCGACAAGGTTAGTGAGCTGGAAGTGATTGGTACTTGCGGCCGCCGTGCTAAGGGAACCAGTGTCCATTTCTGGCCGAATCCTAAATATTTCGACAGCCCGAAGTTCTCTGTCTCCCGCCTGAAAAGCAACCTCAAGGCCAAAGCGGTGCTTTGCCCGGGACTGGAAATTGTCTTTACCGATAAAACCAATGATGAAACCATCCGTTGGTGTTACGAAGACGGATTGAAGGATTACTTGGCTGAAGGCGTCAAGGGTTATACCCTGCTGCCGGAAGAGCCGTTTACCGGTGTATTCAGCGGCCAGAGCGAAGCGGCTGACTGGGCGTTGCTATGGCTGCCGGAAGGCGGTGAACTGATCACCGAAAGTTACGTAAACCTGATCCCGACGGCTCAAGGTGGTACCCATGTCAACGGCTTGCGTCAGGGGTTGCTCGATGCGATGCGTGAGTTCTGTGAATTCCGCAATCTGTTGCCTCGCGGCGTGAAGCTGACGGCGGATGACATCTGGGACCGCTGTGCCTATGTACTGTCGGTGAAAATGCAGGATCCACAATTTGCCGGCCAGACCAAAGAGCGCCTGTCATCGCGCCAGTGTGCGGCATTTGTCTCTGGTGTGGTGAAAGATGCCTTTAGCCTATGGCTGAACGAACGGCCGCAGATTGCTGAGCAGTTGGCTGAGGTGTGTATTGCCAATGCCCATCGCCGGATGCGTGCCAGCAAGAAAGTGGTGCGTAAGAAGGTCGCCTCGGGCCCAGCCTTGCCGGGTAAGTTGGCAGACTGTTCGCAGCAGGACTTGTCTCGCACCGAACTGTTCTTGGTCGAGGGTGACTCGGCGGGTGGTTCTGCTAAGCAAGCTCGTGATCGCGTTTTCCAGGCGATTATGCCGTTGCGTGGTAAGATCTTGAATACTTGGGAGGTGTCAGCCGATCAGGTACTGGCTTCGCAGGAAGTTCATGATATTTCGGTGGCACTGGGCATCGACCCGGACAGTGATGATCTCACTGGCCTGCGCTACGGTAAAATCTGCGTCCTTGCCGATGCCGACTCGGATGGTTTGCACATTGCAACCTTGCTATGTGCCCTGTTTGTCCGCCACTTTGAGTCGCTGGTCCGTGCCGGCCATGTGTATATCGCGATGCCGCCACTATACCGCATCGACCTTGGCAAAGAGGTCTACTATGCCTTGGATGATGCCGAGAAGGACGGGATCCTTGATCGCCTTAGCAATAAGCGCGGCAAGGTCAATGTCCAGCGCTTCAAAGGTCTGGGTGAGATGAACCCGCTGCAGTTGCGTGAAACCACCATGGATCCCAATACCCGCCGTCTGGTTCAGCTGACAATCGATGATGATGAGCAGACCAACGAGATGATGGATATGTTGCTGGGCAAGAAGCGTGCGGAAGACCGCCGCCACTGGCTGCAGAGCAAAGGCGATATGGCCGAAGTGTGATTGACCGGGCCTGCCAGTACAATCCAGTATCGCGGCAGGCCTTGCCTGATGATTTGATAGACCGAGCGTTGTAATACGCTCGGTCTGGAAACATAAACGGAATACCCAACGATGACTGATGTCTCAATGGATGGCGTAGAACAGCTTCCGCTACGGAAGTTTACCGAAGATGCCTACCTCAATTACTCCATGTACGTGATCATGGATCGTGCCTTGCCGTTCATCGGTGATGGTCTCAAGCCCGTTCAGCGTCGTATTATCTATGCGATGTCCGAGCTGGGCCTGTCGGCAACCGCGAAATACAAGAAGTCGGCGCGTACCGTCGGTGATGTACTGGGTAAGTACCACCCGCACGGCGACTCGGCGTGTTATGAAGCCATGGTATTGATGGCACAGCCTTTCTCCTACCGCTACCCGTTGGTCGACGGCCAGGGTAACTGGGGTGCACCGGACGATCCGAAATCCTTCGCCGCGATGCGTTATACCGAATCTCGCCTGTCGCGCTTTTCTGAAGTCCTGCTCGCAGAGCTGGGCCAAGGCACGGTTGACTGGGGGCTGAATTTTGACGGCACCATGAAAGAGCCGAAAATGCTGCCCGCCCGCCTGCCGCATATCTTGCTTAATGGCGTTACCGGCATTGCCGTGGGGATGGCAACGGATATCCCGCCGCACAATGCCCGTGAAGTTGCCAATGCCGCTGTGCATCTGATTGAGAACCCGAAAGCAGACCTTGACGAGGTTATGGAGTTTGTCCAAGGGCCGGATTACCCGACCGAAGCCGAAATCATTACCTCGAAAACCGATCTTAAAAAGGTCTACCGCACTGGCCGTGGCAGTATCAGAATGCGTGCGGTATGGCACAAGGAAAGCGGTGATATCGTGATCACGGCTTTGCCACACCAAGTATCGGGCTCGAAGCTGCTTGAGCAGATCGCCAGCCAGATGCGCGCCAAGAAGCTGCCGATGGTCGAAGACTTGCGTGATGAGTCGGATCATGAAAACCCGACCCGTATTGTGATTGTGCCACGTTCGAACCGTGTTGATAGTGAGCAGTTGATGAACCACCTGTTTGCTTCTACTGACTTGGAAAAGAGTTTCCGGGTCAACCTCAACATGCTGGGCCTTGATGGCCGTCCGCAGGTTAAAGGGTTGGTGCAGATCGTTTCTGAGTGGATCGAATTCCGCCGTACCACGGTACGTCGCCGCTTACAGTACCGTTTGGACAAGGTAATTGCCCGTTTGCATATCCTTGAGGGTTTGTTGGCGGCTTACCTCAACATTGATGAGGTTATCGAAATCATCCGTACTGAGGATGATCCGAAAGCCGAGTTGATGTCTCGTTTCGATCTGTCAGCCATCCAAGCGGATGCGATCTTGGAAATCAAGCTTCGTCAGTTGGCTAAGCTGGAAGAAATTAAGATCCGCGGCGAACAGGATGAGCTATCGAAAGAACGTGATTACTTAGAGAAGCTACTGGGCTCAGAGCGTCGCCTGAACACTTTGATCAAGAAAGAAATCTTGGCTGATGCCGAGAAGTATGGCGATGACCGCCGCTCGCCACTGGTGGAGCGAGAAGAAGCTAAGGCGCTGACCGAGCGTGAGCTGATCCCGTCTGAAGCTATCACGGTTGTGTTGTCTGAGAAAGGCTGGGTCCGTCATGCCAAGGGGCATGAGGTTGACCCAACATCCCTGAGCTACAAATCGGGAGATGGCTATTTGGCCCATGCCCGTGGCAAGAGTAACCAACCTGCTGTTTTACTGGGGTCGGATGGGCGCAGCTATGCGCTTGAATCCCATAGCCTACCATCAGCTCGCAGCCAAGGTGAACCGGTCACTGGCCGCTTGAACCTGACACCGGGAAGCCATATCCGTCAGGTCATGATGTCTGATGATGATCAGCTATGGTTGATGGGGTCGGATGCAGGATACGGTTTCATCTGTAAATGCAGTGACATGGTGTCGAAGAACAAGAACGGTAAAGCCTTGCTGACGGTACCGGAAAATGCCGAGGTCGTACCGCCGCAGTGTATCGCAGACTTGGACAATGACGAGATCCTCGCCATTACCAACGAAGGCCGGATGCTGTTGTTCCCGATCAAGGAGCTGCCTCAGCTAGGCAAGGGTAAAGGGAATAAGATCATTAATATTCCAGCGGCCCGCTCGAAGTCGCGCGAAGAATTTTTGTCACAATTAGTTGTGCTGCCCAAAGGCAGTCATCTGACATTGTATGCGGGTAAGCGTAAGCTGGGGCTCAAGCCTGCTGATCTGGATAACTTCCGTGGTGAGCGCGGCCGACGGGGTAGCATGCTGCCACGTGGCCTGCAGCGGGTGACTCGCTTTGAAATCGACTCACCACATATACCTGAAGAAGAATAAACCAGGTGAATGAACCATGATTAAAGCCCTCCAGACGGAGGGTTTTTTGTTGGCTATTTTCCGGTAGTTCGGAGCAGAAAGAGGTAGGATGTGGTCTAATTTCTGCACATAAAAGGTGTTTTTTCCCGCAGCCCAAGTATACTAGCGAACGCTTGTACGCTGAGGAGAGTCTGATGTTATTTGTATTGCGCATGATTGCTGTAGCAGTATTTACTGTTGTCATGTTTGTATTCGGCTGTGGCTATTGTCTGCTAAGCCCTCGTAACCCTAAGAATGTTTATATTGTCGGTCGTCATTTCTGCAAGATGGCCCGTATTTTCGGCATTAAGCTGGAACTTCGTTACCCTGATGGCGAGCAGCCCGTTCCAAGCGTATATTTAGCGAATCACCAGAATAACTACGATTTGTTTACCGTGTCTGGTGCTATCCAACCAAGAACAGTGACTGTGGGCAAGAAAAGTATCTCGTGGATGCCTTTTTTTGGTCAGCTGTATTGGTTAACCGGTAATATTCTTATCGACCGAGCTAACCGCAGTAAGGCGGTTGGTACTATCGGCCAGGTGGTTGAGCAAATTAAACAGCGCAATGTCTCTATTTGGATGTTCCCAGAAGGCACCCGCTCCCGCGGTCGTGGTTTGCTGCCGTTCAAAACAGGTGCTTTCCATGCCGCTATCTCCGCCGGTGTGCCGGTTGTGCCGATTGTGTGTAGTAGCACGGAAAATGTTAAGCTGAACAAGTGGGACAACGGTGTGGTGATCGTCGAGATGCTACCACCCGTACCGGTAGACGGCATGACCAAAGAAGATGTCCGATCACTATCGAACCAATGCCGCGATATGATGGCGGCTAAACTGGATGAGCTTAATGCTGAGGCGACACGCCGTTCGACAAAGTAATCGACTGGGCGGTTAGCCAAAATGTGACGAATGAAGGACATGCCTGTGCGTGTCCTTTTTGTTTTTACCAACCAAGATAAGTCTCTGATCTAGTCTTTATTTAGGTTGGTATTGTATGTAGATGAAAACACCATGATTGAAGAACAGGTAATATTGGTCGATCCGCAAGGCAGGGAGCTTGGCGTTCAGGAAAAAATGCAGGCTCACCGGGACGGTGCCCTTCATCTGGCGTTTTCGGTCTTGTTGTACCGGGACGGTGACAACGAACGCGAGTTCCTAATGCATCAACGAGCATTGGACAAATACCACAGTGGCGGGTTGTGGACCAATACCTGCTGTTCGCACCCGCGCCAGGGCGAGTCGATGGCACAAGCAGGGATCCGCCGGCTGGGGGAAGAAATGGGTATTGTCGGCATTCGGACGTTGTTTGATGTGGCAAGCTTTGTCTACCGCGCCGAGCTGGATAATGGCTTGGTTGAACACGAGCTGGACCATGTTTTGGTGGCATCGGCCTCTGACATCGTGATCAACCCGAACCCAGAGGAAGTGTTGGCTTATCGCTGGTGGACGCAGAGCGAACTGCAGGCAGCACTAGACCAAGAGCCTCAACGGTTTACAGCATGGTTCCCGCAGGTGCTGGCATTGGCCTTGGCAAATGCCTAGTGCCGTAGGGCAAGACGTTGTGATAGAAACGAAAAAGCTGCCTTCAGGCAGCTTTTTTTATGTATTACAGCAAATCAAAGAAACGATTATTTACGAACAGCAATCGCTTCAATTTCAATTTTTACGTCTTTTGGCAGACGCGCGACTTCAACGCAAGAACGTGCAGGGTAAGGGGCGTTATGCTCGTCGAAGAACTTGCCGTATACCTCGTTAACGGTACCGAAGTCGTTAAGATCTTTCACAAATACCGTCATCTTGACAATATCAGCCACTTTTAGGCCAGATGACTCAACAACAGCCTTAACGTTTTCTAGTGACTGGCGAGCCTGCTCAGAGATATCGTCAGACACTTCACCGGTTTGAGGGTTCACAGGGATCTGGCCTGAAGTCAGAACCATGTTACCTAGGTCAACACCCTGTACATAAGGGCCGATAGCAGCTGGAGCCTGCTCTGTGTGAAGTACTTGAGTCATTACTTGTCCTTACTTAAATTATGTTAGGTCATCGTTAGAGGTCTAGTTTGCAACCCATCGTCGAAGACGTCAAAGGGTTTCAGGTAAGCAGGGCAAAAAGGCAGCATGATTGAACTCTGGCTGCTTTTATGCCTTGCGGTAGGTGACATGCCGGCTCTGGGATAACCGGTTCTAGGCTGGGATCCCAAGCCTTGCCTTGACCACTTTCTCGCACTCGTCAATACGGGAGATATCCTTCGGCGCGACCATGACGGTGTCATTCCCCCCCACAGTACCGAGGATCTCGGCATGCGGTTGGATGTCGATCAGCCGAGCAACGAGCTGGGCGCCGCCGGGGTGGGTTTTCACCACCACGACGAGCTGGTTGTGGGTGATAAATTCAATCTGGGAAGCAATCGATGAGCTGACTTGTACCGGCTCGCTTTCCACCGTCAGGCAGTAGACCTTCTTACCGTAGGCATTAGGCACTTTCGCTACGCCCAGTCTTGATAGCAGACGGGACACAGTGGATTGGCTGACATCTTCGAAACCCATGTCGATGAGTTGCGTGCGGATATCATCTTGGGTTGAAAAGCTCTGTTGCTGCAATAATCGTTTACAGGCGGAAGTCATGCTTTCTTCTTGACAGAAAGCGTCTATCGCTCCGTGCATACTGTATCCACTCACGGGCAACTCCTTGTTATTCTGTTGGGTCTTTGATCGTATCTCGTGGACAGCCCTCGCATCGGCTTATTGTTCGGGAAGTCTGTGCTTCTTTACGATGCGAACAATGGGCTGCTTGTTGGCAAGATATAATGCCTTGGTTGCATAATCTTGCAATGGCATCATATCAACAATGCAACCCTATTTTATTGACCCCTATCACCAAAACAAAACGCCATCCACATGGTTAGAATGAGGAATTATATCCCGACCTATCCAGTAGAGTCCGAGGATTTAACTTGACCTCCTGCTGGGAATGGTTAGCGGCCATGCCGTCGTTTTCCTCGGGGAAATTCAGCCCTGACAGGTTGTTTGTCGAGTAGGTACTGCCTTGGGTTGTAGGCAGGAAAGTGCGGCGTTGTGGGCCGTCTGCCGGGTTATCTGTATAGGGGGAAGAGGTGGTGTTTGAGGCCGTACCTGAGGGGTTGCTGGCAATCTGGAGTGCTTCTGTGCCCGGACGGTTGAGTTGGGCGACATAGTCCGAGACTTTGACCCCAGCGAGCTCGACGCTGGCCGACTGCACCTCGATTCCTAGGGCGTCCAGCCAGTCAAAGATCAATGGCGAGGGGACAAACTGGCTGTAGCGGATGGCAGGCTGCAGGTTTTGCAACTCTTCCGGATTGTCGACGATGGCCACGGTGATCCCGGCAATCTCTCCATCGGCGTTGAATACGGGGCCGCCGCTCATCCCCGACATCACGGGGGCATCACTGAGCGAGTAGAGGCAGTCGGTACTGGTATCGACTACATCCTGGATGTATCTTCCTTCACCGCTAACGGCCGTACCGACTAGAGAGTGACCATGGTGGATAACGGGCTGGTCAGGGTAAATTAACCCCCAGGTCGGTTGGGCATTCGAGGAGCGAGGGACCAAAGCCAAATCACAGGCAGGATGGTAGATGACACCGGTATCCCAGGATAGTTGGGCCACATGTTTGGCGGTGATCATATAGTCATTGTTGATCGGAACCGCGGAGCCAAAGCCGCCCAGTAGCATGGGAACCCCGATCACCACCATTTCGTTGGCTGAGTGCTGGTAGGTTTGCTGGACTGGACCATTGCTGGCTACACAGCCAGACAGGGCGACGGCGGTAATGCAGAGATGACAGGGACGGGAAAGCAGGCACCAGACTGCTTTGATTAGGTGCGCAGTTTTTCTCATTTTACTAGCCTTATTTTTATAGTTTTTTTTGTACCGGCCTGCTGGGCCGGAATAATAAAGGTAGTGAGCAGAGAGAGGCGGGGGATGGTCGGAAATGAGAATAAAAAAGCCTGCTCAAATTTGAGCAGGCTTTCTTTTTACTTGGGCAGGAAATGTCGCTAGTGAGACAGCTTTTTCAGCTGGTTAGCGATGTTTCCAGCCTACTAGCTTAGCTGTTTTCAGTAACGATTTCGCGTGAGAACACTTTTTCGCAGTACTTACACTTAAGCTGGATATCTTCTTTTTTGATGACGACTTTGAAGCTGCTGTCGACGGGCTCACCATGCGAGATACAGTTGGTGTTTGGGCATTTGAATACCGCATTGATTCGCTCTGGTAGGGTCAGGGTCAGCTTCTTCACGACTTCGTAGTTTTCGATTTGGTTGACCGTTGCCTGTGGAGCATACAGTGCCAGCTGGCTCGCCTGTTCTTCACTGATAAAGATGTTTTCGATCTTGATCAGATCTTTGCCGCCCAGCGCTGAAGAAGGCAGGTTAAGGCCTACAGTGACGCGCTGGTTAGTCTTGTGCATTTTGAACAGTTTCAGTACCTTGAAGCCAATGTTTGCAGGAATATGGTCGATAACCGTACCGTTCTTGATCGCTTCAACCTGTAGTTGCGTTTCCTTTGTCATCGTTCTCTCTCCTGCTTAGATTGCTTCGTTTAGGACCAGTGCCAGTAGGGCTTCACGTGCGTATACACCGTTTTCTGCTTGCTGGAAGAAGTAAGCATGCTTTGTCTTGTCGACATCAGTGGTGATTTCGTCAATGCGTGGTAGTGGGTGCAGTACTTTCAAGTTGCTGCGGGCATCGGACAGCATTGGTGCGGTCAGGATATAAGCCGCTTTCATGTGGGCGTATTCTGACTCGTCAAAACGCTCTTTCTGGACGCGGGTCATGTACAGGATATCCAGTTCAGGAATCACTTCTTCCATGGCGCTGTGTACGCTGTAGCTGATGCCGGCTTCGTCCAGCTCTTCGCAGATGTAATCCGGCATTGCCAGAATTTCCGGTGCGATGAAGAAGAACTTCACGTTGTTGAACTTAGCCAGTGCTTGGGTTAGGGAGTGAACAGTACGTCCGTATTTCAGGTCACCAACGAAAGCGACATTGAGGTTATCCAGCGTGCCTTGGGTTTCGTAGATGGTGAATAGATCTAGCAGGGTCTGGGTTGGGTGTTGGTTGGCACCGTCCCCGCCGTTAATCACTGGGACACCGTTGGAGAATTCAGAGGCCAGTCGAGCGGCACCTTCTTGTGGGTGGCGCATGACAAAGGCATCAACATACGAGGAGATGACCTGGACGGAGTCAGCAAGGGTTTCACCTTTCTTCGCCAGCGACGTGTTACCGCCGTTGTCAAAGCCAATCACGGTACCACCCAGTCGCTGGATAGCGGTTTCAAAAGATAGGCGGGTACGGGTGGATGGCTCGAAGAAACAGCTTGCAACGACCTTGTTCTTCAGAAGTTCAGGGTTCGGATCGGCTTTCAATTTACCGGCAGTCTCTACTACTAGCTCAAGCTCACTACGGCTCAATTCCGGAATGGAGATGATGTGCTTTTGAAACAGCGAATTCGCCATGGCTTCTCTTCCCTTTTAATTACGATGATGAACGACAGGTGCCAGCTGATGTGGGCAGCAGGCAAAAAAAAGCCCCCTTATCAAAGGAGGCTCTTTTTACAAAAAACAGAAAAAACAAAAAACGGCACCTGCACCGAAAGTCGGTGTAGGGTCATCAGGTTTAGCTGAAAAGACAGGCGCATTTTTTATCTCTCTTTAGACAAATTGCGAAGGATTATACCCCCATTTTTAGCGAACGCAAGCGTTTGCCTAAAGTATTCATTTGGTGGAACTTTATGCAGTTCTGCTGGGTATTTTACGGGCTAGGAAAGGGGGGCTAACCCAGTGATCTATAAGGGCTTGCTTTCATATCTAGAGGGTGGGGAGTAGATAGGGGGGCATAAAAAATACCGGCCCGAAGGCCGGTATGGGTTTGAGAGTAATTACACTCAAGAGAGTCGATTACTGACCTAGCGTGGCAACCATGATTGCTTTGATTGTGTGCATACGGTTTTCCGCTTCGTCGAATACGATAGAGTGCTTAGACTCAACCACTTCGTCTGTTACTTCAACGCCGTCTTTCAGCATTGGGTATTCTTGAGCAAGCTCTTTACCAACGGTTGTATCTTCACCGTGGAAGGCTGGTAGGCAGTGCATGAATTTCACATGTGGGTTGCCAGTTGCTTTAAGCATATCCATGTTTACTTGGTAAGGTAGCATTAGGTTGATACGCTCAGCCCACGCTTCTTTCGCTTCACCCATAGATACCCATACGTCAGTGTATAGGAAGTCACAACCCTGAACGCCTTCTTGCACGTCTTCAGTCAGGGTGATTTTCGCGCCAGTTTCTTCAGCGATTTCGCGACATTGTGCAACGAGTTCTTCTTCAGGCCAGAACGCTTTTGGTGCCACTAGACGGATGTCCATGCCCATTTTCGCAGCGCCAACCATTAGTGAGTTACCCATGTTGTTGCGAGCATCGCCTAGGTAAGCGAAAGTGATTTCGTGCAGTTGCTTACCGCGGCCGTGCTCCATCATAGTCAGGAAGTCAGCTAGGATTTGTGTTGGGTGGAATTCGTCTGTTAGGCCGTTCCATACAGGAACACCAGCGTGAGCGCCTAGTTCTTCAACGATTTCCTGACCAAAGCCGCGGTACTCGATACCATCGTACATGCGACCTAGTACGCGTGCTGTATCTTTCATTGACTCTTTGTGACCGATTTGAGAACCCGATGGGCCTAAGTAAGTCACTTTAGCGCCTTGGTCGAATGCCGCTACTTCGAATGCACAACGAGTACGAGTTGATGATTTTTCAAAGATTAGCGCGATGTTCTTACCTGTTAGGCGAGGTTGCTCGTAACCGTTGTACTTCGCTTTTTTCAACTCAGCAGATAGGTCTAGCATGTGTTGAATTTCACGAGGAGTGAAGTCTAGTAGTTTTAGGAAGTTACGGTTGCGAAGGTTAAAAGCCATGATGTTATCCTCTCTGAATCTGTATCTCTCAGGCCGGAGGAGGCAGGAATTATATGAGCCTGCCCCACGACCGGAAGTTATTATGTATTGTTTAACGTATTATTTATGTTTTGTGAATAAATATTCTTTTATTCTGCAATAATATTTGTGCCAGCTTCACCTTTTAGGATGGCTAGGCCATCTGCAAGTGCACCGATCCCAACAAGCTTGCCGCCTTTGTTGATGAACTCGCAGGAAGCATCGATTTTTGGTCCCATAGAGCCAGCATCGAAGGCATACTGAGCCAGTTCACGTGGGGTGGTGCTGCGCAGTGCTTTCTGGGTTGGTTTACCCCAGTCTAGGTAAACCGCATCGGCATCGGTCAGGATAAGCAGCGCATCGGCATTAAGCTGCTGGGCAAGGTATGCCGCAGACATGTCTTTGTCGATCACCGCTTCTACACCAACCAATTTGCCATTTTCTTTCTTGACCGGTATACCGCCGCCGCCTGTGCAGATCACGAGGTGCTCTTGTTTGATCAAGGTCGTGATTGCATCACTCTCGACAATACCGGTCGGTAGTGGGCTTGGTACCACGCGACGGAAGTACTGGCCGTCAGGCTTGACTGTCCAGTGGTATTTCTCCGCCATTTCGCGGGCTTCAGCTTCTTCGTAGACCGGACCGATAGGCTTGGTTGGATCCGCAAAGGCCGGATCGTTCGGGTCTACAGTCATCTGGGTTAGCATGCAGGAGACATCTTGCTCCGGCAGTAGATTTTTCAGCTCTTGCATCAGCATGTAGCCAATCATGCCCTGGGTTTCTGAACCCAGTACGTCCAATGGGTATGGGCTAACTTTTTTGTATTCCAACCCTTGTAGCGCTAGCAGGCCAACTTGAGGGCCATTGCCGTGCACGAGAACAACGTTGTAATCCTTACCAATTTCCGCGATGGTTTGTGCCGCTTTGGCAATGTTCTGACGTTGGATATCGGCTTCTAGTGGCTCGCCGCGGCGAAGCAGGGCATTGCCGCCCAGTGCTACTACAACAGTTTGCTTGGTCATGTGATCGTCTCTCTTGGTTTACTCTCAGTTATTGTATTTTGTTTGGCTTTTCGCCTAGATTCTGAGAGGTCTTGCTGTTTGGTAGCCGGTGCTAAGCACCGGCCGTCAGGTTTGGCAATTGCCTTGGTATTAGATACCGTCACGCTCGATTGGGCAGCTCATGCAGCGAGCACCACCACGGCCGCGGCCTAGTTCATCACCTGGGATAGGAAGAACTGTGATACCGGCCTTGTCGTACTTCTCGTTGGTGTATGTGTTACGCTCGTAACCAATAACCACACCTGGTTTCACGGTCAGTACGTTGTTTGCATCGTTCCACTGCTCACGCTCTGCTTCGAAGCTGTCGCCGCCAGTCGTGATTAGGTTTAGCTTGTCTACGCCTAGTGCTTTCTCGATAGCTGTAACGAAGTAACCTTCTTCTTTCACGTTGACTGCGCCAGATTCGTCGCCAGTTAGGCTCCAGCACTGAACGTCTTTACGTACAACTTCTGGGTAAACAGAGAAAGTATCTTCACGCATGTGCGTCATGACAGTATCTAGGTGCATGCAAGAACGGTGCTTAGGTAGTTGCATTGCGATAACTTGCTTCGCTTCACCGTGCTTGAATAGGCTTGATGCCAGTTGCTCAACACCTTGTGGCGTTGTGCGCTCAGACATACCGATAAGTACCGCGCCTTTGCCGATTACCAGTACGTCACCGCCTTCGATAGTCGAGTTGTCGTACATTTTCTCTTCGTCGCCGAAGTACTTAATGAAGTCTTGGCCAGCGAAAGTTGGGTGCCAACGGTAGATTGCACGAACGTGGTTTGTTTCACGCTGACGTGCCGCTTTCGCCATTGGGTTGATAGACACTCCGCCGTATACCCAGCAAGATGTATCACGGGTAAATAGGTGGTTTGGTAGTGGTTCAATGATGAAGTCAGTTGGCTCGTGCATACCTTGCATCATTGATGAAGATTGAATTGGTAGCTCAGCGTAGCTAAGGCCGCCAAGAAGAATTGAAGATAATTCTTTGCTTGGTAGGTCTGCAAGGAAGCAACGTACATCGTTAGCGAATGCCATACCTAGGCGGTAGTCAGAGATTTGCGTTTGAAGAAGCCAATCTTTTGCTTCTGGCACTTCTAGCGTATCTGCTAGCAAATCACCAAGAAGCATTACTTCAACACCTTGCTCACGTAGTGTGTTAGCAAATACGTCGTGTTCTTGGCCAGCGCGCTCAACAGCTAATACATCATCAAATAGTAGATCGTGACAGTTTGATGGAGTTAGGTGAGTTAGCGCACGCTCTGGGCGGTGGATAAGAACGCGGCGTAATTGACCTATTTCAGAACCTACGTAGAACTTACTCATGATCGTATCTCTCTTTATTTGTTGCCAATTGTTTGGCTGTATTTATTTTATTGCAAAGTAAGAAGTTATTTATTTCTTTGCTTTCGTATCTGGGGTCCATTTTACTCCTAAGGGGGTTGCAGTCTTAGAGGTTTATCACACTTTTATTATTAAAGTGGTAACGCTATATATTTGATTTGTTAACATTTTTAATGCA
Source organism: Photobacterium satsumensis (assembly GCF_050336935.1). Classification (NCBI taxonomy): domain Bacteria; kingdom Pseudomonadati; phylum Pseudomonadota; class Gammaproteobacteria; order Vibrionales; family Vibrionaceae; genus Photobacterium; species Photobacterium satsumensis. Next base: position 113,796 of record NZ_JAKJSK010000016.1, read on the forward strand.
GTTGTCACTGGCTTACATGCATGGGTATTTATGTATTTTCACTAGGTTTTAAGTGGTTCCGTTTTGGCTAAGTAATTGTTTTTTAAATTGGTGGTAAGGTTGGCTGGAATCTTATTCAGAAAAATTCACGTTATGGTAATGTAAAAAGTATAATCTTATGCATTAAAAGTGTTTGTCTATATAAAAACAATTGGAATGTTACTGTGTTGGTAACAAATATTTTTCCTTTTATTTGATGTAAGTGCTTTTTTGTAATTTATATACACAGGTTTATCCGTGCTTTTTTATCGGCAAATTAAAGATGTTAGTAGAGGTAAATATAAAGCATGACGTTTTTTTGGTGCTTTGTTTATATTTGGGTTTATAAAATTTCAGGGTGGTTGGAATATGAGTGCGGTGACGTTCTATGTTAAGTGCTGGTATTACCAGATGATCTTAAGTCGCAGGGGCGAAATATAAGCAATGTGTTCCGTCTAAGGAGGGTAACCGAATAGCATTGTCGGCCTATTTCGAGTTCACTTGGCTGTTATACGCACTACCGGTTATCGCGCTGTTTCGGTTAGCGGGGGGGGGGGATAAAAAAGCCGCCCCTAGGGGGCGGCGAAACAAGCAAGATCGAAAGGGGGATTGTTATTTACAGCATGGCGCCGACACTTAGCATCGCCATGATCAGAACGGTTAGAATACCCAGTAGCGGAGCTACCCACTTCACCCAGCGTACATAAGGGACGCGGGCGATGGCCAGGCCACCCATAACCACTGCTGAGGTTGGTGTCATTAGGTTCACAATACCTGATGCTGATTGGTAGGCTGTTACGACTAGATCACGGCTTACACCGGCAAAGTCAGCCAACGGTGCCATGATAGGCATGGTCAGTACCGCTAGGCCTGAAGATGAAGGCACCAAGAACGATAGTAGGATCTCTAGCCAGTACATAACGTTGATGAATACGATAGAAGACAGGCCTGTCACTGTGTGCTCTGCAGCATTCAGGATAGTATCTGTGATCATACCGCGGTCCATAATCACCACGATACCGCGGGCGATACCGATGATAAGGGCAACACCCAGTAGATCACGAGCACCGTCGATAAAGCTTGACGTGAATTCTTCTTCGCTCATGCGGGCAATCAAGCCGATGATGATGGTTGAAGCTAGGAACATGCCTGAAATCTCAGCCATCCACCACCCTGCAACGGCGACGCCGTAAATCATGATGCCGAATGAAGCGGCGAAGATAGCCAAGATAACTTTACGCGTTGCGGTGAACTCCAGCATTTCGCCAGACTGGTTACCCAAGAAGTGAGCTTTGTTCTCTTCGTACTTGTCGTAGACAATTGATTTGGTTTTGTCGGCACGAACCATTTTGGCGTAGCGCATGACATAAGCCACACAGATCAACCAGCCAACTACCAACATCGCGACACGAAGCATGATGCCGTCGGTGAATGGGATGCCGGCAGCGTTGGCGGCGATAACGGTTGCAAATGGGTTGATGGTTGAGCCCAGAGTACCGATACCGGCACCGAGTAGTACCGTTGCTGCAGCAACGACTGGGTCAAAGCGGGCGGCCATCATGACAGGCACCAACAGGGTGTAGAACGGCAGGGACTCTTCCGCCATGCCGTAGATAGTACCGCCAGCAGCAAACAATGCCATCAGGATCGGTATCATCATTTCCTCTCGCCCCTGTAAGCGAGCGGTTACCCGTTCGATACCGGCATCAATTGCACCAGTCTTGGTGACGAGGCCGAGGAAGCCACCGATTACCAAGATGAACAGTGAAACGTCGATAGCGGCTGCTTCATACGTATTGTGGTCGTAGAAGCCGTCAATCGGTGCTAGCAGGACATCGACCACGCCTTGCGGGTTGCTTTCTACCGCGTGGTAGGTACCGGTAATTGGCACTTCTTTGCCGAGATCTTCATTCATTACTCGGTCGTACTGGCCAGCCGGTACAATCCAGGTCATCAATGCGACGAGGGCAATAAGAGCAAATAAAATGGTGTAAGCAGAAGGGAATTTGAAGTTGGCCAAAAAGCCACCTTTCTTTTCCTGTTTCATTGTTTCGGTTGTCATTGTTATCTCCTTACCTCTGTACATCCAGCACAAAGGTGATTCATCTACCAGGCCTGTCGTCAGGCATGACGGGACTCGCCGGACATGACGCCGGAGCAGGCAGAACCAGGCATTAGCGATTGCTAACGGAAATGGTTTACAGGTTGTTTATCCTTGCTGTCGAAACAGGCTGGATAGAGGTGTCAACGTTGGGTGAGGTGTCGGAGCCGTATTCTCACTCGCTGGCACCGCAAAGGTTGGGGAGTTGATCCCCGGCAGCAGGTCGCTGTCCAATGCGGATATCAGGTGGGTGAGTGTCCTACGGGGACGACGCAGCTGACTGCGGCGCCGCCTCCCAGGCTCAAGGCCGTGGTAGAAGTTACTCATGATCGTATCTCTCGTATGCTTATTAATGGCCATCAGTCTTTGCCGTGGCTCTATTTGCTTGTTGCCAGTGAATTTTATGCCGCTGGGCGCAGTATATCTTAGGGGTTGTTCACACTTTTCCTGCCCTTTCATACCGCCAGCCTATCGGTAAATAGGTGGTCTAGGGTATTTCTCTGGGTTTTGTGGGTGAATATGCTATTGAGGGTTTTGTGTTTATTCGCTTGAGGCGCATATTGGGGAATATTATGCATTTCTCTGCTTCATTGGCTGAGGAAATAAATCGACGGATAGTTTGATAAATATCAAGTTTCCGAGCGAGGGAGATTTCACTTGGTATTTTATTGCGATCCATGCGATATTTGCGTTCGAATTTATTCCATAGGTGGAGTTTCCCCATGTCTTATGCAGAACTGATCGAAGAGCAGAAGGAAGAAACGCGCGAAATTATCGCTGCGTTGCTAGAAGATGGCAGTGTGCCTGATGCGCTTTACACCATCGAGCACCATTTCTCAGCAGATACTTTCGAAGAGCTTGAAGCTGCCGCCGTTGAAGCTTTCAAGATGGGCTTTGAAGTCCTTGAAGCTGAAGAGCTTGAATTGGCACCGGAAGACGGTGGCGGCAAAGTGGTGTGTTTTGATGCTGTGATGGAATCTGCGCTGAATGCAGAGATCATTGATGAGCAGGCTGAGAAACTGATCCAGCTGGCAGAGAAACATAACATCGATTACGACGGCTGGGGTACTTACTTCGAGTCGGGTGAAGATGACGAAGAAGAGGGTGAAGACGAAGAGTAATCTTCGCCTGCCATAACTGCACTTCGAAAAGCTGGCCTATGGCCAGCTTTTTTATACCTGCTATTTAGGCTGTTAGCACCAAGGCTTATAGCGTCTTGAACATCCTGACTTCGCAGGCGTCGTGGCCGGTCTGCCCCATCGCGTGCGGGATCCGGACAAAGCCCAGCCCTTGATACAGCTTGATAGCTGCCTGCAGTGAGGCGGTGGTTTCGAGGTAGCACGCCTTGTACTGTTGCTGGCGGGCAAATTTCAGTGCCGTGGCGGCGATCCGCCGGGCGAAGCCTTTGCCGCGTAGCTCTGGCAAGAAATACATTTTCTGCAATTCACATACCCCTTCTTCCCCGGCAAGGGCGGCGATCCCTCCACCGCCAAGGATACGGTTATCCCTCTCTATCACCCAGAATGCGCTGTCAGGCGCGCTGTAGACCTCGCTGAGCGCATCCAGAGTCGGATCTGAAACACCATAGCCTTTATCGGCTGTTAAGCCGTGCTCGGCTGATACCCTACGTACGACGGCAGCCATAGCGGCGTTATCAAGCGGGGTAAGAAGCCGGAGCTGATAGCCTTCCTGTTGCTTGTTGGCCTGAATCGCTTTGGTATAGCGCTGTAGGCTCTGTGCCAGGCTGTCGATTTCATCGTGGTCAAGCTGTTCCATGAATTGGGCGACTTGCTGGTTGAGCGATTGGTTGAGGGTACCGAGTAGCGCTTGGCCTTGTTCAGACAAGCGGGAGAGTTGCTTGCGGCCGTCTTCGGGATCGGCTTGGGTGGTTAGCAGGCCGGCATTGAATAGGCTGGCACTGGTTCGGCTGGCATTGGATTTATCCACCTTGAGCCGGGCGGCAAGCTGGTTGACGGACAATGGTTGGTTTTCCAGTTCAATCAAAGCATGGGCTTGGACCGGGGTGATATCAAGGTTACCGCATTGGTGGTCAAGCATACCCAATTCCCGCACGAGCAGGCGGGATTGGGCTCTGAGTGAAGCGGCGTCCATATATGCGTCTCTTTTGGTTGCTTAGTGCAACTAAAGTTAGTTGCTTCTCGCAACATTGTCAACAGTCATGTCGCTGACGTCGGCACACTGCTGCAATTCTCCATGGTGGCAAGCAAGGTGCCCCAAGGCTTCTTTGGCGGCTTGTTGTGCAGTTTTCTTCTGCCAGATACGCTCGTGGAAGTAGTAGGCCACGGTATTGATAGCGGGCTCGATTGTTGCCATAACGCTGCCAATCAACACGTCTCCGGTCAGCAGGTAGGCGACGCCAAACGCGACGCTGAAGTGGACAATGGCAAAGCTGATGGTCTTGCGACCCGGGTTAGCATAGCCTGCACGCAGCAGCGCTTTGCTCTGCCAGGTTTTTTCATGAAAATAGAAGGCCACAGTGTTGACCATCGGCTCTATCATGGCGATCAGGCTGCTGATCAAGATTTCTCCTGTCAGTAGGTAAGCAACACTGAACGCGACAAAAAAATGGATGATGGCAAAACTAATGGTCTTTTTCATGGTGGTCTCTCCCTCAGTTGATAAATAGATATTAGTGATAATCATTATCATTTGCAATCTATTATCATCTATCGCTTTGATAGGTGTGACCGATGACAAAGCGGGTGAGTGTCTGGCAGAAAGGATGGAGCGCCAAAGGGAGGGGGAAGTGACTGAAAAACAGGAAATAAAAAAGCCGGCGCGAAGGCCGGCTTTAAATTAGTGTGGCGGTTGGCAATTATAGCGCAGCGATAGTCGCTTGCTGTTCGGCCAGTTTCACCAAGGTTTCCTTGTAGCCTTCAAGCTTCTCGCGTTCTTTTGCTACAACGGCTTCCGGTGCTTTGGCAACAAAACCTTCGTTGCCTAGCTTGCCTTCGATACGTTTGATCTCACCTTCAGTCTTCTTCACTTCACCCGCAAGGCGAGCAAGTTCAGCGTCTTTGTCGATAAGACCAGCCATTGGGATCATCAGTTCAGATTTCCCCACTAGTGCGGTAGCACATGCCGGTGTCTCTTCACCATCAGTCAGTACCTTAATGCCTTCTAGCTTAGCAAGAGACATCAGTACCGTACGGTTAGCTTCGATACGAGCAGTATCTTTTTCATCTGCTACTTTCAGCATCACATCAAGCGCTTTGCTTGGTGCAATGTCATATTCAGCACGTAGGTTACGGATACATGTGATGAAGGCTTTTACCCATTCAATATCAGCAACGACTGCTTCATCGAAGTTAGCTTCGTTAAACTGCGGCAGTGCCTGAGTCATGATAGTCTCACCTTCAACACCGTCTACTAGCGGCTTCACGCTCTGCCAGATTGATTCAGTGATGTACGGAAGTACTGGGTGAGCAAGGCGTAGTGTCTTCTCTAGTACTGAGATCAGGGTATGACGTGTTGCACGCTGCTGAGCTTCTGTCCCTTTCCAAAGAACGGGCTTGGTGAGCTCTAGGTACCAGTCACAGAACTGGTTCCAGATGAACTCGTAAATTGTACCGGCTGCCATATCTAGACGGTAGTTCTCGATATGAGCGTTGAAGTCTTTCGCTGCCAGCTCGAACTGAGATTCGATCCACTTGTCTGCCAGTGAGAACGCCATCTCGCCGCCAGCCATGCCGCAATCCTGATCTTCTGTGTTCATCAGCACGTAACGACTTGCGTTCCATAGCTTGTTACAGAAGTTACGGTAACCCTCTAGGCGCTTCATGTCCCAGTTGATGTCACGGCCTGTCGATGCCATTGCTGCTAGGGTAAAGCGCAGTGCATCGGTACCGTAAGCTTCAATACCGTTTTCAAACGTTTTACGCGTTTGCTTTTCGATCTTCGCGGCAAGTTTAGGCTGCATCATGTTGCCACAACGCTTCTCTACGAGCTCTTCAAGGCCGATGCCATCGATCATGTCGATTGGGTCGATGACGTTACCTTTCGACTTCGACATTTTGTCGCCGTTTTCGTCACGGATCAGACCTGTCACGTAAACCGTTTTGAATGGTACTTGTGGCTTACCGTTTTCATCTTTGCAGAAGTACATGGTCATCATGATCATGCGGGCAACCCAGAAGAAAATGATATCAAAACCAGTCACCAGTACATCCGACGGGTGGAAGGTTTTCAGATCCTCTGTTTGCTCTGGCCAGCCTTGGGTACCGAATGTCCAAAGGGCTGATGAGAACCACGTATCCAATACATCGTCGTCTTGGCGCAGAACCACAACGGGTGCTAGATTGTTGTTTGCACGCACTTCTTCTTCGGTACGGCCAACATAGACTTTACCGTCGTTATCGTACCAAGCCGGGATACGGTGACCCCACCAAAGCTGGCGAGAGATACACCAGTCTTGGATATCACGCATCCAAGAGAAGTACATGTTTTCGTATTGCTTAGGAACGAACTGGATCTCGCCGTCTTCTACTGCCTTGGTTGCGGTTTCTGCAAGCGGTGCAGCACGTACATACCACTGGTCAGTTAGCATCGGTTCGATAACCACGCCACCACGGTCGCCGTAAGGTACGGTCAGGTCGTGATCTTTGATTTCTTCAAGCAGGCCAAGCTCATCAAGCTCTGCAACAACCGCTTTACGGGCTGCGAAGCGCTCCATACCGTGGTATTTCGCTGGTAGCTCAGTGCCGTATGCATCGCTCGCTTCACCATTGGTGGTGAAGACTTCAGCAGCATCGCGGATGTCAGCGTTGAAGGTCAGGATGTTGATCATCGGTAGGCTATGGCGCTTACCCACTTCGTAGTCATTGAAGTCGTGCGCAGGGGTGATTTTCACACAACCTGTGCCTTTTTCCATGTCGGCATGCTCATCGCCAACAATTGGAATACGACGGTCAACGATAGGCAGTAGGATCTCTTTACCAATCAGATCCTTGTAGCGTGGATCTTCAGGGTTAACCGCAACACCGGTATCACCCAGCATGGTTTCTGGACGGGTTGTTGCGACCACAATGTAGTCTTTGCCTTCTGCTGTCTTCACGCCGTCAGCCAGCGGGTAGCGGAAGTGCCACATGTGGCCTTTCTTGTCTTTGTTCTCTACTTCTAGATCTGAGATTGCTGTGTGCAGCTTTGGATCCCAGTTAACTAGGCGCTTACCGCGGTAGATGAGGTCATCTTCGAACAAGCGGACAAACACTTCTTGAACGGCATTAGATAGACCGTCATCCATCGTAAAGCGTTCGCGATCCCAGTCTACAGATGCACCTAGGCGGCGAAGCTGTTGAGTGATGTTGCCACCAGACTCTGCTTTCCATTCCCAGATTTTGTCGATGAAGGCGTCACGGCCGTAGTCGTGCTTGTTCTTGCCTTCTTCGGCTGCAATCTTACGCTCCACAACCATTTGGGTTGCGATACCCGCGTGGTCGGTACCGACTTGCCATAGGGTGTTCTTGCCCTTCATACGCTCACAGCGGATCAGGGTATCCATGATGGTATCCTGGAACGCGTGGCCCATGTGTAGGCTACCTGTGACGTTTGGCGGTGGGATCATGATGCTGTAGGCATCTTTTGATGTGTCACCGTGAGGCTTGAAGTAACCAGCCTCTTCCCAGCGCTGGTACAGCGCTTTTTCAATTGATTGTGGGTTGTATGTCTTTTCCATAGCGCTCTTAGAAGGATCTATGTGGAATTAAGGCGTCGTTGCAGCATTGGCCGTGTTGAGCTGGATACCAGCTAGGCGATATTGCTTGTAGCGATCGCGTGCCAATTGCTTCAGATTTTCATCGCAAGGGACGAAGTCTATCACTTGTGAGAAGGTTACGGCAAAATTTGGTGCATTTTGCCCCAAATTAATCAGGATCCCGCGGCGTCCACTGTGGCGCAGTCCGGGCCAGCCAATTTCGACTGGTGAGCCGCCGCGGGGGCCTTCACCAATCAGGTTATGGGGCACGAAATTATCGGGGTCCAGTTGCCATAAATACTCATCTATTTGTTCTGCTTGCGCTTTGTCTGCTGCCAGCAGATAGACTTTGTGGCCCTGACGGTAACTCATTGCTGCTTGATGACAAGCAAAATGCAGTTGGAATTCGTTATCCTCGGCATATTGCTCTTCACTGATTATATAAAAAGTAGCATGAGTCATGGCGTTTACTCTATAAACGAAGGGGGCCGTTTGGCCCCCTTTAGCGTCAATGTTACTCGACGTTCTCTAGGCCAGCTCGGTTGAGCAGGAATTGGACCAGCAGTGGGACCGGGCGACCGGTTGCCCCTTTGGCCTTGCCTCCGACCCAAGCGGTACCGGCGATATCCAGGTGCGCCCAGTTGTACTTTTTGGTAAAGCGAGACAGGAAGCAGCCAGCGGTAATGGTACCGGCGCCTGGTGAGCCAAGGTTTGCCATATCGGCAAACGGGCTGGCCAGTTGCTCTTGATACTCGTCATTCATCGGTAGGCGCCACGCACGGTCACCCGCTTGCTCCGAAGCGTTGATCAGCTCATGGGCTAGTGGGTTGTGGTTCGAAAGCAAGCCACTGATGTGGTTACCCAGCGCCACGACACAGGCACCGGTCAGTGTTGCGACATCGACCACGCACTCTGGCTCGAAACGCTCAACATAGGTCAGTGCGTCACACAGTACCAAGCGGCCTTCGGCATCGGTGTTCAAGACTTCTACGGTTTGGCCTGACATCGTCGTTAGGATGTCACCTGGACGGTAGGCACCACCGCCAGGCATATTTTCACAGCCAGCAAGGATACCCACAACATTGATTGGCAGGTTTAGTTTCGCCAGTGCTTTCATGGCACCGAACACGGTTGCCGCGCCGCACATGTCGTATTTCATTTCATCCATCTGAGCCGATGGTTTAATTGAGATACCGCCGGAATCGAATGTCAGGCCCTTACCGATCAAGACAATTGGCTTGGCGCTTGACTCAGGGTTGCCCTTGTATTCAATTACCGACATCATGGCTTCGTTCTTCGAGCCTTGGCCTACCGCGAGGTATGAGGTCATGCCGAGCTCTTTCATTTCCTGCTCACCAATGATCTTGGTGCTGACTGTCTCGAAGTCATCGGCCAGGCGGCGAGCCTGAGAGGCTAGGTAGGCTGGGTTAGCCACATTGGGTGGCATGTTGCCCAGGTCTTTACCCGCTTTGACGCCTGAAGCGACAGCCAGGCCGTGGGCAATCGCACGTTCGCCCAGAGAAAGTTCACGACGGGTTGGCACATTGAATACCAGTTTGCGCAATGGACGGCGGGTTTCCGGCTTGTTGCTCTTGAACTGGTCGAAGGTGTACAGACTGTCCTTGGTTGTTTCAACGGCCTGGCGAACCTTCCAGTAGGTGTCACGGCCCTTGACGTGCAGCTCGGTCAGGAAGCAGACGGCTTCCATCGAACCTGTTTCGTTCAGGGTGCTAATCGTTTTTTTGATGATTTGCTTGTATTGGCGCTCATCAAGTTCGCGCTCTTTACCACAACCAACCAATAATACACGCTCTGAGAGTACGTTTGGTACATGGTGAAGCAGAAGCATTTGGCCTGGCTTGCCCTCTAGATCGCCGCGGCGAAGCAGTGAGCTGATATAGCCATCGCTAATTTTGTCGAGCTGTTCGGCAATGGGAGAAAGGCGACGTGGTTCAAATACCCCAACGACAATACAGGCACTGCGCTGTTTCTCGGGGCTACCACTTTTTACACTGAACTCCATGCGTACTCCTACATCCTAATAAAGACAATTAAAGCTAAATGTTAGATAATGCCGCACTTATGTTGCTGGACCCTAAATTCGGTATAGGATTAAAGTGCAGGTTAACAATTAGCCGAAAGATTAAAAAAATAACTGATTAACCGAAAAATTATAGTGATTCCAGTAAAAAAACAAGTTTTCTATGGGTAAATAAAGCGTGATTATTGTTCGGTATTTGACGCGTGAGACATTGAAAAGCCAATTTGCGGTGCTTTTTGTCCTTTTTCTTGTCTTTATTAGTCAGAAATTTATTCGCATTCTAGCTGATGCAACAGAGGGTTCCATCCCGAGTGATTTGATTGTGACCTTGCTCGGTTTATACATGCCTTCGATGGCCTTGTTGATGTTGCCGCTGAGTTTGTACATTGGTATTTTGCTGACTTTTGGTCGTTTATACGCCGAAAGTGAAATTACGGTGATGAATGCTACGGGGATTGGCAACAAGTTCCTGATCCAGGCGGCGTTGTGGCTGGCGATTATTACCGGTGCTTTTGCGGCATTTAATGCGCTGTGGCTCGCCCCTTGGTCGGTGGCGAAAACCGAGCAGCTGGTAGAGCAAGTCAAGGCAGATTCTAGTCTCGATTTACTGGTGAAAGGCCAATTCAAGCCTGCACCCGATGGGCAGGGGGTGGTGTTTGTCAATGATATTACCAACAGCGGTAGTCGGTTGGATAAAGTGTTTGTTGCCCAGTTATCTTCGCGCGATACTCTTCGCCCGAGTGTGCTGGTCGCTGATCGTGGCTATGTGAGTGAGCTCCCTGATGGGCGTCAGGTGCTGGATCTGAAAGAAGGAACCCGCTACGAGGGGCTTCCAACCCGGCTGGATTATTCAATTACTCAATTTGATGATTACCAGGCCCTGATTGGTCAGCGTGCGGTGCGTGAAAAAAGTCGTGATTGGGATGCCTTGCCGACACTTGAGTTGATGCAGCGCTCGGAGCTAGCAGCCAAGGCCGAGTTTCAGTGGCGAATGTCTCTGGTGCTGTGTATTCCCTTGCTGACCATGGTGGTCGTACCGCTGTCGGCAGTGAACCCACGCCAGGGGCGCTTTGCCAAATTGGTACCGGCGGTGTTGATTTATCTGACGTACTTTTTGGCGATCAGTGCGGCTAAATCGGCAATTGAAGACGGTGGTCTACCTTCGTATATCGGCTTGTGGTCAATCAACGGGGGGATTTTTGCGGTGGCGATTGCCCTGAACAGTTGGGATACCTTAGCGGTGCGTAAGGTGAGAGAGAAGTTTCGGAGACGCGGTTAATGTTTAAGATTCTGGATTTATACATTGGCCGGACATTGATTTCGACTTCGGCCCTGACGCTGTCGACCTTGGTGGGCCTGTCGGCGATTATCAAGTATGTCGAGCAGCTGCGTAAAGTGGGCGATGGGACCTATGATTTGTGGAAGGCGTTGGCTTATGTCTTGCTCAGTATCCCGCGTGATATCGAGATGTTCTTCCCGATGGCGGTATTGCTGGGGGCGTTGATTGGCCTTGGTATGCTGGCATCCAGCTCGGAGCTGGTCGTGATGCAGGCGGCTGGTTTCTCGAAGCTGGATATCGGTTTGTCGGTGCTGAAAACGGCCGTTCCTTTGATGCTAATGGTAACCTTGCTTGGCCAGTGGGGAGCGCCTGAAGCTCAGAAGGCGGCCCGTGAGCTGCGTGCACTTTGGACCTCTGGCGGTAATATTCTCTCAGTCCAACGTGGGATATGGACCAAAGACGATAATGACTTTATTTATATCGGCCGGGTGCATGAACAAAAAGAGCTGCACGGTATAAATATCTGGCAGTTCAACGAACAATACGAGCTGACCCACTCCACCTTTGCCGAGTCTGCCGCTTATGACAATGAACGGGGATGGCAACTCAAGGACGTGACGGTGACGACGCTGGGCAAAGATCAGCAAGTCAATGAGCGTTTGGCGCAGATGTATTGGCAAACCACGCTCACGCCGGATAAGCTGGCGGTAGTCACCCTCAAGCCGGAAGAGCTTTCTCTGACCGGTGTGTATGACTATAAAAATTATCTCGAGGACTCCAAGCAGGATTCATCGCGTTATGCCCTGGCGTTTTGGCGCAAGGCCCTGCAGCCTTTCTCGATTGCGGTCATGATGCTGCTGGCGCTGTCATTTGTATTTGGCCCATTGCGCTCGGTTACGATGGGGGCAAGGGTATTGTCTGGGGTGATCTTTGGTTTTGGCTTCTATATTTCAAACGAAGTGTTTGGGCCGATGAGCATCGTCTACCGACTACACCCCATTATCGGGGCGCTCGGGCCGAGTTTGGTGTTCTTGTTTATCACCATCTATCTGTTGCGAAGAAAGCTATAGCGATGGGCAAAAGAAAAGGCGCCACTGGCGCCTTTTTTGTGTCTGTTTGATCGGAAATAAAAAAGGTTAGTTGACCTTGGGTAGAACAACCATCTCACAGTCTGCCATGGCATCTTGGAAAGACTGCTTTTTCTTGCTGAATGGCGCCAATAGGTTACCCAGGCCAAATGCCGATGTCGCCATGCGGATCATTGCTTGGGTCGGACGAATATTGGAGCCGTCTGTGTTTTGTATCCGCAACTTCCAAGCACGCATGCCCAATGTTTGCCCGGCCTGGCACCAGAAATAGGTAAAAAAGCCCACAATGACCATGGCAAGGTAGCCGGTATAAATCATGCCAACCACTGGGTGCTTGGTCATATAAGCGCTGACATCTTCGTAGCCGGTAATATCGACCATCCCGATAGAGACCATGATTGCCATCAAGCCGATAGCGAGGCCGCCTGCGAGCATCAGAACGGCAGCGATGACGAGGCTGTCGTAGAGCCAGGCTGCTAGGCGGCGAAAAAGGCTTGGGTATTGTTTGGTGGGATCAACGTCCGGTTGTTTCTTCTTTTTCACGAGGTTATCCAAATTAACTTAGCTTAAAGATGTTGCGTGCAGTGTAGCAATATAAGCCTGCTGGGTGAATGGGGCGGTTCTTGGAAATGAGAGCCATCCCAGCAGCAGTTTTGGCTAACAGCACTATATTTATTGGAGTCCGCAGCCCAACGCTCTACGGGGTGGGGGAGGTGTGGCTGATGTCTGTACGATAGCCTGTCCCTGAGGCATTGAAGAGGATCAATACGATGGCTGATACCAATGACAATACTACCAACTGGCCGGAACTGGCTGGTGCGCTGTATGACAAACTGACTGAACGGCATGCAGAGCTAACCTATGATTTTGACCATGTTGAAATTAGCGTGCCAAGTGGAGCTGGCGATAAACCGGACCATTCTGTCTGGAAGGTCAACGGCAGCATTAGCATCCGTGGCCGCAACCTTGACTGATGCTAGAATATGATGGCGATGTTGAGGTGGTGCTCAATGACGGTGTTGCTCATTTCAACGCCCAAGGGGTGCTGCTAACCCTTACCGTTTCGAGCCCTGATATGTTGTCGGCTCTGATTGGTGTTTATCGGCGCCTGCCAGAGCCTGGCATCATGATGAAGATGCCCTTTGCCTTCGAGGGGCATCAATTGGTGGTCAATATCGTAAACGGTGGTTCAGTCGTCATTACCCGCCGGCAGAGCTGGGTACGTAATTGGCTGCCTTACCAACTCTCTTTCTGCGGTTTTGCTTGGTGGCTCCGCTATGGTCCTGGCTTTCTATTTCAGTATTGGCAGGGTGGTAAGCGCCGCTAGAGGGAGTATTTGTCCACAAATGCTCATTTTCTCAGCAAACAAACGCTGAAGTGGTGTTTTCACGTTTTTTTCTGTTGCGTTAAAAAGCCAGATACGTAGAATGATTCGCATGCCCGGGTGGCGAAATTGGTAGACGCAGCGGATTCAAAATCCGCCGGTGAATAACTGTGCCGGTTCAAGTCCGGCCCCGGGCACCATTTTTAAATGACAAAGCCTCGACGAAAGTCGGGGCTTTGTTGTATCTGGATGACTGAATTTGATTAAGCAAGGGGCTTAAGGATTTATTGGCTGCCTATTGTTGTCGCAAGTTGAGTGTCAGCTATTCTTTTTGCTTACTTTTGTTTTAGAAACGAGCGCTTTGGTTAACCTCTGATCGTCTGGCTGTGTTTTTTAAAAAACAATAAAAAAATGATTGTCTATCAGGTTGATATACGTATAATGAGCCGCATCTGCCCGGGTGGCGAAATTGGTAGACGCAGCGGATTCAAAATCCGCCGGTGAATAACTGTGCCGGTTCAAGTCCGGCCCCGGGCACCATTTTTAAATGACAAAGCCTCGACGAAAGTCGGGGCTTTGTTGTATCTGCGTGCCAGTCCCTGATTCGGTCACCACTTTACCGGCCTCTCAAATCTTGTCATCCAAGCTGCCTCATTATCTAAGTTCTTTTATAGTATCGGTCCTAATTGAGCGACTCGGGAACAGCTATGCGATCAGAAAAGGAGCCAAATCGGGTGACAGCCGTTGTTGAGTTGATTAAACAGCAAGTCAGCCAACGAGTGTGGTTACCGGGTGAGCGGATCCCGTCTATTCGTAAAATGAGCAAGCTGCAGTCAATCAGCCCGATGACAGTCATGAAAGCCTATGAGCAGTTGGAGCTCGACGGTTGGATCTATGCAAAGCCTCAAAGTGGCTATTATGTCTCTGCCCACTTCAACCAACTCAAAGACATGCCGTCGCTACAGCCGCAAATTGTTAATCAATCGATTAGAATCAACCGTCATGTCTTTGATGTGATGAAGGCAATCAAGCAACCGGATGTGATCCCTTTCGGATCTGCGTTCCCCGATCCCTCGTTGTTTCCACAGTCTACCTTGGGGCGGCTATTGAGCCGGGTTGTCAAAACGATGCCCAGTCATAGCGGGATCACCGACTTATCACCGGGTTGTTTGACATTGCGCCGCGCTATTAGTCAGCGATATGCCAAAGTTGGGGTGGCCGTTGGTGCGGAACAGATTGTCGTGACCTCAGGGGCAACAGAAGCGTTGGGGCTAGGCTTGTCTGCTGTGACCCAGCCGGGAGACATGGTCGCGGTCGAATCCCCGGTATTTTATGGCGCGTTGCAGGCGATTGAGCGGCTTCATTTGAAAGTGGTAGAGATCCCGGCTTGTCCACGACAAGGGATTAATATTGAAGCGCTCGCGAGTTGCATTGAGCGTTACCCAATAAAAGCTTGCTGGTTAATGAGTAATTTTCAAAATCCGACAGGTGCCAGCCTCTCTCCTAATCGGCAACGTGCGCTTTATGAGCTGCTTGCGACACGAAACATTGCCATGATAGAAGATGATGTTTATGGCGAGCTGTATTATGGTCCCGACAAGCCTGTTTCTCTCAAATCGATAGATAGTGAGGGAATGGTGATCCACTGCTCTTCATTTTCCAAATCCCTCGCGCCGGGGTTCCGCGTTGGTTGGACATTGGCTGGACGCTTTACCCAGCAGGTTGCTGAACTGCAGTTCATGTCGACACTTTCTGCTCCTGTTCCCAATCAGCATGCGATTGCTAGCTATATAAAGGGAGGGGGCTATGACGGCCATCTTCGGCAATTGCGCCGTACACTGGAAGCTCGGCAGCGACAGATGCGTGAAGCGATATTGTGTTTGTTTCCATCAGGTACGAAGGTAACCATACCAAGTGGTGGTTACTTTCTTTGGGTGGTTCTACCGTTTGATATTGATAGCGCGGCATTACTTTTTATATTGCTTGAGCGATACCGGATCAGCATTGCGCCCGGTACTTTGTTTTCTTCTGATAGCCAATATAGGCATTGCATGCGTTTCAATTGCAGTTATCCGCTTACTCCTGAGTATTACGAAGCCCTTCGTTGTATCGCTCAACAGGTAAGCACCAATTCTCACTAAACTGTTTGGCTATTTTGCGGCTTAACTGTTCTACCTTCATCGATAATAATCCGGTTCAATGGTGATGTATGGATCATTGAAAAGGAGAAAGATCATGAATTGGAAGTGTGATAGGGCAGAGTTGAAACTATTAGGCGTTGCTTTAGGGTGTGCCTTGCTACTGGTTTTTGGTCACCTCATCTTAGCCAAGCAGCTTATACAGTATGCTTGGGTTGAGTATACCGCTGCGGCAATTCCCTTCTTATTATTTGCGATTGCGGCCTGGGCAATACGCTACACCATACGACTGGAGCAGAAAAAGTAGGCTTCCTAGGTAGCAAACCTATTGTTCAATGCGCTGTCGTGTAGGTAAATCATGCGTAAAACAGAAGCTTTGTCTGTTTCTTGAACGCTCAGTTAATTTAAATGAAATAATTGCATGTTCGCTATTGCCAATGTGATCGAACTCTCTATAATGCCACCTCACTGACACGGAGCACGGCAACTTAAGCCGCTAACCAATCAGTATTGTTCTTTAACAATTTG
This sequence comes from Photobacterium satsumensis, assembly GCF_050336935.1. Taxonomy (NCBI): domain Bacteria; kingdom Pseudomonadati; phylum Pseudomonadota; class Gammaproteobacteria; order Vibrionales; family Vibrionaceae; genus Photobacterium; species Photobacterium satsumensis. Next base: position 130,026 of record NZ_JAKJSK010000016.1, read on the forward strand.
ACCATGCAATCTGTGTGGGCACTCGTGAAATGATAGTCAACAAAAGAATTATCAATGAAACTGAGTGACCAATACAAAATAGCGATTCTATTTATAGGAGAGGTATTTTGGCACAGTCAATTCAATCATTACTTCGGTAATGGTTTAACAGTATTTCATTGAGCCAAAACTTTAATTGAAGAGTTTGATCATGGCTCAGATTGAACGCTGGCGGCAGGCCTAACACATGCAAGTCGAGCGGCAGCGACAACATTGACCCTTCGGGGGATTTGTTGGGCGGCGAGCGGCGGACGGGTGAGTAATGCCTGGGAATATGCCCTGATGTGGGGGATAACCATTGGAAACGATGGCTAATACCGCATAATCTCTTCGGAGCAAAGAGGGGGACCTTCGGGCCTCTCGCGTCAGGATTAGCCCAGGTGAGATTAGCTTGTTGGTGAGGTAAGAGCTCACCAAGGCGACGATCTCTAGCTGGTCTGAGAGGATGATCAGCCACACTGGAACTGAGACA
>NZ_JAKJSK010000017.1:0-103728 GCF_050336935.1 Photobacterium satsumensis
TTTGCTGCCCGGGGGGCGGTGAATAAACAGAATTTGCTTGGCGACCATAGCATTATGGACCCACCTGATCCCATGCCGAACTCAGTAGTGAAACGTAATAGCGCCGATGGTAGTGTGGGGTCTCCCCATGTGAGAGTAGGACATCGCCAGGCTCCAATTTAGATATACGTATTGAACGACGTGTATCGGATAGACATGAACATGTTTATCACCGTGTGGAGCGGTAGTTCAGTTGGTTAGAATACCGGCCTGTCACGCCGGGGGTCGCGGGTTCGAGTCCCGTCCGCTCCGCCACTTATACTAAGCCCGAGTCGAAAGACTCGGGCTTTTTTACACCTGTCGGATATGTTCGCCTTGCAGGCGAATGAGTCCCGCTGGTGCGCCAGCCCGGCCGCTCCGCCACTTATTAAGAAGCCTCGCTAGAAATAGCGGGGCTTTTTTGCATTCTGTGCGCCCTAAAAGTGCTGCGCACTTTAGTCGCGGCACTGGCCGTGCGCGTTGAGTCCCACCGGAGTGCCGGCCCAGCCGCTTATACTAAGCCCGAGACTAGGCGTCCCCGACGAAAGACTCGGGCTTTTTTACATCTGTCGGATATGTTCGCCCTACGGTCGAATGAGCCCCGCTTTACATAACCCTTCACTCTGTTGGTTGATACCAATAGTTTCTATCACTTATGCAGTACTATTTTTCTATCGGTATTTATTACCACCTTGGTGTTGCCGGTTTTTCCTCTGGGATAAACAAAATACTATCTACGCCATTAGGAACACCTTCGAGTGCTGCTCCTGCGGGAGAGTTAAGATCGATAAAGCTATCGGGATATCCAGCCGTATAAAGCCTCTGTTCTAATGAGCCTGTTGGTGAGTGAATAGCAATTTTCTCTGATTCCCATTTGGAAGTATCCGGAGTCTGGGCTGCAATATAGCCACCATAAGTGAGCTGTAACATACTGTAAGTCGAAATATCAGGATAGCTTAGGTTTATTGCATCGATTACGGATGAGCCAAAGTAAGGGGTTGCATGGGAGTTGTGAGCCCAGATCGATATTTGACCGGGGTTTTGAAACCATTCCTCTTTCAGCCAGAGGAGGTTTTCAGCAGACTGGGCATCAGTAATCTTATGAGCAAAATTGTGATGAATAAACTTTACATGAGCATTTAAGCTCTTGGCAATTTGTAGCCAGAATGAGGCGTATTGGCGAAAAGGGCGTGGCTGGCTTGGGTTATAGGGGGGAATGGTTTCCACTGATTTTTGTGCGGCAAGCACTTCTTGTAACTCTTTAAGCTTGGGGACAAGACTTTTGTGATCTTGTTTGCTGTAAGGGTCATGTGGATAGTACCAGGAGCACATTGCCTTCGGTGCTAAGTTTTTGATGCTTTCAAAATCACTGACATGCAGGTTGTTCTTGTTGAGGTAGTAGGCCAACTCATCAAACATGATACTACAGCCTGGATCGCTGTTGATTCGTGCATCATAGCCCGTAAGGATAAGTGGATTGCTACCCTGTTGGTCAATGTCATTTACATAGTTAAATAGATCTGCCATTTCTAAGCTGAGTCGATGCCCAAACATATAGTTTGCATCAGGGCCAGTAACCGCATCCAGTAAAGTTTGCTTTTGAGTTAGATAATTTTGCCAAGCTACCAAACCATCATAAAGCCCTGCTTCAACGGCGACGACATCTAAATTACTTTCCTGATGCATCGCTTTTATCATTCGTGCCCGTAAGCTGAAAGCTTTTGAACCGAAGTGGCTCATTTCACCTAGCCCTACTATGTCATAGCCTTTGGTGGCCGCGACAAATTCAGTTAACTCTGTATTGTCAGAATTAATATTGGTGCTTGTGAGTGGGTAAATACTTAATCTAACTTCTGAATCTTGCGAATTACATCCGATTATCAAAGGTAGTAGAAGATATCTGAGTCCTTTCATTTTAAGATCTCCATCATTTGAATTTATGATGATAAGTTGTTGTCTTAAATTGAAAATATTGCATTGACTTAAAATGCGACGAGTATACGAATAGAAAAGAAGAAATGCGAGAAGGTTTTTATTTTGCAGGAAATGGGTAAATAGGCTTTCAAAACTGTTTGATATAAAAACCATATCGGGGTGCATGGACTGTATGGAGGGTGCGTATGCGCTGCTAAGCGCGATGCATATACCAAACCCAAGTCGAAAGACTCGGGCTTGCATATCTGAAAGTTATATCAGCCTTACTGGTAGTTATAGAAGTGCCGTAACCAGTGTTCGGCAATGGCGGTCTCGTCACTCTCGTTTAATGGCTGGATCCCCGGTTTGAAATCTTCTGGCTGGCAAAGTAGCTGTAGCCCTGCCAACATGTGCGCAGCTTCGAATAAATACAGAGTAGGATCACCCATCCCGGTTTTGAACGGGGTATTGGCAGATTCACCGCCGGCAAGAAGGTAAAGGCGATGGCCTTGCCGCGTCTGATATTCCCGGATCAATTTATTTCCGCCTACCTCAATTAGCGCGCCATTGGCTATCAGGCTTGGCAGATTGAGCTCATCATCGGCCGAGGTCACCGTGGCAATGAAGGTGTTGTCATTGATGGTATCAAGGTGGTGCTCTGGGATCGCGCCATTACCCGTACAGCAGTAGATCAAATTACACTCGTTGAGCAATCGCTCTATTGAGCTGACCTGTACGCCGTTGCGGGGAAACTGGGTCAGCCTTCTTGGGTCAATATCTGCGACAAGAATATTGCCAATAGCTTTACCCTTAAGGTATTGAATCACGCCACAGCCAAGGTTACCGGCACCAATAACCCCCACCTTGAGAAACCCGTCGTTATTGAGTTTCAAGCCAAACTCTTCACGCAGGATCTGATCGGAATAATGAACAATGCACTCTGAAGCCTCGTAGTCAGCAGGAGCCTTGATACTGAGGTGGGAGACAGTGACCAGTGGGTGGTTCAAGTTGCGGTTAAGGTACTTGTACAAGCCATTGGCGGTGAGTTCAGTGATGCCAACGAGTTGTTCTTGAAAGACGTTGCCAAGGTGTTCGATGGCGTGAGAGAAGTAACCGCCGTGATCGAGCAGAAGGAACTTGCTGTCCGCCTCGATGTGTTGGCGGATAAAGTCTTCGGCTGCAAGGGGATCCCTAAGGTGCTCTTTGGTTATTGCATTATTGGCAATAGTACAACTTGGTAGTTTCTTTATTGTGGCTTTAATCGTGCTGTTACCACTGTCCGTTGCCCCTTTGGGGATAAAAACTAATTGGTGGGCAAGCTCTGCTAGGACATTGATATAAGGCAGCGAGCCTTCGTAGCAGTGCATGACTGAGAAAATTATAAGCTTCTGTGGTGTGTTATAGCATTGCGCAATTTGCTTTAGGAAGTCGTAGCCTTTGGCTGCATAAAAATCAGAGTAGTACGAATGAGTTAAGATTGGTTGGGACATTATTATTATTCCATTGATAAATTAATTGCAGCCAAAAAGATTCAGTAGCGCATAAAGTAAGGGTTCATTTTGTCGGCTTTGTTTACAGCACAGTCCCAATTGCATCGGCTGTACCTTCTCTTTTTCTAACCGTTTGACCTTATTGCCTACCGGGCTGTTCTCAATCACCACATCAGGGGCAATTCCCACGCCACAGCCTAGGGCTACCATGCTAACAATCGCTTCGTGACCGCCGACCTGGGCATAAATATTGGGCTTTATTTTTTTGTTTTTTAACCATCGATCAGCCTTATCCCTTGCGGTGCCTGATTCCGGTAAGATAAATGGCAGACAGGCCCAGTTTGGCGGCTCAGACAAGGCTTTTTGCAGGCTCGGTGGCGGGAGAAGCGGAGCGATAACCGACAGTGAGACATTGTCGAGCTCGATATAAGTCATTTTACCCGGTAAGGAGTCTGGTTTGGCTGCAATGGCTATATCGGCCTCATCCTGCTGAACTTTATCAATAGCTTGTGCGGGATCGCCGGTGAGCAGTTGGATTTCAACCTGGGGGTAGAGTTGACGGAAACGGTTGAGAATATCGGGCAGGTGACTATAGCTGGCGGTGACGGAGCAAAAGAGTTTTAGCTTACCTTGTAGTTTATGGTGATGATCAGCAAGCTTAGCTTTGACTTCCTGCCAATTCGAGACAATGAGTGCGGCTGTTGGCAAGAGGGTTTGGCCGGCAGAAGTGAGTTCGACACTTCGATTGTCACGGACGAACAGGGTTTGGCCTAAGTCTTCTTCGAGGCGCTGGATGATCCGGCTGAGGGCGGATGGGCTGATATGCATGGCCTGAGCAGTCTGGCTAAAGCTCTTCGACTCGCACAGGTGAAGGAATAACTGCAAGGTTTTTATGTTCATCTTCCATGTTGCACTTTTTGCAATGACTTATTGTGAATATATCACTTTGCGCAATTTACTGCGTGATCTACTATCGGATTATTCGACAAGTACTGTCGACCCAAGGAATAGAATTCACGGAGTTTGCTGTTATGGCTAATTATTTCAATACCCTAAATCTTCGCCAGCAATTAGATCAACTAGGTCGTTGCCGATTCATGGATCGCAACGAGTTTGCCAACGAGGCTGATTACCTTAAAGGCAAGAAAGTCGTTATCGTCGGTTGTGGTGCCCAGGGCCTGAACCAAGGTCTTAACATGCGCGACTCTGGCCTTGATGTGGCTTACGCCCTACGCCAGGCTGCTATCGACGAGCAGCGCCAATCTTACAAGAATGCGAAAGAAAACGGTTTTGAAGTAGGTAGCTACGAAACGCTGATCCCGAAAGCGGATTTGGTTGTTAACCTAACGCCGGACAAGCAACACACCAATGTGGTTGAAACAGTAATGCCACTGATGAAGCAAGGTGCTTCCCTTGGCTACTCTCATGGTTTCAACATTGTTGAAGAAGGCATGCAGATCCGCCCTGATATTACTGTTGTCATGGTTGCACCTAAGTGTCCGGGCACCGAGGTCCGTGAAGAGTACAAGCGTGGCTTTGGTGTGCCAACACTGATCGCGGTTCACCCAGAAAACGACCCTCAGGGTGATGGTCTTGAGATTGCCAAGGCATGGGCTGCAGCAACCGGTGGTCACCGTGCTGGCGTATTGGAGTCCTCTTTCGTTGCTGAAGTAAAATCTGACCTGATGGGTGAGCAGACTATCCTTTGTGGCATGCTGCAAGCAGGCTCAATTGTTTGCTACGAGAAGATGATTGCTGATGGTATCGATGCGAGTTATGCCGGTAAGCTGCTACAGTTCGGTTGGGAAACGGTTACCGAAGCACTGAAGTTCGGTGGTATCACCCATATGATGGATCGCCTGTCTAACCCTGCAAAAGTGAAAGCCTTTGAGCTTTCTGAAGAGCTGAAAGATCTTATGCGTCCGCTTTACAACAAGCATATGGATGACATTATTACTGGCCACTTCTCTAGTACTATGATGGCTGACTGGGCTAATGATGATGTTAACCTATTGGGCTGGCGTGGCGAGACGGCTGAAACGGCGTTTGAAAACTACCCAGATAGTGACGTAGAGATCTCGGAACAAGAGTATTTCGATAACGGCATCTTGATGGTTGCGATGGTGCGCGCTGGGGTTGAGCTGGCGTTCGAAGCCATGACCGCTTCAGGCATTATCGAAGAGTCGGCTTACTATGAGTCACTGCACGAGCTACCACTGATTGCCAACACCATTGCCCGTAAGCGCCTATACGAGATGAACGTGGTGATCTCTGATACCGCTGAATACGGTAATTACCTGTTTGCCAATGTTGCCACGCCACTATTGCGTGAGAAGTTCATGCCATCGGTAGGCACGGACGTGATCGGTAAGGGCCTAGGTGAGACATCGAACCAGGTTGATAACGCAACGCTAATCACAGTGAATGATACTATCCGCAACCACCCGGTTGAGTATATCGGTGAAGAATTGCGCGGCTACATGACAGACATGAAGCGCATCGCAGTGGGCGGCTAATTTCCCCCAAAGCCAAGTATAAAAAAAGCCCGGATGATTATCCGGGCTTTTTGTTGGCAATTTCGCAAGGTTACTCCTGCTCGGCATCTGCCTTTGGTGCCATGCGGCCTTCTAGCTCATCGAGCTTCTGCTCAAGCGCTGATAGCTTCTGACGGGTACGCAGCAGGACCTGGGTCTGTACATCAAACTCTTCACGGCTGACAACATCCAGTTTACCAAGCTGTGCTTGGATCACTTGGCGAACTTTCTGTTCTACATCGTTGCCCAACTCTTTGACTGGCTGAGGCATGGAATCCTGGATCTGCTTGGCCACTTGCTCAAGTTTCTTTGGATCAAACATAGCTTAGTTAACTCCGTAACGGCATTTCATCTGTTGTCGTTATTTTATTCAAATATAACAGGATTGTCGTTGCTGTTGGTACAAAATAAAAGAGGCCGTTAAAAACGGCCTCTTTGTTCACTGTATTTCGATTAGCAATCGTGCGCTTCTTTCAGGGCATTGCGTGCTTCATCAGCACGCTTAAGCTTTTCCAAGTCTTTATCCTCGACAAAGACTGGCAGCGGCTTATGAATGCTCGCAAGGTAAGAATAAATCACCGGCAGTACAAACAAGGTGAATACCGTACCGATAGCCAGACCGGCAACGATAACGATACCGATACTGAAGCGCTGGGCCGCACCGGCACCGGTGGCGTACAGCAGCGGGATCAGACCGGCAATCATTGCAGCCGTGGTCATCAGAATTGGACGCAGACGAATTTTCGCCGCTTCCATGACGGCTGCCGTTCGGTCTTTTTTGTGGTGCAGCTGCTCTTCTTTGGCGACTTCACAAATCAAGATACCGTGCTTGGTGATAAGACCAATCAGGGTGATCAGGCCGACCTGCGAGTAGATATTCATCGAGGCTGCGCCCCATGCCAAGGCGATCAGGGCACCGCATATAGCCAGCGGTACTGAGACCATGATAACCAGTGGGTCGCGTAGCGATTCGAACTGGATAGCCAGAACCAGGAAGATGATCGCCAATGCCAAGGCAAAGGTGGTGTACAGCGCATTACCTTCGGTCACAAACTGACGGGCTTCACCCATGAAGTCATACTGGTAGCCTGAAGGCAGGGTGCTGGCTGCTTCGTTCTGGAACCAATTGATCGCATCACCCATCGCAACACCCGGAGCAGGAACGGCACCGACAGTTGCAGAGTTCAGCTGGTTGAAGTGTGGCAGCGAGCGCGGTTCAGACACAACGTCGATAGTCACCAAGCTACCCAGCGGGATTGCATTACCGTCAGCGGCGCGGACATAGTAGCCCTTGAGTGATTCAGGGTTAAGGCGGTACTTACGCTCTACCTGTGGGATCACCTCGTAAGAGCGACCATTGAGGTCGATACGGTTGACATAACCATCGGCCATCATGGTACTTAGGGTGATACCGATATCCTGCATCGTCACGCCATAGGCGCCGGCCTTGTCCTTGTCGATCTTGATCTTCATTGTTGCCGAGTCGTAGTTCAGATCGAGATCCGAGTAGACGAACATTGGGTTACTTTTTACCTTACCCAAAATATCGCTACTGATCTGGAATAGGCTCTCGAAGCTGTTCGGTGTAGTGAGCACGAACTGGATTGGCAAGCCTGAGCCCGCACCAGGCAGCTCTGGCATCTGGAATGCCGTGACAGCCATTTCCGGGACGTCCTTCACCAAGTCCGTCACTCGCTTGACCACTTCAGCCTGGCTCGCTTCACGTTCGCTCCACGGTACCATCGAGGCAATACCAAAGGCCTGGTTGGAGTTCGGTACCCCTGAGAAAACCTGAGCAAAGGCGACTTCTGGCTGTTCGACCAGCATACGGTTCACTTCGCCCATGGTGTTCTCGATATAATCGAGGTTGGCATTTGATGGGGCGGTGCCCATCATAACCAGTACGCCTTTATCTTCCGACGGTGCCAGTTCACTCGGGATGAACTTGAACAGCACAGGCATAACACCGAATACCAGTAGTGCGAAGACAATGACCACCGGGCGCATTTTCATGATCCCGCCAAGCATTTTCTCGTAGCGGTTGGTCATGCGGTCCAGGAAATGGTGCACTGTAGTTTCGAACTTGCTTGGCTTTTCATTGGCCTTCAGCATTTTCGAACACATCATCGGTGAAAGTGTCAGGGCGATGATCCCCGAGACGAATACCGCACCGGCCAGAGTGAGGGCAAATTCCTTGAACAGTGAGCCGGTGATCCCGCCCATCATCGCGATAGGCGCATATACCGCACCTAGCGTTAGGGTCATGGCAATAACCGGCACGGCGATTTCACGGGTACCGATAATCGCTGCACGGAACGGCGATTCCCCTTCCTTGATATGACGGTCGACGTTTTCCAGTACCACAATTGCATCATCAACCACGAGACCGATAGCCAATACCATGGCCAGCAGAGTCATCAGGTTCCACGAGAAACCAAATGCCTGCATTACCATGGCAACGCCGATCAGCGAGAGCGGAATGGTCACAATCGGGATAATAACCGCACGGAACGAGCCGAGGAACAAGGTGATCACGACCAGTACGATCAATGCTGCCTCGGCAATGGTCTTGATAACCTCATTGATGGACTCGTTAATCGCAATGGTCGAGTCATACATGATGTTCATCGAGATGTTGCTTGGCATGTTGCGTTCAAGTTCCGGCAACAGCTCATAGACATCGGCGGCAATGTTGATCGGGTTAGCACTTGGCGCGGCGTTGATCGCTGCTACAACGGCCTCTTCACCGTTGGCAGAAGCACGATAGACATCATGGCTCTTCTCCAGTGACACCTTGGCGATATCACCGAGGCGGATCACTTGACCTTCCTTGGTGGATACGACCAGTTTTTCCAGATCGTCGGTATTGCTGACCTGGGTATCGGCCGTACCGTTGTACAGCACGAATTCACCCGTCGCCTGTCCGGTGGCGGACTGGTAGTTGTTGGCGTTCAGAACGTTCATCACGTCTGTTGCCGTGAGGTTGTAGGCCGCCATTTTGGCCGGATCCAACCACACGCGAAGGGCATATTTCATCCCGCCGTACAGGTCGACTTTGGAGACACCGTTGACCGTAAATAGTTGCGGGTTGATCACTCGCTCTAGATAATCGGTGATCTGGCTTGAAACCAATTCATCACTGGTAAAGCCGATATACATTACCGCTGTTGTCGATCCCGTCGACATGGTCACGGTTGGATCTTCTGCTTCTTTCGGTAACTGGGAACGGACCGAGTTGGTCTTGGCAAGAATATCTGCCAGAGCCGCATTCGGGTCTGTATTCAGCTTCATGGTGACCGTGATGGTCGATGAACCGAGCACCGATGATGAGGTCATGAAGTCGATATTGTCAGCCTGTGCGATGGCCTGTTCCAATGGTTGGGTAATAAAACCCTGGATCAGATCGGCACTGGCGCCGTAGTAGCTGGTAGTAACCGTGACTACGGTATTAGTCATGTCAGGGTATTCCCTGACCTGCATTTTGAAGATTGCCTGCAGGCCAAGAAGGGCGATCAAAAAGCTGATCGATACCGCTAACACAGGACGTTTAATAAAAACATCTGTAAAGCGCATGTATCCTCCGGATCACAGCATTGGGGTTTCAGCTGGGGCTTCCAGCGAGTTGCTTTCTACCACACGGACTTTGGCGTGGTTGCTCAGGCGTACTTGCCCAGAGGTGACCACGGTATCACCAGTTTTCACACCCTCTAGGATATGGACACTGTTACCTTTGCGCTCACCGACTTTGATGACGGATTGGGTAACCCGAAGGACACCGTTTTCATCCTCACCGGCCAGATAGACATTATCGCCATACAGGGTATAGGTAATTGCTGTCTGTGGCAGGATGATTTGGTCTTCCAGCGTCGGCAGGATAATGTGGGCACGGGCAAACATACCGCTACGAAGCTGACCTTCGTTGTTAGGGATATCCGCCTGGATTTGTACCAAACCGCTCTGGTAGTTCACCGCGGGCTCAATCGCGCTGATCTTGCCGCTAAATGGGGTCTCCGGATAGGCATCAACAAAGATTTCAACGTCCTGACCCAAGTGAATATCTGAGATATCGGTTTGGGGAACCGTAAAGCGCAACTTCATTAGTGAGGTATCTTCTAGGCGCACTACATCGGTGCCCGGCTGAATATATTCCCCGAGGAATACATTACGTAGGCCGACCACACCGTCGAACGGAGCCTTGATCGTACGGCGCTCAATGGTCGCTTTCAGGCTTTCGATATCGGCAACCAGTGAGAAATACGACGCCTCGGCATCATCATAGGCTTCTTTGGAGATAGACCCTTTCTTGAATAGGCCGCGGTAGCGTTCATATTTGGCCTTGGCGGCTGGAAGGCGAGCCTGGGTGCTTTTCAGGTTGGCGGCTTCAACGTCGGAGTCCAGCGCCAGTAGCTGTTGTTCCGCTTTGACAGCTGCACCGGATTCAAAGTCGAGAGTTTGGATCACGCCTGCAACTTCGGTGGTAATGGTGACGCCTTGGTTTGGTTCGATAAAGCCGATCGCTTCGATGGCTGGAACCCAATTGCCCGGATCGGCGGTAGTCACTGTGACCGGAAACTCTGGCTCAGGCATGCTGGCCATGTATTCGGCGATTTTTTGTTGTTTGAAGAGATTGAAACCAATCACGCTGCCAAAAAGCAGAATCGCGATCAGTAGCATCACTATCCATTTTTTCATTGTTGGGTGTGCTCCGAAGTTAGCTAATGTAATGTTAATGCTGAATTATGGCGTCCCATGAGGCTTTGATGGCTGCTTCTAGCGCGTCATCATTGACCTTGTAAATGCCGTTTATATGTTTGCGAGCCAAGCAAGCGCTTGGCTCAAGGCTTAGTGCGCTCAAGAGTTCGTTATCGAGGTTTTTGAACAGGCCAGAAGCCTTCCCTTCCTCGAATAACGTATTCACCTTGGCGAACATTTTCTTTTCTAATAATTTTTGTTCATGGCTTTCGCGCCGGGGTAGATTCTCGAATTGGCCACGGTTGATCAATGGGGCATCTTCCTGAGTCGCCATGTTCCAGATGTTTAACCACATAGTGCGAAACCTATGCTGTAACGGCATGTCATCTGACACGTTCTGGCTGATTTTGTTCGCGACATGAGCCAAAATGTGATCATGAAGCTGGTGCAACAGATCATCTTTGTCTTCGAAGTAGCGATAAATCGTCCCTGCGGCCACCCCTGCCTCCTTGGCCACCATTTGCATCGAAATTCCGTGAAAGCCATGTTCTGCCAGTAACGTTTCCGTTGCCTGGAGAATGCGTTTTTTCTTGTCACTCATAAAAGGCAGTTGTAAATAAAGATGGTGAATGAATGTTCATTCATCATTTTATGGTGCCTGATTATATGTGCAAGCAATTTTTTATATCGTCCGGATAAGCAGGCTTAATAGGTAGGCGAATAGACAATGGCGGTGAACCCGCTACAATGCGCCTGCTGACCGATGATCAACATAGGATAAGTCAATGAAACTGAACCCAAGGCAAAACGAAGCGGTAAAATACGTCGCTGGACCGAGTTTGGTCCTTGCCGGCGCTGGCTCGGGAAAAACCCGGGTGATCACCAATAAAATTGCCTATCTGGTTCAGCAATGTGACTACAAAGCCCGTAACATTGCGGCATTGACCTTTACCAATAAGGCAGCCAGAGAGATGAAGGAGCGGGTCGGACAGACGCTTGGCAAGCAGGAAGCCAAGGGGTTGATGGTATCGACCTTCCATACTCTGGGACTCAATATTATCCGCCGTGAATACAAATCACTTGGTCTCAAGGCGAGTTTTTCACTGTTCGATGACCAAGATCAGATGGCCTTGCTCAAGGAGTTGACCGAGCAGCAGATTGATGGCGATAAGGATTTGCTTAAACAGTTATTGTCGACGATTTCCAACTGGAAAAATGACATGCTGTCGCCTGCAGAGGCGAAGGCGCATGCCTCAAGTGAACGCGATCAGATGTTCGCCTATTGCTATGAGATGTACCAGAGGCAGATGAAAGCCTATAACGCCTTGGACTTCGATGATCTGATCTTGATGCCGGTGTTGTTGCTACGTGATAACCAAGAGGTTCGTCAGCGTTGGCAGAGCAAGATCCGCTACCTGCTGGTTGATGAATACCAGGATACCAATACCAGCCAGTATATTTTCGTTAAGTTGCTGGTGGGTGAACGTGCCCGCTTTACTGTGGTTGGCGATGATGACCAGTCTATCTATTCTTGGCGTGGTGCCCAGCCGGAAAACTTGGTTCAACTGAGCAAAGATTTCCCTAGCCTGAAGGTTATCAAGCTGGAGCAGAATTACCGCTCGACCAGCCGTATTCTGCGTACTGCGAATATTTTGATTGCCAACAACCCGCACGTGTTTGAAAAAAGCTTGTTTTCGGAGATCCCTGACGGTGAGATGCTGAAGGTGATCACCGCCAAGAACGAAGAGCATGAAGCGGAAAAAGTGGTGGGGGAATTGATTGCCCATCGTTTCTTGAACAACACCCAGTATAAGGACTATGCCATCTTATACCGTGGTAACCACCAATCGCGGCTGTTCGAGAAAGCCCTGATGCAAAACCGGATCCCCTATAAAATTTCCGGTGGTACCTCGTTTTTCTCACGGGCCGAGATCAAAGACATCATGGCGTACCTGCGCCTGCTGACCAATCTGGATGATGACAATGCCTTCCTGCGTATCGTCAACACCCCACGCCGTGAAATCGGCCCAGTGACACTGGAGAAGCTCGGTACCTATGCCAATATGCGAGGTAAGAGCCTGTTTGCCGCCAGCTTCGAAATGGGGCTGGAGCAGCATTTGTCGGGCCGTGGTCTGGAGTCCTTGCAGCGCTTCACCCGTTGGGTGGTCGAGTTATCCGATAATGCCGAGCGTGGCGATACTGTCGCAGCTGTGCGTCAGTTGGTGCGGGATATTAATTACGAAGACTGGTTGTATGAGACATCGCCTAGTCCGAAAGCGGCCGAGATGCGAATGAAGAACGTCTCGGATCTGTATAGCTGGATCACTGCTGACCTTGAAGGTGATAACTACGATCAGGAAGTGAAGACCCTCAAGGAAGTGGTTCAGCGTCTGACCCTGCGCGATATGATGGAGCGGGGTGAAGACGACGATGATGCCGATCAGGTTCAGCTCATGACCCTGCATGCCTCGAAAGGCCTGGAGTTCCCTTATGTTTACCTGGTTGGCAGCGAAGAGGGGATTTTGCCTCACCAAACCAGTGTTGATGAAGACAATGTCGAGGAAGAGCGTCGCTTGGCCTACGTGGGGATCACTCGTGCCCAGAAGGAGCTGACCTTTACCCTGTGCAAGGAGCGTCGTCAGTTCGGTGAATTAATCAAACCCGAACCAAGCCGGTTCTTGTTTGAGTTGCCGCAAGATGATCTGGAGTGGGAGGCTGATAAAAAGCCAATGACCCAGGAGCAGCGGATGCAGAAGGGCCAGGCCCATATAGCCAATATCCGGGCGATGTTTAAGAAATAGCGCTGACAAGCGTATTTCAGGACAAGGCAGCATATAAAGAAAAAGCGAGGGCCGGTTGGCACTCGCTTTTTTCGTTGTCGGGGAGAGAGTTGAATTACAGCCCTTCGATCATATGGTCGATGGCGGCAATGATTTCGTCATCGCTACAGTCCATGCATGATCCCTTGGCTGGCATGGCATTGAAGCCGTTAATGGCGTGGTCAGCCAGTACATCATTGCCTTTGGCAAGGCGAGGGCTCCAGTCAGTTGAATCACCAATCTTTGGTGCGCCCATTACTCCAGTTCCATGACATGCTGCGCAGAAGGTACCGTAGACGGTATCGCCGCTACGAGGGCCGGCAGCCACGACAGGGCCTGCAGGGGCATCACCCTCAAGGTAAACGGAGCCTACCGGTTTGATACGTTCTGCGATCGCTTCATCTGACATATCGGCTGCCACTGCAGTGCCGGTCAATGCCAGGGCAGCAACGGCCGCTACCATAAGTTGTCGAAGAGAAAATTCCATTGAGCTCACCTTTACACTTCCAGATCATTATGTGCTATTGCCACAGTCTTATTTCGTGCTTGTTGTTAGTCAAACTGTTGAGACAAGGCAGAGATTATTTACAGAATGTTTAATTTGTAAAAACAACGTGAGTATATCGCCTATTTTCGCCGTGATAAACTAGGGGGCTGCTTTTGTATGATGCGAATCAACAGTTATTTGCCTATATTTGCAGCGAACGAGAAAAAAACCAAAAAAAACACTTTACGAGGAGGTCCCCGATCCGTAATATTCACCTCCGCCGATAGGGCATGCGCCCGTAGCTCAGCTGGATAGAGCGTTGGCCTCCGGAGCCAAAGGTCGAAGGTTCGAATCCTTTCGGGCGCGCCATTCCGGACAGGATCGTATCGGCAAAAGTAACATTGGTGGCTATAGCTCAGTTGGTAGAGTCCCGGATTGTGATTCCGGTTGTCGCGGGTTCAAATCCCGTTAGCCACCCCATATTTAAAGGTATTGATTATAATATCAGTATCTAGGGGTGAAAACCTCAGCAGAATTAAGTCGGTGAATAGCGCAGCTTGGTAGCGCATCTGGTTTGGGACCAGAGGGTCGGGGGTTCGAATCCCTCTTCACCGACCACTTACAATGGTGGCTATAGCTCAGTTGGTAGAGTCCCGGATTGTGATTCCGGTTGTCGCGGGTTCAAATCCCGTTAGCCACCCCATTATTAAAGACTTCATTATTGAAGCACTTGTCGTGAATAGCCTAGTTTGATAGTGCATCATGGCTCTTGGGAATAGCGGACCAGAGGGTTATCCTCTTGGAGCAAAACCAAGTAAACAGAATTTTGTCGGTGAATAGCGCAGCTTGGTAGCGCATCTGGTTTGGGACCAGAGGGTCGGGGGTTCGAATCCCTCTTCACCGACCACTCTTCGAAAGCCTCGTCAGAAACGGCGAGGCTTTTATACATCCTAGAGATGTATTTGGTTAATCGGAATTTCACCCTTTTAACTAACCACAAACAATGGTGGCTATAGCTCAGTTGGTAGAGTCCCGGATTGTGATTCCGGTTGTCGCGGGTTCAAATCCCGTTAGCCACCCCATTCTTAGAAAGCCTCGTCAGAAATGACGGGGCTTTTTTCGTTTCTTTGCCTATCTACGACTTCCCCCTTAGCCGTGGTTTTGCTGCTATTGGACTCAATATCCCCTCTTCTTGATAGTGTGATCTACTGCCAATAATGTTTTGTTACAGCTTACCCTTCTATTTTGTAAGTGTTATGCGAGATATAGATTCAGATTATGGTAATTGAACGGCATTTGTTTCTGGTTTGTTAATCTTTGATTTTTGTTTTTTGTATATTTATGCAAAATTAAAAAGTGTTAGCTATATCATATAACTGGATTTGCAGTGGCTTTCACTACTGGTTGTCTGTGTTATGCGCAGAGGTTAAATCTATTTTTGCTCCTTTTTTCTTACTCTTCTTTCTTATAATGTGATTATTTATTCTTTTTTTATTCGTATTACTGGTTTTTACTTGTGCGTTGTTGATTTTTTGTGAAATATTTGACAGATTATGTCCTGAACATATATTCAGCAAATTATGCTGAAAGAAGGGATTCAATTTTTCAGACAGGGCAGAACACTGCCGAGCAGTTGGGGTCTGGTAATGGCTTTATTGGATGTGAAAAACCTGCGTATCGAATACCCATCACGACATGGGGTTCATGCGGCAGTAAAATCGCTCTCGTTTTCGATAGAGCGAGGGGAGATTGTTGGTGTGGTCGGTGAGTCCGGTGCCGGTAAGTCGACCGTGGGCAATGCGGTGATTGATTTGCTCAGCCCTCCGGGCCGGGTGGCGAGTGGCGATGTTTACCTTGATGGCGAACTGATCTCGGGATTGAAACCGGAGCAGATGCGCTCGGTGCGCGGCTCGAAGATCGGTTTTATCTTCCAGGATCCGATGACCTCGCTCAACCCTCTGTTTACGGTTGAGCAACAGCTGACCGAGACAATTGTTACCAACCTGAAAGTCAGTCAGGAAGAGGCGGTGAAGCGGGCCATTAACTTGATGGAGCAAGTCGGGATCCCGCAGCCGGAGTTGCGTATCAAGCAGTATCCGCACCAGTTTTCAGGCGGTATGCGTCAGCGGGTAGTGATTGCGATTGCTTTGGCGGGCGAACCCGATCTGATCATCGCCGATGAACCTACGACGGCGTTGGATGTGTCAATTCAGGATCAGATCCTTAACCTTATTCGTGAATTATGTAGAAAGAAAAACGTCGGCTGCATGTTGGTAACCCATGATATGGGGGTTGTTTCCAACGTAACCGATCGGGTTGCTGTGATGTATCGCGGTGATTTGGTGGAAATCGGTGAGACGGAGCAGGTGTTGTGCCGCCCGAATCACCCATATACCCAAAGCCTGATTTCGGCGGTGCCGCGTTCGGATATCAAGCTCAAACGCTTCCCGCAGGTGAGCTATATCGAAGAAGCCCAGGAAATGAGCCAGCTTGATGTGAAAAACCATTGGCTGGGACAAAGTGAAGATCAACGCAGTTATACTGGCGCCTTGCTGCAGGTCGAGAATGTTAACCTGCGCTTTGTCACCAAGGATTCTTTTTTCGAAAGTCGTCGTGAATACGTTCAGGCGAATAATGATGTTAGCTTTGAGATCTTTGAGGGTGAAACCTTCGGCTTGGTGGGTGAGTCGGGATCCGGTAAGTCGACCATCGCCCGAGCGATCACCGGTCTGTACCCGCCTAACACCGGTAAAATCACTTTTGAAGGCGTCGACCTGACTGCACTGAAAAGTGAAGCCGAGCGTCGTCCGTTGCGTCGCCAGATGCAGATGGTGTTCCAGAACCCTTATACCTCTATGAACCCGCGGATGAAGGTTGCCGATATTATCGCTGAACCTATTCGTTTCCATAAACTGACCGAAAGTGACAGCCAGACGCGTCAAATCGTAAATGATCTGCTCGACCACGTAGGATTGGGGAGTGCATCCGGAGTGAAGTACCCGCATGAATTTTCTGGTGGTCAGCGTCAGCGGATTTCGATTGCCCGGGCATTGGCTACCCGTCCCCGCCTCTTGATTTGTGACGAACCGACGTCGGCGCTGGATGTCTCGGTTCAGGCGCAGATTCTCAACCTACTCAAAGATCTTCAGGATGAGCTGAACTTGACCATGCTGTTTATCAGTCATGATCTCCCGGTGATCCGCCAGATGTGTGATCGCATCGGTGTGATGCAGAAGGGCACCTTGCTGGAGGTCGCCCCGACCGAACAGTTGTTCACCGCGCCGCAGCATGAGTACAGCCGACAGCTTATCTCGCTAATGCCAGAATTCAAGGGCTTGAGCCAGGAAGGACTGAAGTTAGCTTAACCATTTGATGCCGCTGCTTGCAGCGGCACTGGACACAACAAAAGCAAACACAACAGCAAGGGAGTTACCTCCCCGCATAAAGGAGCTATGCAATGAAAACCATCAAGACCAAGTTGGCCGTTGCCCTAATGGCTGCCGGCCTGAGCTTTAGTGCCGCCGCTGCCGATATCAAAGTCGCCTATGATGCTGACCCGGTATCGCTTGACCCACATGAGCAGTTATCTGGCGGTACGCTGCAGATGTCTCATATGGTCTTTGACCCATTGGTACGCTACACCCAGGATTTTGACTTTGAACCTCGCTTGGCGGAGAGCTGGAAGCGCGTTGATGACAAGACGTTCCAATTTACCTTGCGTAAAGGCGTGAAGTTCCACTCTGGCAACGAAATGACGGCTGATGATGTGGTATGGACTTTCAATCGTTTGAAGTCGTCACCCGATTTCAAGGCCATCTTCGAACCGTACACCGAGTTGAAGAAAGTCGATGATTATACCGTTGAGCTGATCTCTAAAGGTTCGTACCCATTGGTGCTGCAGACTGCGACCTACATTTTCCCGATGGACAGCAAGTTCTACACCGGCCAAACCGAAGGCGGTAAAGATAAAGCTGAGGTGGTTAAGCACGGTAGCTCTTTTGCATCGACCAATGTCTCGGGGACCGGTCCTTTTATCGTGTCAGCTCGTGAGCAGGGTGTGAAGGTTGACTTCGTACGTTTTGCTGATTACTGGGACAAGGAATCAAAAGGCAACGTCGATAAGCTAACGCTGGTACCGATTAAAGAAGACGCAACCCGTGTTGCTGCGTTGCTGTCAGGTGGTGTGGACATGATTGCACCGGTTGCACCGAACGACCACAAACGCGTAGAAGGTGCGAAAGATGTGGATCTGGTGACCCTTTCGGGTACCCGACTGATCACTTTTCAGATGAACCAAAACTCGAATGAAGCGTTGAAGGACGTACGTGTTCGTCAGGCCATTGTCCATGCCATCAACAATGACGGTATTGTCCAGCGTATCATGCGAGGCTTCGCAACGACGGCTGGCCAGCAGGGCCCAGAAGGTTACGCTGGTTACGATGAAAAGCTAGTACCGCGCTTTGATGTGAAGAAAGCCAAGGAGCTGATGAAAGAAGCCGGCTATGAAGATGGCTTCCGTCTGACCATGATGGCACCGAACAACCGTTATGTGAACGATGCCAAGG
The DNA here is from genome assembly GCF_050336935.1 of Photobacterium satsumensis. NCBI lineage: Bacteria > Pseudomonadati > Pseudomonadota > Gammaproteobacteria > Vibrionales > Vibrionaceae > Photobacterium > Photobacterium satsumensis. The sequence continues at coordinate 18,520 of NZ_JAKJSK010000017.1, forward strand.
TGGCGCAGGCTGCTGCGGCAATGCTGTCGAAGATTGGTATCAAGGTCGATCTTAAGACGCTGCCTAAAGCCCAGTACTGGCCTGAGTTTGATGTCTGTGCGGCAGATATGATGATGATCGGCTGGCATTCGGATACTGAAGACTCGGCGAACTTCTCTGAGTTCCTCACTATGACGCGTAACGAAGAGACGGGTAAGGGTCAGTACAACTGTGGCTACTACTCGAACGCCGAAGTTGACAAGCTGGTTGAGGAATCAAATGTAGAAACGGATCCGGCTAAGCGTGCCCAGATGCTACAGCAGGTTGAAGCTACCCTTTACAACGATGCAGCCTTTGTTCCTCTGCACTGGCAGAACCTGGCTTGGGGTGCAAGCAGCAAGCTGAACATCAAGCCTATTGTCAACGCGATGAACTTCCCGTACTTCGGTGATCTAGTGGTTGATGAGTAACAGTATCGGCCTGCTGGGTAACCAGTAGGCTTGCCAACACCGGCGTTAGTGCCGGTGTTGATTTTTATGGATGAAAAAAGGGGCAGGGAATGTTTACGTTTCTGGTCAAGCGCCTGTTTCAGGCACTGATAGTGATGTTTGTGATCAGTCTGGTGGCATTTGCCATTCAGGATAACCTTGGCGACCCGCTGCGTGAGCTGGTGGGACAGTCTGTATCAGAAGCTGAACGTCAACAACTTCGCGACGAGTTGGGTCTTAACGATCCGTTTATTACCAAGTACAGCCGTTTTGTCGGTGATGCACTGCAAGGTGACTTGGGCACTTCCTATTTCTTCAAGCGGCCAGCTGCTGAGGTGATCCTCGATAAGCTGGTGGCAACCCTGGAACTGGTATTTGGGGCGACTCTGATCATTATCGTGGTGTCGATCCCGCTTGGGGTCTATTCGGCAATCCACCCCAATAGTTTCTTTACCAAGGCCGTGATGGCTTTCAGTAGCATCGGGATCTCGATACCGGTCTTTTTGACCGCCATCATGTTGATGTATGTGTTTTCGATAGAGCTCGGCTGGCTGCCTTCCTACGGGCGAGGCGAGACTGCCAATGTCCTTGGTTGGGAGTCGGGCTACTTTACCCTTGACGGTATACGTCACTTAGTGCTGCCGTGCATCGCGCTGGCATCTATCATGCTGCCGCTGTTTATCCGCTTGGTACGCTCTGAAATGCTCGAAGTGCTGAGCTCTGAATACATCAAGTTTGCCAAGGCCAAGGGTCTGGCAATGAATAAAATTTACTACCAGCATGCCTTGAAAAATACCATGCTGCCGGTGCTGACAGTGGGCGGGGTACAAATCGGTACCATGGTCGCCTACACCATTTTGACGGAAACAGTCTTCCAATGGCCAGGGACCGGGCTCTTGTTCCTTGAAGCGATTAACCGGGTCGATACCCCGTTGATCACCGCCTATGTGATTTTCGTTGGCCTTATTTTTGTCGTCACCAATACCATTGTTGACCTGCTTTATGGCCTAGTAAACCCGACTGTAAACCTGACTGGCAAGGGAGAGTAAGTTATGAGTAGTACAACCGCCGCTGCCCCAAGCCGTTGGGAGCGTTTCAAGCAGTCAGATTTTCTCTATTATTTCCGTAAAGACAAAGTGGCGATGTTTAGCTTTGCGGTGTTTATGGTCTTTGCCGTGTCAGCATTGTTGGCACCGGTGATTGCCCCGACTAACCCCTATGACTTGTCGTCCATTGATATCATGGACTCAGAGCTGCCTCCTTCCTGGATGGAAGAGGGAGATAGCCGGTTCCTGCTGGGGACCGATGATCAGGGACGAGATATTTTCTCTACCATTCTATATGGTTCCCGCCTGTCGCTGACGATCGGCTTGCTGGCCGTTGGCCTGCAGTTGGTACTCGGGGTGGTTATCGGTTTGAGTGCAGGTTACTTCGGTGGCCGGGTGGATAGCTTCCTGATGCGATTTGCGGATGTCCAGCTATCGTTCTCGACCATGATGGTGGCCATTATTGTCTCGGCCATTTTCCGTACCGCACTGGGGGCTGAGCTGTTTGCCCAGTATGCGGTGGTGATGCTGGTGGTGATTATCGGTATTGCCGAATGGCCGCAGTATGCAAGGACGATACGGGCCTCGGTATTGGCCGAGAAAAAGAAAGAATACGTTGAAGCGGCAAAGGTGATGGGCTTTAAGGCACCGCGGATCATGTTCCGCCATATCTTGCCTAACTGTTTGTCACCGATCTTGGTTATTTCAACCGTACAGGTTGCCAATGCCATCATGTCAGAGGCCGCTCTTTCCTTCCTCGGTCTAGGCTTGCCGGTCGACCAGCCGTCGTTGGGCTCGCTGATCAGTATCGGCTTTAACTATATCTTCTCAGGCTCATGGTGGATCACCGCCTTCCCTGGACTGGTTCTGATCACCTTGGTGCTGGTGATCAACCTGTTGGGTGACTGGTTGCGTGATGTCTTTAACCCGAAAATTTACAAAGGGTGATAGCAAAACGTAGCGATATTCATTAAGTTGTTCCCATTGCTTAGAAAATAAGTGGGAACAACGATGATTGATATCGGGGTAAACCTGACTAACAGCCGGTTTGATAAAGACCGTGAAGAGGTCGTGGAACGCGCCAAAGCAGCGGGTGTCCACGGCCTTGTTCTTACCGGTACCAGTATCGAAGAAAGCCGACAGGCCGTAGTGATGGCCCGTCAGTGGCCGGGCTATACCTACAGCACCGCCGGTGTGCATCCCCATGATGCCAAAAGCGTCCAAGACTTGGCGCTGGCCGAGATCCGCGAGCTGGCGGCTCACCCAGAAGTGGTGGCCATTGGTGAGTGTGGACTTGATTTCAACCGTGATTTCTCCCCAAGACCGCAGCAGGAAGCGGTATTCGAGGCCCAGCTGGCATTGGCCGCTGAGCTCAATATGCCTGTTTTCATGCACTGCCGTGATGCCCATGAACGCTTTGTGGCTATTCTCAAGCCGTGGCGGGATAAGCTGCCGGCAGCGGTACTGCATTGCTTCACCGGTACTCGGCAAGAGCTTCAGGACTGCTTGGCGTTGGACTTGCACATCGGGATCACCGGCTGGGTCTGTGACGAGCGCCGCGGTACCGAGCTGCGTGAGATTGTTGCCGACATCCCAGATAACCGCTTGATGGTGGAAACCGACTGCCCTTACCTGCTGCCGCGAGATTACCGTCCCAAGCCGAAATCGAGCCGCAATGAGCCCAAGTTCTTGCCCCATATCGCGACCGTGATTGCTGAGTGTCGCGGTCAGCAAGCCGAGCAGGTGATGGCCCATGCGTATGTTACCACCCAGGCATTTTTTAATATCGGATCAACAGCCACTGAATGACGGTGGTATGATCCAAGTAAAGCGATTTAACCCAAAAAGGAGTATGCAGTGTCTGTATCTATCCAGGGCGCGTTTCCGGCACGCCGTATGCGTCGCATGCGCAAGCATGATTTTAGCCGCCGTTTAATGGCCGAAAATCAGATTTCTGTGAATGACCTGATTTACCCGATGTTTATCCTGATGGGTAAGAACCGTCGAGAAACCGTCGATTCTATGCCGGGGATCGAGCGTCTGTCTATTGACCTGATGCTTCAGGAAGCCGAGTACCTGGCCACGCTGGGTGTGCCTGCGATTGCCTTGTTCCCGGTGGTATCGCAAGACTTTAAGTCGACCTGTGCTGCGGAAGCCTTCAATTCTGAAGGGCTGGTCCAGCGAGCGGTACGCCTGCTTAAAGAACATGTACCACAAATGGGCGTGATCACCGATGTTGCTCTCGACCCGTTCACTATTCATGGTCAGGACGGCATCATCGATGAAGATGGTTATGTGATCAATGATGTCACGACTGACGTGCTGATCAAGCAGGCCCTGTCTCATGCCGAAGCCGGCGCTGACGTTGTCGCGCCGTCGGACATGATGGATGGCCGTATCGGTGCAATCCGCGAAGCGCTGGAAGAAGCCGGTTATGTGCATACCCAAATCATGGCTTATTCTGCCAAGTATGCCTCTAACTATTACGGTCCGTTCCGTGATGCGGTCGGCTCGTCAGGTAACCTCAAGGGGGGTGACAAGAAGACCTACCAGATGGATCCGGCCAACAGCGATGAAGCGCTGCATGAAGTGGCCATGGACGTCAACGAAGGCGCTGACATGGTAATGGTCAAGCCGGGTATGCCATACCTAGATGTGGTGCGACGGGTGAAAACTGAGCTGCAGGTTCCGACTTTTGCCTATCAAGTCTCGGGTGAGTACGCGATGCACATGGCGGCGATCCAGAACGGTTGGCTCAAAGAGCGCGAAACGGTGATGGAGTCCTTGCTGTGCTTCAAGCGTGCGGGTGCCGATGGTATCTTGACCTACTTTGCCAAGTCTGTTGCTGAATGGCTGGCTGAAGATGCCGCTGCCCGTCAGGCAGAGCTGGATAACCTCGGCGAATAGCCGGTGTGAAACACAAGGTAAGTCTTTACTTACTGACTGTGATAGCAAGGGTCTGCACTAGCGTGCAGGCCCTTTTTGTTGGCGCAGAACAATCGCAGATGGTTAGGGGTGGACGTTGCGGTTGATTGGATTTTGCAGCGAGATCAGGGTTTCGGTTGACTGGACTTCGTCGATAGCCTGCAGCTTGTCAATCAGCACGTACTGCAATTCTTCTATCGATTTGCACATCAACTTGACGAAGATATTGTACGCCCCGGTGGTGTAATAGGCCTCGACCACTTCGTCGAGTTCATTGAGCTTGGCCAGTGCCGAGTGGTAGTCCCGCGCGGCATTGAGGTTGATACCGATAAAGCAGCACACGTCGTAGCCGAGCAGTTTGGGGTTGATGATCACTTCGGTGCCGGTGATGATTTCAGCGGCACGCATTTTCTCGACCCGGACATGGACTGTGGCCGGGCTGACATTGAATCGCTTGGCCATTTCGGCATAGGGGGTACGGGCATCGTTCATCAGGGTATTGAGGATTTCCCGGTCGAGATCATCAATTCGAATCTGGCTGGTCATGGTAGAAGCAATCCTTGGTTTATACGTGCTTGTTCATATCTTATACTGTCGCCACGCTATGTCGCTAAATTATATTAAAAAATAATCGTTTGGCCTGTTTCTGGCCCTGCAACTGATAGACAGGACCCCTGACCCTTATGCGCTTGATTGTTCTTTTGTTTCTTCTCAGCTGGTTACCGCTCAAGGCGTTGGCCTACGATACCTTGGTGATCCACTCTTACCACAAGGGAATGCGCTGGACGGACGGTATTCAGGCTGGCTTGGAATCAGTTGCCAATACACAGGGGGTCTCGCTCCATGTCAACTATATGGACAGCAAGCGTTATCAGTCACCAGCGTACCTCAATGAGCTGCTGGATATTTACCGTACTAAGCTAAGGCGGGAGAATTATAGGGCCATTGTTGCCACTGACGACAATGCTCTGTGGCTGATCAACCAGTTATCGGATGAGGTCGGTGAAACACCGGTTATTTTGGCCGGTATCAATGACTACCACCCTCACAAGCACAAACAACTGAAGAATGTTATTGGGATCCTTGACCAGACCGATGCGTCCGCCAATATCAATCTGGCGTTGTCGGTGCAGCCTGATTTGCGGAGCATGTATGTGCTCGCTGACAATACCGTTACCGGCCGGGCGTTGTGGAAAGGGGTCGATGAATTTTTGGCGGTCAATTTCCTTGATCTCGAGGTGGTCAGGATCCAGGACGGCAGTTTTGAGTCGGTGCTGGCGGAGTCGGAAGCGCTGCCTGCCCGCTCGGCGATTCTGTTTCTGAGCTATTTCCAGGACAGCCAGGGTCAGTATGTCAACAGCGACGAGTTTCTCGAACAACTCACTGCCAGAGCCTCTGCGCCGGTATATGCCTCCTATAAATATATGCTTAACCACGGGGTGGTTGGTGGGGTGATGCTGGGCGGATACGACAAAGGCCGCCAGATCGGCAAAATGTTAGTCAAGCTGCTGGATGGCAAGGTGACCCGCTTCCCGACGTTTATCCGCAGTACAGGCAAAGAGATTTTCAACTACCCCGAGGTGGTGCGCTGGGGGCTGGAAATCGATAACAACGAAACCTTGGTTATCAACCAGCCGGAAAGCTGGTTCCACCGCTACCAGAACGAAATTCGAGTATTGACCGTTGCCTTGAGTGTGATGGGAGGGGTTATCGCCTTGTTGGTGATGGTGATCAGTCGGTTACGCAAAGGTGAGCAGCGCCTGCAGGAGAGCCGGGCACTGTTTGAAGGGGTCTTTGATCAAAGCTTCCAGTTTATCGGCATTTTCGACAAGGCGGGCATGTTGGTATCGGGGAATTTGGCCTTGCATGAACTGGTCGGGCGCTCGGTAGTCAAGTATGACCGGCCGCTGTGGCGTTGGTTTTGTTGGAGTCCTGAGGCTGCCCTGAAGCTAAGCCGGGCCGTGACCCAGGCTTGTAGTCAGCCGGTGCGGCTGGAAATTGATATCCAGAGCCATGAAGATGGCAGCCGGATGCTGGATGTCGTGATCAAGCGGATGCCGGCCGGTGAGAGTGGCGAAGTCCAGCTGCTGCTTGAGGCTCGCGATGTGACGGCCCGTCACCAGATGGAGGAAAAGCTGCGTGAACGTGAGGCCAGTTACCGATTGCTCTATGAGCAGCAGCCGGTGATGCTGTTGACGGTAGACCGCCAGTCTCGTATCCAGTCGGTCAACCAGTTTGCCGCCGATCTACTGGGCTATAGCAAGCGAGATTTGCTCGGCCACAAGGTCGCCGGCTTCTATGAGGGCGGCGAGCCCGAGCCGCAACGCTATATTAGTTCGGCACTGGATAATGGTGGTCAGCGGGTGTGGCGGCGTAAACTGCGCTATTGCTGTGCCGATGGCCGCACGGTATGGATCAGAGAAACGATCCGCCAGGCGCAGAACCGCCAACTGCTGGTGGTGGGAGAAGACATTACCTCGACCCGTGCGCTGGAAGAGCAACTCGCTTATCAAGCCTGCCATGATTACCTGACTGATCTGTATAACCGCAACCACTTCGAGCAGTCGCTGGAGCAGGCATTGGCTGAAGCCCGTGAGCACCATGCCCAGCATGCTATGCTGTATATTGACTTGGACCAGTTTAAAATCATCAATGATACTGCCGGCCACGAAGCCGGTGATGAGGCCCTCAAGCAGGTTGCGATGATGCTCAAGGAGATCACCCCGGCGCAGGCGGTATTATCTCGCCTTGGTGGTGATGAGTTTGCGGTGATCCTGACCGATTGTCAGTTGGCTGATGCCGTGGCCTTTGGCCGTGAGATTTTGCAGCTACTCGAAGAGAGTGAGTTCTACTGGCAGACCGCCCGGTTTAGCTTCAGTGCCTCGATTGGCCTGCGGATGATAGATGAGACCGCCGGCTCGAGCCAGCAGGTCCATGCCCAGGCTGATACGGCGTGTTATGCCGCCAAAGATGAAGGGCGTAACCGGCTGCATGTTTACCATCCGGATGATGAGGAGCTGCGCCGGAGAGAGCTGGAAATGGAGTGTGTCAGCCTGATCCGCCGGGCGTTGTCCGAACAGCGGTTGGATCTCTATGCCCAGCAAATCTCGCCGCTGAGCTCAAGCAGCCAGGGGCACCATTATGAAATCCTGGTCAGGATCCGTAATGATGACGGCGAGATGATATCTCCAGGACTATTTATGCCGGCTGCCGAGCGTTATAACCTTGCCCACCGCATTGATCGCTATGTGGTGAATGCGGCAATTGATTGGCTGGAGGCGCACCCGAGCGCGGTCGCTGCATTGGATATGTGCGCGATTAACCTCTCGGGGCAGTCAATTGGTGACCGCGATTTTGTCCGTTTCCTGCAGGACAAGATACGCTTGTCTTCCCTACCGGCGCAGAAGCTGTGCTTGGAAATTACCGAAACGGCGGCGATTGGCAATATGAGCGAGGCGATCCGTTCATTTACCTTGCTCAAAGAGCTGGGCTGCCGGATCTCGCTCGATGACTTTGGCTCGGGACTGTCATCGTTCGGCTATCTGAAAAAAATGCCAGTCGATATCATCAAGATCGACGGTATGTTTGTTCGTGATATCGCCGATGATGAAGTCGACTTTGCCATGGTGAAGGCGATCAATGAACTGGCCAAGAAGATGGGCAAGCAGACGGTAGCTGAATTTGTCGAGAACGAGGCGATCCTTGCCAAGCTCGGTCAATTGGGCGTGGATTATGCCCAGGGCTATTTATTCGGCCGCCCACAGCCACTGCCCAAACTGGTCGCTCAATTGAGCCAGCGTGAAGAGGTGTTATAATCCGCGGCTTAATGCCTGCCGTGTTTGGCTGGCAGGTGCTGTATTTACCGGAGTGTGTGTGTGCAACTAGCCTTAATTTCTGAGTCCCCTGAACGTCAATCTGAACTTGATCTGCTGGCTGAACGCTGGGGGCTATCCCATGATCCGGACAGCGTGTTTGCATTGGTACTGACAGCTGAACGGTTGGAGCTACGTAAGTTAGACGAGCCCAAGCTGGGGGCGGTGTATGTCGACTTGGCGAGTGGGGCTGTGGCACACCGGCGTAAATTCGGGGGGGGCCGGGGTCAGGCGATTGCTAAGGCGGTCGGTCTCAAGGGGGGCGTAACACCAACCGTGGTTGATGGCACGGCAGGACTTGGGCGTGACGCGTTTGTCTTGGCCTCGCTTGGCTGCAAGGTACAGATGGTCGAGCGCCACCCGGTGGTGGCCGCGTTGCTGGACGACGGTTTGGCCCGCGCTAAAGCTGATTGTGAAATCGGTGGTTGGATCAGCGAGCGGATGACCCTGCTGCATGCATCGAGCCATAATGCTCTCGAGCAGCTTGCTGCAGATCCTGACTTCGTGGCGCCGGATGTGGTGTACCTCGACCCGATGTACCCACACAAGAAAAAATCGGCGTTAGTGAAAAAGGAAATGCGGGTATTCCAAACCTTGGTGGGGGCGGATCTTGATGCTGACGCTTTGCTGGAACCGGCTCTGGCACTGGCCACTAAGCGAGTGGTTGTCAAGCGGCCGGATTATGCCGAATTTTTGGCAGGGCAAAAGCCTGCGACAGCTATCGAAACCAAGAAAAACCGCTTCGATGTGTATGTCAAAGCAGCAATGAAGTAGCCGTTGGCGGTTAGCGGCGGTATATTGTAATGAGAATAGTTACTCCGGCCTGACAGTGGGCCGGGCTGCCGGAGATGAGGGAATGGCAAAGTCGTTATGTAAATACCGCCGGGTTGAGATCGCGGCCCAGTTTTCCACCATCAGCCGGATGGTCAGTACGGCGAATTATATGTGCAGTAGTTGTGCGCGTGTGGCAGCGGAAAAAGGCTACTTGTGTAAGCCCAGCGCCCTGAAACGCCCGAATGAGATGGCTCACGTGGTCAAGCCGAGCCTGGCTGCGGTCGAAGCGGTTGAGGCGGCGACGGTCTCTGAGCTTACCAACGTGGCCCCTTTATCGCGGACTTCTGCCCCAGCGCCTGTTTTGGCTACCGAGCTAGATGCGCCAGCGCCGGTTATTGCCTCGCATCCGGCAGTGGCTGCGAGCCGTAAAGCGGCAAAGAAGAAAGCCAAGCAGCTTAAAAAACTCAAGAAACTGGCGAAAAAGCAGAACAAGCAGTTGAAGAAGGCCATCAAGGCGACCCGCCGCTACCACAAGGCTATGGTGAAGGCTCAAGCTTCGGTATAACGGGTAGTCGACGGACATAAAAAAACCTCCTGGCGGAGGTTTTTTTGTTCTGAGCAATTATGATTCTTTGATCAGTACTGCTGTCATCAGGCAAGTGATCACAGAAACAATGATGCCAGAAACGATTAACGCAGGAAGCATATCCATAGTTAAGTATCCATCTGTTGAGCAACGTGAACCCCTATTGAAACCTGTTTACAAAATGCTAGCAATGGGATGGATATAGGTTGAAACGCCTGTTAACAAATAGAAACAAATATTCGCGACAGGACACATAATCTATTGCTTTTAAGTATAAAAAAGCACCCGTTCGGGTGCTTTTTAATTACAAAATGTTATGTTGTTGTTTTGTTAACTTTTGGCGGGTAGCGCCAGAGTAAGGGCTTGTCGTGACAATTCGGCAGCGCCTTGTTTGTCATCAAGTTGCTCCATCACTTCAACCAAGTAGCCGTAGTCAGCGACATCGCTGCGTAGGGCGATGGCTTTCTCGAAATGCTCTTTGGCTTCTTCCAGCTTGCCTTCACGCATGAACAACTGACCCAGTGCACTGTGGGTGCTCGGGTTGCTGCTGTCATAGCGGAGTAAGTCCTGCAGGCGAACAATCGCGGGGTGGTTATCAGCCAGCTTCAGGGCTGGGATAAGGTTGATCAACGACTCGTCATTGTTCTTTTTCAGCGCATCACGCAGCACGGTATAGGCTTCACTGTCGGCGTTGTATTGGCTCATCAGCTTGACGAAACACGCAATTAGATCAGGACGCTGCTTGGTCTTGCGACTCAGGCTGTTCCAGTGGCCCATCAGACCATCGCTGCCTTGCTGTTTGGCGATATGGTGCATAATGCCGCACTCGGCTTTCGCCTCGAGTTTGGCTGCTTCTTCGCTGTCTACCACACCGGCTTTCTCGAGTTGGGGAAGCAGTGCCAGCAAAGGTTTCCAGTCTTCCAGACGCACGTAGCAGTCTTTCAGCAGGGTCAACAGCACAGGGTTACGGCTGTGGTCGTGCTTGATATCTTGCAGGGTGGCAACAGCCTGTTCAAATTGCTGTTGGCGAAACTGAAGCTTGGCACGGGTCAGGGCGACGGCCAGGCTTTGGCCATCGACTTCAGCTGCCAGTTTTAAGTATTCGTCACGTTGGCTGGCATCGCCTTGGCCTTGTGCCGCTTCGGCGGCTGCTAAGTAGTTTAGCAGCGGTGCATCGCTGTGCTTGGCTGACTTGACCACCAGTTTCTCAGCTTGCTTCCAGTCACCTTCAATCACCTTGGTCAGGCCTTCAGAGGTCTGCAGGCGGGCTTTGCGGGTTTTGCGGCCCGAGAACCAGCCACGGGTTGAGCTACCCAGTGAGAAGAGGCGCTTGAGGATATTCTCCAGCAGAAAGAAAGCACCGAACAGCACGACCACCAGGATGATCAGTGTCGTTAGGCTCATTTCCACCGTTTGGTTGGCCGCAGAGATCAGCACATAGCCTTGGTTTCCGGCCAGCATCGGGCCGGCAACGATACCGGCAATCAGTGCGGCGACCAGCAATAGCAGTTTGATCATGCAGGGTTCTCCTCTGTGCTAAGCGGTTTCACCTGCTGGCGTAGACGATCGCTGATGGTATCGGTGATCAGCGCTTGCGACTGCAGCTTGCTAGGATAGTCGGCTTCGATGTTCTCTTGGCCGAGTGCCTCTAGTGTGGCGATGAAGCTCTGAACGGCAGGATCATCCATATTATAGAACTGCTCAGCCCAGTCTTTGGCCATGGCCAGTGACGTGGTGTACAGCTCGCCCTGCTCGCGGTATACCGACTTGATCGCGGTTTCCAGCTTGGACTTGATGTTTTCCTGCAGGTAGAAGTCTTGCTTCGGTGTCAGTAGAGGGATAACACTGCCGTCGCGCTGGCGGTAAGTGATGAAGTGATCACTGAAGTTCTTCAGTGAAGTCATCACATTTTGCTTCCAATCGTCGACGGAGGTAGACACTTCAGTCGTCTCTACCGCTTCGGCTTCTGGTAGGATTGCGTTGGCCAGTGGTAGCTTGCCAATTTCTTCCTGGAGGCTGGTCAGGCGCAGTACTAAGCCATCACGGTCAATACGGGCGACGGCCTTCAGCGCTGTGATATCAGTATGCATCGCCTGGCGGATAGGGGTGAGGCTTGGATCGTTAAGCTCTGCGATACGGTGATCGGCAGATTCAAGCAAAATAGTGGCACTGGCGGTGTCATGTTCCAGCCATAGCTTGCGACCGGCCATCTTGACCAGGTAGTCGGCCTCAGCCAGCAGCCAGTCATTCGGGCGGCGGCCTTTCATTTCTGATAGGGCCATCTGCAAGCCGGTAATCGACTTTTCCTGCTGCTCAATCGACGTTTCGGTGCGCTGCAGGTTGGTATTGACCTGGCTTAGGGTTTCTTGCTGGGACGTTTTGAGAGATGACTGGAGCTGTGATTGAAGCTGGGAGATTTCTTGCTGCAAAGCTGCCATTTGGCTGTTTTGAGTTAGGGTCTGTTGGTGGCCGTGGTAGTACAGGCCGGCACCGAGGGCGATGACCAAGGCGATAGCAATCGCACCGGTTTTGCTGCCACCCTGTTTTGCGCTCGGTTGACTGGCTGATGCGGCGGCGGCCGGTTGCGCTGGCTGCTCTGTTTTTACCTGTTTTTCAGCGGCAGGTTTTTGTTCAGGAGCTGGCTTCTTTTCGGCGGCTGGCTTTGGCGTTTGTGCCTTGGCACTGGCTTGTCCTTGCTTATTGGTATTGTTTGCTGCGGATTGTTGTTTATCTGCAGGGTTTTCATTATTGGTTTTTTTATCAGTCATCCGATTTTCCCATTGTGCCTATTTTGCTTAGGGTCGTGAACAGCGGGCCATTGGCCGCGCTTCCCACATTGGAAATTAAACGAAAACCAAGCTCGAGAGCTTGATCGGCGATTCGCTGGCTTGGTACGAATAGCTGGCAGTTAAGAAACCAAGCCATAGCGCTGTCTGGTATTAGCTTGACCAGTTGGTCAAGTTGTTCACCGCTGGTGACGACCAGGGTGTCAACGTTGGCCTGCTGCCAACTCCGGCTCAGGGCCGGGCCATCAAGCGGTAACCAACGGCGCTGGTAAGTCTCGCAATAGGAGACATCGGCTCCACCTTGGCAAAGGCGCTGGTAGATCAATTCGCGCCCACCATTGCCGCGTAGAATGAGCACTTGTCGCTCAGCTACATCTGACAATATTGGCAAAGCCAACAGTCCCTCACTGTCGCAACGCTCGGACGGGGTCAGGACGGCTTGTCCTGTATAGTCTTGCAGCGCTGCGGCGGTTTTCTGGCCGACCGCTATATAATGCACGTTTTTTGGCCAACTGGCACCTACCGACATCATGTAATTGTGCGCTAGGTTGGCTGCGTGAACACTGACGGCAATCAGGAAATCGCCATTTTTTAGGTGTGAGAGAGCGTTAGGTAGGTCTTGAAGTTGCTGCCCCGGCTGAATTTCCAGCAGGGGCTGGGCAATAGCGCTGATCCCCGCGGTGGTCAGCTGCTGCGTTAGCTGGTGGCATTCCGGTGCCGGGCGGGTGATCAGTATGGTCATTAGGCGTTGCCGTAAAGCTCGTCGAGGATAGTCTTGGCCCCATCAGCCAACAGCTGGTCGGCCAGCTCGAGACCCAGCTTTTCGGCGTCATCGCGATGGCCACGGACTTCGCCGCGGACAATCTGGCTACCGTCAGGCTCACCGACCAGGGCGCGCAGCCAAATCTGATCGCCTTCCAGTACCGAATAGCTGCCGATTGGCACCTGACACCCACCTTGCAGGCGGTTGTTCATGGCGCGTTCGCACAATACGCGGGTTTCCGTGTCCTGGTGATTCAACGCGGCCAGCAGTTTGCGTACGCGCGTGTCGTCGAGGCGGCACTCAATGCCAACGGCGCCTTGGCCAACCGCAGGTAGGCTGGTTTCCGGGGCGATGGCTTCGCGGATACGATCTTCCATTTTCAGACGCATGAGGCCGGCACAGGCAAGAATGATGGCATCATATTCGCCGTCATCCATTTTGCGCAGGCGGGTGTTGACGTTGCCGCGCAGATCTTTAACGACCAGATCAGGACGCTGGGCACGCAGCTGGCATTGGCGGCGAAGGCTTGATGTTCCTACTACGGCACCGGCTGGCAGTTGCGCCAGGTTGTCATAGTGGTTGGACACAAAAGCATCACGTGGGTCTTCACGCTCACAGATGGTGACTAGGCCCAATCCTTCAGGGAACTCTACCGGGACATCTTTCATCGAGTGCACGGCAATGTCGGCACGGCCTTCCAGCATGGCAACTTCCAGCTCTTTGACAAACAACCCTTTGCCACCCACTTTTGCCAGCGGGGTATCGAGAATAATATCGCCTTTGGTAACCATAGGAACCAGTTCGACTTGCAAGCCGGGGTGGGCTTGCTCCAAAGCAGCTTTGACAAATTCGGCTTGCCACATAGCTAACGGGCTCTTGCGCGTGGCAATACGGATTGGGGTATCGGTCATAGGATCGGGTCCATATATGTAATTGGGCACTATCATTATTGCTTCTAATCCTACCACTACTGGGCGGGGATGGTAATTGATGTGTGGCTGTGAGTGCGTTGGGGCAATATTGTCTTGCTATAAACTGTAATTAATGTGATATTGGTCACATATGTCCTCGGCGGTATACAGATAACCGATCGCAAAGTGGCGGTTTGGTGAGCTTGTACTAGTTTGAGGGAAGGCGACTACGGAAAGGTCCGCTGGCAACATTTCAGTCCATTCATAACCTGTCATAAAACGGCACTATCTTTACGGTTAATACAAAAACTGTTAGATTGATCACGTTTTTACTCCTGGTTCGAGCCATCTCAACCGCTTTAATGACAAGATTTGGGCCGCTCTCAAGCTGGTAGCTCTTGGAAGAGTAATTTGCAGAACTATATTGAAACGCTTAAAGGTAGATTGGATCAGCTCAACGAGCTAAGACTCGAGCGGGCGCGTGGCGCCATGACTCCGCAGTCTGTACAGGTGTTCAACCTGTTGCCAGTTCTACTTCACTATAATCACCCGGCGGTACCTGGCTATCTTGATCAGGACGTACCGGTGGGGATTGCGTCTTTTACTGCCACAGAGCAGCAGCAACAGTTGATCGATGACTGTGGCTTGGCTTGTGCTACTCCGATTTTTCCTCCTGCAAATGATATTCACCCTATCCAGGGGCTCTATGCCATGGGCAGTACCGCCTCATTGGGTCAGAGCCTCACCAGCGATCTCGATATCTGGGTCTGTATCCGGACCGACATGCCAGCTGAAAGCCGCCAAGCGCTTGATGCCAAATGCGCGGTGATCTCCGAATGGGCACTGGCCCAGGGGGTTGAGGCTAACTTCTTCCTGATCGACGAAAATCGCTTCCGTGAAAACTTCTCTGAGCAGATGACCGGTGAAAACTGTGGTTCGAGCCAGCATTTATTGCTGCTTGATGAGTTCTACCGTTCTGCCGTCAACCTCGCTGGCCAGCGCCTGCTATGGTTCATGGTGCCGCCGGAAATGGAGGAGTGTTACGATGACTACATCTGCTATCTCGAAAATGGCGGGTATATCCATCGTGATGAATGGATTGATTTTGGCGGGCTGTCGCGCATCCCGGCCGAGGAGTATTTCGGCTCCAGCTTGTGGCAACTCTACAAAAGTATTGATTCGCCATATAAGTCGGTACTGAAAGCCATTTTGCTTGAAGCCTATTCGTGGGAATATCCGCATACCCAGCTGCTCAGTGTCGACGGTAAACGGCGTTTCTTCGCTATTGACCGCACCGAGTTCTGCATGGATGCCTATTACTTGATGCTGGAGAAGGTGACCCGTTACCTTGAGCGTATTGATGATCACCGTCGTTTGGATCTGGTTCGTCGTTGCTTCTATCTCAAAACCCATGAAAAGCTGACCCGTGAGCCGGCGTCTGGCTCGGTACCGTGGCGCCGTAAGGTGTTGCAGGAACTGACCGACGAATGGCAGTGGCCACAAGAGGTACTTGTAGAGCTAGACCGTCGCCGCGACTGGAAGGTCGAGCAGGTCAAGAGCGCGCACAACGAGCTGCTTGATGCCCTGATGCTCAGCTACCGTAACCTGATCCGTTTTGCCCGCCGGAATAACATTACCTCGGCGATCAGCCCGGAAGACATCAGTATTCTGGCCCGTAAGCTGTACGCGGCATTCGAGGTGCTGCCGGGCAAGGTGACCTTGCTCAACCCACAGCTGTCCCCGGACTTGCACGAGCAGGATCTAAGCCTGATCCAGGTACCGGCCGGCAGAACCAATACCGCGGGGTGGTACCTCTACAAGCAATCGCTTGATCCGATGGCTATCATGGGTCGCCCTGCGCTGGAGCATAACCGCTACCTCAGCAAGCTAGTGGCTTGGGCCTATTTCAATGGGCTGTTGACCGAATCGACTTGCCTGCACAACGTGGTACGCGACTCGGCCGTCGATATCGACAAGCTTTACCAGTTGGTCAGTGATATTCGTAATACGTTCCCGATCCGTCGTCCGCAACCGAGTTTGCAGGCGCTGTCGAGTCCCTGTGAAATTCGCCAGCTTGGGTTGTTTGTCAATCTGGAGAACGATCCTACGACCCGGCTGCGCAGCCGCTCGGTCAAATTTGATTTCAAAAATACCGATATCTTCAGCTATGGCCCAGACCAAATGTGCTTGGTGGGCAGTGTCGATTTGGTGTACCGCAACTCGTGGAACGAAGTGCGTACTCTGAACTTCACCGGTGACAATGCCATGCTGGATGCATTGAAGACCGTATTGGGCAAGATGCATCAGGATGCGTTGCCGCCAGAGTCGGTGGACGTATTTTGTTACAGCAAGCACATGCGTGGCTTGATCCGCAACTTGGTGTATCAGTTGGTTGCCGAGTGTATCGAGATGCGCCTCAAGCCGGTTGAGCAGGAAAAGCGTCGCCGTTTCAAGGCGATCCGCATTGCTCGCCAGACCCACGGCCTATTCTTCGAGCGTCGTGGCGTGTCGGTGCAGAAGCTGGAAAATTCCGTCGATTTCTACAGCTGTATCTCGACCAACAAGTTGCTTGGCTCCGCCAACTTGGTGATGGGCAAGACTGACGAGCCGCATCCGCCGGAAATTGTCGATGCCTACGCCAGTGAAGGTTTGATCCAGTTCTTCTTCGAAGATTGCGATTCCGGCTTTAATATCTACATTCTGGATGAATCGAACCGCATTGAGGTTTATCGTCAGTGTAGTGGCGACAAGGATGAAATGGTGCATGGCGTGAACCGCTTTTACACCTCGGCGCATGATCGTTTCAGCTATAGTGCTAATTTTATCAATTTCAACCTGCCGCAGTTCTACGACATTGTCCATAGCGAGAATGGCGCACCGCAAGTGCTGCCTTACAAGAGCGGCCAGCAGCCATCGCGACGACCTGTGGTGACACCTCAGCCGCTGATGAATACCAATCTGACGCGCTAGAGAAAAACAAAGCGGAAGCCTAGGCTTCCGCTTTTTTGTTTGGGTTGGTCGGTAGTCAGGCTTACCAATCGACAGCTTCACCGGCGTGCAGTGAGCACTCCTGTTTGACCAGGGCGATCAGCTCGTTACCGCTGCGGGTACAGTGCCACTTGCCATCCTTGTACTTGAAGTGGTAGCCGCCGGATTTCGACGCCAGCCAGATCTCGTGTAACGGCTCTTGGCGGTTGATCACGATTTGGCTACGGTTTTCAAATTCCAGCGTCAACACATTACCAGTGGTTTCGTATTCGATGTCGGCACCGGATTCGTCGATGCCTTCTTCAATGCTCATCAGCACTTCATCTGCTAACTTATGAAACTCTGTATCATTCATCCCCGATCGTCCTATTGCTTTTCCTAGTGTGGGTGCGATTATAGAGGGCAATGAAATGATAATCACTGGCTTTCAAAAATGCGTAAAGGTTTATTAGCGATTTTGGTGTTGGGCGTACTGGCCCTCACCGGCTGTGGTCAGAGCGGGGCACTGTACATGCCTGACGACAGCGAGCAGCAACAGCAGAACAATCAATAAACGGTTCAGACAGGGAAGAGACTACATTGGATTATTTTAATTATCAGCAAGATGGCCAGCTATGGGCCGAAGAGATTCCACTGGCCGATTTGGCTGACCGTTTTGGCACTCCGCTATATGTTTACTCGCGTGCGACGCTCGAGCGTCATTGGCATGCTTTTGACCAAGCGGTGGCTGATCACCCCCACCTGATCTGTTATGCCGTGAAGGCAAATTCCAATATCGGCGTACTTAATGTATTGGCGCGGCTGGGATCGGGCTTTGATATCGTCTCGGGTGGCGAGCTGGAGCGAGTAGTTGCCGCAGGTGGCGATCCGGCTAAGGTGGTGTTCTCGGGAGTCGGCAAGACCGCAGCGGAAATGAAGCGCGCCCTGGAGCTTGGTATCAAGTGTTTCAATGTAGAATCCGAACCTGAGCTGGAGCGGCTCAATCAGGTTGCCGGTGAGCTGGGTAAAGTCGCACCGGTATCGCTGCGGATCAATCCGGATGTTGATGCCCAGACCCACCCGTATATCTCGACCGGCCTACGCGACAACAAATTCGGTATTGGCTTTGAGCGGGCGCCGGAAGTTTACCGTTTGGCCCAGCGCCTACCGCACCTTGCAGTGACGGGGATGGACTGCCATATCGGCTCGCAGCTGACAGCCATTGACCCATTTATCGATGCGACCGACCGTCTACTGGCCCTGATTGATACCCTTAAAGCTGAAGGCATTACGATCCTCCACCTTGATGTGGGGGGCGGCTTGGGTGTGACCTACAGCGATGAGCGTCCGCCTCAGCCTTCGGAGTATGCCAAAGCCTTGATGGCGCGTCTGACCGAGCACCGAGACTTGGAGCTGATCTTCGAGCCGGGCCGGGCTATAGCTGCCAATGCCGGGGTAATGCTGACGCGGGTTGAATACCTCAAGCACACCGAGCACAAGAACTTTGCCATTGTCGATGCGGCGATGAACGATATGATCCGCCCAACGCTTTATCAAGCTTGGCAGGATATTGTGCCGGCTATCCCGCGCAACGGTCAGAAGGTTTCTTATGATCTGGTGGGACCTATTTGCGAAACCGGTGATTTCATCGGCAAGGATCGCGAACTGTGTTTGGAAACCGGTGACTTGCTGGCGGTACGCTCTGCTGGGGCATATGGTTTTGTGATGTCGTCGAACTATAACACCCGTGTGCGCGCGGCGGAGATCATGGTTGATGGCAACCAGGCCCATGTGGTGCGTGAGCGTGAAGAACTCGCGCAGCTGTGGCAGTCAGAGCACCTGTTGCCAGAATAACGAGAAGGAACAACATGCAGGTTAATTTTTCGAAAATGCATGGGCTGGGTAACGATTTCATGGTCGTCGACTGTGTGACCCAGAACGTGTTCTTCTCGCCGGATGCGATCCGGCGTTTGGCTGATCGCAACCGCGGGGTAGGATTCGATCAGCTGTTGGTGGTCGAGCCGCCCTATGATCCCGAGACGGATTTCCATTACCGGATCTTCAATGCCGATGGCAGCGAGGTAGAACAGTGCGGCAACGGTGCCCGCTGCTTTGCCCGTTTTGTTTGGATGAAGGGGCTGACCAACAAATACCACATTTCGGTCAGCACCAAAGGCGGTAAAATGGTGCTTAAGCTGGAGAACGACAACCAAGTCTCTGTGAATATGGGGGTACCTGAGTTCGACCCGGCTAAAATTCCTTTCCGTGCCAAGCAAAGTGAGAAAACCTATATCCTGCGGGCTGGCGAGAAAACCGTGTTCTGCGGCGCCGTCAGTATGGGTAATCCGCATTGTGTTACCGTGGTGGACGATGTCGAGACCGCGGAGGTTGAGACGTTGGGGCCGATCTTGGAATCCCACGAGCGTTTTCCCGAGCGGGTTAATGCTGGTTTTATGCAGGTGATCAACCGCAACGAAGTGAAACTGCGGGTTTATGAGCGTGGCGCCGGTGAAACCCAGGCGTGTGGCAGCGGGGCGTGTGCCGCGGTGGCAATTGGCCGGACGCAGGGGCTGCTGGACGATAATGTCAAGGTGTCGCTGCCGGGGGGCGATTTGCAGATCCGCTGGCCCGGGGAGGGTAAGCCTTTGTATATGACTGGTGAGGCAACGCACGTGTTTGATGGACAAATTGTATTATGACCGATATATCTCAGCTTGACGTATGTACCCCCGATGAGGATGCCGTCTCGTTGAACGAGCAGGAGGTGGCAGACTTTTTGCTGGCTAACCCTGACTTCTTTGTTCGCCACCCAGAGCTGCTAAGCCGGATCCAGGTCCACCATGCCGACCGCGGCGTGGTGTCGCTGGTTGATATCCAACTTGAGCGCCTGCGCAGTAATGTCGGCGAGCTGGAAGAGAAAATTTCCGGCTTGGTTGGGGCCGCGACCCACAACAGCCAGCTTTTCCATACCTTTGCCAAGGCGCAGCAGCAGCTATTCCAAACTCATAATATCTACCAGGCATTGTGTGTATTGGAAACACTGGCCGACGAGCTGAATCTCAATGTCAGCCTGCGCCTGTTTGATAGCCTTGATGATAACCTGTTTCTCGAGCGCCGCAGTTTCGACAGTTTCAGCCGTTCACGCCTGGCGTCCCGCCCGGTCTACCTGGGTCGGCTGCGTAAGCTTGAAGCGGAGCTGCTGTTTGACCAGCCGCCGCAGCTGGGATCGTTTTTGGTGTTGCCGCTAGGCAATGACAGGCCGTTCGGTGTGCTGAGCTTTGCCAGTGCCGATGGTGGCCATTTCCAGCCGAACATGGACACCCTGTTCGTCGAGCAGCTGGCCATGGTCCTCGCCAAGCTTATCCACCACTGGGAATATACCCGCGAGGTGATTGAGTGAGCCTGCCTTCCGGTCTGGAAAAGCCGCTGCAGCGATTTTACGAATACCTGCGCAGTGAGCGGGAGCTTAGCCTTCATACCCAACAAAACTACAAACGCCAGCTGACGACATTGGCCGAGCAGCTGGTGGCATTGGGTGTCGATAACTGGCAGACCGTCGATGCCGGTTGGGTTCGCCAGCTTGCCTCCAAGGGAATGCGGGATGGCCTCAAGGCCAGCAGCCTGTCGATACGGTTGTCGGCATTGCGTAGCTTTTTCGATTACCTGGTCCAGCAAGGTGTCCTCAAGGCCAACCCGGCCAAGGGCGTATCTGCGCCGCGCAAGGCAAGACCATTGCCGAAGAACCTCGATGTCGATGAAATGGATCAGCTGCTCAGTGTTGACGATGATGACCCCCTGTCCATCCGCGACCGGGCAATGATGGAGCTGATGTATGGTGCCGGCTTGCGTTTGTCGGAGCTGGTCAGCCTCAATGTCAAAGATGTTAGTCTGCGCAAAGGCGATTTGCGGGTGATTGGTAAAGGCGACAAAGAACGTGTTGTGCCGTTTGCCGGACTGGCGCGTGAATGGGTCGGGCACTGGCTGAAGGTGCGGGGGCAATTGGCTTCTTCCGGCGAGCCGGGTTTGTTTGTGTCCAAACTGGGCCAGCGGATCTCCAACCGCAATGTGCAGAAGCGGATGGCGGAGTGGGGTCAGAAGCAGGCGGTTTCGAGCCATATTAATCCGCACAAACTGCGCCATAGTTTTGCCACCCACATGCTTGAGTCCTCGGGGGATCTGCGGGCGGTTCAGGAATTGCTGGGCCATGCCAATCTCTCGACCACCCAAATTTATACCCACTTGGATTTCCAGCACCTTGCACAGGTGTATGATGAAGCCCATCCCCGTGCCAAGCGCAACAAGCGTTGAGCTAGGGCAGCTTTCGAGAGTAGCCGCTGATGCAGTTTTACCGACCTTTTTCCACGCCAAAGGCGCTGACCTTTGATCTTGACGATACCCTCTATGATAACCGACCGGTGATCCGCCGGGCCGAGCAGTCGATGCATGATTGGCTGGCAGTTAACCATCCGAGGGCGAAAGGGATGGGGGGAGCCGGTTGGCTGCAATTGAAAATGCGCCTGGCCAAGGCGGATCCTATGTTGCGCCATGATGTGACCCAATGGCGCTTTGAATTGCTCAAGATTGGCTTTATGCAATTGGGCTACCCCCTGTCGGCCGCCGAGCAAGCTGCGGCAGAAGGCGTGGCGGTAGTACTCGCGGTCAGAAATCAGGTGGATGTCCCCGAAGAAACCCATCGGGTATTGGCGCAGCTCAAACAGCGGTTGCCGCTGGTGGCCATTACCAATGGTAATGTCGATGCGGAAAAAATAGGGTTGGCGCAGTATTTTGATGGGGTGTTGATGGCGGGCCGTGATGGGCTGGCCAAACCCGAGCCCGATTTATTTGCCAGCGCGGCAGTAGGCCTTGGTATTGCCCCGGGGGATATCCTTCATATTGGTGATCACCTGGTGACCGATGTCGGTGGTGCCAAGCAAAACGGCTTCAAGGCCTGCTGGTTCAACGACCAGCAACGGGTGCTAAGTCGAGAGCCGCGCGCCAAGTGGTTGCCGGATGTCGAAATCAACCAGCTTTCACAGTTGTTGGCTTTGGTGAGTGACTAATTAGAGTGATTTAACTTGAGCTTCATTTTTCTGGATGAAGTTTCAAAACCTACTCGCCATGGATGGCGAGTCAGAGCTACATGGATGTATCTACGCGTTTTTGAAACTTCTATCCAGATGAATGAATTACATTGCTCGTCTATTGCGGAAACAAGCTACTGCAGCAGGGACTGTTTCGGCTTGCTGCCGATCAAATGGTCGACGGAAATCATCCCGGCTCCCCAGAACACGTTGACCAACATCATCATCCCCCACAGCTGGTGGTCGAAGAAGCCCTTCTCCCATAATAGCGGGTAGGACACTACGGCAATAATATTGAAGATAAACAGCGCCAGTGCCATCGGCCGGGTGAACAGGCCGAGCAGTAAGAATGCAGGCAGGATCAGCTCGGCTGCGGTGCCCATATAGGCAGCGATTTGCCAGGGGATCAGCGGCACTTGGTATTCATACTCGAACAGGTAGAGGGTACTGTCCCAGCTGCTGTATTTCACCATCCCGGACTTGAAGAACACCCATGCGACCCAAAGGCGGGTGAACAGTAGAAATAAGGGGATCAGAGGTTCGGTGATCCGCTGGGCCGTGATATCGATTTGTTTGAGAAAATTCAGCATGTGCGCTCTCCCTCAGGCAAGCCGTGGATACGGGTGAAAAGTTGTTGTTGGATCAGCTCGCCCAGAATGGCCAGCATGGAGCTGTCAGCTTCGCCCAGTGAACGACCTTGCTGGCACAGGCGTAACAAAGCCGTCGCCGCAGTGGTTGTGGTGATCACCACCATGCCTTGCGGGCGGTGCTGGATAATGACCGACTCCGGCAGGGCCATATCAAGCGGTTCTATTTGATTCTCTGTGATCATCTGCCACAGGCTGGCGACAGGATAGTGCCCATCGAAGCTGTAGGTGGGCTCGGCCACCTCCAGGGTCAACTGGCCGAGGTTGTCCTCGGTGATCTGGGACAGTTGCTCAAACGGAAAGTCCGGTGTGATAGCGGTATGCTGGCTGGCCCGGTCAACCAGCCACTCCAGTTGGGCCAGTTCGGCCAGATAAGGAACCGCCTCAATCACCGACGGCTGGGCGGAAACGGTATCGGCAAAGCTGTCACCGTAATCGGTCACGTTGCCTTCCCCGAGAGGATAGGTCAGTACATGCTGGCGGGCGAGTTGGGCGAAACATTCGTCGCCGACGACGGCCTTGCAGCAGGGGTAGGTGGCTTCCAACACTTCTGACAGGCTGATAATAAAGTTGTTACGGTAGATCTGTATCAGTTGCTCTGGGCCAAACTGACCAGCCGCAACGGCATCAGTGGCCGGACTCGGCCGGTAGTGCAGGGCGTCGGCAAAGTTCTGTTGCAATTGATATAGGCGTTTAGGCTGCGGAGATCCCATCCCTGGCCTCCTCAGCAATAATTTGTTCTGCTTTACCAGCTTCCCCTAGTAGCACATCGAGATCAGGGATATCGAGATCCCACTCAATGAGTGTGGGCACCCCGCCGAGGAGGGTGAAGCGCTGGCGTACCCACTGGCGGTAGAGCTGCCAGACCGGCTCACTGACCGGGCGGCTGTGGGTGTCTATCCAGATCTCCCCTTGCTCGAATTGCTTGACGGTAAAGCCAGCTAAGTGAATTTCCTTGACGGTCTGCGGGTCGATCGCATCGAGATAGGTTTGGCAATCGAAACCGTGGTTGAAACTGCTGACGTAGATGTTGTTGAGATCGAGTAGCAAACCGCATCCGGTACGCTGTTGGACAGCCCGCAGAAATTCCCATTCCGGAATAGTGGAGTGGTTGAAGCTCAGGTAGCTGGATGGGTTCTCGACCAATAGTTGGCGGCCGAGGACGTCCTGCACTTGCTCGACCTTGTGGCAGAAGTGAGCCAGTGCCTCTTCGGTATAAGGAAGTGGTAGCAGGTCATTGAAGAACTGACCGTCGACCGAACTCCAACTGAGGTGATCGGAGACAGCTATCGGGTCGATCTCATCCACCAGTTGTTTGAGTTGGGTCAGATGCCGTTGATCCAGTGCATCGGCAGAGCCGAGCGACATCCCGATCCCATGGCAGCTAATGGGGTAGTGGTTGGCTATATCCCTGAGTTGCTGGCGGGCCGGCGAGTGGGACGTAAAGAAATTCTCGCTGTGGATTTCCAGCCAGCCGATAGCCGGCCGCTCAGAGAGAAAGTGATGGATGTGGGGGGAGCGAAGCCCCACCCCGACCATCCTGTCAGGAGACAATCCGCTCAATTACTTGGCCTCTTTAGAGCTGCCGGCTAAACGATCGCAAAGGCCTTTAGGCACCATGACGAAAGCATCTTTCTGACCATCGGTTTTCGAGGTCCCGGCACAAGAGCTGGTTTTGGTGGCACAGTCGTTCTTACCGGCTTTGACCACGCCGTAGCACTTTTCTTTTTCTGCTGCCACCGCAACAGAAGGCGTTAGTGCCGTACCGGCCAGGGCCAGTAAACCAGAAACCGCAGTAGCAACAGCTAGATTAGACTTTTTCATAATGATTCCTTCATTTGAGTGTTATCAAGTGGTTAGGGGCAAGGGTTACGATGAGCTGGTTGAGCCGCCGGCAAGGCGATCACACAAGCCTTTAGGAACCATCACGAAGGCATCTTTCTGGCCGTCGGTTTTCGAGGTGCCAGCACAAGAGCTGGTTTTGGTGGCACAGTCATTCTTGCCTGCTTTCACCACGCCGTAGCACTTTTCTTTCTCCTCGGCAGCTACTGCGGTGGTGGTGGTCATAGCGGTACCGGCGAGTGCAATCAGGCCTGTTACTGCAGTTGCTAATGCAATGTTGGTGGTCTTTTTCATGTTCATTCCTCTTAAATACGCTGACTGTTGCAGGAAAATGCAATATTTCCTTTTGATTAACTGGCACCTGTTGGTGCTCTCGGTACATAAGAAAGGGGGAGTCGGGAATAACTTTCATCCTTTCTTGAATTTTTTAACTTTTCGTTAACGTTGAGTCATTCCAAGCATAGAACAAAACAATCTGGCAAGAGGTTGATAAGGTGAAATTTTTAACACGCTGTATTGGCTGCGTTGTCATCTGTTGGCTGGAAGAGGGGCCTAGAGGAGGTTTCTCGCATCGTGGGGGGCTTTGCGGTTATAATCATCACCATTGTATAAATAACCAGTAGAGAGCGATGGACGTTTCACTTCTGTTAGATGGCCTGAATGACAAGCAACGCGAGGCGGTGGCGGCACCGTTGGGTAACCACCTGGTTTTGGCCGGCGCCGGGAGTGGTAAAACCCGGGTTTTGGTCCATCGCATTGCCTGGTTGATGACGATAGAGCAGGCTTCGCCTTACTCCATCATGTCGGTGACCTTTACCAACAAGGCGGCAGCCGAGATGCGAGGCCGGATCAATGAGCTGATGCACGGTTCGTCGGCGGGTATGTGGAACGGCACCTTCCATGGCCTGTGCCACCGCATGCTGCGCGCCCACTATTTGGATGCCAGCTTGCCGGAAGATTTCAATATCCTTGATTCTGACGATCAGATGCGCTTGATGCGCCGTTTGATCAAGGCCCAGAACCTTGACGAGAAGCAGTGGCCGGCCCGTCAGGCAGTGTGGTACGTCAATGGCAAGAAAGACGAAGGCCTGCGTCCGCAGCACATTGATTCGTTCAATGACCCAGTCGAACAAACCTGGCTGCGCCTTTATACGGCCTACCAGGAAGCGTGTGACCGTGCCGGTTTGGTCGATTTCGCCGAGTTGTTGTTGCGTGCGTTCGAGTTGCTGCAGCGCAGCAAACATATCCGCGAACACTACCAGGCCCGCTTTAAGCACATTCTGGTGGATGAGTTTCAGGATACCAACAACATCCAGTTTGCCTGGTTGCGCCTAATGGCCGGCCCGGACTGTAATGTGATGATTGTCGGTGATGACGACCAGTCAATTTACGGCTGGCGTGGCGCCAAGGTGGAGAACATCCAGCGCTTCCTCAATGACTTCAAGGGGGCCAGTTCAATCTTCCTTGAGCAAAACTACCGGTCGACCGCTAACATCCTGAAAGCGGCCAATGGCCTGATCGCCAACAACAACGAGCGAATGGGCAAGAACCTGTGGACTGAGGGGGCCGAAGGTGAGCTGATCTCGATTTACTCGGCCTTCAACGAGCTCGATGAAGCTCGTTTTGTGGTCGGTAAAATCAAAGAGCTGCGCGATCAGGGGGGGGCCTTGAGCGAAGCGGCCCTGCTTTATCGCAGCAATGCCCAGTCGCGGGTATTGGAAGAAGCGTTGATCCAGGCGGGGATGCCGTACCGGATTTATGGCGGTATGCGTTTCTTCGAGCGTCAGGAAATCAAAGACTCCCTGTCGTACCTGCGATTGATTGCCAACCGTAATGATGATGCCTCGTTTGAGCGGGTAGTGAATACTCCGACCCGTGGCTTGGGTGATCGCACGCTGGAAACGATCCGCATGACAGCCCGTGACCGCGGAGCGACTATGTGGCAGGCCAGTGTTGCCTTGCTGGAAGAACAAGTGCTGGCTGGCCGTGCTGCCAACTCGCTGCGTCGCTTTATCGAGTTGGTCAACGCCCTGGAAGATGATACCCGTGAACTGCCGCTGTACCAGCAAACCGACGAGGTGATCCGCAATTCTGGTTTGCGTGCGATGTACGAGCAGGAAAAAGGCGAGAAAGCTCAGGCGCGAATCGAAAACCTCGAGGAACTGGTTACCGCAACTCGCCAGTTCGAGATCCCGGAAGAAGCCGAGGAGATGAGTCCGCTGTCAGCGTTCTTGTCCCATGCTGCGCTGGAAGCCGGTGAAGGTCAGGCGGATGAGTTCGAAGATGCGGTCCAGCTGATGACCATGCACAGTGCCAAGGGCTTGGAATTCCCGGTGGTATTTATGGTCGGCGTCGAAGAAGGGATGTTCCCGAGTTCGCGTACCACCGAGGAAGTGGGTCGCTTGGAAGAAGAGCGTCGTTTGTGTTACGTGGGGATGACCCGTGCGATGCAGAAGCTCTATATTTCCCATGCAGAAATGCGCCGTCTTTACGGTAAGGATAACTTCCATAAGCCGTCGCGTTTTATCCGCGAGATCCCGGAAGAGTTTGTCGAAGAAGTGCGGATGAAGGCCAAGGTTTCGCGTCCTGCCAGCAGCGGACGCTTCAGCCAGACCCAGGTTAACGATAACTTTAATCAAACGGGTTATACCCTTGGTCAGCGCGTCCAGCACCCTAAATTTGGTGAAGGGACTATCATCAACTTTGAGGGAAGCGGTGCCCAGAGCCGGGTGCAGGTTGCTTTCAACGGTGAGGGTATCAAATGGTTGGTGACCCAATACGCCAAGCTTGAGCCGATGTAATCGCCGAAGAGAATAATGGCTGGCTCGACGCTAGCCGGACGAAGAAAACAGGAAACCCGTGGCGGATGCCACGGGTTTTTTTATGCCGGTTTACTTCACTCGGGGGTGCTTCTTATCCGGTGGTGAGCTTATTTCGCGATGACCTTGCCTTCGCGGCGCGGGTCGGCAGCACCGGTCAGGGTCTTGCCGTCGAGCTTGATGGCTTGAACGCCGGAGTTGAGCTCCTTGATCTTCACGGTGAAGCCGAGGGTTTCCAATTTGGGTGCCCAGCTTTCTGCGTCAGTACCGGCTTCCAGTTCAAACGGGCCGAAGCGGTTGTTCATGTTCGGCAGGTTGATGGCCTGCTGTAGCTCCATTCCCCAATCGAGGTGGGCGACCAGAGTCTTGGCAACATAGCCGATGATCTGGCTGCCGCCCGGTGAGCCGATGGCAAGGTATGGCTTGCCTTTTTGCATCACGATAGTTGGAGCCATGGAGGAGCGGGGACGTTTTCCGGGCTCGACCCGGTTGGCTATCGGCTTACCGTCGTCATGGCTGCGGAAGGAAAAGTCGGTCAGCTCGTTGTTGAGTAGGAAGCCGCGTACCATTACCCGGGAGCCAAAGCCGTTCTCGATGGTGGTGGTCATGGAGATCACGTTGCGGTCCTTGTCGACAATCGAGAAGTGGCTGGTCGAGGGTAGCTCAAGCGACTCGTCCATCGCATAGCGCAGGGCATGATCCCACGGTGGGTTGCCTGCTTCGGCTTTGGCTAAGGCTTTATCATTGTTGAGCAAGGCTGCACGCTGTTGGAGGTAGTCATCGGCCAGCAAGCCCTTGGTGGGCATCGGTACATAATCGCTGTCGGCCATATAGCGGCCGCGGTCAGCAAAGGCCAGGCGGGAGGCGTCGCCGAGCAAGCGCCAGCTGGTTAGGCTGTCTGGCCCCAGTTCATCAACGGGATAGTGGCTGAGCATCCCCATGATCTGACCCAACGTCAGGGCACCGGAGCTCGGTGGCCCCATACCGCAGATCTCATACTGGCGGTAAGGGGCACAGACGGCAGGCCGCTCCTTGACCTGATAAGTGGCGAGATCCATGGTGCTGAGTACACCTGGGTTGCCAGGTGCGGTGCGGACCGCTTTGACGATATCTTTGGCGATATCGCCAGTGTAGAAGGCGCTGGCCCCGCGCTCGGCGATTTGGCGTAGGGTATTTGCATATTCCGGGTTTTTCAGGGTTTGGCCGGCTTGAATCGGCGTGCCATCTTCATTGAAGAAATAGGCTTTGGTCGCTTCGAAGCGTTGCAGGTGGGCTTGGTCTTTTTCGACCAGTGCCGCCAGTCTCGGGCTGACGCTGAAACCGTCCTTGGCGAGCTGGATCGCAGGATCAAACAGTTTTTTCCAGTTTAATTTTCCGTGGCGCTGGTGGGTATACCACATCAATCTGACGGTGCCGGGGGTGCCGACCGAGCGGCCGCCGACCACGGCATCGAAGAATTGCAGCGGTTGGCCCTTGTCATCTTGGAACAGCAGGGGAGTGACGGCGAACGGTGCCGTTTCACGGCCGTCGAAAGTCGTCAGGGCTGTTTTTTTCTGATCCCAGTACACCATAAATGCCCCGCCGCCGATGCCGGAGGACTGGGGCTCGGTTAGGCCCAGTACCAGCTGGGTGGCGACCATAGCATCAATGGCATTACCACCCTGGCGCAGGATCTCGGCGCCGGCTTCGCTGGCGTATGGATTCGCCGAGGCGATCATCCAATCTTTGCCCGTTACTGCTTGCTGTTCGGTGAGGCCGGTTGCCGCTTCCGGGGCGAGCTGATCGGCACTTTGCTGGCTGTCTTTGGCAAAGGTGGTCGCAGGCAGGGTCAGCAGGCAGGCTGACAGCAGGGCAACCCGGTGTCGGTGGTTCCATTCCATGGGTCTTTTACTCCTTACTTAGGCTGTAGCTAGCCTAAGTAAGGAAAGGGATGGTGTCTAACTGGTGGCTGTTTTTTGTGCAGCGGGTCAACCTGTGGAGGTATTAAGTTGGCAAAGTTTACTGCACGATGATGCTGGCCAATATCAGGCCGCCGATAAGAGTGAACAAGGCGCCGCAGGTGGCATCAATCCATGGTGTCCAGCGCTGCAGTTTTTGTTGCAGGCGAGCACCGGTCAATAGCCAGGCCAGCAGGGCAAACCACAGGAACGAGGTTCCCCATAACAAGCCGATTGCCGTCGCCTTGCCACCGAGGGACATACTGGCCGGCACTAACGTCGATAGCAGGCTGATGAAGAAAACCAGTGCTTTGGGGTTGAGGATATTGGTGGTAAAGCCCTTGGCCAAGGCTTGCTTACGGTTAGCAAGTACTCGCTGAGTTGTTTTAGCTGTCTTTTTTTCAGTGGGCTGGTGGCGTTGCTGGTAGTGCAGCCACGTGCCTTTGAGCGCGCCGATCCCGAGCCATAGCAGGTAGCTGCCGCCCGCGGCTTGCAGCAAGGCAAATAACATCGGATGCTGGTGGATCAGCAAGCTGGCGCCGGTCAGGCTGAGGATAGAGTGGAGCAGGATCCCCAGTGACAAGCCGAGGGCGATCATAATTCCGGTCTGGCGGCCGTAGCGGCCGGCGTTTTGTACCACCAAGGCGAAGTCGGGCCCCGGGCTCATCAGGGCGACGATATGGACGGTTACCAGCGTGGCGAGGGTGGTCATTTCATTGATCATTACGGGTATGTCATCCTTCAAACAATAGGGCGGTATGCCCCGTAAGTCGAAGCATGCCGTAGTCATGCATTGGATGCTTGTAAAAAAATGACAAACTGCCGGATAAAGCCTTACTGGATCTGCGAAGGGGCGACGCCGAAGGTTTGCTTGAAGGCGTGGGTGAAGTGGGCCTGATCGTAAAAGCCGACGTGATAGGCCACTTCGGTGCTGCTAAAGCCTGCTTTCAACAGTGCCATCGCATGTTCCAGTCGCAACCGGGCTAGCCAGGCGTACGGTGTCATGCCCGTGGCCTTTTTGAATTGGCGCAATAGTTGCGATGGGCTGAGATCGCACAGGCTTGCGAGCTGCTTCAAGCTGATTTTTTGATCCAGATGTGCCATCACATAGTCGCGTAGCTGGTGTAGATCTTTATTACCTAACGCCGTGACACTGGTTTCGCGAACCTGACCGTAACGGGTCAGCAAGTAGGAAAAGGACGCTACCGGCAAGCTGTCTCTGGCCAACTGCGAGACCAACGGGTTGTCCAGTTGTTGATGGAGTTGGGCCAGCTGCTGGAATAGTGCGTGATCGGCAATATTATTTTGCGGGAAACAGAAATGGCCTTTGCCGGACACTTCTTCGGCTTGCTGGCTGAGCCAGTCGGGGGTAATGCTAAAGACTTTGACCTGGTAACCCGATTGCTCTTTGGCTTGGCCGTCGTGGATTTCATCCGGCGGCATGATCACCAGTTGCCCGGCGCCTGCGATGTGCTTGCTGCCGTTATAGTAATACTGCTGCTGGCCTTGGGTGATCAGGCCCAAATGGTAATCGAGGTGATAATGGCGTTTAAAAGCAAAGCTCTGGTAATGGGCATCGATCAGGCTGATTTCGTCAATGGGGCTTTTGCGATGACTGATTTTATTCATAACGCGTTCCCCCCTTGATGCTCATTGACAGTCATTTTCTGAGTGTGAGTACACCATAGCGATGACGGTGCGGCTTGTAAAAAATTAACAGCACCGTCTCGCAAATCGTCAACCTAGCGGGAGGCAGACTGTCTCTTTTGGCTGCGGTGGTTACGTAACCCTTCAATGCTGAAAATCAGCAGCGCCGCCCAGATGAAGGCGAAGGTATAGCCTTTATCGGCGGTAAAACTTTCATCATAGACAGTGATGGCCAGCAGGAACATCAGGCTCGGGCCGATGTACTGGAAAAAGCCCAGGGTCGAGAGTTTGAGCTTGGTGGCTGCACCGGTAAAACACAGCAGTGGCAGGGTGGTGACGATGCCGGCTGCCATTAGCAGTAGGTTGGTGCTCGTGGCGTTGGTAGCCCAGTCCGATGTTGGGCTGTTGGCAAAGAGAAAGACATAGCCGAGCGCCAGGGGCAGTAATAGGCTGGTTTCCATGAACAGCCCGGTGGCGGCATCGAGGTTGACCTTTTTGCGAAGCAAGCCGTAGAGGCCGAAGCTCGTCGCGAGTGCTAAAGCGATCCATGGCAATGAGCCGAACTGGATCAGCTGGACTGCCACACCGGTTGCCGCCAATGCCACTGCGACCCATTGCAGCGGGCGGAGGCGCTCGCCGAGAAAAAACATCCCGAGCAGAACATTGAACAGTGGGTTGATGTAATACCCGAGGCTGGCATCAAGCATGTAATTGTTGTTTACCGCCCAGATGAAAATCAGCCAGTTCCCCCCAACCAGCAAAGAGGTTGCCAACAGTAGCATGACGACTTTAGGTCGGCCTAGCACGGCCCGGACCTGCCCCCACCCCTTGCTAACCATCAACAATAACGCGAGAAACACAAACGACCAGATCACCCGGTGGCTGAGAATTTCCGGTGCACTGACATGCTGGAGGGACTTGAAATAGATCGGGGCAATCCCCCACATGGTGTAGGCCGCTAGGGCGAGGATGACGCCGCGCTGGGTTTGGGTATTTTGCGCTTCCATGATTACCTGAAAAGTTGGTGCCGGACTGGCGGGAGAGAAATAAATATTCAGTTGCGTATACAGGCGCAGTATAAAACGTGATCGATCTCAATACTATTGTCTTTTTCATCAGCAGCCCTGGCCGCAGGGAGCGGAAATGAATTGGGCGGGAGGTGACTCCCATCGGCGATCTGAATGGTATAGAATAGCCAGCCTTGTCCATTTTCAGGTGCCCCGTTTCGGGTCACCCGCGCCAATGAGAACGTTATGCCAGCAAGCCAGCCGTGCCAGACCGAAAGCCCAACGACCTGTGAACAGGTGCTGCAGGATGTGTTCGGCTACCAGCAGTTCCGTGAGGGCCAGCAGCCTGTGATCGAGGCGGCGGTATCCGGACAGGATTGCTTGGTGATCATGCCGACCGGTGGCGGCAAGTCGTTGTGCTACCAAATTCCGGCCTTGTTGCGTGACGGGCTGACACTGGTGGTGTCCCCCCTGATTTCTTTGATGAAAGATCAGGTGGACCAGCTAAAGGCCAATGGGGTGGCTGCGGCCTGTATCAATTCCACCATGTCATGGGACGAGATGCAGAATACCTTTCAGGCGATGGCACAAGGCCAGATCAAGTTGGTCTATGTCTCGCCAGAGCGCCTGCTCAGCCGTGATTTTTCCGAGCGTCTAGCCAGCTTGCCATTGAGTATGGTGGCGGTGGATGAAGCGCACTGTATCTCGCAGTGGGGGCATGATTTCAGGCCGGAATATGCCGCTCTTGGCAGCATGCGCCAGGCCTTTCCCGAGGTGCCGGTGATCGCCCTGACGGCAACAGCGGATGACACTACCCGGCAAGATATTGTTTCCCGTTTGGCCCTGCAGTCCCAGCATACCTATCTCGGTAGCTTCGACCGGCCGAATATCCGCTACACCCTGCAGGAAAAATACAAACCGATGGCTCAGTTGACCCGTTATCTGGCAGGGGTACGCGGTCAGTGCGGTATTATCTACTGCAATAGCCGTAAGCGGGTGGAGCAGATCAACGAAAAGTTAAACCAGAGCGGGATCCGTGCTGCTGCCTATCATGCCGGTATGGATCATGACGAGCGGGCTTGGGTACAGGAAGCCTTCCAGCGTGATGATGTCCAAATCGTGGTGGCGACGGTGGCATTCGGAATGGGGATCAACAAACCCAATGTCCGCTTTGTGGTCCATTATGATATCCCGCGTAATATTGAATCCTATTATCAGGAAACCGGACGAGCAGGCCGAGATGGCTTACCGGCCGAAGCGATCCTGTTTTATGATCCGTCAGATTTAGCTTGGCTACGCCGCTGTCTGGATGAGAAAGAAGACGGCTCCCAGAAGCTGGTGGAAAGCCACAAGCTCAATGCCATGGGGGCGTTTGCCGAGGCCCAGACTTGCCGCCGCCAGGTGTTGCTGAATTATTTTGGCGAAGCGCGGGAAGAGCCTTGTGGAAACTGCGATGTGTGCCTTGATCCGCCTAAGCATTTCGATGCTCTGGAAGTGTCGCAAAAAGCGCTTTCCTGTGTCTACCGGGTTAATCAAGGCTTCGGTATTACCCATGTCGTGGAAGTACTGCGTGGTATGCAGAATCAGCGTATCCGTGAATATGGCCACGATAAACTGAGCACCTATGGCATTGGCCGTGAGCACAGCCATGAGTTTTGGGTCAGTATTTTGCGCCAGCTGATCCACCGTGGTTTCCTGACCCAGAATATTGTCCGCAGTTCGATTTTGCAGCTGACGGCCAAAGCTCGCGAAGTACTGCGTGGAGAGGTTCCCCTTGAGCTGGCGGTACCGAGGCTCGATATTGCCGCACGCAGTGCCAAGAGCGATAAGATGGCCAACCGCCAGTACGACAAGAAGCTGTTCGCCAAGCTGCGCAAATTGCGCAAGGCGATTGCCGATGAAGAAGATTTGCCGCCGTACGTGGTATTCAATGATGCCAGTTTGATGGAGATGGCTGAGCGTTTGCCGACCTCGGCGGGTGAGTTGCTGTCGGTCAACGGTGTTGGTCACCGTAAATTGGAAAAATACGGTAATGCCTTTTTGGGGCTGATTGAAGATCACCTGACTGCGGGTGAAGAGGTTGGCTTCTGAGTTGTTTTCTGAGTCGGAGGGTACGGGCCGGGCAAAAAAATACCGGACAATCCACGTCCGGTATAAAATGCGTATTAGATACAAACAGGGGCTTAGCCCCAGCATGCTCTGTTCGCTACAAAACAGCTTGCGTATTTGGTGAGAATGTTAAATTCACCGGTTGCTAACCGGGTCTCCCCAATCAGCAACATCTTCATAAAACCATGAACCTCGTCCCTTGGCTAGAGGCTGGTTATTGCTTGATACTCACAGAAACAATTGGTTACAGGAAACTTTCTGTAGCCAAGCATTGCCAAAAGGAATAAAGCACTATGACAGCACGCTCGCACTATTGGTGTCGCCGATTGGATACCGCAGCAAAACTGCTTGAGATCGGTGGGCCCGAGTTCGACTATGATAACTTTGCCTTGGTGGCAGAGACTCTGCTGCAACAGCTTGGGATGACAGTGGTGGAAAAGGAGCCCAATGCGGACCTGCATGTATGGCTGGTGGATTTTGAAGGCTGCCGCTTGCTGCTAAAGGGTGAGCATTACAGTGGCCAGATGTGGCTGGAAGGGCTCGACAGTGAAGCTCAAGAAACACTGTTATTCCTCGCCGGGCTACTGGCAAAAAGGTGAATCGCTACGCAAAGCGTGTATAATCCCCGCCTTCGGTTGCTACTGGCGGTGTGAGAGCTGGCAGTAGTGTTTTGGGTTCCCTCTCCCCCAATGACAAAAAGGTCTGACAATGACGACTTCTCAATTTTCGCCTGTGCAGCAGCGCAAGGCTCTTTCTTTCTTGGTGGTTTTCCACCTGTTGATCATCGCATCAAGTAACTATTTGGTTCAGCTTCCCTTTACGGTCATGGGATTCCATACGACATGGGGCGCCTTTACCTTTCCGTTTATCTTTCTGGCGACCGATTTGACGGTACGTATTTTTGGTGCGGCAATGGCAAGGCAGATCATCCTCAGGGTAATGATGCCGGCGCTGGTGATTTCCTATGTGCTGTCGGTACTCTTCTACCAAGGGGAATATCAGGGCCTAGGTCACCTCACTGAATTCAACTTGTTTGTTGCCCGGATCGCGATAGCCAGTTTCATGGCTTATTTGCTGGGACAAATCATGGATGTGTCGGTGTTCAACCGGCTGCGCCAGACCAAGCAGTGGTGGGTCGCCCCGAGCTGTTCGACCTTGTTCGGTAATGCCCTCGATACCTTGGCTTTCTTCGCGATTGCGTTCTACAACAGTCCTGATGCCTTCATGGCAGAGAATTGGGTCGAGATCGCCTTGGTGGATTATGGATTTAAATTGCTGATCAGCCTTGGTTTGTTTGTACCTATGTACGGGGTGTTGCTCAATTATCTGATCAACAAGCTGACGACATTGCCATCGGCCCAACAGAGCAATGACAAGCAAACGCGCCGCACCTTGGGTGTCTAGCTTTCCCATCTCTGGGTTTCGAACCATAATAAGCACAGTTTAAGGCCAGCATTGCTGGCCTTATTCAATTTGGTATAGAGGAATTAATATGCATATCCGTGAGGCCAGTATTGAAGAAGCGGTAACGGTGTTGGCCGCGATCACTGAGTTTGCTCGTCCCGCTACCGAAGATGAACTAAAGCGGAGACTCCGTGTCCACCGGGCTCTGATTTTAGTGGCTGAGATCGATGGTGAATTGGCTGGGGTCAAGATCGGTTACCAGCTGTCGGAAGACTGTTTTTACAGCTGGCTGGGTGGGGTTGCGCCGGCTGGCCGCCGTCGAGGTGTGGCACAGGCACTGCTTGAGGCCCAGGAGGCGTGGGTGTTGGCCCAAGGCTATCAGGTATTGAGGGTGAAATCCCGGAATCGATTTCCTGATATGTTGCGTTTATTGCTTAAAAATAACTATCAAATCGAGCACTTAGAAAAGAAAGATGGCATTGAAGACTTCAGGCTGCATTTCGTCAAGCAACTAAATGAAAATAATTCTCAATAAAATGCTTGCATCTTAAATGAGAATGGTTATTATTAACTCGCACTCAACGAGAACGGTTCAAACCGGCTCTGGTTGAAGGCACGACATTGCTCACATTGCTTCCAGTGTACTTTAGCTAGGGTGGGTTTTTAGTGTAGGGCTAAAAACGACTATCCCTTCTGCTGAGCGGCAACTACTTCCGGTTTAAGATGGAAAGTAGTGCCGCTTTTTCTTTATCTACCGCGTTATTTTTGCTGAACGGCTTCAGGCTATTTTTACCAATTCCTTGACCAGTTTATTGATCCCTTCTGCTGCCTCAGACACGCTACCGGCCAGCATATAGGCGGGGGTGGTCAGCAGGCGACGCTTTTGATCCAGGACGTAGTCACTCACCGGGCACTTGATATGTTCGCCGCCCATTTGGTTGAACACCTTGGCGGTATCCGGATCCGTTCCTATGGTGCCTTTTGCTCCCGGGCCATAGATCAGCGGGATCATGGCTGGGGCGATACACAGGTAGCCGGCAGGCTTTTCTTCCTCGGCAAACCGCTGGCACACCCGTTTAACTTCGGGGTGGATGGAGCATTCACTCCCCTTGAAGGCAAAATCTGACAGGTTCTTGGCTGCCCCGAAGCCGCCGGGTAGCAGCAGGCCATCATACTGGCTGGGCTCCAAGGTCGCCAGATCGTCGATTTGACCACGGGCGATCCGGGCTGCCTCGATCAGCACATTTCGTGTTTCTGCCATTTCTTCACCGGTCAGGTGGTTAATCACATGATGTTGATCCATATTCGGGGCAAAGCAATGCCAGCTGGCCCCTTCTTGCTCGATAGCCAGAAGGGAGAGAACGGCTTCATGGATTTCTGCACCGTCAAACACCCCTGAGCCGCTCAAAATAACTGCGATTTTCTTCATAATGGCTCCCTTTATCGTCAGATTTGTCTATTTTTACTCTCAGATCATCTTATTTAAGAACGCACTGTTAACTTTTTCCACAATTAACGATCATTGTAGGATCGTGGATCAAATGAGCGATATTGATTTAAGTTACTGTATTTTAATGTTTTTATGGTGGCTATTTTTGATGTCTAATAAATTGATCAACGCTTTAAAATGAACTACCAACAAACTTATCCACAGATGTAGGGCCCGGATTGGAAAACAGCAGTTAACAGTTGATGGTAGTCATGGCATCCTAGTGTCCTATCTCTTTCATCCCCCGGATATAAGACTATCTTTATGGCAACTATCCCAGAAAATCCACTTATTCTGATTGATGGATCATCTTATCTTTATCGTGCCTACCATGCTGCGCCCAACTTCACTAATTCAGACGGTGAACCAACCGGTGCTGTTTATGGTGTGGTGAATATGCTGCGCAGTATGCTGCGCCAGTTTTCTACCGAGCATATTGCCGTCATTTTTGATGCGAAAGGAAAAACATTCCGAGATGATATGTATCCGGAATATAAGGCCAATCGTCCGCCGATGCCGGATGATCTTCGCTCTCAAATCGAGCCTCTTCATGCCGTTATCAAGGCCATGGGGTTACCGTTGATTTCGATTTCCGGGGTTGAAGCCGACGACGTGATTGGTACCTTGGCCAGCCAGGCGTCAAAGGCCGGTATGCCGGTCTTGATCAGTACCGGTGATAAAGATATGGCCCAGTTGGTTGATCAGAACGTTACTCTGATCAACACCATGACGGATGTGGTGATGGATCCGGCCGGGGTTGTTGATAAGTTCGGTATTGGCCCAGAGTTGATCATCGACTACCTTGCCCTGATGGGCGACAAGGTCGATAACATTCCGGGCGTTCCGGGTGTGGGTGAGAAAACGGCCAAGGCCCTGCTGACGGGGATCGGTGGCCTAGATGCATTGTATGCCAACCTCGATGATATCCCGCCATTGGGTTTCCGTGGTTCGAAAACCATGCCGAAAAAACTGCAGGACAATAAAGAGGCAGCATACCTGTCCTACGAGTTGGCAACCATCAAGCTGGATGTTGAGCTCGATGTGACCCCTGAACAGTTGGTGAAAAGCACGCCGGATACCGATGAGCTGACCAAATTGTTTGGTCAGTTGCAGTTCCGCCGCTGGTTGTCTGAAATGCTCGACGGTAGTGATGGCCGTATTGTGGCCGATGAAAAAGCGTCGGCACCTGCAGCTGATGCCAAGCCGGTGGCACCCGTGATTGACCGCAGTGGCTATGAAACCGTATTGGATGAAGAGACCTTTAATCAGTGGCTCGAACAGCTGAATAGCGCCGATGTGGTGGCGTTCGATACCGAAACCGATGGCCTTGATTACATGACGGCTAATCTGGTAGGCGTGTCGTTCGCGGTCGAAGAAGGCAAAGCGGCCTATGTGCCGGTTGCCCATGATTACCTTGATGCCCCGGCCCAGCTGGACCGTGACTGGGTTCTGGCACAGCTCAAGCCGTTGCTGGAAGATCCTGAGCGTGCCAAGGTAGGCCAGAACCTCAAGTTCGATGCCAGTATTCTTGCCCGCTACGGTATTGAAATGCAGGGAATCCGTTTTGACACCATGCTGGAGTCTTACGTGTTCAACAGTGTGGTCGGCCGCCATGATATGGATAGCCTGTCGCTACGCTACCTTGAGCACAAAGCCATTAGCTTTGAAGACATTGCCGGTAAGGGCAAGAAGCAGCTGACCTTCAATCAGATTGATTTGGAGCAAGCTGGCCCTTATGCGGCGGAAGATGCCGATATTACCCTGCGTCTTCATAACCTGCTGGTTGAAAAAGTGAATGCTGATGAAAAGCTCAAATCGGTATTTGAAGAGATTGAAATGCCATTGGTACCAGTGTTGTCGCGTATTGAGCGCACTGGAGTACTGATTGACAGCATGCAGCTAGGCGCACAGTCTACCGAGATTGCCGTCCGCCTTGATGAGCTGGAGAAGCAGGCCTATGAGATTGCGGGTGATGAGTTCAACTTGAGCTCACCGAAGCAGTTGCAGGCTATCCTGTTTGAAAAGATGGGCCTACCGGTGCTAAAGAAAACACCATCAGGTACACCTTCGACCAATGAAGAAGTGCTGCAGGAGCTGGCGCTGGATTACCCGCTGCCGAAGCTGATTTTGGAATACCGTAGTTTGGCGAAGCTGAAGTCGACTTACACCGACAAGCTGCCGAAGATGGTGAACCCGGCAACCGGCCGCGTCCATACTTCCTACCACCAGGCCGTAACCGTGACGGGCCGTTTGTCGTCGAGCGATCCGAACTTGCAGAATATCCCGGTACGTAATGAGGAAGGACGCCGTATCCGCCAGGCCTTCATTGCGCCGACCGGCTACAAGGTATTGGCGGTCGATTACTCGCAAATTGAATTGCGTATCATGGCCCACCTGTCGGGTGATCAGGCCCTGTTGGATGCCTTCCGCCATGGTAAGGATATCCACGCTGCGACGGCTGCCGAGATCTTGGGGATCCCTTTGGAGTCGGTGTCCACAGAACAGCGCCGCCGTGCCAAGGCGATCAACTTCGGGCTGATCTATGGTATGAGCGCATTTGGTCTGGCCAAGCAGCTAGATATGGGGCGTAACGAAGCACAGGATTATATGAATGTGTACTTCGAGCGCTACCCGGGCGTGCTGGAATACATGGAAAGCACCCGTAACCAGGCCAGTGAGCAAGGGTATGTCGAAACCTTGTTCGGTCGTCGCTTGCACCTGCCTGATATTAAGTCGCGCAATGGCATGCGCCGCAAAGCGGCTGAGCGTGCGGCGATCAACGCCCCGATGCAGGGGACAGCTGCGGATATTATCAAACGGGCGATGGTGCTGGTGGATGAATGGGTTGGCCAGCAGCCCGAAGGTCGGGTTCGACTTCTGATGCAAGTGCATGACGAACTTGTATTTGAGGTACAGGAATCGGAGGTCGACAACGTCTCCGCTGAAGTTCGCCGCCTGATGGAATTGGCGGCTGAACTGGCCGTTCCGCTGATAGCTGACGCCGGGATTGGTGATAACTGGGATCAGGCGCACTAAATTAGCCAGAGAGCTCATAATCGTACAAAAATGGCCAGCTTTGCTGGCTATTTTTTTGCTGAAATTATTCGCTTAGTGAATTACAGAAGTTAGAAATTACTTACGAGATCTTGAAAAAAAACTACAAAAACACTTTTCAAGACTGAGCAATTGATATACAGTTAGAGGCGTAGGGTACAGAGGTAAGATGTTCTATCTTTCAGACCTTTTGTTTCACGT
Source organism: Photobacterium satsumensis (assembly GCF_050336935.1). Taxonomy (NCBI): domain Bacteria; kingdom Pseudomonadati; phylum Pseudomonadota; class Gammaproteobacteria; order Vibrionales; family Vibrionaceae; genus Photobacterium; species Photobacterium satsumensis. Next base: position 58,854 of record NZ_JAKJSK010000017.1, read on the forward strand.
TATTGGATTTGGCTGATTCAGCCGCCCTGGTCATTTGGCCAGGGCGTTTTTTATTGTGGCGCCGAAAATCCATTCCCCCCGAATACCCCCGTGTATATTTTGATCATATTGGCGCTGATTGGTTGCCATCTCATCTATTTAGATACTGAATAACGGTACTGGAAGGTTTTGTTTCCATCGTTTACTCCGTACGCGAAATTTTTCTTTGTGATTTTTTAGAGTAATTACTTTAATTTTATTTTGCAGATCGCTATAATCTTGTTTGCTTCTTGTTCATATTTGTTTTCGGTAGTGGGCTCCAAGCCGGCTAGCCAACAAATACATGAAATCGCCATCCTGGATTTGGGGTGGCTTTTTTTTATCCGTCTTATCGTGAAACTGTAATTTTATTCCATTTTAGGATGTCATTACTGAGTTGTAGTTCTCTTTATTTTTGATAAAAAACAACTTTCCCCGTTATTATTCCCCAACCGCTTAAAATTGGTAGTTATCTGCTGGAAACCAAGACGTAACCTGTGATTAGGTGACGGCGGATACACAATTATGGGAGAAAAAACTTGCGTTGGTGGGGGAAATCACTGATGCTTTCTGGACAAATATAAAAACCTCCTATTTCTCTCCCATTGCCCCGCCTTGCTGGTGGGGTATTTTTATGTCTGGGCCCGGCTGTTTGTAAGACCCGGCCACAGGCCCAAAAAAAAAGCCCCCTGGTGGGAGCTTTAGTGGTTGGTTGGCAAGTGCTTATTCTTCGTCTTGCGCTTCGTCTTCTTCGAGCATCGCCAGTTGGCGTTCTAGCTCGGGGGCAAACCACTCATCCAGTTTACGGCGGACTTGGTCTACACCGATCCCTTTGAGTGATGAGAAGGCTTCGACCTGTACGTCGCCACCGAATGTCTTGACGCTGTCGCGCACTTTCATCAGCTGCTGTTTGCGGGCACCGCTCTTTAGCTTATCGGCCTTGGTGAGCAGAACCAGTACCGGCAGGCGGCTTTCGATCGCCCACATGATCATCTGCTGATCCAGATCCTTGAGCGGGTGACGGATGTCCATCAATACGACTAGGCCCTGCAGGCACTCACGCTTTTGCAGGTATTCACCCAGCGATTCCTGCCATTTCAATTTCATTTCCAGCGGAACCTGAGCATAGCCATAACCCGGAAGGTCAATCAGGTTACAGCCGGGTATCACCTCGAACATGTTGATCAATTGTGTACGTCCGGGTGTTTTCGATGTACGGGCGAGGCTTTTTTGGTCGGTGATGCGGTTTAGGGCACTTGACTTACCTGCATTGGAGCGGCCAGCAAATGCGATCTCAACGCCTGTGTCGTTCGGCAAGTGTCGGATTGTAGGCGCACTTGTGATAAATCCTGTGTTTCTATAGTTGAGAGGTTGATTCACTGTTAACTCCGTCAAGTCTTGATGTAGTCGACTGATTACTTTTATGTGAAATTGTGTAAAATGTACGAAAACCGAGCTCGGTTAGTGGTCGCATTGTATACCATGTTACTGAGCATTACTTGTGGTACTGGAAGCTCTATAATTATAAACGGAATGTCATGAAGAAATTAGCACTGATATTGACTCTTCTGGCCAGTTGCTCAGCCTGGGCCCAGGGAGATGCAGAAGCCGGAAAAGCAAAAGCCGCAACATGTGCCGCCTGCCATGGGGCAGATGGTAATGGGATAATGGCGCAATACCCGAAGATTGCCGGCCAGCATGCCGGTTACCTTGAAAAGCAGCTCAAAGATTTTAAGCTCGCGATGAGTACCGGTGGTGCCCAAGGCCGTAACGATCCTGTGATGGGCGGTATGGCAATGCCGCTGACCGAGCAGGATATGGCTGATCTGGCCGCCTTCTATGCCTCATTACCTATCTCCGATAACACCACACCCGAGCCGTCGATTGAACTTGGCCAGACCTTATACCGTTTTGGTGATGCCGAACGTGGCGTGACGGCATGTACGGCTTGTCACGGTCCTCGGGGTAATGGTACTAGCCTGTCTGGCTTCCCTAAAATCTCCGGCCAGAATGGCGAATACGTCAAGCTACAGCTTGAGAAATTCCGCGACGGTCAGCGTGGCAATGATATGAACGCCATGATGCGTGCGGTGGCCGCGAAGTTGACGGACGACGAAATTACCGCCTTGTCACAGTACGTTGGCGGCTTGCACTAAATTTTACTTCAGCTTGGCTTCCAGTCGGTGATGAGAAAGAGGCAGCTTCGGCTGCCTTTTTTATGGCTCGAAGAGTGGCAGCACCTGCAAGAAAATGACAGGTTTTCTACAGCAAAATGCAAATGGCTGAGTGGTTTGTGAGAGATCGGCTATTCGTATCGGTCGATGTTGATGAAGTTGTTAATAGTTATTGCCTTAAAGCTACAATAAAACAAAGCGTTGCGAGTGCTGAAATAAAGTTACAGCCAAGCGCTCCGTGTTGGCGGCATTGTTTCAAGCTTGGTTTGGCGTAAAGTATGCCTTGTCGACAGGGAGTTGGCACAGGAATGGAAAGCGCCAGTGATGGCATGGGCAGGGCGCCCGAAGGAATACAGGATGTCCGGCAAGGAGCCGGGTAGGCCGCAAGGTATGGTAAGGACTGTCAGGTAAGACGCTTACGGAAAAGAAAACACAACATAGGAAACAGCATTCTAGGGACGGGGTGCACACACGGATAGTGAACTGGTTGCCAGATGGCAACATGCTGACGGACACAGCCGGTTAAGGATAGCCGTTTAAACAGGGAAAACCGTTCAAGGACGGAAAAAACACATCAGGACGATGAAGAACAACAAGTTGGCATGGAAGCACTAATAACAAAAGGATATTGTCAGACCGGGATGTTATATAACTGGTTACGGACAGACTAGACAGGATATAGCCAGCAATGGCGACCCCACATGGCGACAGGTTGAATAACCTGTCGCTTTTTTCTTTTCAGGCACTTACCTCCCCCCACCTTAGTAGTGCACATTTCTCCATCAAATCTGCTATGATACCCGGCTTCATTGAGCGCCGTGGCAATGCCCTGTGCGAGAGATTTAACCGGAGAGCGAAGATGAGTCCTTGTCCGCTGTGCCATAGCCAGAGCACTGCGTTGTTTTTTGAAGATCGGCGTCGGCAGTATGTCCGCTGTGGTGAGTGCGCATTAATTTTTGCTGATCCCGAGTCGAGACTGTCGCCAGAGGAAGAAAAAGCGCACTATGATTTGCATGAGAATAACCCGGAAGACTTGGGTTACCGGCGCTTTCTTGCCCGGCTTGCTGAACCACTGATGGAGCGTCTTGACGGTACATCGCTTGATGGCCTGGATTTTGGTTGTGGCCCCGGCCCGACCTTATCGCTGATGTTGGCTGAAGCGGGCCACAACATGGCAATTTATGATCCGTATTTTGCCAATAAGCCAGAGGTGCTGGACACGCAATATGACTTTGTGACCTGTACCGAGGCAATTGAACACTTTTATACGCCTGCGAAGGAGTGGGGGCAGCTGGTTGGTATGGTAAAACCCGGTGGTTGGCTGGGCTTGATGACCAAACTGGCAAAAGATGCAGATGCCTTTGCGCAATGGCATTACAAGAACGACCCAACGCATGTGAGCTTTTTTAGCCGCGAGACGTTCCACTATTTAGCCCAAAAAGATGGCTTGGACGTTGAGTTTGTTGGGAATGATGTAATTTTGCTGAGGAAAACCCAGTAATGACCCGTAAGAAAAGAAGCCGTGCTACCGGATCATCCGATCAGGTAGTCACTATTAAGACCCGTAACCAGAATGATCTCGATGGCCTACAGCGCAAGAAAGATCGTAAGCGCAAGGGCCTGAAGTCAGGTAGCCGCCACTCGATGGTATCGCCGGAAGATGCTCGCAGGGCCGCGCAGCGTAAAGATCCGCGCCACGGTAGCAAGAAGGCGATCCCGTTGGTTGTTGAACCGAAAAAGCCGATGACCAAACAACAGCGTCGCATGAGCGCCGAGCAAGAGCTACAAATGCTGGAAAATGATGCCCAGCTGATGGTACTGCTCGACCGTATTGAGGCGGGTGAGAAACTGGGTGCTGGCTTGCAGAAGCAAGTTGACCAGAAGCTGGATCGTATCGAGCAACTGATGAACCAGCTAGGCCTGCTGGAAGAAGACGAGCCAGAAATGGACGAGGTAGAGACCCCGCGTGGCCCTCGTTCCGATGATGACTTGCTTGACCAGTTTGAAAACATGGACTTTGATGGTTTAGACAAGGAGTAAGCCTTGCAGGATATGACATTGTGGCTAGGACTGGCCGGCCTTATCGTAGCCGTTTTGGCAAGCTATGCCGGTTATTTGTTGTTTAAGCTCTATCAGCAGACCCAACGCCATAAGGCTTTTCTTGCTCGCGCCCAGCGCCAGCAGGAAGAAGGGATCAAGCAACGCAATGCCAATATCATGGAAAGCGTGTTGATCATTGCCGCAGCCGGCAAGCAGGACGAATGTGATATGTCGGAAATTGCCATCCGCTTGTACAAGCTGATGGAAGTACTGCAAGGTGATCATCGGGTGGAATTTTCCAACCAGTATCCGGCTATGCATGAGCTTTACCAAGTGGTGAAGGACATGCCGCGCGGTGATGCGCGCAAGACTCTGGCTAAGCAAGAGCGCATGCAGCTGGATTTGATTCGGATGAAGGCCGAAGCGCGCTTGGTTGAATCTATCAAGTCTGAGCTTGATCTGATCTTGGCGGCCAAGCCAACTGTCTGATTTCGGTTCCTGTTTTCCCCTGTCTATACTCAGAGACAGGGGAATTCTGATCGGGATAGCAGTTTAGTTATCTCCTATCTACATCTTTACCAAGTTGTGTCAAACTTGGAGATCAATATTCTCTCCCCTCTAATATAGTGGAAGTAAGTCATGTCAAATGAGCAGATTATTTGGGATCAGGCCTTAATCGAAAAATATAATTATTCGGGGCCGCGTTATACCTCATACCCAACAGCGCTGGAGTTTCACGAAGCGTTTACGCCAGCGGAATTTGACATGGCGTGCGCCCAGTACCCTGAGCGCAACCTGTCGCTGTATGTCCATATCCCGTTTTGCCACAAGCTGTGCTACTACTGTGGCTGTAACAAGATCATCACCCGTCACCAGCACAAGGCCGATCAGTACCTTGATGCGTTGGAGCAGGAAATCCGCCAGCGTTCGACGCTGCTGGGTGAGCGAACCGTTAGCCAGCTTCACTGGGGCGGTGGTACGCCGACGTTCCTGACCAAGCCACAGGTGAGCCGCCTGATGGGGCTGTTGCGCGAGCAGTTCTCGTTTACCCCCGATGCCGAGATCAGCATCGAGGTCGACCCGCGTGAAATCGAGCTGGATATGCTTGACCATCTACGTAGCGAGGGCTTTAACCGCCTCAGTATCGGGGTGCAGGATTTCAATAAAGAAGTGCAGAAACTGGTTAACCGTGAGCAGGATGAAGCGTTTATTTTTGCCATGGCAGAGCGTGCCCGAGAATTGGGTTTCCGTTCAACCAACCTGGATTTGATCTATGGTCTGCCAAAGCAGACCCCAGAGTTGTTTGCCCAAACTCTCGATCAGGTGCTGACAATGCGCCCGGGCCGTTTGTCGATTTTCAACTACGCCCACATGCCGGCACTGTTTGCCGCCCAGCGTAAGATCAAAGATGCGGACTTGCCGCAGGCCAATGAGAAGCTGACGATTTTGCAGCAGACCATTGCGACCCTGACCGGTGCCGGCTACCAGTTCATCGGTATGGATCACTTTGCCCTGCCGGAAGATGAGTTGGCGGTGGCCCAGCGCGAAGGTATCTTGCACCGCAACTTCCAAGGGTATACCACCCAGGGGGACACCGATCTGCTGGGTCTTGGAGTATCGGCAATTTCGATGATTGGCAATTGCTACGCCCAGAATCAGAAAGAGCTCAAGCAATACTACGCCAGCGTTGATGAAAAGCGTGAGGCGCTTTGGAAAGGGGTGTCGCTGGATGCCGATGACTTGTTGCGCCGTGAGGTGATCAAGTCGCTGATTTGTAACTTCCACCTTGATAAATCCGCGATCGAGCAACAGTTTGATATCGAATTTGATAGCTACTTTGCTGAAGATATCGAGTTGCTACAGACCTTTATCGATGATGGCCTGGTTGAGGTAAGTGATACCGCGATTGATGTCGATCTGAAAGGTCGTTTGCTGATCCGCAATATTTGCATGTGCTTTGATAAATATTTGCGCCACCGCGCTCGCCAGCAACAGTTCTCTCGGGTGATCTAAGCCCCTTAGCGGATAGCCCTGATAAACAAAAAGCCCCCGTGCCATTATGGTTCGGGGGCTTTTTGGTATCGGCTAACTTAATTAAGGGTTAGCCGTTAAACATGTTCACCGCGGCAATCAGTGCCAGGATGCCGGCAGCAAAATGACCAGGGCCATTTGTTGCGATCTCGCTGACAGCAGGCATTGCCACGCTGAATGAAAATAGACTTTCCAGCATGGTGGGGATCCAACTGTGTTTTTTAGTGTTGTGTAGTGTGATTTCAGTGATGGCCGAAACCGGGGGTATTGTACGCAAAATGAGCGAGGATGGAATGGGGGTAGGTCAAAAAACAACCAGTAATTGAAGTTTATTTATCACGGGGCAAGCCATGGGTCACTCTCGGTGAACAGGAGCAACCTCAGGAGCGAACAGGAGAGTCTAGCGGTTTATCGCTTTGTCTTTCGGTGCCGCCACGTCGAACCCGTATGGCAGTATACGTAAGTCGATAGTGACAATCATTATAGGTAATGGGGCAAATTGTCGACGCGGAAAGAAACGCTGTTGATGTTTATTGGGGTTGTTGAGTTTCTTTCCGCGTGAAAGAGAAGGGATTAGTCAGTCATGACATTAAGCTCTTTGAGCTTACGGGTCAGGGTATTACGGCCCCAGCCCAGTAACCGAGCGGCTTCCTGTTTATGGCCATGGGTGTGTTCTAGGGCAGCTTCGAGCAGAATTTTTTCAAACTCCGGCAGTGCTTCGCCGAGTAGGTTCTGGTGTCCTTGACGAAGGTTGTCGAAGGCCCATTTCTCCAATGCATGATGCCAGTGCTGATGGCCGCCTTCGCTGGCTTCCGGTTGGCTCGGGGCTACCAGTTCCGGTGGCAGGTCTGCAGGTAGGATTTCCTTGCCACTGGCCATCACGGTGAGCCAGCGGCAAGTATTTTCCAGCTGGCGGACATTGCCCGGCCAGTCCAGCATCGTCAAAGCCTCCTCGGTATCCGGATGTAGGGTTTTGACCTCGACCCCGAGCTCGTCAGAGGCACGCATCAGGAAGTGACGGGTCAGCTGTGGAATATCTTGGCGGCGATCTTTGAGCGCTGGCAGGTGGACCCGGATGACGTTGAGGCGGTGGAACAAATCTTCACGGAAGTCCCCATCGGCCACTAATCTCTCGAGGTTCTGGTGAGTCGCGGCGATGATCCGAACATCGACATTCACCGGTGAATGGCCCCCCACCCGATAGAACTGGCCGTCTGCCAGTACCCGCAGCAATCGGGTCTGGATATCCAGCGGCATGTCCCCGATCTCATCAAGAAACAAGGTGCCGCCGTTGGCCTGTTCGAACCGGCCTTGGCGGACGCTGTTGGCGCCGGTAAAGGCGCCTTTTTCGTGACCGAATAATTCCGACTCAATCAAATCTTTGGGAATTGCAGCCATATTGAGGGCAATAAATTCCTTGTGGCTGCGTGGGCTGTGACGGTGCAGTGCATGGGCAACCAACTCTTTACCGGTTCCGGATTCACCGTTGATCAGTACCGATATCGACGAACGGGACAGGCGGCCGATAGCGCGGAAGACTTCCTGCATTGCCGGGGCTTCGCCGATGATTTCCGGGGCTTCTTTTTCAATGGCTTCCGGTTGTTGTTGGCGTTTCTGTTCTTGGCTGTGGGTCACGGCTCGCTCGACCAAGCTCACGGCCTCATCAATATCAAACGGCTTGGGTAGGTACTCGAAGGCCCCTTCCTGATACGCATTCACCGCGGCATCGAGATCCGAGTGGGCGGTCATGATAATCACCGGAAGGGTCGGATAGTCAGCCTGTAGCACCTTGAGTAAAGCGAACCCGTCCATGCCCGGCATGCGGATATCCGACACCAGTACATCGGGGACACTGCGCTCCAGTGCCTCAACCACGCTGTCGGCATTGGCGAAGGTTTCACATTTCAGTCCGGCTGCATTGAGGGTTCGCTCTAGTACCCAGCGGATCGAGCTGTCGTCATCAACGACCCAAATTAGTCCTTTGCTCATAGTGAATCCTCTACATAATCGGTAAATACAGGGTGAATTTGGTATGGCCCGGCCAGCTTACGACTTCAATCTTACCTTGGTGCTGGTCGACCAGGTTCTGTGCAATGGACAAGCCCAGTCCGGTGCCGCCCTCGCGCCCAGTGACCATCGGATAGAACAGGGTGTCCTGGATATCACCCGGGATCCCTGGGCCATCGTCGATGATGTCGATTTTTGCAGCGACCCGGTAGCGCTTACCGTGGATCAGTGCCTGATGGGCAGTACGGGTCTTGAGGGTAATATTGCCGCCGCCGTGTTGCTTAAGTGCCAGCGAAGCATTGCTGACAATATTGAGAATGGCTTGCTCGAGCTGCTCGGCATCCATGGTGAAATCGGGCAGGCTGGGATCATAGTCGCGGTGCAGGTGGATATCCTCGCCGCAATCAATACTGATCAGCTGGCGGACTTTTTCCAGCACCACGTGAATATTGTCTTGTTGGCGGCTGCCGGGACGCTGTGGTCCGAGAAGACGATCAACCAAATTGCGTAGCCGGTCGGCCTGCTCGATGATCATCTGGGTATATTCGGTATAACTGGGATCGGGCAGGGTTTTTTCCAGCAACTGGGCGGCGCCGCGCAGGCCACCGAGCGGGTTCTTGATTTCATGGGCCAATCCGCGTACCAACTCCTTGGCGGCTTGCTGCTGGGCATGCTGGCTGAGCTCTTGGCTGATCCGGCGTTGCTGGTCAATCGGCTTGAGCTCGAGCAATATCAACAGCTCGCGCTGCCATGACAGCGGGCTGGCATTGAGCTCTAGGGTGTGGTGACGTCCGTCGATGACAAAGGTGACATCGCTGTCTGCCAATCCTTGCCCGCTTTGTAGGGTGTCGGAAATAAGGCCCAGATCTAACGAAGTATGCTGGAGCAGATCCGGGAAGCAGGTGTTGTTGAGTCGACGCTTGCTGAACGATAGCAATTGCTCGGCTGCCGGGTTGACGTAGCGTATGGTCAGCGACTCATCGAGTAATACGATTGCCGTGACTTGGTTGTCTAGGATCAGGGAAGAAAAGTCAGCCGTCACAGTTACCATCCTTGTTGGTGCAGTTCATCATGGTGCACTGAACCGCTAATGCACCACGTTGGTGCAATCAAGTGTAGCCTGTCTGTCTGGTATCGTGAACGAAAAAATGGCGACGCCTGTTATTTGGGCACTGGGAGTGGTGCCGGGCGCTGGTTGATACGGGCACGGTGCAAGAAGACAGTTATCTCTTCAGATGATGCAATAACCTTGCCGTGTTTTAGCAATTCTACCTGTAGGGTATGGCTGCCGCGGTCAATATTGGTAAGAGGCCAGATAAGCTGGGCCTGGGGACGGCCGTAGATGTCACCATCGAGGCGCAACCGAGCGCTGTGGCCTTGGTTGAGCTTGCGGTTAGACGAGGCCATGATGGTCATATTGCCCTGGTTGTCGCGCAGGGTTTGCTGATCGGATGGGGTAGTCAGCAGGATGCTGGCGGGCGGCAGGGCGGACTCGGTTAGCGGCTCGGTGTCAGGGTCTGTTTCGGCGACAGGAGGTTGGGGAGCCGTTGATTTTTTGGGGGCCTGAATGCTTATCACCGATGCACCGGGATGGGGTCGGTCGGAGAAGTGGGTGACGCCATCTTCATCTTGCCAGGTATAGATGTCGCTGGCGGCGGTGATGGTTGAGAATAACAGAAGTGCTGTTAGCAAGCGGGATGTTCTGTACATGTTTGTTATCAGACGGTGGATGATCCCTCATTGTTGGCATTGGGGCTGGTAGGGAACAAGATCAAAAAGGCCAGCTTGTGAAGCTGGCCTAAATCTATTATATCGACTTGCTTATCAGTTACTTAAACTGAGTAGTACAGTTCGAACTCTAGTGGGTGCGTTGTCATGTTGACTTTCGCAACATCCTGAGACTTCAGCTCGATGTAAGAATCGATGAAGTCGTCAGAGAATACACCGCCAGAAGTTAGGAACTCACGGTCTTCGTCTAGTGACTGAAGTGCGCCCTGTAGCGATTCAGCAACCGTTGGGATTTCAGCTGCTTCTTCTGCTGGTAGGTCGTACAAGTCTTTATCCATCGCTTCGCCCGGGTGGATCTTGTTCTGGATACCATCTAGGCCTGCCATCAGCATTGCTGCGAATGCTAGGTATGGGTTCGCTGCTGGGTCACCAAAACGTACTTCGATACGACGTGCTTTCGGGCTAGGTACAACTGGAATGCGGATTGACGCTGAACGGTTACGTGCAGAGTAAGCCAGCATGACTGGTGCTTCGAAGCCAGGAACAAGACGCTTGTACGAGTTAGTTGCTGGGTTTGCAAAGGCGTTGATAGCACGTGCGTGCTTGATGATACCGCCAATGTAGTAAAGCGCCATTTCAGATAGGCCGCCGTATTTGTCACCTGCAAACAGGTTTTGACCATCTTTTGCTAGAGACATGTGAACGTGCATACCGCTGCCGTTATCACCAACGAGTGGCTTAGGCATGAAGGTTGCTGTTTTACCAAATGCGTGGGCAACGTTGTGAACAACGTATTTGTACACTTGGATTTCATCAGCTTTCGTCGTTAGGGTATTGAAGCGTGTTGCGATTTCGTTTTGACCCGCCGTCGCAACTTCATGGTGGTGAGCTTCAACAACTAGACCCATTTCTTCCATGATTAAACACATTGCAGAACGAATATCTTGCGATGAATCAACCGGTGCGACTGGGAAGTAGCCACCTTTCACGCCAGGACGGTGGCCTTTGTTACCACCATCGAAATCAGAACCTGTGTTCCATGCCGCTTCTACGTCATCGATCTTGAAGAAAGAGCCTGACATGTCGGTGTTGAACTTCACGTCATCAAATAAGAAGAACTCTGGCTCAGGACCAACAAGTACGTTATCAGCAAGGCCTGTCGAACGCATGAAGTCTTCTGCGCGCTTAGCGATAGAGCGAGGGTCACGGTCGTAGCCTTGCATTGTTGCAGGCTCAAGGATGTCACAACGAATATTAAGCGTTGAATCTTCCGTGAATGGGTCAAGTACCGCGCTAGCTGCATCCGGCATCATCACCATGTCTGATTCATTGATACCTTTCCAACCTGCAACAGAAGAGCCATCGAACATTTTGCCTTCTTCAAAGAAGTCAGCATCGATCTGGTGGGATGGGATAGAGATGTGCTGCTCTTTACCTTTGGTATCGGTAAAGCGTAGGTCAACAAACTTAACTTCGTTTTCCTGGATCAGCGCAAGTACGTTTTCTACTGACATCTTGAATAACCTCCGGTGTTAGATTGGGCATCAGGCCGCAATAAAATAGTAATGAGCGTATTTCGCTCTATTGCTAAAATACAATGCGATAACTGTGCCAACTTTTTAAAGCCCCAAAATAGCGCACTTGGCAGGTATTCCGGGCTGAATTAGTCCTTTGTTTGCACCATTAAGGGGATTTATTGCACCAAAATGGTGCGTAGTGAGCTTTAATCCCTTTATTGGTGCGCGTATCTACATTAGCCCAGCGCGACATATTGTCAATTGGCTTGGTAGGGAAAAGTGGGTGGAAAAGGCGTTTGGAGGGGGGCTTTGGCGGCCTCCGATGTAGCGTAAAGCATGAATAAAGCAGGCAGAACGAAAAAGGCGGTGATATAAATCACATATTACGTGGGTTTTGGAGTAAAATCTGTTAGATTATGAGCCGTTTTTTTAACCAAGTAGCGCCATCCGGTCGCTGCATGTTCTGAGTGAATGTGAATCCATGTCTAATCCACAGATCGATAAATTAAGAAATATCGCAATTATTGCGCACGTTGACCACGGTAAAACCACCCTGGTTGACAAACTGCTTCAGCAGTCTGGCACGTTAGAGTCTCGCGGTGAAGTTGAAGAACGCGTAATGGATTCCAACGACATCGAAAAAGAGCGTGGTATTACCATTCTTGCTAAGAACACAGCGATTAACTGGAATGATTACCGCATCAACATCGTAGATACCCCAGGACACGCCGACTTCGGTGGTGAAGTTGAGCGTATTATGTCGATGGTTGACTCTGTACTGCTTATCGTTGATGCCGTTGACGGCCCGATGCCTCAGACACGTTTCGTAACCCAGAAAGCGTTTGCCCACGGCCTGAAGCCTATCGTTGTTATCAACAAGATCGACCGTCCGGGCGCACGTCCTGAGTGGGTTATGGATCAAGTATTCGATCTGTTCGACAACCTAGGTGCAACAGATGAGCAGCTAGACTTCACGACTGTTTATGCTTCAGCTCTTAATGGCTGGGCAACAATGGAGGAAGGCGAAGTTGGCGAGAACATGGAGCCATTGTTCCAAGCGGTTGTTGATACGGTTGACGCCCCAAGCGTTGACGTTGATGGCAGCCTACAGATGCAAATCTCTCAGCTAGACTACAGCTCTTACGTGGGTGTTATCGGTGTTGCTCGTGTAACTCGCGGCTCTGTGGTACCAAACCAGCAGGTTACTATTGTAGGTGCTGACGGTAAGAAACGTAACGGTAAAGTCGGTACTGTACTGGGTTACCTTGGCCTTGAGCGTCACGAAGTTGAAAAAGCAACGGCGGGCGACATCATTGCAATCACCGGTCTTGGCGAGCTGAAAATCTCTGACACTATCTGTGACGTGAACGCGGTTGAGGCTCTGCCTGCTCTGTCTGTTGATGAGCCAACTGTAACCATGACTTTCCAGGTAAACACGTCTCCGTTTGCGGGTAAAGAAGGTAAGTTCGTTACTTCACGTAACATCCTTGAGCGTCTGCAGAAAGAATTGGTACACAACGTTGCACTTCGCGTTGAAGAAACTGATAACCCAGACCGTTTCCGTGTTTCAGGCCGTGGTGAACTTCACCTGTCTATCCTGATTGAAAACATGCGCCGTGAAGGTTTTGAGCTAGCGGTATCTCGTCCAGAAGTTATCATCAAAGAAGAAGATGGTCAGCTGATGGAACCGTACGAAACTGTGACTATCGACGTGCTGGAAGAGCACCAAGGTGGCATCATGGAGAACATCGGCCTGCGTAAAGGTGAGCTGACTGACATGTCTCCAGATGGCAAAGGTCGTGTACGTATGGACTTTATGATGCCTTCTCGTGGTCTTATTGGTTTCCAAACTGAGTTCCTAACACTGACTTCAGGTTCTGGTCTGATGTACCACACGTTTGATCACTATGGTCCACACAAAGGTGGCATTATTGGTCAGCGTAACAACGGTGTTCTAATTTCGAACGCAACTGGTAAAGCGCTAACTTACGCGCTGTTTAACCTACAAGAGCGTGGTCGTCTGTTTGCTGAGCACGCTGATGAAGTTTATGAAGGCCAGGTTATCGGTATCCACAACCGTGCTAACGACCTGACAGTAAACTGCCTGAAAGGTAAGCAGCTGACTAACGTACGTGCGTCTGGTACTGATGAAGCACAGGTACTTTCGCCACCAATCAAGCACACACTTGAGCAAGCGCTAGAGTTTATCGATGAAGATGAGCTAGTAGAAGTAACACCAGAAAACATTCGTATCCGTAAGAAACTACTTACTGAAAACGAGCGTAAGCGCGCAAGCCGTACAGCAAAATAATTGCTAGCTGATTGCCGTTAATCAATCCCCCCATCGGTGCTACCATGGGGGGATTGTTGTATCTGGCCCTACAAAAAAAGAAGAACAGACTATGCAGCCCATAATTATTACCGGGGGACCGGGAGCCGGGAAAACCTCGCTGCTGGATACGTTGGCACGGCGGGGATATATGACTTTCCCTGAAGTCTCCCGTAGCCTGATCCGCGAGCAGGCCGCTTTTCCTGACGGCGTTCTGCCCTGGACCGACTTACCACGCTTTGCTGCGTTGTGCCTTGAGTTGATGAACCATCAACGCGAGCAAGCCCGGCGGGGTACCATGCCGGCATTTGTCGATAGAGCGATCGGTGATATTTGCGCTTACCTGACGATTGGCGGTGAGGTGGTTGATGAGCAGTACCGAACGATGGCCAAAGGGTATTTTCCGACTGTTTTCGTCTGTGCCCCGCATACTGATATCTATGTACAGGATGACGAGCGGCCGCACAGTTTTGCTGAGGCAGAAAAAATCCACGCCCAATTGGTGTCGACTTACCGTGAACTTGGCTACGAAGTGGTCGACGTACCGTGGGACAAGATTGAAGAGCGGGCCAGCTGGTTACTGGCCCGGCTCAAGCAGTACCAACCCCAGGAGCAAGCGCGCTAGCTGCGTTGCAGCTGGGAGATAAAGCGCTCGGACTCGGCGATAGCCGCTTCCATATCGGTGATTGCCCGCTGGATATCCCGTTGCAATGACTGGAATTCTCCCTGTAGAGAACCAATCGCCGCGGCATTGAGGTTATGCTTTAAGTACAAGGTGTTATCCCGTAGGGTATCCAGTACTGGCTCCATTTTCTGTTCGGCGCGGTGCATGGCTGTGAGCATCCGCTGGTAGGAGGCCTTGGTCGCATTGAGCTTGGACTCGCTGTCGCGGCGCAGGTTGCTGTTGCTATAAAGGGACAGCTCATCCTGCCATTCGGCAAATAGGGCATCGGCGACATCTTCAATGGCAGCAATGCGCTCGCGCACTTTCTCGGCTGCGCCATCGCTGGCCTCATACTGATCATTCACTTGGTTGTAGGCGCTCTCCAGATCGCCGCCGTCAAATTGGTTGAGTGCCTTCACGGCATTGAGCGCACTGGTAAATTGCTGTTGGGCGTCTTGCTGGGCGTCGTTGGCATCCTCGACCCGGTCGACCATGATATCGCGTTTGTGAATGCCGACTTGTTCCATGGCAGAATAATAGGCACTTTGGCAACCGGTCAGGGCGGTGACGCTGAGAAGGATCGCAAGCAGGTAGGGCATAGTTGACTCCATGTGTCCTAATATGTGAAAAGTGACTGTGAATACAAGCAAATAATGACATGACTATGGCTGACAAACCAATAACTAGCAAGCATACATGGCGCCAGAGGGCGCGGAGCTTCATGGCGTTTTCCGGTTATTTACACCACCGGGTCGGGCACGATCGGCTGACCGTGACAGCGGGCTCGATGGCGTATGTGACCCTGCTGTCATTGGTACCGCTGATCACTGTGGTGCTGTCGGCCCTATCGTCTTTCCCGGTATTTGCCGGGCTGGGAGAGCTGCTACAAAACTTTGTGATCGAGAATTTTGTGCCGGCCGCAGGCGAAGTGGTGAAACAATACCTCAACGAGTTCGTTGCCAATGCCGGCAAGATGACAGCGGTGGGCGTGGCTGCCCTGTTTGTGGTGGCGATGATGCTGATTTCCTCCATCGACAAATCGCTCAACTATATTTGGCGGGTCCATGAAAAGCGTCGCCCGGTGATTTCGTTTTCGATTTACTGGATGGTATTGACCCTGGGTCCGATCTTGGTTGGGTCGAGTATTGCGGTTAGCTCCTATCTTGGTTCGCTTAACCTACTCGGCAGCGAAGCGGTCAACGGGTTGCTACAGCGTTCTTTGCGCTGGTTGCCGGTGATCATGTCGAGTACGGCCTTTCTGGTTCTGTACCTGCTGGTACCCAATACCAAGGTGCGCTTCCGCCATGCCTTGGTCGGTGCGGTCATTGCCAGCATCTTGTTTGAACTGAGCAAGAAGGGGTTCGCTCTCTATATCACCAATTTCCCGTCATATCAGGTGATTTACGGTGCCCTGGCGGTGGTGCCGATTTTATTTGTCTGGGTGTATTTGTGTTGGTGTATTGTGTTGTTCGGGGCTGAGATCACCGCTAGCCTCGGTGAAAAGAGCCATTGGCACCCCGAAGCGAAGGGGTGGCAAACCACGGTACCGACCCAGGCAGAATTGTCAGGTATCCAACAGGCCGCAGAGCAAGATACAGAAATTCAACAGACTGAAATTATAGGAAAAGGTAAAAACGAATGATTGCACTGATCCAACGGGTGAGCGAAGCCAGCGTAACGGTTGATGGCCAGGTCACTGGCGCTATCGGTAAGGGCTTGCTTGTTCTGCTTGGCGTAGAGAAAGGCGACGATGAAGCCAAGGCCAAGCGGCTGCGTGAAAAAGTGTTGGGCTACCGGATATTCGAAGATGAAGACGGTAAGATGAACCTCAACGTCCCGCAGGCGGGTGGCAGTGTATTGGTGGTATCGCAATTTACCTTGGCTGCTGATACCAAGAAGGGAATGCGCCCAGGCTTCTCCAATGGTGCCGCGCCGCAAGATGCCGAGCGTATGTATGAGTACTTTGTTGATTGTTGCAAGGAAACAGAGATCAAAACGGAAACTGGTATCTTTGCCGCCGATATGAAAGTGGCATTGCTTAATGATGGCCCGGTAACCTTCTGGTTGCAGGTATAATAATAGAAAGGCGAATCGCCTAGGAATGCTGGAGAAGGATTTCATGTTTCGACTTGTCACCCCACAAACACAAGAAGAGCTGGCCAGTTATTATGACTTTCGTTGGCGGATGCTGCGCGAACCCTGGCACATGCCGGTTGGCTCTGAGCGTGATGCCTATGATGACTTGAGTAGTCATCGGATGATCGTTAGTGACAACGGCAAGACCATTGCCATTGGCCGTTTGTATATGACACCGGACAACGACGGCCAGATCCGCTATATGGCGGTACACCCAGAGCACCGCCATCAGGGGATGGGGGCTATCGTGCTGATGGCATTGGAATCATTGGCCCGTGAGGAAGGGGCAAAGCGATTAGTCTGTAATGCCCGCGAGGATGCGATCCCCTTCTACCTACGCAGCGGCTTTACCAACCAGGGGGAGCTGAGTGAGGAAAAAGGGCCGGTCAGGCACCAACAGATGCTTAAGCATCTTGAGCCGCTGGCAGAAGTGGTCCGCCACCCGGACTGGTGTCAGGAACTGCAGGAATTGTGGCAGTCCCAGATCCCGATCAGTGAGCGAATGGGCGTGAAAATCAGCCAGTACACCGGTTACCGCTTTGAAGTGAGTGCCCTGATCAATGCCAACCTCAATACCAAAGCCAATATGTTTGCTGGCAGTATCTTCACCATGGCGACGCTAGCTGGGTGGGGTTTTGTCTGGATGCTACTGAAAGAGCGCAAATTCAACGCTGATATTATCTTGGTCGATAGCCATATCCGTTACCGCTCCCCGGTGAAAGAGCGGCCGCGGGCGGTGGTGACTGTTGAGGATCTCGAGGGTGATGTCGAACGCCTTGCCAGCAACCGCAAAGGCCGAGCTATCGTCAAGGTTAACGTATACAGCGGTGATGATCTGGCATCGACGTTTACCGGTACTTACATGCTATTGCCGTCACAAGTCGAAACAGACACCGTTTGCTGACCGTCCTGCCAGCGCCGGATCAGGTGCTGGCAACCTAACTTCGCATCCAATTCAAGCTGTTGTCCGGCAGGGCTTGCCATATCCCATCTCCCTTTCAATGAGGCGTCTACGTCTTTGCCCTTGATATTGAGCGGCGCTATCGTGAGGCGGCCCCGGTCGCTGCGGATCTTGAGCGGGGTAATGGTCAGCGAGGTTGGCCCTTCTGTGCCAGCCATCGTAGGATCTGCGGCTGCCGGTGTAGCCTCCGGTGTGGCTGGTGGCAGCCAGGCCTTCAGTAAGGCGGTTGAGCCTTGATCTATCTCGCTGTCGCGGAACGTTGCCCGGACCTCGCCATTCAGGCTATGGGCCAGACCGGTATAGTGCTGGCCGAGTCCCTGCAAGGCGGCGGTGGCATCAATGCGACCGGTCGCTGGCCATGGCAGGGATAACCACTGTGGCAAAATATTGGCCGGCAGGCTATCGCCTTGCAGTGCCGCGTGCCAAGGGAAACCTTCTTGATTCAGATCCCATTGCCCTGTCGCCTCAAGCAGTCCGCCTTTGAATGGGAGGAAGGCTTGCTCCAGTTGCCACTGGCCTTGCTCACTGCGTATCTCGATAAGCGGTTCCTGTAGGTCAATGGTATTGAGGCTCGCTTGCCTTGCCGTTGCTGACAGGTTGCCTTGCCATAGGCTGAAATAGGGTTGCTGGCGGATCAGCAGATCGCGGCCGTTGACGTTTAGCCCATTGATATACCAAGGTGTCTTGCTGTCAGCGGCGGTTAGCTGGGCATAACCGATGTCCAGCGTATCGATACGGATCTGCTTGAAAGGCGAAACGGCCAGTGCCAACTGTTCGTCCCAGTCGGCGGGCAGGAACCATTTGATCCCTTTGCTGGTAAGGTTGCCCAGCTGCAAAGCATCAGGGCTAACGCGGCCGTCTGCACGCCAATACCCCTCTAGCGCGTTAACGGCGACACCGTTGAGGACTATGGTGCCGGGTGTGAAGCTCAAATCAAGCAGGGGATCGGTAAATGGCAGTTGCCGCCAGCTACCGCTTTCGGCATTGAAAGATAACCAGGCATCCTGCTGCGAGTAGGCGGTGCCGGGCCAATGCCAGTTGGTCAGGGATAAATTAGCGTGGTTAAGGCTCAGCGATGGCAGCTCGAGACTGCTGTCGAGAATATCAACCCGGCGTACGGTCGCCTGCCAGTCTTGCGAGGCCAGCGCATTGGCTTGCTGCTGGATTGCATTGGTGAGCGGGTTATCTTGTAGCTGTAACCCCGAAAGGGTGAGCTGGTGGATATCCACCCTTTGTTGGTTAGGGATGACCTCCAGCTGGCCATTGACGGTCGCATGCTGCCAGTCGAAAGAAAAGCCATGGAGTGTCCACTGGTTGTCGGTGTAACTGCCGTCAAGCAGTAGCTGCTGGCTTTCCCACCACTGCCATTTGGCACTGTCGGCAGCTAGCTGGAAATTACCATTGAATTGCTGCCACCAAGCATTGGGTGTACTTGGTTGATAGTGCCAGTTATCAACCTGAAGCTCACCCTCTTCGAGGGTGAGCGAGTTGGTGGATACGTTAAAACGACTGATCGCGAGCCGGTGGCTGCGAACTTCGGGCAGTTCAAATCCGCTTGGTTCCATGGCGTCGATCTGCTGGGTGGAAACGGCGGGCTCGTCAATCAGTATGCTGTCAAATTGCCACTGCAGTTGGCTCAGTGAGTTCGGATTGAACCAAACGGAAATCCGGTTGGCGGTGATCGGCGGTTGCCCATCGGTGATCGTCAGTGCAGGGCGTTGTAAGGTCAGGTGCCACGGATCGCGGATATGATAGCGGATGTCATCGAGGTTTAAAGTATAGGGGGTAAACCGGTTGACTGCTTGGGTGATCATCGGCGCCGCATATCGGGTATGCAGTAGAGCCAGCACGATGGTGATCCCCAGTGCGATAAGCACAGCAACGGTGGCGATGATCTTCCCGATAAAACGCATATTGGCTCCCTGCATGCTATAGATCTGAATATACCCTCAGTACAAAAGGACTGACGGTAATGATTATTAGGCGGTAATTTCACCAAGGCTGCAAGGGCTGGTCGGGAAAACTGGCGTTGAATTAACGAAAAAGCCCCTCGAGTGAGGGGCTTAGGTATTTGCGATTATCGATTAGTCTAGCTGAGGCCCAGCAGCAACCAGAGCGGCACCTTCGGCATTGTCGGTGTACTTCTCAAAGTTGTTGATGAAACGCTCGGCCAGGTCTTTCGCCTTGCTTTCCCACTGCAGAGGATCGGTGTAGGTATCGCGTGGGTCAAGGATTTCTGGGTCGACGTGCGGCAGCGACGTAGGTACTTCCAAGTTGAAGATTGGGATATTCTTCATTTCTGTGTTCTCGATAGAGCCATCAAGGATAGCATCGATGATCGCACGGGTATCTTGGATTGAGATACGCTTGCCAGAGCCATTCCAGCCGGTGTTGACCAGGTAGGCTTCAGCGCCCGCTGCTTCCATACGCTTAACCAGTACTTCTGCGTACTTGGTTGGATGTAGTGTTAGGAACGCATTACCGAAACACGCTGAGAAGGTTGGGGTTGGCTCGGTGATACCGCGCTCAGTACCGGCTAGCTTGGCTGTGAAGCCAGATAGGAAGTGATACTTGGTTTGTTCTGGCGTTAGCTTCGACACGGGTGGCAATACGCCGAACGCATCAGCCGACAGGAAGATCACCTTGTTAGCGTGACCACCTTTGGAGATCGGCTTAACGATGTTTTCGATGTGGTAAATCGGGTAAGAAACACGGGTGTTTTCTGTTTTCGAATTGTCATCGAAATCAATAGCACCGTCACTGCGTACTGTAACGTTTTCTAACAATGCATCACGGCGGATAGCATTGTAGATGTCAGGCTCGGCTTCTTTCGACAGGTTGATGGTTTTCGCATAGCAACCACCTTCGAAGTTAAACACGCCATTATCATCCCAGCCGTGCTCGTCATCACCGATTAGGGCACGCTTAGGATCGGTAGACAGGGTTGTTTTACCGGTTCCAGATAGGCCGAAGAAGACAGCGACATCGCCGTTTTCACCCATGTTGGCAGAGCAGTGCATAGATGCGATGTCACGAAGCGGCAGGAAGTAGTTCATCATTGCGAACATACCTTTCTTCATTTCACCGCCGTACCAGGTACCGCCGATAAGCTGCATTTTCTCCGTGAGGTTGAACACCGTGAAGTTTTCGGAGTTCATGTCGTGCTGTTCCCATTTCTGGTTAGTGCACTTGGCGCCGTTCATCACCACGAAATCAGGCTCGAAGGTTTCCAGCTCTTCTTCCGTTGGGCGGATGAACATATTTTTCACGAAGTGGGCCTGCCAAGCGACCTCGGTGATAATACGGATACATAGGCGGGTATCAGGGTTAGTACCACAGAAGCCGTCAATAACGAACAGGCGCTTGCCAGATAGCTGGCCAGTCACAAGCTCTTTCAGATCGTTCCACGCTTCAACACCAATGCTTTTATTATCGTTTTTGCCTTGGTCTGCCCACCACATAGTATCGCGGGTGGTGTCATCTTTAACGATGAACTTATCTTTCGGGGAACGGCCAGTGAAAATACCTGTATCAACTGCGACGGCACCTAGCTCAGTAACGATACCTTTTTCGTATCCCTCCAGGCCTGGCTTGGTCTCTTCTTCGAACAGAACTTCGTAGCTTGGGTTGCGAACGATTTCTGCAACATTGTTGATACCGTATTGAGACAAATCTAGCGTTTTTGCAACCTTTTTCTCGACGTTCATGACAGTCATAGGTGCTCCTTGGGTAAGATGTTGTTTAACTGTTGACCATGCTAGCAACCCTAAAGGGGTAATTCAGGGAGGTTTATCAAAGATTAACCATTAAAAGGTTAAGGGTAAGTAAAATCCTTTAATTTATTGTAGGTGGTGATTTTACCGTGATGTGAAGTGTTTTAGCTAGCCCGTGCGGTTTAATATTTTTCCTGAAAAAAGCGAGGGTTAGCGTGTTGCTTGTTTACAAAATAAACAGCAAAAGTGTGGGATAGGTAAAAAAAAAGCCGGACACTGTCCGGCTTTTGTAATTCAGTTTCAGGCTTTTTTAAGCAGAATAATTAATGCACCTGGTTGCTGTTGCCTGTCGCCGCCTGTTCGAATAGGGCTGCTACATCAACACTATCGAAGTCATAGCTGGTACCGCAGTAGTCACAGTGCAGGGAAACCTTACCTTCTTCGGTAATGATTCGCTCAACTTCACTGCGCTCGATAGAGCAGATTGCCGAGGCACTGCGCTCGCGTGAGCAGCCACATTGGAAAATCACGTCTTGCGGATCGAATAGCTTAACGGTTTCTTGGTGGTACAGGCGGAATAGGACATCTTGTGCTTCTAGGCTGAACAGCTCTTCGTTCTTCACTGTTTCTGTCAGCTGCTCAAGGTGATCGAAGTCACCTTCATCGCCCTGGCCGTCCGGTAGGATCTGCAATAGCATACCCGCTGCTTTGGCTTTGCCTTCATGCTCGCCAGTGCGCAGCCAAATACGGGTTTTCAGCTGCTCGGAGTTTGCGAAGTAACCTTCTAGGCAAGAAGCTAGGCTATCGCCTTCCAGGCCAACGACACCTTGGTAGCGCTCGCCTTTGGTTGGGGTAATGGTGATCACCATGTGGCCTTTGCCCATCAGATCATGGATCGTACCTTCGGCTGGTACGTTGCCGTCCCAACGGGCAACACCGCGTAGTTTCTGGTCATGGTCACCGTTGATCACTGCCAGTTTTACCGGGCCGTCACCTTGCAGCTGGACAGTGATTGAACCTTCGAATTTTAGTGTGGCAGTCAGCAGGCTTGTGGCAACCAGCAGTTCACCCAACAGGGTCTGAACTGGGGCTGGGTAGTCCTTGCTGGAAATGATCTGTTGGTAGGTGTCGCCCAACTGAACCAGTTCACCACGTACGGATACACCGTCAAACAGGTAACGGTATAGACTATCTTTTGTCATTAGCTTGATTTCTCCAGCAGGTATCTAATTGACCAATTTTGGTATTTAACGTCAACATAACGAAACTTTTCTGCGCTACACTGATCTAATACCTTTAATCGGAATGACTTTTAAACTTAATTATATCGCGTCGCTGCTTTTTATCAGGACGCTTTTCGGGGCTCGGGCCGCCGTAGGCATGGAGGCGACGCATCTTGGCATGCTCTTCGCGTAGCTTGATGCTTTCCGCGGTCTCCCGGTAGAGAGTCTGCGCCTCAGGTGCACCGCGGCGGGTGTCTGAGAGTTTCTCTATGATAATGGTTTTTTCGTCATTGCCTTGGCGTACACGGATCTCTGCACCCACGTCAACCAGTTTACTGGGCTTGGACCGTTGGCCGTTGTATTGCACCTTTCCGCCATCGATCATGGTTCGGGCAATAGAACGGGTTTTGTAAAAGCGTGCCGCCCATAACCACTTATCAAGACGGACCTGAAAGTTGTCTGAATGCGATGTTTGCTGGCCCACAGTATGCTCCTTAACCCGAAAGGGCGCTAAAAGTACCACATTGCCGACAGAGCGTCAGCAGGCATTGAGAGTTTATAAATGGTGATATGGGATCGGGATTTCAACAACAATCTAGGAATAAATCACATAAAATAGATAGTCTATTGATAGTAGGAGAAACTTTCTCGGCTCACTTTGATAAACTAAGACAGATAATTATACGATTTAACAGTCATACGCTTTCATATTACAGTTTGATATAACGCGCTTGTTTTTATTTCCGCAGGATGATGGATTTTTCATGGTAACAGCAAATTGGTTAGGGACCCTGCAGTCCAAAAGCAGGATCTCAATCTCCTCATTGGCCCGCCTCCTTACTTGGACGCTGATAGTAATGCTCGCTTGGGTGATTGGCCGAATGGTGTGGTTGGCCCTGCAGCCAACTCCCGCTCCCGCCACCTGGCAGGCATCGACCGTCGCGGTATCGTCCAGTGCCGGTAATGATCGTGGCGAAATCGCCAAAGTGTTGAACATGAATTTGTTCGGCCGTTATCAGGAAAATGCCCCTGTCGTCGTGGAACGCAAGCAGCCGGTGAAGCAGGATGCCCCTCAGACCCGCCTGAGCCTGACCCTCGTCGGTCTGGTGGCTAGCTCCAACCCGAAAACGGCCCTAGCGGTCATCACCCACCGCGGCAAACAAAATACCTATGGCCTGAACGAAGCGATAGAAGGGACCCGCGCTACTCTGCAGGCCGTATATCCTGACCGGGTGATTATCCGCAACAGCGGGCGTGATGAAACCCTGATGCTTGATGGTGTCGATTTCAATAAATCTTCCCAGAATACGGCAAGAAGCCGTCCACCGGAGCCCCGAGCTTCTCAGGCTCCGGAGCCGACGTCTGATCTGAGCCGTATTAAGCAAGAAATTCTCGAGAAACCACAAACCTTATTTAGCTATATTCGCCTGTCCCAAGTGAAACGGGATGGCGAGTTGGTGGGATACCGGGTTAATCCCGGTAAAGAGCGGGCGTTGTTCGACGCCGTGGGCCTGAAGGCCAATGACTTGGCCGTGAGTCTCAACGGCAATGATCTGACTGATGCCGCTGTGATGGCGAAATTGTGGACCGAACTGTCGAGTGCCACCGATTTCACTTTGACCGTTGAGCGAGAAGGTCAGCTACACGATATTTATATTGAGCTGCAATAGTAGCCCCAAGCGAACATGCGATAGCGCAGGAGTTTTTTGTGAAAAAATGGATGGGTAAAAGCGCCCTCTGGTTATTAGGCAGTTTGATGTGCAGCTCTGCACTGGCAAGCGAGTTTAGTGCCAGCTTCAAGGGAACAGACATTCAGGAATTTATTAACATCGTCGGGCGGAACCTGCAGAAAACCATCATCGTGGATCCGGCGGTGCGTGGTCAGGTTAATGTTCGCAGTTATGACTTGCTCAATGATGAGCAGTACTACCAGTTTTTCCTGAATGTGCTCGAAGTCTATGGCTTTGCCGTGGTGGAAATGGACAACGGTGTGCTCAAGGTCGTCCGTGATAAAGACGCTAAGATCTCAGCTATCCCTGTGGTGGGTGATGACAGCAACATCACTGGCGATCAGGTTGTGACGCGCGTTATTGCGGTTCGTAACGTGTCGGTTCGTGAGCTGTCGCCACTGCTGCGCCAGCTCAACGATAATGCTGGTGCCGGTAACGTGGTGCACTATGACCCCGCCAATATCATTATGATCACTGGTCGCGCGGCGACCGTGAACCGTTTGGCTGAAATCATCGAGCGGGTTGACCGTGCCGGTGACAAAGAGATCGATGTGGTCGAACTGCGTAATGCGTCGGCTGCCGAGATGGTCCGTATTGTTGAAGCACTGAACAAAACTGTCGATGCAAAATCGACTCCGGGATTTCTGCAGCCGAAACTGGTGGCCGATGACCGTACCAACTCAGTATTGCTTTCGGGCGATCCGCAGGTGCGTGACCGGCTGCGCCGCCTGATCCGACAGCTGGACGTCGAGATGGCCTCGTCGGGTAACAACCGGGTGGTTTACCTCAAATACGCCAATGCCGAAGAGATGGTCGATGTCCTTACGGGTGTATCCGATAACCTACAAGCTGAAAAGCAGGGTGGCGCAAAAACAACGGCCAGTAGTAGCAAATCGGCAGTGATGATATCGGCTCACACTGATACCAACTCGCTGATTTTGACTGCGCCGCCAGATATCATGCGTGCACTGGAAAATATCATTGCCCAGCTGGATATCCGCCGTGCCCAGGTACTGATTGAAGCGATGATTGTCGAGCTTGCCGAGGGTGACGGGGTGAACTTTGGTGTGCAATGGGGAACCACTGATGGTGGGGTGATCCAGTTTGGTAACTCCGGTGTGCCAATCTCCCAGTATGCGATAGGTTTGGAAGAAGCTCAGGAAACGACGCGAACAGAGAACTACGTTGATGCAAATGGCCAAGATCAGGTTAGAACCATTACCGAAGATGGTGATTTCAGTACCTTGGCTTCTGTTCTTGGCGGGGTGAATGGTGCAGCGTTGGGGATCGTGATGGGTGACTGGACTATGCTGGTCAATGCTGTTGCCTCAGACCGTAATTCCAATATCCTGTCATCGCCAAGTATTACCGTCATGGACAATGGCGAAGCCTCGTTTATTGTCGGTGAGGAAGTTCCGGTCGTGACCGGTTCGACGTCGAGCTCTAACAATGATAATCCGTTCCAGACCGTCGAGCGTAAGGAAGTGGGTATCAAACTGAATGTGACACCTCAAATCAACGAAGGGGACTCGGTCCAGCTGAAAATTGAGCAGGAAGTGTCTAACGTGCTGGGGGCCGATGGTGCCGTCGATGTGCGTTTCTCCAAGCGTCAGCTCACCACCAACGTATTGATTCAAGACGGTCAGATGCTGGCGTTGGGTGGCCTTATTCAAGAACAGACCAATGAGAGCGAGCAGAAGATCCCAATTTTGGGTGATATCCCGATTCTGGGGCACTTGTTCAAATCGACTAACACCACCACGGCGAAAACCAACCTGATGGTGTTTATCAAGCCAACGATTATCCGCGACGGGGTGACGGCGGATGGTATTACCCAGCGTAAGTACAATTACATCCGTGCCGAGCAGTTATTCAAAGCGGATCAGGGCTTGCGCTTGATGCCGGAAGCTGAACTGCCGGTGCTGCCTAAATATGGCGAAGATATTTCGTTGCCGCCAGAGGTCCGCGCCTTTGTTGCCCAGTTGGAGGGCAAACAGTAATGCATGATATGAGCCAGGAACAGGAGAAGCAGCCGCTGTTCCGGCTGCCTTTCTCTTTTGCCAGGCGCCACCGGGTGGTGCTTGAAGCTTTGGATCAGGACGTCGCGCTGTATTACAGCGGTCAGATCTCTGGTTCGGTACTGGCGGAAATCCGCCGGGTGGCAGGTGGCAGTTTTGTCCCCCATCCATTGGAAGATAAAGCGTTTGAGCTCAAGTTGACCGAGGCGTACCAACGTGACTCCTCCGAAGCCCGCCAGTTGATGGAAGATCTCGGCTCGGACAGCGATGACTTCTTCGCGTTGGCCGAAGAGCTGCCAGAAACAGAGGATTTGCTGGAATCGGAAGACGACGCACCGATCATCAAGCTGATCAACGCCATGTTGGCCGAAGCGATCAAAGAGGCGGCCTCGGATATTCATATCGAGACGTTCGAGAAAGTGCTGTCCATCCGCTTCCGAGTCGATGGCGTGCTGCGTGAGGTGTTGCAGCCAAGCCGTAAACTGGCGCCGTTGCTGGTATCGCGTATCAAGGTTATGGCCCGTTTGGATATTGCCGAGAAGCGGGTCCCGCAGGATGGCCGTATTTCGTTGCGTATCGGTGGCCGTGCGGTGGATGTGCGTGTATCAACCATGCCGTCTTCCCATGGCGAACGGGTGGTACTGCGTCTTCTCGACAAGAACGCGACCCGGTTGGATCTCTACAGCCTGGGGATGACCGAAGCCAACCATGCCAATTTCCGTCATATTATCGACCGCCCACACGGTATTATTCTGGTGACCGGCCCGACGGGCTCGGGTAAGTCGACCACCTTGTATGCTGGCCTGCAGGAGCTTAACGGCAAAGAGCGCAATATCCTGACGGTTGAAGATCCGATTGAATTTGATATCGACGGTATCGGCCAGACCCAGGTTAACCCGAAAGTCGATATGACCTTTGCCCGTGGCCTGCGTGCAATCTTGCGTCAGGACCCCGATGTGGTGATGGTCGGTGAGATCCGTGACCTTGAAACCGCATCTATTGCGGTACAGGCGTCATTGACCGGTCACATGGTAATGTCGACCTTGCACACCAATACCGCTGTGGGGGCCATTACCCGATTGCGGGATATGGGGATTGAACCTTTCTTGGTCTCTTCCTCCCTGCTCGGGGTGCTGGCCCAGCGCTTGGTCCGGACCCTTTGTCCGACCTGCCGTGAACCGTATGAAGCTGATATCGAGCAGAAGAAACTGTTTGGTATACCGGCAGAAGAGAGCTTGACCCTGTACCGCGCCAAAGGCTGTGAAGCCTGTAACAACAAAGGTTACCGCGGTCGAACCGGTATCCATGAACTGTTGATGATTGATGATCAGGTACAGGAGTTGATCCACGGTGAAGCCGGTGAAATGGCGATTGAAAAAGCCATTCGGGCCCATACGCCAAGTATTCGAGATGATGGCTTGTCCAAAGTAAAAGTCGGTATTACTACCCTTGAGGAAGTGATGCGGGTTACCAAGGAGGGCTAACCGATGGCGGCGTTTGAATACAAAGCCCTGGATGCCAAAGGGCGCCAGAAGAAAGGGGTCCTCGAAGGGGATACTGCGCGGCAAATTCGCCAGCAGCTCCGTGAGCAGGGGATGATCCCGGTTGAAGTAGTGCAGACCCGCGAGCGCGAGAAGAAAAAAGCCAGTGGCGGTTTTCAGCTACGCCGGGGGATCAGTACCACTGAACTGTCACTGATCACCCGTCAGCTGGCGACGCTGGTACAGGCATCCATGCCTCTTGAGGAGTGCCTTAAGGCGGTGGCGGAGCAGAGCGAAAAGCCACGGCTGAAAAATATGCTGCTGGCCGTACGTTCCCGGGTGGTCGAGGGGTATACCCTATCGGACTCACTGGCGGAATATCCGCATATCTTCGACCAACTGTTTCGTGCCATGGTGGCGGCAGGTGAGAAATCTGGCCATTTAGATACCGTGTTGAACCGCTTGGCGGATTACACCGAGAATCGTCAGAAAATGCGCAGCAAGCTGCAGCAGGCGATGATCTATCCTACCATGCTGACCTTGATTGCGATTGCCGTGGTCGCCTTTTTGCTGGCAACGGTAGTACCGAAGATTGTCGATCAGTTTGTCCAGATGGGACAGAAGTTGCCGACCATTACCGAAATCTTGCTGGCCGCCAGTGATTTTGTCCAGAACTGGGGCTTGGTGGTATTGCTGGTGATTGCAGCAGTGGTGATGCTGCTCAAGATGGCCCTCAAGCGGCCGGATTTCCGGCTTAAGTGGGACCGCTGGGTCATGCGCTTGCCGGTCATTGGCAAGGTGGCCCGGGGTCTAAGCACATCACGCTTTGCCCGGACATTGTCTATCTGTACCTCGAGTGCCATCCCGCTGTTAGAAGGCATGAAAGTTGCCTCGGATGTGATGACTAACACCTGGGTTAACCAGCAGATCCGCGAAGCGGCGGACAAGGTGCGTGAAGGTTCGAGCCTGCGGGTCTCGTTGGAGCAGACCAAAATCTTTCCCCCGATGATGCTTCACATGATAGCCAGTGGTGAGCGCAGTGGGGAACTCGAGCAGATGCTCACCCGTGCTGCTGACAACCAGGATCGGGACTTCGAGTCGCTGGTAAATATGGCTCTCGGGATTTTTGAACCCTTATTGATCGTCGCGATGGCTGGCATCGTGATGTTTATTGTTATTGCTACCCTTATGCCGATCATTGCTTTGAACAACATGGTCGGAATGTAATTTTTGGAGGTTTTCTCAATGCAACGCAAACAACGCGGCTTTACGCTGCTGGAAGTCATGGTCGTGATCGTTATCCTTGGGGTATTGGCCAGCTTGGTGGTACCTAACCTGTTAGGTAACAAGGAAAAAGCGGATCAGCAAAAAGTCGTGACTGATATCAGTGCGTTAGAGCAGTCATTGGATATGTACAAATTGGATAACAGCGTGTACCCAACCACGGATCAGGGCCTTGAGGCGTTGGTGAGCATGCCGTCATCCAGCCCGGAGCCGCGCAACTACCGTGATGGTGGTTATATTCGTCGTTTGCCTAACGACCCTTGGGGTAACCCATACCAGTACGTGATGCCGGGTGAGCACGGAGCTGTTGATATTTTCAGCCTGGGTGCAGATGGTCAGGAAGGCGGTGAGGGTATCAATACTGATATCGGTAACTGGAACATGCTGGATTTCTAAGTTGTGATGATAAGTAAGCGTGCAGCGGGTTTTACCCTGATTGAGATACTGCTGGTACTGGTGCTGTTGGCAACCAGTGCGGTGGCAGTTATTGTCGCCTTGCCCGAGAGCAAGGAGGATAAAGTCAGGGAGGAAGCTGCGCGCTTTCACTACCTCGTCCAGTTACTGGGTGAGGATGCTCTGCTCAACGGCTACGACTACGGTGTCAGGGTGGAGCGTAACCGATACCAGTTTCTTCAGCTAACCAGTCAAGACTGGCAGCCATTGGAATCTTCTAAGTTCTTCACCGAAGTGGAGATGCCCGAAGAGATCCGTTTGGCTGTCGAAATAGGTAGCTACTCCTGGCAGGACAAGGATCGCTTGTTCAAGCCCGGCTCGCTGTTTAACGAAGACTTGTTTGCTGAGCAAACTGATAAAGACAAGATAAAACCACCCCAGGTGGTAGTGATGGCCAGTGGAGAATACACCCCTTTTACATTGGAGTTTGAAGTGACGGGCGAAAACCAGTTTTGGCGGGTACAGGCCGATGAATTGGGCCAGTTGTTCCTGTTGCCGCCGGGTGAGACTATCGCCACCGTGCAGGAGCAAACCCAGTAGTGAAACACCCATTGATATCCCGACGCGATCGGGGGATGACATTACTCGAAGTACTGGTGGCGCTGGCGGTGTTTGCCACGGCGGCACTCAGTGTGATGAAAGCGGTCAGCCAGCACCTCAATACCCTGGGTTACCTGGAGGAAAAAACGTTTGCCGCGATAGTGGCCGACAATGAAATGGCCAAGCAACGATTGTCCGGCGAAATCCCAACGACCGCCAAGCGAGGCAAGTCAGAGCTGGCTGGGCGGGAGTGGTATTGGACCATACAGAGTACCCGTACAGCAGATGGTTTCCTACGGGCACTGGATGTTACGGTTGCTACGGATGAAGCGCGCAAGAAGTCGGTGGTGTCACTGAGAACTTATGTTGAGAATTAAATCTACTTCACGCCAGCGTATGCCGTATCAGAACAAGGTGAAACAAGCGGGTTTTACCTTACTTGAAGTGCTGGTGGCCATTGCCGTATTTGCCATGCTGAGTCTGTCGGCCTATCAGGTGATGAACGGTGTGCAGCGTAGTGATGAACAGTCGCGTGAGCACAGTGAGCGACTCAAGGATATCCAGCGGGCGATAGTCATGATGGACAATGATTTCCGTCAGGTGGTCGCCCGAAAGGTTCGCAATCAGGGTGAGACGGTCAGCGACAGGATATTCCAGAGCAGTGAATACCTGCTTGATTCGTCGAGCTACGGCATTTTGTTCACCCGGAGCGGTTGGCAGAACCCGCAGCAGATGTTCCCGCGTGGAGAGAACGTTAAAGTCGGCTACCGGATCGTCGATGAGCAGTTGGAGCGGGTCTGGTTCCGCTACCCGGATAGTGTGGTCGGTACTGAAGCTTTGGTCAGGGCCATTTTGCCCGGGGTTGAGGAGATGTCATTCCGGTTCTACAGCGACAAGAAGTGGTTGGAAACCTGGGATAAGCCAGCGGCTTTGCCTGAAGGGGTAATGATCAAGCTGACGCTTGAAGATTACGGCGATATTGAGCGGGTGTATATGCTGCCGACCTCGGCGCTAGAGGCGGGTGATGATGAATAATTACACTCCGATTAAGCAGCAGCGTGGTGTGGCCTTGATTGTCGTTCTGTTGCTGTTATCAATGATGACCTTGTTGGCGGTGCAGATGACCGAACGGTTACACCTCAATTTTTACCGGGTCGAAAATCAAATCCAGAACCAGCAGGCCTATTGGTTCGCGCAGGGGATGGAAGAATTGGCCAAGGTGGCAATCAAGCAAGGGATTGATGATAGCGATACAGTCAACCTGAGTCAGGCTTGGGCCACACAGGGCCAACGTTATCCGCTGGAGGGCGGTGAGGCCATCGGCGATATTATTGATCGTCAGGCATGTTTTAATCTCAATGCCTTATCGGGGGTACAGCCGACAACTGGAAGCAGTACCAAGCCCTACATCGTGACTGTACTACAGACCTTGATTGAAGAAACCGGTGTCGAAAGCTATGACGCCGAAGTGGTTGCCGATTCGGTGTGGGAATACGTCGACACGGATGAAAAGGTCAATGCTGCCTTTGGCGCTGGCGACAGCACCTATGAAGGTTTCCGTCCGCCTTATCTCCCCCCACGAGATTGGATGGCCGACGCCAGTGAGTTGCGGGCCGTGAACGGCGTGACGGCGGCTATTTTTGACAAGGTGCGCCATCAGGTATGTGCTATTCCGACCACCACGTTGGCGATTAATGTCAATACGCTTTTCGAGCAGCAGGCGCCTATCTTGGTCGCATTGTTCTCACCACGGCTATCGCTGTCTGATGCTCAGAAGTTGATAGCCGATCGGCCGTATGATGGTTGGGAAAATGTTGATGATTTTCTCGGTGAATCTCAGCTGGCCAGTGTCGATGCCACGATAAAAGATCAGGCCAAGGAATTCTTGGCGATCAGCAGTGATTATTTTCAGATGGATACCGAGGTATTGGTCGATCGGTCTAGGGTGAGGCTCGTGGCCTTGCTCAAACGAGATAGTGAAGACACGGTGACGGTAGTGCGTCGCCGTTATGGAGGAATTAGTGAGCGAATGTCTGACAATCAGGCTAAGTAGCCGTGCTGATCAGCCGGTGCAATGGCTTGTCTGGTCGCCACAACAAAAAGAAGTTATTGCATCGGGCCAGCTTGAGGCGATCAGCCAGCTGAGCGAGATTGCCGATTATGCCAGTCAGCGCGTTGTCTATGCGTTGATGCCAGCGGGTGATGTGCTGCTGACCGAGGTCTCCATTCCGGCTGGTAGTAGCCGACAGCTGTCTGCAGTACTGCCGTTCCTGCTGGAAGAAGATCTGGCACAGGATGTGGACAGCTTGCATGTTCACCTTCTTCAGAAAAGCGGTGATCTAGCCCAGGTGGCGGTGGTTGAGCATAAGAAAGTCGCACTATGGCAGGCGGCGCTGGAAGATGCCGGTATTGAAATCAAAGCATTGCTCCCTGACTGCTTGTGTCTGCCGTTGTTTGACCATAGCTTTACCGCCGCTGAGATCGATGGCATGTGGTTGATCCGCCAGTCGGAATCCTTGGGGATTGGGGCTGAACGTGCTTGGTTAGCCCCCTGGCTTGAGTCACAAAGAGTTACGGGCGAGCCAGACGTGGATGCGGATAGCACAGAGACTGATACGGTAGAGGCGGAAGACAAGCCTGAGTCGGGTGAAACAGCGTCAAGTGATGAGCTTGTGGTGCATTATTATACCCCGGCCCCTGAAAATATGCCGGGCCAATGGGTAGCGGAAACGCCTGAGTTGGTGATGCAGCTGCTGGCACAGGGAGCCGCCGAGAGCAAGGTGAATTTGCTCTCAGGTCAATACAAGCAACAGCCGGCGTGGCGTAAGTACATCAAGCCATGGCGCAAGGTGGCTATTGCCGCTGGACTACTGATGGCTGTGATGGTGGCAGAGCATGTTATTTCGGTGCAGGCGATGGAGCAGCAAGCGCTGACCTACAAAGCCGAGAGTGAGCGTATTTTCCGCCAGGTACTGCCTCAGTTCCAGCGTGTGCCGTCGCAGAGCTACCTCAAACGACAAATGAACAGTGAGTTGACCCGGCTGGGTGGCGGAGGCAGTACGGAAGGCATCTTATATTGGTTGGCGGAACTACAACCATCATTGGCCAAGGTCTCGCAGTTATCGGTTCAGAACTTCCGCTATGATCAGAACCGCAATGAAATGCGCTTTCAGGCGGTAGCCTCTGAATTCCAGCATTTCGAGCAGCTGAGAACCATGCTGGATGATGACTTCGAGGTAGAACTCGGCCAGTTGAACCGTGAGGGGAACCAGGTAACCGGTGCCATCGTGCTAAGGAGAAAGTCATGAACGCGTGGTGGAAAGGGTTGAGCCAGCGGGAGCAGAAATTGGTCTTGGGCGGGGGAGCAGCCCTGGTCGTTGCCGTTCTCTACTGGGGAATATGGCAACCGATGGCAACGTCCGCGGATAATACCGAGCGTCGCCTGCAGAGTGAACGCCAGCTACTAAGCTGGGTTAAAACCAAGGCTGATGAAATCCTGTCGTTGCGTGGTACTAGCGGTTCGACAGGCTCGGTGAGCGATAAAGGGTTGAACCAGGTGGTCAATGAAACGACTCGCCAGTTCAATATTGAATTGATCCGGATGCAGCCGCGTAGTGAATCTGTTCAGGTGTGGGTGCAGCCGTTGCCTTTTAATACCCTGATCAACTGGCTGGCATTCCTGCGTGATGAGCACGGTATTGATGCCCAATTCTTGGATGTGTCGAAAGCCGATCGTACTGGTGTGGTCGAAGTTAACCGCTTGCAGTTAGGGCGGGGGTAAGTGTGAAGTATAAGTTATTACTGGGTGCCTCGTTTGGCGCGGTATTGGTGGGCAGCCTGGTGGCACATATTCCGGCAAGCTGGGTATGGCAGCAAGCACCGAATGTCCAGGGGCTGGATATTTCGGGGATCCGGGGAACGCCTTGGCAGGGATCGGCCAGCCAGATCCGCTGGCAGGGTAAGAATTACGGCCGGGTGCAGTGGGATATGCAAATATTCTCCCTGCTGACCGGCAAGCTGAAGTTGGATGTCCGGTTCGGTCAGGGCAGTGAGATGAACCTGCAGGGACGGGGGCTAGTGGGCTATGCCAGTAGCGGGCCGTTTGCCGAGAACCTGTTGGTTTCGATGCCTGCCAGCGAAGTGATCAAGTTCTCACCGACCGCCTTGCCGGTATTGGTCAATGGCAACCTCGAGCTGACGTTGCGGGATTACCGGTTTGAAGCGCCATACTGTGCCCAGTTAGACGGCGCGCTGGCGTGGTCGGCGGCGCAGGTGTCTTCACCTCTAGGATCGTTAGATCCCGGTCCGGTCATTGCCGATTTAGCCTGTGAGCAAGGTAAGTTGGTGGCTGATGTCTCCCAGTCTTCTGATGATGTAGCCAGTGAGTGGCAGGTATCCCTTGCTCCAGGTAACAACTATTCGTTGTCGGGTTGGTTCAAGCCGGGGGCTCAGTTCCCTCCTCAACTCGGTCAGCAGCTCAAGTGGCTGGGCAACCCCGATCCTAAGGGGCAGTACAAAATTTCCTACAACGGACGGCTCTAAACGTCATACCCGACTTTGTTAGTCGGGTTAACGTTTTCCTCACAAATTACTTTATTTCCTTCGCGGCATGCCATTAAATAGCAGTTATTGTCTTGGTTGCCGCGTCGTTTGCGGTAATCCGCTTTCCCAGGAATAGGACATTACATGGCTGCGGAACACAACAAACCCGAAATTTTGGCAACAGAAGTCGTTGCCCAATCCCGACTGTTCAAGATTGAGTCACTTGATCTACGGTTTTCCAATGGCGTAGAGCGCACTTATGAACGAATGAAACCCTCGGGACGTCACGCAGTGCTGGTTGTGCCTGTGTCAGAGCAAGGTGATTTACTGTTGATCCGGGAATATTCCGCAGGGACCGAGCGCTATGAGCTGGGGTTCCCCAAGGGTTTGATTGATCAAGGTGAATCGGCTTCTGAAGCGGCAAACCGTGAGCTGAAAGAAGAGATAGGCTTCGGGGCGAATGACTTGCAACCGCTCAAGGAAGTGGTGCTGGCACCGTCGTACTTCTCCAGTAAGATGACCTTGTTCTTGGCCCAGGGGCTTTATCCGGAAAAGCTCGAAGGTGATGAGCCTGAGCCATTGCAGATCGTCCGCTGGCCGCTTAGCCAAGCTGAAGAACTGCTGCATCATTTGGACTTTGCCGAGGCGAGAAGCATTACGGCCCTGTTCCTTGCCCTCAAACAACTTGGAAAATAGGAGCGCATATGGATTTATCTAACCTGTTGCCACAAGTTATCGATATTGCCCGATCGTCGGGTCAGGTGATCCTGGATATCTATCAGCGCGGCCAGTTTGAAAAGCAAATTAAGAGTGACAATACGCCGGTAACCAGTGCCGACTTGGCAGCACATAAGCTGGTGGTCCAGCGTTTATCTGAGCTTACCCCGGATATACCGGTGCTGTCGGAAGAAGATGCGGATGTTCCGCTGACAGAGCGTGCCGAGTGGCAGCGTTACTGGCTAGTGGATCCGCTGGATGGCACGCAGGAGTTCATTGCCGGTAGCGGAGATTTTGCTACGATTATAGCGCTAGTGGATAACAACACCCCGATCATGGGCGTGGTGTACGCGCCGGTATCGGGTGTGGTGTATTACGCCTATCACGGTAAAGGGGCGTGGAAAACCACCCCGGAAGGCGAAACGGTACGTATTTCTACCCATAAGCATGAACTACCTACCCAGTCGATTGCCGTTGCGATCAGCCGTCGCCAAGACATCGGTGCGATCACCAGCCGGTTAGATCCGGCGCTGAATTATGATTTGGTGCCACTTGGCTCAGCGGCGCTTAAGTCGTGTCTGGTTGCGGAAGGAGCGGTCGACTGCTATCTGCGCCTTGGCCCAACCGGCGAGTGGGATACGGCGGCAACCCAGTGTATTGTCGAAGAGGCCGGTGGGCGGATCCTAAATACCCACTTGACCCCCTTGTCTTACAATGAGCGTGATACGCTGGAAAACCCAAACTTTATTACCCTCGGTGATGAGAGTTTGCCGTGGTCATCGATTCTGACTCCGGATAACCGGCTGATGGATATCAGTGACTAGTAAACAAAAACGGAGCCTACGGCTCCGTTTTTCGTTCAATGAACTCTCGCTCAAAACAGGCGATTGAGGCCGTTGAGTGCTGCAACCCGGAAGGCTTCGGCCATGGTCGGGTAGTTGAAAGTGGTATTGACGAAGTAGTTGATATTATTCCCTTCCCCTTTTTGCTCCATGATCGCCTGGCCGATGTGGATGATCTCGGCGGCACGTTCACCGAAGCAGTGGATCCCGAGGATCTCTTTTGTTTCGCGGTGGAATAGGATCTTCAAGCTGCCTACTTCGGTCCCGGCGATCTGTGCCCGGGCCAAGTGTTTGAATTGCGATCGACCCACCTCGTAAGGGACTTTTTCGGCCGTCAACTCCTGCTCTGTTTTACCCACCGAGCTGATTTCCGGAATGGTGTAGATCCCCGTTGGAATATGGTCGATGAGCTGGCCTTCTGCCGCACCGTTGGCAATCGCCTGGGCAACAAAACGGCCTTGGTCATAGGCAGCACTGGCAAGGCTTGGGTAACCAATCACATCACCCACGGCATAGATATGCTCGATATCGGTACAGTAGTTTTGGTTAACCTTCAATTGGCCACGGGAGTCCGGCGTCAGGCCGACTTTGTCCAAGCTGAGTTTGTCGGTATTGCCGGTACGCCCGTTGGCATAGAGTAAGCAGTCGGCGCGCATTTTCTTGCCGGATTTCAGGTGCAGTATTACCCCATCCTCTGTGCCTTCTATCTGGTCGAAGACTTCGCCATTGCGGATCATCACTCCGCTATTCCAGAAGTGGTAGGACAGAGAATCGGAAATTTCGTTGTCGAGAAATTCCAGCAGCCGATCCCGGGTGTTGATCAGATCGACTTTGACACCCAGCCCGCGAAATATCGAGGCGTATTCGCTGCCGATGACGCCGGCACCATAGATAATGATATGGCGGGGATCATGTTTGAGCTGCAAGATGGAATCGCTGTCGTAGATCCGGTTGTGGGTGAAATCGACATCGCTCGGCTGATAAGGGCGTGAACCGGTAGCGATGACAAACTTGTCGGCACTGTAATGCTCTCGGCTACCATCGGGCTTTTTCACCATCACGCTATGGCTGCCGGTGAAACAGGCTTCGCCGAAAATGATGGAGCACTGATTACGATCGTAAAAGCCCTGGCGCATTCGGGTCTGCTTGTTGACCACTTCCTCGGCATGGCCAAGGATCTGGCTGAAGGTGCTGTGCAAGGTTGAGTTGTTCTTGCAGTAGAGTGGATTTTGGTTGTATTCGATGATCCGGCTGACAGCATGGCGTAGCGCTTTGGAAGGAATGGTTCCCCAGTGGGTACAACCGCCACCAACACTGTCTTCACGTTCAATGATGGCGACATTGAAACCGGCTTTGGTCAGCCCCATGGCCGCCCCTTCGCCACCTGGACCACTGCCAATGATGATGGCATCAAAGTGTTGGGTTGAAGAGTGTTTGCTTTTCGTCATGTTTGGCCTTGTTTATCATCCTGGCAACATTGCTATCGCGTTATTTTAACTTCTTCTAAAGCAAGGTAGAATTAACGTTCTGCGATAGGGAGCGGAGGATCACGTTGCCGGGATAACTTTTCAGTAAAACTTGGAGGTCGGTGGCGGTTTTGGTTGTCCCCTTGTTGGTGGTGGAGTTTGTGAGCTACTAGAAAAACTGGCAAGAACGGCTTTGATTAAGCGCCAGTCAGGATTTACTATGTTTTGATGGCAGTGAAAAAGCGCGTATAGTGACTATCAATGTGACGCAAGATAATTCAAAGAGAAACAAAAACCCCATGGGAATCAGGGCTCAGCAGAAAGAGAAAACCCGCCGTTCACTGATTGATGCTGCCTTCAATCAGCTAAGTGCTGAACGTAGCTTTTCTAATTTAAGCTTGCGGGAAGTGGCCAGAGAGGCTGGTATTGCACCGACCTCGTTTTATCGCCACTTTAAAGATATGGATGAGCTTGGCCTGACAATGGTCGATGAAGGCGGTTTGATTCTTCGCCAGCTGATGCGCCAGGCTCGTCAGCGTATTGCTGAAGAGGGCAGTGTGATCCGTACCTCGGTGGAAACCTTTATGGAGTTTATCGAGAGCAGTCCGAACGTATTCCGTTTGTTACTGCGTGAGCGCTCGGGCACCTCGCCAGCATTTCGTGCCGCCGTTGCCCGAGAGATCCAGCATTTTGTCGCGGAACTTACTGAATATCTCGTGGCCAAAACCGGTGTGACCCATGAAGAAGCATTTACCCAGGCAGAAGCGTCGGTGACTCTGGTCTTCAGTTCGGGCGCAGAGGCGCTGGATTTGGACAACCATGCTCGCGCAGAGCATGCAGAAAGATTGATTCTGCAATTGAGAATGATTGCAAAGGGTGCTTATTGGTACCGCAAAGAGCGTGAGCGCAGAGAGCTCAGGCAAAAACTCTAACTTTATTATGTTGGTGAAAGGATATGAACAAGGAACAAACTAAAGCTGAACGCAAAACGCTGGTGTTGTCATTGCTGGCTGGCCTATGTGGTAACGCCACACTGGCAGTGTTTACCTCAAGCGCGGTGGCGTTTTCTATCTTCCCTGTGATTGCATTTGCTATGGCGCTGTACTGCTTGTATCAGGAGTACTTGAGCAAGCCTATGGCCGAAGGCACCCCTGCGATTGCATTCGCCTGTTTCCTCGTGGGCGCATTTGGCTATTCAGCATTTGTCCGCGCTCAGGTGCCGGATATGGGTTCAAACTTCCTGCCTCTGATCCTAGCGTTGGGCCTTCTGTTCTGGGTTGCTTACAAGTTAGGTATCATGACACCAAAAGCACAAACGGAAGCATAACTGCTGCTGATGTGACATAAAGAAAAAGGCGCCGATTGGCGCCTTTTTTAGTTTTTGATTGAGGTTATTTTCGCTCTAGCAGTACACCGGCTTCCATATGGTGGGTATACGGGAATTGGTCAAACAGGGCAAACCGGGTGATGCGGTGTGTCTCTGATAAGATATCTAGGTTCTCTTTCAGCGTATCCGGGTTACATGAGATGTACATGATACGGTCGTAACCCTGCACCATGCGGCAGGTGCCTTCATCCATACCTGAACGAGGTGGATCGACGAAAATTGTGTTGCAGTTGTAACTCTGCAGGTCGATATTTTGATCTTTCAGGCGACGGAACTCACGACGCCCTTCCATTGCATCGGTAAAGTCTTCGGCTGACATACGGATGATCTGGACATTGTCGATATTGTTCACGGCAATATTGTACTGGGCAGAATCAACAGAAGGCTTGGCTAGCTCAGTGGCCAATACGCGTTCGAAGTTCTGGGCAAGGGCCAGTGAAAAGTTACCGTTGCCACAGTACAGCTCAAGCAGATCGCCTTGGCTTTCTTGGGTACAGTCAACCGCCCATTCAAGCATTTTCTGGGCCACTTCACCATTCGGCTGGGTAAAGCTGTTTTCCACTTGCTTGTACGTTAGTACGCGGTCGTTAACCTGCAGCTTCTCGATAACAAACTCTTGGTCTAGCACAACCTTCTGCTTGCGCGCACGGCCGATAAAGTTCAGCTTGAAGCCTTCGTCATTCAGGCGTTGCTTCAGTGCTGCGGCTTCTTTCTCCCACTCGGCATCTAGCTGGCGATGGTATAGCAAGGAAACCAGAATCTCGCCGCTAAGGGTAGATAGGAAATCGACTTGGAATAGCTTGTGGCGTAGGGCTTTCACCGGTTTTAGTGCATCAACCAAAAGCGGCATAAGATCGTTGATCAGACGGCTGGCTGCCGGGAACTGATCTACGCGATACTTCTCTCGTGTCTCTTGGTTGAACATGACGTAGTAAAGATCTTCACCTTCATGCCAGACACGGAACTCGGCACGCATACGGTAGTGTTCGGCAGGAGAGGCAAACACCTCA
The DNA here is from genome assembly GCF_050336935.1 of Photobacterium satsumensis. Taxonomy (NCBI): domain Bacteria; kingdom Pseudomonadati; phylum Pseudomonadota; class Gammaproteobacteria; order Vibrionales; family Vibrionaceae; genus Photobacterium; species Photobacterium satsumensis. Next base: position 98,865 of record NZ_JAKJSK010000017.1, read on the forward strand.
AGCTCAGGTGTATCAAAATCGGCAAAGATATTTTGAATACGCGCTGCTTTTTCATCTAGCTGTGGTTGGTACTCAGCTGGATTGATAGTGGTGGATGCCATAGAGGTTGCCTCAAACTGCTCAAAATAAGAGCGCCAGATTTTATTGTATTGTTGCCCGATGTCCAGTGTTGTACCGGATAAAATCGTGAATCAACCGTTATTTTGCGCTCAAAGCAATAACAACTAGACATTAAGATGTAGGATAATTAGCATGCAATTGCGCTGGTTAGCCTGCTTGCAGGCTGGGGAACACGGTGAAATTCCGTGACTGACGCGCAGCGGTGATAGAGAACGAAAGCACATGGACGTTAAGTTCCGAACACTGCTTCTACAATCTGTGCAATGCAGATGCCTGAAGTGGGAAGTTGTTGCCTAGGTGGCCGTCCGGCCAAGCTCTTAAGTCCGAAGACCGACCAGTGTACCGAGCCAAGCAGTGGCTCAGGAATGAACGCGACTTAAGGTATCTAAATAATGAAAAAAACGCTTTTAGCAGTGGCGTTGGCACCTCTGTGCCTGCCGTCTATGGTTTTCGCCGAGACTTCTTCTGATGAAGTGATGGTCGTGACCGCCAACCGATTTGAGCAATCTGTCAAAAATGTGATTGCCCCTGTCTCTGTTGTTACCAAAGAAGAGATTGATGCCATTCAAGCCAAGTCCATGGCTGAGGTACTTCGCCGCTTGCCGGGTGTGCAGGTGGTATCTGGAGGTTATGGTCAAAATACAGAAGTGTATGTTCGCGGTACGACCTCACGTCATCTATTAGTGATGATCAATGGTGTTCGAATTGGCAGTGCGACGCTGGGTAGTGCTGACTTTAGCCAAATCCCTTTGACGGGGATTGAACGTATCGAGTTTATCCGAGGTTCAAGAGCGGCACTTTATGGTTCTGATGCGGTAGGTGGCGTACTGAATATTATTACGGCTTATCAACCGGGCGAGACGTTGGCAGAGGTTAATGCTGGAGCGGGCAGTGATGGCTATTACCAGTTAGGAGGCTCAGTTGCTGGGGCGCTAGGTCAAAATAGTTGGGGTAAAATTGCCCTCAAGGGTGAAAAGGCTGACGGATTTTCTGCCCGTCAGGATCCGTATGAGCAAGATGATGACGGTTTCAAGAACAGTAACATCGTGGCTGAAATTGGTACCCAGCTAAATGACAACTGGAAACTCAGTCTTCAAGGTTACTATCATGACGGTGAAAGTGAATACGATGATGGCTATTTCGACTTTGCAACGGGAGACTTCATTTCAACCCCTAATGCTCAAACGGAGTCATCATTGTATAACGTGGCTGCCAAGGCGGGTTACACCAATGATAACTTCATCAGTGAGTTAACTGTTGCGCAGAACCAAGATGAAGCACGTAACTTCAGTGATATAAGTGCAGGCAGTAAGATCAAAACCAAGCGCGATGTAGTAAATTGGCAAAACTACTACCAATTGAACTCTGAGCTGGAATTCGGCGGTGGCGTTGAGTGGTATCGCGATTCGGTATCCAATAGTACGACTGTTCTCTCGCAAGATGAGCGTGACAATACTGCGCTGTATTTTACCTCTATTTACCGTAACGAGGCGGGTTTGCAGCTAGAGGGTAGCGTCAGGACTGATGATAATGACAGTTATGGTCGTAATAATACCTGGCAGGCCGCAGCCGCTTATTCTTTCCTGAAAAACTATCAGATTTCGGCCAATGTTGGCACCGCATTTAAGGCACCAACATTCAATGATCTGTATTGGCCTGACTCCGGTAACCCGGACCTTCAGCCAGAAGAGTCGACCAACTATGAGGTGTCATTGTCTGGCTCACATCAGTTGTTAGACTGGCGAGTTACTGCTTATCAATCTGACATCGATCAGCTCATTGCATGGGCGCCGATTGATCCCGATAACCCATTTAGCGACTGGATCCCGATGAATGTGGATGAAGCGCAGATCAAGGGACTTGAGCTAACCGCAGGATTCAATACGGGGCCGCTCTACCACGATATTAGTTATGACTATTTGGATGCTGAAGATAGCAGCACCAAAAAACAATTGATCCGCCGTTCTAAGCATAACGCGAAATGGAATGTCTCCTATTTGCTTGACCAATGGCAGTTTGATGTCAGTGCGCTATACAAAGGTGAGAGCTACGATGATGCAGCCAATACTAAAAGTTTGGATGCTTATACCTTGGTTGATTTGGCAGCAAGCTATTACTGGAACGACAACCTAATCCTACGTGGACGAGTCGCTAATTTGTTCGACGAAGATTATGTCGCGAAAGAAACTTATAACGTCCAAGAGCGTAGCTACTACGCAACTGTGACCTACCAGTTCTAACTATACCCAAAGCCACCTGCTGGTGGCTTTTTTTATGGAGCCGTACTCTCATGAGTCCATTGAAAACAATTGTTAGCTGGTCTTCCGGTAAAGACTCAACCCTCACGCTTATTCGCCTGCTGGAAGATCCCCGCTATGACGTAGTGGGTCTCTATACCACCTATGTTAAAGATGAAGTCCCTTTCCAAGCCACCCCATTAGAGGTGGTTCGTGCTCAGGCTGCCTTAACCGGCCTACCATTGGTGGAAATCCCCTTGCCAGAGGTGTTTCCTGCGAATGATGTATACCAATCGTTGGTCATTGAAGGATTACGCAAGAGCTGTTTAGGGGTAGAGGCTGTGGCCTTTGGTGATATGTTCTGCAATGGCATTGCCGATTATCGCCGCAGTTATATCGAACCTGCGGGTTGGCAATGTGTCTTCCCGTTGATGGGAGAAGCAAGCTCCGCGCTGGCTAACGAAATACTTCAGCGGGGTATCCGAACACTGCTAACCACGATTGATACCAGTCAGCTTGATGGGCGCTTCTGCGGTCAGTGGTATAGCCATGCCCTTATTGATTCGCTACCTGCAGGGGTTGACCCGTGCGGTGAAGATGGTGAGTTTCACACTTTAGTGATTGAGGCTCCATGCTTTAGTGGGGTATTGAACATTGGGTTAACGGAGATAGACAAACAGAGCCGCTTTCATTACCAGCGCTATTGTCTAACTTAAAAATAACCGTGGTTATTTTGGTGAAGCCTTAAATTCGCAGTATGATGATGCCCCTTGTGAGTGACACGACAGAGAATGAGAGTGAAGCGGGTACTGATTTTTGATTCCGGTGTTGGTGGACTTTCCGTATATCAGGAAATATACGCACAACTGCCTAACGTGCAATATATCTATGCATTCGATGATGCAGCTTTTCCCTATGGCGAATTGCCTGAAGAAGAGCTTATAGAGCGAACCCGCCATATTGTCTCTCTGTTAGTCGAGCGTCATTTTATCGATTTAGTCGTGGTTGCCTGTAATACCGCCAGTACGATTGTGCTCCCCACATTACGTGATTGCTTATCTATCCCAGTTGTTGGTGTGGTTCCAGCAATAAAGCCGGCGGCAATGCTTAGCCAGCGAAAGGTGATTGGTTTACTGGCAACGCCAGCGACGGTGCAGCGCGAATATACCGACCTGCTCATTAGCCAGTTTGCCAGTCATTGTGAAGTGTTAAGAATGGGATCAACACGTTTGGTTGAAATGGCGGAACAAAAACTTCGTGGCCAGCCGATTTCTATGACCGAGCTTGAAGGCATTTTGTCACTATGGCGAGGGAAGGTGGATTGTGTGGTATTGGGATGCACCCATTTTCCGTTAATTAAAGATGAAATCATTGAAGCCATCAAAGGAGATGTGATTATTGTTGACTCTGGGCGGGCGATAGCAAATAGAGTGAAGGACTTGCTGGGGGAAGTAACAGTAATCAGTAATGGGCCTAACCTGACATACAATAGTGCCGCTGGTAATAACACAGCGGCACTCAATAAAAGTTTGGCGGAAATGAAACTAGCGCCAGTTAGGACTCTTCAGTATCCCCGGCCTTAGGCTCATTGGCTTCACGGACTTTCAAGGTGCGTTGGCCATATTCTTTATCATTTAACTGGGCAATCGCATTGTCAGCATCGTTGCTGCTCATAACAACAAAGCCAAATCCACGCCTTTTTCCTGTTCGTTTATCTTTCATTAAGCGAACAGCAAAGACTTCACCATGTTCAGAGAATAACTTCTTTACTTCACTTTCATTAGCCCGATAAGGCAGGTTGCCAACGTAAAGCGTTTTACTGGCGTGGGCTGTGTTTGGTTCTGCAGATGAGGATTGAGTTGGGATAAGTGGCAGGATAAAAGCAGTACAAATCGCTCCAAGTGCAAAGGCAATACCGGGGTAGATGGGGAGAAAACTAAATACTAAGCCCCCAACAATGGCGATTGCGAGAATCGGTTTTAGAGATTGATTGGATAATTTCATAAGTTAACTACATCGTCATAAGAAAAAAGAAGAAGGCGTTATGGTTATTTTAACAACAAAGTCACATTGATATTACTTTCATTGACTTGTAATTGCTAGCTAGCGAGTGTGACGGCCCTCTAATGTTGAAATTAGAGGCGTTTATCTCACATTAGTAGAAATAATCGCCGGGTGGAATTTTTTTTAAAGAAAACCCTTGTCAGAGTGATTCAAGTCTCTATAATGCCGCCTCACTGACACGGAGAACGGCAACTTAAGCCGCTAACCAGTCAGTATTGTTCTTTAACAATTTGACCATGCAATCTGTGTGGGCACTCGTGAAATGATAGTCAACAAAAGAATTATCAATGAAACTGAGTGACCAATACAAATAGTAAGTTTACTTATTATTTGGCACAGTCAATTCAATCATTACTTCGGTAATGGTTTAACAGTATTTCATTGAGCCAAAACTTTAATTGAAGAGTTTGATCATGGCTCAGATTGAACGCTGGCGGCAGGCC
>NZ_JAKJSK010000018.1:0-99562 GCF_050336935.1 Photobacterium satsumensis
CGTTCAATCTGAGCCATGATCAAACTCTTCAATTAAAGTTTTGGCTCAATGAAATACTGTTAAATCACTACCGAAGTAATGATTGAATTGACTGTGCCAAATAATAAGTAAACTTACTATTTGTATTGGTCACTCAGTTTCATTGATAATTCTTTTGTTGACTATCATTTCACGAGTGCCCACACAGATTGCATGGTCAAATTGTTAAAGAACAATACTGACTGGTTAGCGGCTTAAGTTGCCGTGCTCCGTGTCAGTGAGGTGGCATTATAGGGAGTTCTGATCAGCTGACAAGCCTTAAATCAACAAAAAACGTCCCACCCAAACCGTTCGAACACTATTTGAACAGTATCTGCCTTTTTGTTCTCTAAAAGAACAAGGCACCGCTTGGGTGCCTTGATGAAAACGAATAATGCAAATAGGTTAAGGTTTGTATTTAGTGTCCAATACTGTGACAGGCTCAAAGCTCTGTCCTTTCTTCACCGCTTTCAATGTGGCTTTCTTAACGTCCTGATCGATCCAGTACACCCCAAGATCAGCTAAACGGCCAATAGTAAACAGCTGCTCTGTTTTCTTTTGCATCGGCTGTGCCGGATATTTCATCCACCGCCAATAAGCCTCGCGAATATAAGGTGCCATCACCCCGGGGACAATCACTGTCGCCTCATGGACCTGCTGTTGGATCTCACGAGACAACGCCTGCTTCTCCGGTGTTGAAAACACCGAGCGATAGCTCATTATCAACGCATCCAACTCAGGTGTACTGTAATTGGTGAAGTTATTGTTCTGTGGCTTACCAGCATTGGCACTGTGGAAATACTCCCAGTATTGCGGACGCGCAGCGGTTCCCATCGAGTGGTATGAGATTTCATGTTTTTTCTCGAGCGCAAACTTGAAGGCCGAGGAACCATCAACCAAGTTCATCGTTAGCTCTAAGCCAGCCGCTTTTGCCTGCTCTTTCAAATAAGCCAGTTGTGGTGTGACTATCTGATGGCTATAGGTCACGGCAAAACTTAAACGCTGGTTGTCCTTATTGACACGAATGCCATCGCCACCAATATGATCAAATCCTGCCAGCTCGAAATACTTGATTGCTGTTCCCGGCTCGAAAGGCAGTGGCGATAGGTCCTCGTTGGTAAACGCCCCTTGCCCTATCCCGAGTCCTTGCGGCTTACGGCTAAAGTCACCACGGAAGATATTCTTATTCAATCCGTCGATGTTCAACGCATAGGCGATGCCTTTGCGGATATTGATATCCCCCAGCATCGGCTTGTCAGTATTGAGCCAAAAACTACCCGCCCCCAATTCCATCTGGTTATAGCCCCAGAATTTATGGATATACCCTTTTTTAAACGGTGCCGACTGACTCTTTTCATACCAAAGCTCAGGCCGCCCCAGCGCATAAACGTCTAGCTCACCTTTTTCAAAATGTTTGAAGGCAATATCGTTATCACGGATGATTTTGATCCTGACCCTCTCAGCATTATACCTGTGCTTATAATAACGGTTGGTGTAGCCCCACCAATCCTCACCAATATGCTGCATGGTGATAGATTTGCCTTTCTTTACCTTACCAATATGATACGCACCGAGTGTCGGTTCAGCCTTGAAGTTGTAGCGGCGCACGAAGTTGTCGTCTACCCCGTCTCCATTCTTATCGGTTTTGGGCAGGTAGAAATGTTCGGCACGAGGCCTAAGACGATGGCTGAAGTATAGCAACGCCGCTTTATCAAGCTCCTTGCCAAAAACAACCTTTATTGTATGGCCATCTAATGCTTCGATCTTGTCTATCTGGGTGCTGTAGTAAGTGTTATACCAAGGATCGATGATATCTTTGGAGCGGTAGAAATCGACCATGTAGCTAAAGTCAGTCGCCTTTAGCGGCTCGCCATCCGACCATCTCGCCGCCGGATTTAATTTCAGATAGAGTGTTTTGTTATCTTCGCCAAATGCCCAGTGAGTAGCGATATCAGGAATATAGGCCAAGGTATCGGGGTGGCGCTGCAACAATTGCGGCTGCTTATCCAACAACCACACCCGAAAAGCCCCATTGCCATCAGGCCCTACGGTGCGAAATGTTTGCGGAAAACTCGGCAATGATGTGCGCAGTGTGCCACCAAATTTTGCATCAGGAGAGGCAAACAAAGGCTCATCATTATTAGTCTGCCACTGAATGTCGCTGGGCAGCGTTGCCCAAGAGAGCGCCGGCAACAATAAGCACGATGCCGTTAAAATCCGTTTCATACCCTATTCCTTTTCTCATTGTCAGGCTACATGGGTGTTGTTTGCGGGCCTCTTACGCTTCCTGTCACGAGGATGCGTGATCGGAATGGCCGACAGCAGCTTCTTGGTATAATCTGCCTGCGGGTTACTGTATATTTCCCGGGCATCGCCCATCTCCACCACTTTGCCGAAATACATCACCGCCACACGGTCGGAGATGTGCTTCACTACCGAGAGGTCGTGAGAGATGAAGATGATGGCCAAATTCATCTCCTGTTGAAGTTGCAGCAACAAATTCAGGATTTGAGCCTGGACCGATACATCCAGTGCAGATACCGACTCATCGCAGATCAGTAGTTTAGGCTTGAGGGTGATCGCGCGGGCAATCCCTATTCGCTGGCGCTGTCCCCCAGAAAACTCATGCGGATAACGATTAGTGGCTTCCTCGGGCAGACCCACTTTAACCAACAACTCTCTCACCCACTGCTTTCGCTCCGCTGGTGTTCCGACCTTGTGGATAATGAAAGGCTCTTCCAAAATCATCCCAACGGTATGACGCTGATTGAGCGACTCCATTGGATCTTGAAAAACGATTTGCAAGTCTTTACGCAGCGGACGCATCTCTTTGGCGGAGAGCTGGGTAATATCTTTACCCTCGAAGAAAATTTTACCGTCTGTCGGTTCATAGAGCTTGAGGATCGTCCGACCTAAGGTACTCTTACCACAGCCAGACTCCCCTACCAATCCCAAAGTTTCACCACGAGCGACAGAGAAAGAGACCCCGTCGACCGCTTTCACCGTGTAGCCTTTTTTAAAAATCCCTTTACCAGAGACAAAGTGCTGCTTGAGATTTTCTATCCTTAGTAACTCTGTCATTTTATTCTCCCTTTACCACTCAACCTATACCGCTCAATCTTGCCTTTGCTTATCCCTTTCCTATCCCTTGAATTCGGGGAACAAAGTGACATCAATAGGTTTAATTTCAATCGGCTGCTTTGGTTCATTATCCAAGCTAGGCATCAAGCCCATTAAGCGCTCGGTATAGGGATGCTGGGGATTGTCGAACAAATCAAAAATGTCGGCGAACTCCACCACTTTCCCGCCATACATCACCGCAACGTCATCACAAATTTCAGCAACAACACCCAAGTCATGGGTGATGAAAATCACAGACATGCCGGTTTCTTGCTGAAGATCGTTAATCAGCTCAAGGATCGAGGCCTGCACCGTGACATCCAATGCCGTTGTCGGTTCATCACAAATAAGTATGTCAGGTTTACACGCCAGTGCCATGGCTATCATCACCCGCTGACGCATCCCTCCCGAAAGGTTGTGCGGGTACTCCTTGAGCCGTTTCTCCGGCATCGGGATTTTAACCTTCCTGAGCATCTCCAAGGCGTACTGATTCCGCTCACCTTTGTTAAGCTCAGGTCGGTGCAGTTCAAGTACCTCGATAAGCTGGCGACCGACCGAGTGCACGGGATTGAGTGCGGTCATCGGATCCTGGAAAATCATCGAAATCCGGTTCCCTCGCATGGCATACATGTCTTCCGCAGGCAATGTCACCAGATCAGTCCCGCGGTACAAAATCTGACCGCCAACGACCTGCCCGTAGGGTTTGGGCAGCAAACCCATGATCGACATTGCCGTCACGCTTTTACCGCAACCCGACTCACCGACAATGCCCAATGTCCGCCCTTTGCGCACATCGAAGCTGACGCCATGAAGGATTTTGACAATACCGTCATCGGTAGTGAACTCAGTCTCCAGCCCTTGAACACTTAAAATTACATCATCTTGCATAGTCGACCGACCTTACAGCTTATAGTTGTCATCGATCACAGTGACCGGTTCAAAGGTTTTGCCTTTCTTCATCGCAGAAAGGGTGGCTTTCTTTTCTTCCCCGTCAATCCAGAACGTGGCCAGATCAACGACCGAGAACAAAGTACTCGTCTGCTTAGTCATGGCCGGAGTCGGATATTTCAGCCAACGCCAATACCCTTCTCGGGTATAGGGCACCATGTAGCCAGGTACAATCAAGAACTCATCAGAGATAATTTTCTGAATTTGATGGGATACGGCTTGTTTCTTCTCAAGATCAAATTCTTTGTTATAGCGGTCGATCAACTTATCCATTTCCGGAGAGCGAAAATTGGTATGGTTGTTGGTTTGCGGTTTCGCATTGACTGAATGAAGGTATTCCCAGTAAGCCGGGATCTCCCCGCCTCCCATATTGATAAATGCCAGATCATGTTTCTTCTCCAACACATACTTGAAGGCCGATGAGCCATCAACGAGGTTGAGGGTCAATTCAAGCCCAGCTTGCTTCGCCTGCTCTTTCAGGTAAGCAATTCGCGGTGTATGCGGCTGGTACCCATAGGTAATAGCAAAGCTCAAACGCTCTCCGCTGGCATTTACCCTGATCCCATCCGGCCCAATCTTGTCAAAGCCCGCTTTGGCAAAGTACTCTGCCGCCAACTCAGGCTCAAAGGCCGGCGCTTTATTGTCACTGCGATCATAGCCGCCATGGCCGAACCCCATACCGTGGGGCTTGCGGGCATAATCACCGCGCAAGACATTGGCAATCATGCCATCGAAGTCGGTGGCATAAGTCACCCCAGCACGGACATAGCGGTCATCAAGCAATGGCTGAGCGGTGTTGATCCATAATCCCCCCGCCCCTTGGACGCGTTGGTTATACCCCCAAAACTTATGGATATAACCATTCTTATAAGGCTTAGTATTGGCTTTTTCATGCCAGAGACTAGGCAAAACCAGACCAAAGGTGTCTAAGCTGCCTTTCTCGAAATGCTTGCGGGCAATGTCACTGTCGCGGATCACCGTATAACGTACTTTCTCGACGTTATAGCGGTTCTGGTAATAGCGGTTGCTGTAACCCCACCAGTCTTCCCCGACATGCTTGAAGGTCACGCTCTTGCCTTTCTTGACCTTGTCCATGTAATAAGGACCCGTTGTCGGCTCGCTCTTGAAGTTGTAACGACGAACAAAGTTATCGTCGATACCGTCGTTATTATCATCTTTTTTCGGCTTGAAGAAGTGCTCTGGCCTTGGCTGCAAACCGTTGCTTGGCAGGTTTATCTGCACCATCAGCTCGTCATCGGTCATTTTGGTGGCTGACTTCACCCCGATGGTGTAGTCGTCGAATTTAATGACATCCTCAATTTTTTTAGTAAAGAAGTCGTTGTACCAAGGTGAAATAATGTCTTTCGAACGGTAATACTTCAGCATAAACAGGTAATCATCGGCGGTAACCTTCTCGCCATCCGACCAACGAGCGTTGGGATCCAGTTTGAAATACACGGTCTGATTATCATCGCCAAAGGCCCATTCCTGCGCTAACTGAGGGATCCACCTTTCGGTGTTGGGATGACGTGCGGCCAGCTTGGGAACCCCGTCCATAAAGTGATGACGAAGCCCGGAGTTGGAATCTGGGCCGACGCTGCGCAAAGTCTGCGGAAAGCTGGCCATATGAGTGCGTAACGTGCCACCGAACTTGGCTTCAGGAGAGGCAAACAACGGCTCTTCCATATTTGACACCCACGTCAAATCTGCGGGTAGGTCTGCCGCCTGTGCAGCACTTCCGAGTGCGGCAATGATCGCGACAGCTGAAAATTTGAGCATGCTTTTCATTATTAATATCCTTATTTCAACAGCTGCAAGCCAGAGTTATACATAGCGGGTGAATTTCTTTGGATCAAAGGCAGCCCGGATAGCCTCACCAATGAAGGTCACCATCACTAGCACCAAGACAATCGATGACACAACCGAGGCCACAATCCACGGCGAGTCCAAGTTAGACTTTCCTTGTTGCAGTAACTCCCCCCAGCTCGGAGTCGGTGGCATTAGGCCGAGGCCAAGGTAATCCAACGCCGTCAACGCGGTGATATTGGCGGCGATAGTAAACGGCGCCAGCGTCACAATCATGACCATGGTATTCGGCAAGATATGGTGGAAGATAATGCGGAGGGTCGACGCCCCCAGCGCCTTGGCCGCCATCACATACTCCCGGGCTGACTCCTTGTAGGTCATAGTACGCATGTACCAGGTCATTCCCATCCAACCAAACAACACGTTGATGGCGACAAATAATGAAAACGTCGGTTGAGTTATCGACACCAAAATCATAATGACATAGAGGAAAGGCACCATTGACCACACCTCTATTAAGCGTTGGACAAACAGGTCGAATTTGCCACCGAAGAAGCCCATTGCGCACCCCACTGCCGTACCAATGGCATAAGAAACCGCCATGGTGATCAGGGCAAAACCCATCGCAGTACGAAAACCGTAGACTAAACGGGCGAGAATATCCCGGCCGATCACATCGGTTCCCAAGTAATGCTTACCAGCAGCACTCGGGGCGGTGGGCGGATAATCACCGGAAAAATCCTGCTCATAAGGGTTCCACGGCACCAGCGGCATAACCACAAAGTTATCCCCGTCCTGCTCAGCAAAGAGTTGCTGGAGTGCGCGGTAATCCGCTTCGCTAGATGACGGCTGGCCAAATTCACTGCCGAGACGGACATCAGACAGTACCGGAAAACTGTAATCGCCATTGTATTTGACCACCAGCGCCTTGCTGTTGATCAACAACTCGGCAAACAGTGATAGTACCAGCAGGCATGAAAGCAGTAGGAAAGACCAATAGCCACGCTTAATTTCCTTGAAGCGTTTGATCTTTCGCAGCGTTAGCGGGTTTAAGTTCAACATGATCAGGCTCCAAACTTCACTCGTGGATCAACCAGGGCAACGCAGATATCGGAGATAATATTGCCCATCAATAGCATGCCAGCATTGATAGCCACGATCCCCATCACGACCGGGTAATCCCGCTCGATAATCGACTCGTAGCCAAGCAAGCCAATCCCATCGATATTGAAAATAACTTCTATCAGGAAAGAGCCGGTCATGAAAAATAACAACGAGTTACCAAAGTGACTGGCAATCGGGATCAAACTGTTGCGCAGGGCGTGTTTGCGTACTGCTTTTTTAAACGGCAGCCCCTTGGCAATCGCGGTACGGATATAGTCGGATGACAAGTTCTCCATCAGATTGTTTTTCATGGTCATGGTCAAAGTGGCAAAGTCCCCGATCAGATAACAGATCAGCGGCAGCACCGCATGCCACATCACATCCCTGGCCCGCTCAACAAAGGTTTCGTAATCATCGTAATCATCACCCGCGAACCCGCCCATCGGAAACCATTCCAGGTGATAGCTGAATAAGGTGATGAGCAAGACACCCACCACGTAGCCGGGTAAGGCGTAGCCGATAAAAATCAAGATGGACGAGCCGGAATCAAATACCGAGCCGTGCTTGAGCGCCTTGTAGTAACCAAGGGGGATCGAGATGAAATAACTGATGAAAAACGTCATGCCGCCATAGAACAACGAGACCGGCAACCGTTCGGCAATCATATCGGAGACCGGTTCGTAATAGCGGGTGGATTCGCCAAAATCCAACACCATCAACTTGCCGAGCCATTCGGTGTAGGCTTCAATGACGGGTTTATCCAAGCCATAAAAGGCGTTCAGCTCGGCAATTTGATCTTCAGACAGTGCCGAGTTACCACCAGCCGATGTCATGGCTGCAGCCCCATCACCTTGTGCCTGCATATTGGCCAGCATCCGTTCAACAGGCCCTCCGGGCACAAAACGGGTAATGGCAAAGATAAGGATAGTGATCCCTAAAAACGTCGGGACAACCAATGCCAATCGACGCAAGAAATATGACAGCATGTTTTAACTACTCCATGTCAAACAGGCAAACCTTTCAGTTAACTACCAGTAAATAAGTCCTTCCTGAGTAAACGAACGACAGGAAAGCGATTGGATGGCATCATTTATTCTTTAATTTATCCATAAATACAGTGGATTACACCCACCCTCAACCAAGAGCAACAATTTTGAACCAAATTTGTCACATTTCATCGCAGGGTAAAAATAATATTTAAAAAAAGATAAAACTCGGTGCATTTTATAAAAACCAGAATTACCGACAGAATTTCGCATGCAGGCCAGACGGCTTTCTACCTACCAGCGCTGAATGAAAATTCCGCCAATACATCCCCTCTAGTTATAGGTATACGCCAGAAGCAAAAACAACACCAAAAAACGCATTCCTTGATAGTATTTATGAATATCTATTCACCAACATCAAAAGTAACACAATCAACCAAACATTAACAAAAAAGCAAAGAAAGGCTCCACCCTCCACCCTTGTAGCAACATTATCCATTAACAAAGAAATTTCTGTAGCTACTGGCAATAAAGCAATATTTACCTTCATGAAACAACAACCAACCAGAATAATCACCTAAATATTACTTAATTGCAGTTAAACACTCCGTTTTATCTTGATGATGAAACAAAACCCACTGGTTTGACTTCAACTTTTTGCTTCATGTATATCTTGCCACGCAGCGTTAACAAAAAGTTAATGCTCGTTTGGCCCTATCTCGGCCAAATCACAGGAAGGATAATAACGGAGCAGCAAGGATGAATAAAAAAACAACAGCCTTATCTATTGCTATCAGCCTCGCGTTGGGATCAGGCTTTATTAGCACAGCCGCCCACGCTGAAGAACAGCAGGTTGAGAAACTGCAAAAGATGAAGGTCACAGGATCGCGTATTTCAACCACGGACATGGAAGGTCCGAACCCAGTGGATGTTTATACCGCTTCTGATATTGCAGATATGGGCGCAGTTAGTGTTGATGATGTTCTACGTGGTTTAACCCAGAATGGCTCCGGCAGTTACGGTAATAATGCCACCAATAGCTTCGCAGCTGGCACCTCAGGTGTTTCATTACGCGGGCTAGGCTCAAGTCGTACATTGGTATTGCTAAATGGCCGCAGGGTAGCCAACTACGCCTTTGGCCAGAACATGAATGATACTTTCGTTGATCTCAACAGTATCCCTCTTTCTGCCGTTGAGCGTATCGATGTACTAAAAGACGGTGCATCAGCACTCTACGGCTCTGATGCAATCGCCGGTGTTATCAATATCATTCTAAAAAGAGATTACGAAGGTTTTGAAATTAAAACAAAATCAGGCGTAACGTCCGAAATGGATGGTGAAGAGTTAAACGCAACGATTACTGCAGGTAAAACCTTCAACGATGATAAAACCAATATCATGGTGTCATTTAATGCCGTCAATAAAGGCAACATCATGCGCGAAGACCGTAGTAATACATCAAGCGCAGATCTTACCGACAGAGGCGGGTTCGATTGGACTTCAAGCCGGGGTAACCCTGGGTACGCTTTCGATGTTGATGGTAATTACCTTGGTGCGCTATGTGGACAGGATGCCAACGGCAATGAATTAAGTTGTAACTATGATTACGCCTCTGACATTGCCATGATCCCTGAGAGTAACCGCTATAGTTTACTAAGTACGATAAATCACCAGCTTAATGATGATGTAAACTCTTTTCTTGAGTTGGCATTAAACCGCGTAGAAACAACCACTATCTCAGCACCAACGCCTACAGATGAAAATGACGGTATTATCGTGGCAGCTGACAATCCCTTTAATACGTTTGGCCAAGATGTAAAACTGCGCCATCGTATGACAGCAGCTCCCAACCGTGTCAACGACGTAACAACAGATTCAGCCCGGATCGTAACTGGCTTAGAAGGTCTTAGTTACTGGGGTGAGCGCGATATTGAATGGAATGCCGATGTTGGCTACCACTATACCCAGACAAAAAATGTTGGCTCTGGCTACATCAACAGAGCAGCTTATCAAGCGTTGATTGACAACGGCACTTACAACCCTTTCTCTCCACATAATAGTGCCGACTCAATCGCTCCTGCGGTAACCGAAACAACCCGCAAAGGTAAATCCCAACTTGCATTCCTTAATGCCGGTGCTGCAATGCCAGTCTATGAATTACCCGCCGGTGATATTCAAATGGCCTTCGGTGGTGAATTCCGTTACGAGTCCGCAGAAGATACCCCAGACAGTCAAGTCGCTGCAGGTGAGATTATCGGCTCTGGTGGTACCAGCTCTAAAGGCGATCGCAATGTAATCGCAGCATATACCGAGTTTATGATCCCGGTGCACGAAACGACTGAGCTACAGCTAGCTGGACGATTTGAACACTACAACGATTTCGGTAGCGCATTCAGCCCCAAAGCAGCGATACGTTTCCAACCTCATGAAATTGTTGTTTTCCGAGGCTCATACAGCCAAGGCTTTAAGGCACCAACCCTACCCGAGCTTTATATGGGAAGCTCAACAAGCTACCAAAATCTTGTTGATACAACTGGTGAGGCAGCACAATTTAAAGTTGTTAGCTCTGGTAACGAAGATCTAGAAGCTGAAAAATCTGAATCATTCAACTTTGGTGTCGTCGTTGAGCCTATCGAAGATCTAAGCATCACAGCTGATATTTACCGAATTACCAATAAAGACAAAATTGGCCGCTTAAGTAGCCAAGACTTGATTGACAACGATAGTTCGAACGTCATTCGCGATGACGGCGGTAATATTGTTCAAATCAACAATGTCTACCTCAATCTTGATGAACAAGAGGTACAAGGTATCGACATGGGTATTGATTATACCTACGAAACCTTGGCCTCAGGCAGCTTCGATTTCAGCCTTAACGGTAGCTACATCGACTCATTCAAAATTACAGATAGTGATGGCGTTACAACAGAAACCGCAGGTAAAGATACAGGCGGTGTCGAAGGTGGTGGGCCTCGCTTCAAAGGTAACGGTAGCGTGATTTGGGCATACCAAGAATTCAAATTCGTCAACCGTATCAACTATACCCACAGTTACGATGCACTCTACGAAACGGATAAATTCACCGAAATCGATAGCCTAACCACTTGGGATACCCAGCTTGCCTATAGCGGTATCGAACAGATGAAAATTGCGTTCGGTATTAATAATGTGACTGACGAGCTCGCCCCATTTAGCAACGACTCCAATGGCTATGACATCGTCGTTCATAACAATGTCGGCCGATTTATCTACTTAGATCTAGCATACCAATTCTAATGATTTCAGGCGCGGGTACAGCTCGCGCCCTCTTTTCTGACTGACAAACACTAAGACAAGGATGCACCTATGACTATCAAGGACTTTGGCGTTAGTGCAATCACTGCCGCCATACTGGCCCTGAGCACTGCCGCCTATGCCGCTGACTCCGGCTCGGTAGTGGCCACGCAGGCCAAGGCCGACAAATCGGCCACCTCTTCGCAGGTAAAAGTCGACAAATACGCCGACAGCACAGAATCGATGCTGGCTGAATACAAGGGCTTACTACGCCAGATCGACAGCATGAAGATCTACAATGCCCAGATCAGCCGCATGGTCGACTCCCAGCAAGGTGAACTGGACTCACTCAATCGCCAGATCGCCCAAATAGACCAGACCGCGATGGAAGTGGTGCCGCTGACGCTCAAGATGATCGATGCGCTCGATGAGTTCGTTGCCCTCGACCTGCCTTTCCAAACCGAAGAGCGCAGCCTCCGTATCGCCGAACTTCATAAACTGATGGACCGAGCAGATGTCACCACCTCGGAAAAATTCCGCAAAGTCATGGAAGCCTACCAGATAGAAGAAGGCTTCTCGCGTTCAATCGAATCCTATAAAGCCAGCCTGGAACGTAACGGCGAAACCGTGACTTACGACTTCCTGCGGATCGGCCGTACCGCCCTGCTGTACCAGTCACCTGACGGGGGCGAAACCGGGATGTGGAACCAGCAGACCCGTCAGTGGGAAACGCTACCACAAAGCTACCGTATCGCTGTCCAGCAAGGTCTGCGTATTGCCAAGAAGCAAGCGCCACCAGCCCTCATCAAATTGCCTGTATTCGCCGGGGAGGAAGGATAATGAAAGGATTCAAAACACTGGCTACCGCCCTGCTGACTGGACTAATGCTGGCCGCTCCAGCCCAAGCAGAAAACCCAGCCTCACTGTCTCAGTTGCTACAGTCGGTGAAATCCGACAGCATCGCCGAGTCAAAGGAAAACAAACAACGTGAAGCAGACTTCAAGGCCAACCGCGACCAGCAAGCCGCCTTGCTCAAGCAGGCCCGCACTGAGCTGAAAGCCGAAACCGTACGTGGCGACCAGCTCAAAGCCAGCTTCGATGCCAATGACAAATCACTGACAGAGCTGGCCGAAACCCTGCGCCAGCGGACCGGCACCCTTGGCGAGATGTTCGGTGTTGTCCGTCAATATGCCGGGGAATTCAAAGGATTATTCGCAGCTTCACAAAATGCAGTATTGTTCCCTGAGCGCAATGCTGTGCTGACCAAACTTGCCGAGAGCAAAGAGCTACCGTCAAGCCAAGAGCTAGAAGCCTTCTGGCACACGATTCTGCAGCAGATCATCTTGTCAGGCGAAACGACAACCGCGCCAGCCACCGTGGTATACGGCGAAGGTAAGGAAGCCGTGCGCGATATCACCCTTGTCGGTGAGTTCAATGCCATTGCCGATGGAAAGTACATCACTTACGTACCACAAACCGGTAAGTTCGAAGAGCTGTCACGCCAGCCGGGCAAAAACATTATGCGCAATGTACCGGGTTTTGAAGCCGCTGACAGCAGCTACGAGCCATTGTTTATCGACCCATCCCGTGGCGTGATCCTATCGCTGCTGGTGCAGAGCCCTACGGTCCAAGAACGTATTGACCAGGGCGGCATCGTCGGCTACGTGATCTTGGGTATGGGGGCTATTGGTGCACTTGTCGCCCTGTTCTGCTTCCTTCGTCTGACCATCATTGGCAGCAAGATGCGCCGCCAAACTAAGTCCGACGCCGTGATCAAAGGTAACCCGCTGGGTGAGATCATCGAAGCCTACCTTGGCCACAACAGCAATAATCTGGAAGACTTAGAAGCCAAGCTCGACGAAGTGATCCTGCGCAATGCCCCGAGCATCGAGCGCTTTGTCGGCTCCATCAAACTGTTTGCCTCCGTCGCCCCACTACTCGGCCTACTGGGTACCGTAATGGGGATGATAGGTACCTTCCAGGCTATCACCCTATTCGGTACCGGTGATCCAAAGCTAATGGCCGGCGGTATTTCCGAGGCCCTTGTAACCACGATGCTGGGGCTGGTTGTCGCCATTCCGTTGCTGTTCTTCTATACCCTGGTCCACAGCAAGAGCCGCCGACTGGTGCAAACCCTAGAAGAGCAGAGTGCAGGCTACATCGCTCGCTACCAGGAAAAACTGCACGCTGCCGAGAAGTAAGGAGGCACTATGTGGTGGTTAATTGAAGAGCTGGAATCCATCCGGCGCTTCCTCGGCATGGGGGGGGATGTCCTGATGGCCATCTTCGTCCTCAGCCTGATGCTTTGGACGGTTTTGCTCGAACGCTGGTTCTACTTTGCCGCTGTCCTGCCCCGGGCGATGAAAAGGGTCGAGGGGCAATGGTCTGCACGAACAGAGCACCAGAGCTGGAGTGCCAAGATGATCCGTCAGGAGATCATCTCCAAGCAAGATATCGAAAACAAACGCGGCCTACCTATCATCAAGGTATTGATCGCCCTTTGTCCACTATTGGGCCTACTGGGTACCGTGGTAGGGATGATACAGGTCTTCGATATCCTGGCAGTCACAGGAACAGGCAGCCCCCGCGCCATGGCGTCGGGGATCTCAAAGGCAACAATCCCAACATTGGCAGGCATGGTCGCCTCTTTATCCGGGCTATTTTTCAGCTCCCGGCTCGATCACCTCGCCAAAGTCTCCACCCAGAAGTTGGAAGACAAGTTGAAGCACATTGCCTAATAAATGGAATTTAGAGGTATAGGTCATGAAAAGACGTTACAGCAGCGAGAGCAGTGACGAAGCCGCTATCGATATGACCCCGATGCTCGACATCGTGTTTATCATGTTGATCTTCTTTATTGTTACCACTTCTTTTGTCAAGGAAGCTGGTATTGATGTTAACCGTCCAAGCGCCAGCACCGCGCAAACCGTCAAGAAAGGCAACATCATGGTTGCCGTCGGTGCCGCCGGGGACGTGTGGGTCGATAAGCGTCGTGTCGAGGTGGATGCCGTTCGCGCCAACATCGAACGCCTGCGGGCTGAAAGCCCAGACGGAGCCGTGGTGATCCAGGCTGACGAGGAAGCCAAGTCTGGTGTCGTCGTCAAGGTGATGGATCAGATAAGAATGGCAGGTGTCCAGAGCATCTCCATTGCCGCAACCAATAAGGATTAAGCCTATGCGGTATCTGGCCTCATTAGCACTGGCGCTCGTTGTCTCCCTGGGCCTGTTCTGGGGGATGGACAAGCTGGTAAACAAAGAGCGCCACGAACTGGTGTCGGATGACGACCTGCGTATGGTCGACTTCATCCGCGTCAAATCGGAACAAAAAGTACAGGAGAAAAAACGCGAACTCCCGAAACCGCCACCACCGAAGCGGCCACCACCGCCGCCTGAGCTAAAAGTGACGTCAACGGTCAAGCCAGTGATGGAGCAAATCCCGATGGATATGCCGAAGCTGGATCTCCCCGTCAATGTCACCGGCGGTTCAGTACTTGGCCACTACAGCCAAGGTGGCGGGGCACAGATGGCGGGTAACGGTGGTCCTGTACCGCTGGCAACATTCCAGCCACAAATGCCGCGTAAAGCCGCTAGGGCCGGCATTGAACAAGGCATAGTCATGCTCGAGTTTACCGTCAATGCCCGCGGCGCTGTCGAGGACATCAAGGTGCTCAAGGAGACGCCACGCCGAATGGGACTCGGCAAAGCGGCAAGAAAGACCGTATCGAAATGGACCTTCAAGCCCAAGCAGGTCGACGGCCAGGCCGTCAGTACCCGCCTGTCGCAGGAAATCGAGTTTTCAGTCAACTAAGGGAGTGACCCATGCAGAAATTTCAACAACATTTGCTGGCTTCTCTCTTTATCCTAACCGGTGCCCTTGCGGCACCGGTTATGGCCAAGGGAACCCCAGAGCTCAGCGACCGGACATTCAAGACCGTCAACAAGGTCCAGGAGTTAATTGCCACCGAGAAGTACAACCAGGCTATCGACAAGCTGGAAAGCGCCCTCGAGCGAACCAAGTCGAAAAAATATGACCGGGCAGTGTTGCTGCAACAGATGGGATTTTTATATTCGATGCAGGATAACTACGGCAAGGCCTCGCAATTTTTTGCCAAGTCGTTGGCAGAAGATGCCCTGCCGGTACCGGTCGCCCAGCAGGTTCGCTACAGCCTCGCCCAGCTTTACTTGGCCGAGGAGCAATTCCAGCAATCGGTCACGACCATGAAGCGATGGTTTGAGATCGCCAAGACCACCGAGGAGAAGCCAAGTGCCCATGCCTATATCACGCTAGCCAGTGGCTATGTCCAGATGGAGAATTACAAAAACGCGATCCCGCCGGTCAAGCAGGCGATAGCGATGAGCCCGGCCCCGAGCGAGTCGTGGTACATGCTGCTGATGGCATCCCATTATGAACTGAAGCAATTCAAGAGTGTCGCCGGTGTACTGAAGACCCTGACATCAAAGTATCCGCACAAGAAACGGTACTGGATGCAGCTTTCAGGCGTCTATATGGAGCTAAACCAGGAGCGTAACTCACTGGCTACCTTGGAGAGCGCCTACAAGCTAGGACTGTTTGATGAAGAGAAAGAGTTCCTGCGCCTCGCTAATTTCCAGGCGTACCGCGGGATCCCTTACCGGGCAGCAAAAACACTGGAACAAGAGATGGCCAACGGCAATATCAGCAACACGGTCAAACACTGGAATAAACTCGCCAGCTTCTGGCAGCAGGCCAAAGAGCTGGACCGGGCCATTACGGCCTACCGTAGTGCCTACCAGCAAGAACCAACAGCCAACACCCAGCTGAAAATCGCCCGTTTGATGCTGCAGGCCCAGCAATATGGCCAAGCTACTGAGTTTGCCCTGCAACCAGCCCCCGGTGCCGAGTCGGGTGACAAGGCCGAGCTCGCCTACTTGCGCGGTATGGCCCACTTCGAGCTCAACCAGTTGGGTAGAGCACTCAAGGCAATGAAAGTCGCCGCCCAGTCCGAGGACATGAAAGGTGCGGCAGGGCCTTGGGTCACGTTCTTGCAAGATCAAGGGTAGCTCTATCGCCCCGGTCTAACCTTACCTGTAATTGGTGTGAGTCAGTCGCACTGTTTAGGGAAGCTACTGCTTAGCATTGGCTTTCCTTTTTTTATTCGCTACTTACCCGGCCGCTTTTACCCTGACATAAGCATACTGGCACGACTTCCTCGCATTATTCTCCATCCACCAGACCCGACTCCTGCGAAGCGACCTGCAATGCTATCTCGTCGGGCATTGTCAGCTGTTGGTACAATTGCCGCTCAGTCATATCGGCAATAACCGCTTGCTGGCCTTGTGCCAATGACCGCTTAAGCTCGTCGCTGTGGAACTGGCGTACCGTAGCAAGTGCCTGGTGCTTTTGATTGGTGAGCGATAGCTCGGTCTCTGCTTGCCAAGCAGCCTTATCCAGCTCGTCCGCGTATCCATAACCTGTGCTTAATAACAAACTACCCGCGACTATCAGCTTCACTATATTACGCATAATCTTTCCTCACCCTTCTCGTACTCTCACACGTTATTGTTGTAGTGCAGCATGCGTGCCAAAATTCAGCCATTATTATTCAATAGCTTAGAACCAAAGCAAAAGAAGAGGTAAGACACCTGTGGCATATTTGTTCGCATATTGGTCAATTTTGCCAGCATGAGGGAATAGAAAATCAGGCACAAAAAAGGCCGCTATCGCGACCTTTTTCCGGCACTCACATGCCATTGCTTTGCCCTGTTCATAGGGCTTTATCTATTGTTTCGCCACTCAGCGATTATTGTGCGGCAAGCCAAGCCGGCACATCAGCAACACTGTCTAGCACCGCATCTGCCAACTGCTCACCCTCATCGGTTACCGGCTTGCCAGTACGCACCAAGATTTTGGTACCGACTTCAGCCGCTTCGGCGGCTTTCATATCATCGGCCTTATCACCGATCATCACCGAGCTGGCCATATCAATCTTGAGGAAGTCACGGGCAGAGTTAAACATACCAGGCTTAGGTTTGCGGCATTCACAATCCTGAAGGTAATCACCTTTGCCTTCAGTCGGGTGATGCGGGCAGTAATAGATACCGTCGAACTCGACACCGTTGTCGACAAAATTCCAGTCCATCCACTCGGTCAGGGTCAGGAAATCATCCTCGGTAAACATCCCGCGGGCAATGCCAGACTGGTTGGTCACTAACACCAACATGTACCCCATCGCCTTAAGTTTCTTACAGGCTTCAAACACACCCTCGACATATTCAAAATCATCGGTAGTGTGGACATAGCCGTGATCGATGTTAATTACGCCATCACGGTCAATAAAAACTGCTGGTTTGGCCAAGCGTCAGCCCTCTGTCTCGCTGTATTCGTTATGCCCAAATTATGGCACGGCTGGCAACGGGATTCACCTGTTTCTATCAACCCCAGCAATAAGAGCAACATAGAATAGTCGCACTGCGATTATGGCTATAAAGCCATTTAGACGTCCAGACGTAAAAATATCTATTGACTTCATTTATATTAGCCCATAGCATCAAAGCCATAGATGCGATTGGCAGACAGACCTCAGGCATCAATAAAATAATGCAAATGCAATACACAACATAACAATATACCGGTCGCAGCCATTGATGGGCGTGCCCGTCATCAACACGGTATAGGATTTGGGAAAAACGATGATAGAAATAAACAGAGTCAATAAAGTCTTCTATCAAGGGGCCAAGGAGATCCACGCACTGCGTGATATCAACCTGACCATTGAGCAAGGCACCATCTTTGGAGTGATAGGTTCTTCCGGTGCCGGTAAAAGTACCCTGATCCGCTGCGTCAACCTGCTCGAGCGCCCAACAAGCGGTCATGTCATCGTTGATGGTATCGATCTCACCCAGCTCTCAAACCAAGAGCTGACCCAGGCGCGCCGCAAGATCGGCATGATCTTCCAGCACTTCAACCTGCTGTCTTCTCGCACTGTTTTCGACAATGTCGCGCTGCCCCTAGAGCTGGCAGGCACCAACAAAGCAGGCATAAAAACTAAAGTCGATGAACTGCTTGAACTGGTTGGTTTGGCCGACAAGAGCGAAACCTACCCGTCCAATTTGAGTGGCGGACAGAAGCAGCGTGTGGCAATTGCCCGTGCACTGGCCTCTGATCCCAAGGTACTCCTGTGTGACGAAGCCACCAGCGCCCTTGACCCAGCGACAACCCAATCTATTTTGACGCTGCTAAAGGAAATCAACCGCAAGCTCGAGCTGACGATTTTGCTGATCACCCACGAGATGGATGTGGTGAAAAGCATCTGCTCCGAAGTGGCGATCATCGGTGACGGTGAGCTGGTCGAGAAAGGGCCGGTCGGCGATATCTTTGCCCACCCGAAAACCGAGCTCGCGCGTGACTTTATCCGCTCTACCCTGGATCTTTCTATTCCTGAAGACTACCGCACACGCATGGTGGAAACCCGTGTTGCGAACAGCTACCCGCTGATCCGCCTTGAGTTTACCGGCGCCTCGGTTGATGCTCCGCTTATCTCGCAAGTGGCTCGCGAGTTCAATATTGATATCAGCATTTTAAGCTCAGACATGGACTACGCCGGCGGCGTCAAGTTCGGCCTGATGCTCGCTGAATTCTTCGGCACCGAGCAAGCGGCTGACCAAGCCATTAACTTCCTTCGCGATCACAAAGTAAATGTAGAGGTATTGGGCTATGTTGCTTGATTCAATTACCACCTGGTGGACCCAGAACGAACGTTTGGTTGATCTGCTTATCGATGCCCTTGGTCAAACCCTGATCATGGTCTTTGCCTCTGGCCTTATAGGCTTTTTGATCGGGATCCCTGTCGGCGTTGCCCTGCACTTAACCAAAGCAAACGGCCTACTGGCCAACCCTGCAGTTAATAAAGTGCTGGGTATTGTGACCAATATTGGCCGCTCCATTCCCTTTATCATCTTGCTGGTAGCGATAATTCCATTTACCCGCTTCGTGGTTGGCAGCTCTATCGGCACCGCAGCGGCGATTGTGCCATTGACCGTCGGCGCGATCCCTTTCATTGCCCGTCTCGTCGAAGGGGCATTGCTAGAAGTCCCTACCGGTTTGGTGGAAGCTGCACAGGCGATGGGCGCAACCCCACGCCAAATCATTACCAAGGTACTGCTACCAGAAGCCCTGCCGGGCATTTTCAACGCCGTAACCATCACTCTAGTGACCTTGGTCAGCTACTCGGCGATGGCTGGTACTGTCGGTGGCGGCGGCTTGGGTGACGTCGGTATCCGTTACGGCTACCAGCGCTTTGACGGTACCGTCATGCTGATTACGGTCGTGATGCTGGTCATACTGGTTCAGATCATCCAGTCCACCGGTGACCATCTGGTCAAGCGCTTCGACCACAGATAACGAGTGACACAGACAACAAGTAACACTGTTAACAGACAATATTCCATCTAGTATTACGGAAAACCCCAGTTTTTAAGGAGAAGTAACATGGCTTTTAATTTGAAGAATTTGTTCGCCGTCGCCGGTTTGGCATCAGCATTGGTCCTGACAGGCTGTGGCGAGAAAGAAGCTGTCGTTGATAGCAGCAAAGTTAAAATTGGGGTAATGGCAGGGGCTGAAGAGCAAGTCGCAGAGATTGCTGCACAAGAAGCCAAGGAAAAATACGGTCTTGATGTTGAGCTGATCGCCTTCACGGATTACGTATCGCCAAACGCAGCACTGGAAGAAGGCTCTATCGATGCCAACGCCTTCCAGCACAAGCCATACCTTGACCAGCAAATCACTGACCGCGGCTACAAGTTTGCCGTTGCCGGGAACACCTTCGTTTACCCGATTGCTGGCTACTCAAGCAAAATCGAATCAGTTGACGAGCTAAAAGACGGCGATCAAATCGCAGTACCAAACGATCCAACTAACCTTGGCCGCTCTCTGCTACTGCTTGAGCAACAGGGCCTACTGAAGCTGAAAGAAGGTGCAGGCCTAACGGCAACAGTATTGGACATCGTTGAAAATCCAAAAGGTCTAAAAATTGTTGAGCTAGAAGCTGCCCAGCTACCTCGTTCTCTGGACGATGTGCAACTAGCTATCATTAACACGACCTATGCCAGCAGCATCAACCTAACGCCAGAGCGTGATGGTGTCTTTGTTGAAGACAAAGAATCACCATATGTGAACCTGATTGTTGCCCGTGAAGACAATGTCAACGCAGAAAACGTACAGACCTTCATCAAGGCTTACCAGTCAGACGTTGTATACGAAGCTGCAAAAGAAATCTTCCAAGGTGGCGTCGTTAAAGGTTGGTAATTTACCTTCTCGATATGGCTATTCGCCCAACCTAGAAATTAATAAGCCCCTCCAGTGAGGGGCTTATTGCTTCTTCCTGTATATATCTAACCATCTGCTATTTTTTCTTTTTCACCCTACCCTGTACCGCTTTAAGACGCGGGTTCGACTTACAGATAACATAGACTCGACCACGACGCTTAATGACTTGGCAATCACGCTGACGATTCTTCGCACTTTTTAAAGAGCTCAGTACTTGCATTTTAATTCCTTACTTTTGACCAAACTGACCAAACCGACGGTTTAAGTTGGCCATTCGACCTTCGGTGCTGATCACACCCTTGCGGTTATGTTATAACATAACACCTGATAGCAATTCTCATCAAACTCTAATTGACTTTTTTATGGTATTTTCTGCATCAAATGAATCAGGACACTATCGACATGAGCTATCAAATTGAACCTATCGGCGTTGTCCGTTCCCCTTACAAAGAAAAGTTTGCCGTGCCCCGTCAGCCCGGGCTGGTACCCAGCGCCCGCTCCGAAATCATTCTGCAAGGCGAAGCCAATGCCTTGGAAGCGGTTCGCGGACTGGAGCAGTTCAGCCACCTGTGGTTACTCTTTTTATTTGATCAAAACCTGGAAGCTGGGTGGCGCCCAACCGTCAGGCCTCCCCGCTTGGGCGGCAACGAGCGCATCGGGGTGTTTGCCAGCCGGGCCACCTTCCGCCCTAACGGTATTGGTATGTCGGCTGTCGAGCTGATCGGCGTACGCCAGCAAGGCAGTGATGTCATTATCGAGCTCGGCGGGGTCGACCTGGTTGACGGTACGCCAATCGTCGATATCAAACCCTATATCCCATACTCCGATAGCCTCCCCGAAGCCCATGGCGGCTTTGCCGATGGTGAGCCTGCTACCCTGCCCGTGGTCTTTACCGAAAAGGCCGAGAGCCAATTCACAGGTAAGCAATTAGCCCGACAGCGCGCGGTCATTGAAGAAGTGTTGGCCCAAGACCCCCGCCCAGCCTACAAAAAAGGCAAAGCAGACGCCAAGGAGTATGCGGTTCACCTGTTCGACTACAATGTAAAATTTACCGTCAACACCGACGCAGTCACCGTTACGGCTCTGGATAAGTCGCGAGAAATATAGCCCTGGTTATTTAAATCCATGGAAATTCCTGTTCCGCGCAACCCAATCTCTTTGGCTAACGGCCAATGGGCTGGTAGTATATGCGGTTACCGCCCTTTTATCGGCGGCTGGGGCTAGCCCCAAACCCCCTTATTTTCATCTAAACAAACGGATACCATCAATGCGTACCAGTAACTATCTTCTTTCTACCCTGAAGGAGACTCCAAACGACGCAGAAGTTATTAGCCACCAGCTAATGCTTCGTGCAGGTATGATCCGTAAGCTGGCTTCAGGTCTTTACACCTGGCTGCCTACTGGTCTGCGTGTTTTACGTAAGGTCGAGAACATCGTTCGCGAAGAAATCAACAATGCAGGTGCAGTTGAAACCTTGATGCCCGTGGTTCAACCGTTTGAACTATGGGAAGAGACAGGTCGTTCTGAAAAGATGGGCGCTGAACTACTTCGCTTTACTGACCGTCACGCTCGTCCGTTTGTACTAAGTCCTACAGCAGAAGAAGTTATTACTAGCCTTGTGCGTAACGAAGTGAGTTCTTACAAACAGCTTCCGCTGAACCTGTACCAAATCCAGACTAAATTCCGTGACGAACGTCGCCCTCGTTTTGGCGTAATGCGCGCACGTGAATTCAGCATGATGGATGCATACAGCTTCGACATCGATAAAGAAGGCCTACAAAAGTCTTACGATGCAATGCACGATGCTTACTGTAAAGCATTTGACCGCATGGGCCTTGAGTACCGTCCAGTACTGGCTGACTCTGGCGCAATCGGCGGCAGTGGCTCTCAAGAGTTTCACGTACTGGCTGAAAGTGGCGAAGACTTAATCGTATTCTCTTCTGAGTCTGATTACGCAGCAAACATCGAAAAAGCAGAAGCCCTTGCTCCTGCGACTGAGCTTGCCGCGCCAACACAAGAGATGACACTGGTTGACACGCCAAACGCGAAAACTATCGCAGAGCTTGTTGAACAGCACGGCTTGGCTATCGAAAAAACTGTTAAGACTCTATTCGTGAAAGCCTCTGATGAAGTTGACGCCGACATCATCGCACTGATCATCCGTGGTGATCACGAGCTTAACGAAGTAAAAGCGGAAAACTTGAAAGAAGTTGCAGCTCCACTAGAGATGGCAACAGAAGAAGAAATTCGTGCGCTTATCGGTGCAGGTCCAGGTTCACTTGGCCCTGTTGGCCTAGAACTACCATTCATCGTTGACCGCAGTGTTGCTGTGATGAGCGACTTTGGCGCTGGCGCTAACGTTGACGACAAGCACTACTTTGGCATCAACTGGGGTCGTGACGTTGAACTAGGCCAAGTTGAAGATCTACGCAACGTAGTTGAAGGTGATCCAAGCCCATGTGGTCAAGGTACACTTCAACTTAAACGTGGTATCGAAGTCGGCCATATCTTCCAGTTGGGTACTAGCTACTCAGAGAAGATGAACTGTGGCGTGCTGGACTCTAACGGCAAAAACTCAATCCTTGAGATGGGTTGTTACGGTATTGGTGTATCACGAGTTGTGGCATCCGCTATCGAACAAAACTACGACGAGAACGGCATCATCTGGCCTACAGCGATTGCACCTTTCCAAGTGTCTATCGTACCGATGAACATGGCAAAATCGGTAGAAGTTAAAGAAGCAGCAGAGAAGCTGTACGCTGACCTAACTGCAGCCGGTATCGAAGTTCTGTTTGACGATCGTAAAGAGCGTCCGGGCGTCATGTTCGCAGACCACGAACTGATCGGTATCCCGCACACTATCGTGATCGGTAACCGCAGCCTAGAAAACGGCGAGATGGAATACAAAGACCGTCGTGCCGGCACCAAAGAAGGTGTTGCTGTAACAGATATCGTTGAGTTCATTAAGCAAAAACTCGCTTAATCTCAATTCGGTTACGAATAGAAAGCCTCCCTTGCGGAGGCTTTTTTTTGCCTGTTGCCCGACACTTACCCCTCATTGTTATCAGTCTATGTTCCACCATCAGTAAAAATAGGGATATAGTTATATAAGGGACAAGAGAAAGGAACGCTATGGGCAAGGATACGCCACGGATCAGCCTGATCCTCACCGGGGGCGGAGCAAGGGCTGCCTATCAGGTCGGGGTTCTCAAGGCCATTTCAGAATGGTACCCACGGGTTCATCACAGCCCATTCAGTATATACTGCGGCACTTCGGCAGGAGCGATCAATGCCACTTCGATTGCTTGCTATGCCTCTTGCTTCCGCTTGGGTGTCAAAAAACTCGAATGGATCTGGTCGCGCTTGCACAGCCGGCGTATTTTTGCCACCACCCCGCAGGGAATGAGCGGCTACCTCGCCAGTCAGTGGTTTGCCCGCTTGCAAGCTCACCACCACGAACGCCCCCCCTTTGGGCTGCTCAACAACCGCCCGCTGCGCCAGCTTCTCAATCAGGTCAACAACTACTCCCGGTTGGAAAAACAAATTACCGCCGGTAACCTTCATGGTATTTCCATCACGGCTTCCAGCTACAAAAGCGGCCACTCCGTCAGTTTCTTTCAGGGCCAACAAGGACTCAACGAATGGGACAGGGCCAAATCGAAAGGTCGCCGCTCGTTGATCACCACCGATCACCTTCTGGCCTCTTCCGCTATCCCTTTGGTTTTTCCCGCCACCCGCATTGGTCAGTCCTACTACGGGGATGGTTCTATCCACCAATTGGCACCGTTGCGACCGTCACTCAAAATGGGGGCCGATAAAATATTGATCATTGACCTTATCAACCAGAAGATTGATAGTCAGGATCATACCCGGGCCCCCGGACTGGCAGCATTGGGAGGTCACCTGATGGATACCATATTTAGCGATACACTCACCGCTGACCTAGAGAATCTTTCAAGGATCAATGCCTTAATTGATAGCCTGCCCGAGGCTAAAACAAAACAAAAACTACGGAAAATCGAGCACATTCATCTGTCGCCAAGCCACTCTTTTGAGCACCTTGCCCGCAAGTACTACGGCCACCTTCCCCCCATGACCCGTGGCTTAATGCAGCTGATTGGTATCAGCCCCAAGGACGATGCGGCTATCACCAGCTATATCCTATTCGAGCCCGCTTACATCCATGCCCTGATAAAGATGGGATATGAAGATACCCAAGAAAAAGAAGGTCATCTTCGCAGTTTCTTAATTAAATCAGATAATTAATAATATAAACTCCGTTTAGGTATTGAAATGGCTTAATAATTGCCTATAGTTACTTCCCTATTATTTTTTTGACATATGTATGGATCCACTCCACTGGAATGACAAGCAGGCAGATAGCCAATATGCAAAACCAAGGACCAAACCCCTTGGGGCTGATCAGCGCCTGCTATTATTGCAAAAACTCCAGGGGAAACTCGATATTAGCCTATTGTTTGACATATTCAGCCGAGAAGTTGAAAAACAAATAGATATCAGCAGGTTAATATGGAATTCGGACAATACCACAACCCTCGTACGCCAAGGTTCTGCCACCCAATACCGCCAGACCTTTATCCTGCGGTTCAATAAACAAGATTTGGGTAAGCTGCAATACCATACGCCTTACGCGCTCGATAAAGATGAAGTCAATCTGCTCCACACCTACCACCGCTTGTTTGCCGGGCCACTCGCATGCGCACTGGAGTACCGTAGAGTCAAAAATATGGCATTGCGTGACTACCTATCGGGTCTCGGTAACCGCAACAGCTTTGAGCAGGATATCAACCACGCAATTGCGATGAGCGAAAGACGTAATATCGGTTTGGTGTTGACCATGTTCGACCTCGATAATTTCAAGCAGGTCAATGATCGTTTTGGCCACCCTGACGGTGATAAAGTGATCAGGCATTTTTCTTTGCTGCTGAAAAAATCAGTCCGCGCCACTGACCGCTGCTACCGCATTGGTGGTGATGAGTTTGCCGTACTGCTCCAACCTGCGACGGATACATCGGCCCTGCACGTGATCCGCCGACTGGATGCCCTGATGGCTGACGATGCGATCTTACGCACGCTGAATATAGGCTGCTCTAGTGGATTTAGTTCCTACCAAAAAGGTGACACCAATATCACCCTCGTCGACCGCGCTGACCGTCATCTGTACAAACAAAAGCGTACCCGCTAAATCTCCCTGCCGTCCCCGGTGAGTCTTTGGTATAGTAATACCCTCTTACATAAGCCTGCTTTCGCCAGCCCTCTGCCATTAACACCAGCCGGTTGCCGAAATCACTGTTTATGAAGGACACACTATGAAAGTTTATGAGTGCTGCGAGCAAGTACGTATGATCTACGCACAGATTGGCGGTGGCGAGCTGGGTTATATCCCCAACGCTATTCACTGTGCCATCAAGGCGTTGAATGATATTGCAGCCAATGACACCTTACCTAAAGATGTCCGCGAGCGAGCAGCCTTTGCTGCTGCCAACCTGCTGATGAGCGACCACGAGGACGCGTAATGGATTTGAGTAACTTCGAGAACATGGATCCCATCATGCTGATGAGCATCGTCAATATGAAGATCCGCGATGAGTTCGGTGATCTGGATGCCTTAATCAAGTTCTACGATATCGATAAAGACAAATTGATTGCCAAGCTAGCCGGAGCGGGCTTTGACTACCTGCCAGATGCCAAGCAGTTTCGATAAAGCGATTGGCGATTACAAAGACTGATTAAAAACCATAAAAAACGGAAGCCGAGGCTTCCGTTTTTTTATTGCACGAATACATGACTCAGTGTTTACTTCACTGTTCACCTAGCCTTTAAAGACAGGCAGTAGATTCGCCATCGCCATTAAATGGAAGGTGGCTGTCAGCACCCCGAATGCAATCACCACATAAATCGTCGCATTTCCGCCTGGTACCACAAAGCCCTCTTGTTCCGGCATTCTTTGACGTAATGCTTTTGCCAACGTCGCCGGGATAATACAACTCCAAATCGTAGCAGCAGCACCGGCTAGACCAATCGCGGCAACAAAACCAAACGGCGCCACTAACGAGAAAACCAATGGCGGGATAAAGGTCACACCCCAGGTTTTTAGTCGTCCTTGCTTGGTATCGCCAAAGCCAAAAAAGTCTGCCAGATAATCGAACAAGCCTAATCCTACACCAATAAATGATGAGACAATTGCGGCAATGGAAAAGATATGTAGCGCTTGTTTAATACTGTTTGAATCAATACCTGATGTCAGTGCCGACAGCAGAGCATCCACGCCACCACCTGCGATCACAACAGGGCCGAACTCTTGGCGTGGTAAGTTACCAAATATACAAATCACCCAGCCCAAATAAAAGGTAAGAGCAATTAGCGTGCCGCAAAGAATCGCTTTTTTCGCACGCAGTTCATCCTGATAGTAATCACGCATTGTACTCACCGAATGGTGGTAGCCAAATGATACTAACGCGACCGGCAACAGGGCTAACGCATAGGCCGAATGAGAGCTTTCACCTTCTCCCTGTGCAAACAACACCGGCACACTGATATTCGAAGCCAATCCTGAAATACCCAGCACAAAGCTGATAATCATAAACAGGATCAGCACAATAGAGATACGATCCACTGCACGGGTAGAATGCAAGACAAAGGCCGAACAAATTGCGGCAAACAGGACAGAAGCCAGCTCACGCGTAATACCCAGCATTTCACTGAAAATCATGCCTGACGATGAGATATACGCATAAAGCAGAATGCCACCAACAAAATATAGCGACAAGTTATTAATAAAGTTAACCTTTTTGCTTAATACATCTTTGGCGACAGTATTAAATGAAGCTTTAAGCTCGTAATGCTTGAGTGCTTCTAACAGTAACCAACCTGAAAGTGTCATCATGATCATCGTGAAAGAAATGGCAACCACGGTCCATAACGTCCATGCACCCGCACCAGCGCTTGGCAACCCAAGCATGCCTGCTCCAACACAAACACTGGCGATAATACACGCCCCACCAAGTGTGGATGGTTTACTCATAATGACTCCTAGACAACGTTAATGTATCAGCGTGCTAGTACAATAATGTGTTCTAGCCTTTGACGCAACAGCAGAGGATTCATTTGGATAAAAGATGAACAACTAGATGGAAATATTAGTTTACGGAATGAATGAGAGATTTATCTCGATAAATATTTCAATCACGGTAACAAACTCACACCGATATAAAAATCGCCCAGCTCTTTTGGGAAAAGAGCTGGGCGACAAATATATATTCTCCGGCTTAGCGGAGTATCGCTACCGGTGAGTATTACTTCATTTGAGCAAAATAAGCGGCAACATTGGCGATATCGTTATCACTGAGCATGGAAGCCTGCGGCTGCATCACCATTGCCATTCCACCGGTACGCTCTTTATTTTTATACGCCTTCAGCGAGCGGACCAAATACTGTTCGTTCTGACCTTTTAGGTTAGGATAACCAGGAATAACGGCGACACCGTCTGCACCATGGCAGGCTGCACACACTGCGGCTTTGGATTTTCCGGCAACCGGATCACCTGCCGCCATCGCAGGACTCGCCATTACGGCAGCGAACATTACACAAGCTAAAACTTTCTTCATCAGGTCCTCATTATTATTTCTATTATCCATGGTATCCCCTGTGAACGGGATATAGTGCTGGCACGACAAGACACTCAGCTGATTAAATTGTGCCTTTTTTCAACAACAAATACTAAATTAAGTCATGATATTGTGCACTCATTCCTGCTCGTAGTGCCATGTCAGGTCACAATCCTTACCGGCAAATGCTTCAACAACAAACAATCCGGCCACCGCGGCCAGCTCTTCCCCATAGAAGAGCAGTGGCGTTCGCCGCCGCTGCCAACTCGGCACCCCGTATTCCTGAAACAACTTTTTCAGCTTGCGCTTACCCACCCGGCCAACCGGCTGGACTTCCAACCCTGCAGGCTCGAAGCGCACTGATACCGGCTCGTCATGCCGAGGCAAGCGTAATTGGCCGCCTTCCGATTCAGCCAACAGCAGTGAGCCCAATGACGGAGGTAACTGGCAGGTTTCGTTCAAGCCTACCGAGACGGTTGAGCTGGAAACATCCGGCCAAGGCTGGACAACATGCAACCGCTGCCTGAACCGACGCACTTCCGTATCCCCCCAGCACACCTTGGGATTGGCATCCGGTTTGGCCAATACCACTGAATGCCACACCTGCTCCAGCTGGGCCTGCGAGGGCATTTTTACGCCAACCTCTGCCAGCCAATAGCGCAGCAGCGCCTTGCCTCGCCTTTCACTACCTGGCTTGTCAGGGTACAAGCAGGCAATATCCAAACTTTGATCGGCTGAGATTGCCTGACTGAGTTGTTCAGCAAGCAGTTCCTGCAGCAAAGCCTCCTGCTCAGCACATAAAGTTGCGCTGCGGGCAACGGCTTTACGGATCCCCGGCCAACGGGTATTCAACAGCGGGGTGATCTGGTGGCGTAGGAAGTTGCGGTCATAGCGCTCGTCACTGTTGCTTTCATCCTCGATCCAGTCGAGCCTGTGCTCGCAGGCATACTGCTCAATCGCAGCACGGGGTTGATCAAGCAAAGGCCGGATATGCCAGCCAGAGGCAAACGCTATCCGCTTAGGCATCGCCGACAGTCCTGTCGACCCACTGCCCCTTTTCAAAGCCAGTAAGACCGTTTCCAGCTGATCATCAGCGTGCTGGGCCGTCAGTAGCACATCACCCGACTCGATATGGGTACGCAGGGCCGCATAACGGGCATCTCTTGCCTGCTGTTCCACACTCAAGCGCTTTCCTAGTGCCAGCGAGACCCGCTCGACCTCAATACCAATTCCCACCTCAGCGGCCCAATCAGCACAACGCTCGGCCCAGTGGTCAGCATGGGGGCTCAGGCCATGGTGGACATGTACCGCCTTGCAGCTTGCTTCAGGGTGGGCCTGAAGGTAACGCCCCATAAGATGAAGCAATACCCGCGAATCCAACCCACCACTGAGGGCAAGGACAAATTGGGACGACTTTTCGGCCGTGGCGGTAAGATAGGCTTCTAAACTGGCATAAAGCATTGAGCAACATCCGAAATAACACACTGGCAAAGTATACCTCCTCCACTGTGGTTGAGGGGAATACCGAGCTAAAAAAACGGGCCAGCCCAGAGGCTGACCCGTTAGATTCAATATATTGCCAATGTCATCGGCAACCGTTCTGATTAACAGTAACCGTAGCTCATCAGACGCTGGTAACGACGCTCAAGCAGAGCCTCGGTATCAAGTTGGTCGAGCTCTGCTAGAGTTGCCAGAATCTGCTTTTTCAATGACTCAGAGATTTGTGCTACATCGCGGTGCGCGCCGCCAAGCGGCTCTTCGATGATGTTATCGACAAGCTCAAGCTCTTTCAGGCGATCAGCCGTCATCCCCATCGCTTCGGCAGCCTGCGGCGCCTTGTCAGAATCGCGCCATAGGATAGATGCACAGCCTTCTGGGGAAATCACAGAATACGTCGAGTACTGAAGAATGTTTACACAATCCCCCACGCCGATTGCCAATGCACCACCAGAACCACCTTCACCGACAACGTTACAGATCACCGGCACCGTTAGGCCTGCCATCTCTTTCAGGTTGGTGGCAATCGCTTCCGACTGGCCACGCTCTTCTGCACCCACACCTGGGTAAGCACCCGCGGTATCGATGAAAGTAATAATCGGCATCTTGAAACGCTCGGCCATCTTCATCAGACGAAGGGCTTTGCGATAACCTTCCGGCTTTGGCATACCGAAATTGCGCAGCACCTTCTCTTTGGTCTCGCGGCCTTTCTGGTGGCCAATCACCATCACAGGGCGGCCGTCTAGGCGAGCAATACCGCCAACAAGGGCTTTGTCATCCGCAAACGCGCGGTCACCCGCCAATTCATCGAACTCGGTAAGCATGTGCTCAACATAGTCAAACGTGTATGGACGCTGTGGGTGGCGTGCCAGCTGAGCGACTTGCCATGCACCTAGATCGCCAAAGATTTTTTTGGTCAGTTCTAGGCTCTTCTTTTCAAGCTGCTCAATTTCTTTATCCAGATCAACCGATTCAGACTCATCACGGCGGGAGACATCGCGCAGTGCTTCAATTTTTGCTTCTAGTTCAGCAATCGGCTGTTCAAACTCAAGGAAGTTAAGGCTCATACCAATTCAGTCCTTTTGCTCATAATTGTCAGTATCTATTACTGATAACTATGGGCTATTTTAATTAAACTCAAGCTCAACCTGCTTATCACCCAGCAATATTTTAAGATCAGAAATTAATTGATCTGCCGGGGTAACACGCCACTCCGTTCCCAGAGTCAGTTTGGCGCGAGCATTCGAGCGCTGATAATACACATTGACAGGTACGGTACCTGCCCGGTGCGGTTCCAGCACTTTGCTGAAACGTTCAAAAAACTGTTCATCAATTTGCCTCTCTGTTAACGAGATGGCAAGGCCGCGTAGGTGTTTTTCTCTCGCATCTGCGATGTCTAGCACTTCCCGGGCCGACATTTTAAGGCCGCCATTGAAATCATCAAAGCTGACCTGTCCAGATACAACCAGAATTTTATCTTTTTCAATAAGATCTAAGTGGCGTTCCAAGGCTTCGGAAAACAACATCACTTCCATTCGGCCACTGCGGTCATCCAGGGTCAAGATACCTATCCGGCTCCCTCGCTTGGTGGTCATCACCCGGGCACCGATCACCAGCCCGGCGACACTCACCACTTTGTCACGTCCAGTCGGGTGGGCATCTTTCAAGCGCCAAGTCGTATAGTGTTTGAGCTCAGAGACATAGGCATTGATCGGGTGGCCCGTCAGGTATAAGCCCAGCGTCTCGCGCTCCCCTTCCAGCCACACTTTATCTGGCCATTCCGGGATATTGGCATACGCGTGTTCCACTTCTTCCGGTGCCGCGGTCAGTACCCCGAACATATCTGCCTGACCAAACGCTTCAGCCTGATGGTGCTGACTTGCGGCACGGATGGCATCATCGAGTGTCGCCATCATGGCCGCACGGTTCGGACCAAGACGATCCATCGCACCGGATTTGATCAGTTTTTCCAGCACCCGCTTGTTCACTTTTTTGGTGTCAATTCGGGCACAAAAATCAAACAGATCCTTGAAGTGGCCGTCTTTCTCGCGCGCGGCAATAATATTCTCAATCGGGCCTTCACCCACCCCTTTCACCGCACCGATACCATAGACAATGGCGCCCTTGTCATCGACATTGAAACGATACAGGCCCTTATTGACATCTGGTGGCAGCAACTTGATTTTCATTCGGTGGCATTCATCCACCAAACCAACAATCTTGTCGGTGTTATCCATATCAGCGGTCATTACCGCCGCCATGAATTCAGCGGGATAGTGGGCTTTCAGCCAAAGCGTCTGGTACGACACCAAGGCATAGGCCGCGGAGTGGGATTTGTTGAAACCATAGCCGGCGAATTTTTCTACCAAGTCGAAGATCTTCATCGCCAACTCGCCGTCAACGCCGTTCTTCACTGCCCCTTCTTCAAAAGTGGCACGCTGCTTGGCCATCTCTTCCGGCTTTTTCTTACCCATCGCACGACGCAGCATATCTGCGCCACCCAAGGTATAGCCAGACAAGACCTGGGCGATCTGCATCACCTGCTCCTGATAGAGGATGATGCCGTAAGTCGGCTCCAATATCTCTTTCAACGAGTCATGCTGCCAAGTCGCATCCGGGTAAGAGACTTCTTCTCGACCGTGCTTACGGTCGATGAAGTTATCTACCATGCCCGATTGCAGCGGGCCCGGGCGGAACAAGGCAACCAGTGCGATCATATCTTCGAAGCTGTCGGGTTGCAGACGTTTGATCAAGTCTTTCATCCCGCGAGATTCCAGCTGGAATACCGCGGTAGACTCGGAACGCTGCAACATCGCGAACGACTTGGCATCATCCATAGGAATAGCGGCAATATTGACCGGCTCTAGCCCTTGCTCCTCACGGCGCGGGTTGATCATCCCCAGCGCCCAGTCGATGATCGTCAGGGTACGCAGACCCAAGAAGTCGAACTTGACCAGACCAGCGGTTTCAACGTCATTCTTGTCGAACTGGGTAACCGGGTTGGCACCTTCCGCATCGCAATACAGCGGGGCAAAGTCAGTGATCGTGGTGGGAGAGATTACAACACCACCGGCGTGTTTACCGGCATTTCGAGTCACCCCCTCAAGGATGCGACACATGTCGATCAGATCTTTGACTTCCTCATCCGCCTCATAGACCTGCGGCAGTTGAGGCTCAGCCTCAAATGCCTTGGCCAAGGTCATCCCCGGTTCGGCAGGCACCAGTTTAGAGATACGGTCCACAAAACCGTAAGGGTGGCCCAGTACGCGACCAACGTCGCGGATAACCGCTTTCGCCGCCATGGTACCAAAGGTGATGATCTGGGAAACCGCATCCCGGCCATACATTTCGGCCACGTGATCAATCACCTGGTCACGCTTATCCATACAGAAATCGATATCGAAATCGGGCATCGATACACGTTCAGGGTTAAGGAAACGTTCGAATAGGAGGTCAAACTCCAGCGGATCAAGATCGGTGATGTCAAGCGCATAGGCCACAAGGGAGCCTGCACCCGAACCTCGGCCAGGACCAACCGGTACCCCGTTATCCTTCGACCACTGGATAAACTCCATGACGATCAAGAAGTAGCCCGGAAACCCCATCTGGTTGATAACCTTCAGCTCAACATCCAAACGTTCGTCATATTCCGGACGGCGTCTGGCGCGCTCCTCTTCATCCGGGAACAAGAACGCTAAACGGCGTTCCAGCCCTTCCTCCGACTCCTTAACCAAGAAGTCTTCGATGGTCATCTCCCCGGTAGGGAAATTCGGTAGGAAGTATTCGCCTAAACGTACCGTGACATTACATCGCTTAGCAATTTCGA
Organism: Photobacterium satsumensis; assembly: GCF_050336935.1. Classification (NCBI taxonomy): domain Bacteria; kingdom Pseudomonadati; phylum Pseudomonadota; class Gammaproteobacteria; order Vibrionales; family Vibrionaceae; genus Photobacterium; species Photobacterium satsumensis. The sequence continues at coordinate 33,511 of NZ_JAKJSK010000018.1, forward strand.
CACTGTTTTCTAGCGCTTCCGGAATGTCGGAGAATAACTCACACATTTCGTCTTCGCTACGCAGGTATTGCTGGGCGCTGTATAGTTTAGGGCGATTCGGATCGACCATGGTGTAACCATCATGGATAGCGACCCGGATTTCATGGGCATCGAATTGGTCAGGGTTGATAAAACGCACATCATTGGTTGCCACTACGGGTAAACCGACGTTCTCGGCAAGTTCAACGGCAAAGTGCAAATAGGCGTCTTCGTCAGCACGGCCGGTGCGGACGAGCTCAAGGTAATAGGCATCAGGGAAATGCTGCTGGTAGAAATCCACGCACTTGGTGACCAATTGCTGGTTACCTTTAAGCAACGCTTTACCCACATCACCCGTTTTACCACCCGACAGCAAGATCAGGCCTTTCTTGTGCTCAACCAGCCACTCTTTATCCATCACCGGCAGATGCTGGACATGGCCGCGCTGGTAAGCCTTGGAGATCAGCATAGTCAGGTTCTGGTAACCGTCATTGTCGGCAGCCAGTACCGTCAAGTCACACAGTTCCTCGCCCATATCATCGGACATTACCTTGAAATCAGCACCGATGATCGGCTTCATGCCGGCACCTTGGGCCGCAAAGTAGAATTTCACCAAACCACACAGGTTGGTAAAGTCCGTCAGTGCCATCGCGGGCATGCCCATCCCAGCCACGGTTTTCACCAGCGGCGGTACTTTGGACAGACCATCAACCATAGAGAAGTCACTGTGGACACGAAGATGAATAAAACGAGGTTCAGCCATGACTAACCAGAATAGAGTTGTTCAAAAAACAAGACGGTGATTATAGCCCAAAGCACCATGGCTGTTGACTCTAATCACCACCTTTTAATAATGCGGGTTTTAAAGGGGTGCAAAAACCCGCGATTTGGCAAGATTATATACCCAGTAACCCCAAGCAGCCAAAAAGGCGGGGTGGATTGAGGTTATTTGAAGAGTAACAGGCTCAGTCGAGCCCGAGGATACGCTTGACCGGCTTGAAGCTCTTACGGTGCTGCTCAATCGCCCCGTGTTCGGACAAAGCTTCAAAATGCACCTTGGTCGGGTAGCCCTTATGCTTGGCAAAGCCATACTGCGGGTACTCGGCATCGAGCGCTTCCATCTCACGGTCACGCGTGACTTTGGCCAGGATCGAGGCGGCACTGATCTCAGCCACCCGCAAATCGCCCTTCACCACCGCCTGCGCTGCCATCGGCAGTTCAGGAATGCGGTTACCATCCACCAGCACAAAGTCAGGCTGGACAGTAAGCCCTGCAACGGCTCGCTGCATCGCGACCATAGTTGCCTGTAAAATATTGAGCTGATCAATTTCTTCCGGCTCACAGCGGCCTAATGACCAAGCCAGCGCCTTCTCTTTGATTTCATCAAACAGCAGGTTACGCTTCTTCTCGGACAGTTTTTTCGAGTCCGTCAGTCCTTCAATCGGGTTGGCCGGATCCAAAATCACCGCAGCGGTAACCACTGCGCCCACCAACGGGCCGCGGCCGACTTCGTCAACACCGGCGATACAGGTTGCCAGTGGATATTCAAACGGTTCTAGTTCTTTGCTCATGTTATTTATCAATTAGTTGCAGGACTGCCGTTGCCGCCTTCTGATCAGCATTACACTTTATCAGCTGGTGCAGACGGGTAAATTCGGTCATCAGCTCGCTATTATCGGCACTCAGGAAGCGGTTTACTTCCGCGGCCAAATTCTCCGGGGTGCAGTCATCCTGCAGCAGCTCAGGCACCAGTTCACGATCGGCCAAAATATTGGCCAGCGACACATATTTGGTCTTAAGCATCTTGCTCGCCAGCCATGCCGTCAGTGGCTTAACCTTGTAGCCCACCACCATTGGCCTTTTGACCAACATGCACTCCAGCGCCACCGTACCGGACGCCAGCAACACTGCATCTGAGGCAATCATGACGTTGCGGGCGGTATCATCCACCAACACGAAATCGAGCTCAGGCGCGGTATCACGCCATGCCTGTTCAAACTGCTCCCGGCGCTTCTGGTTGACCAAGGCCACCATAAAACCAAGATCAGGATGCTGGGCTTTGAGTAGCCTGCACGTCTCGATAAACGGTGGAGCCAATAGCTCCATTTCGCCACCACGGCTGCCCGGCAGCACTGCCAACCAACGCTTGTCCTGCGCTACCCCCAATAACTCGCGGGCAGCAGACTGGTCGGTTTGCATTGGAATAGCATCGGCCATGGTATGGCCGATAAACTCACACGGCACATTGAATTTATCGTAAAAGGCTTTCTCGAACGGCAAGAACGCCAGCACCAGATTGGTGGCTGCTTCAATTTTGAAGATACGTTTTTGGCGCCACGCCCAGACTGACGGACTGACATAATGCACGGTTTTTATCCCGGCATCTTTGAGGTTCCGCTCTAGGCGGAGATTGAAATCCGGCGCATCAATGCCAACAAAGACATCCGGCGGGTTATCAGTGAAATACTTAACCAGCTCAGCCTTGACCTTGAACAGCCTTGGCAGACGACCGAGCACTTCGACAATGCCCATCACCGCCAGCTCTTCCATGTCGAACAGTGTCTCGCAACCTTCTGCCTGCATCCGCGGACCGGCAATACCGACAAATTCGGCATCCGGATACTGCTCACGCACCGCCTGCATAAAGCCGGCACCTAAAATATCGCCGGAGATTTCCCCGGCGACAATTCCTATTCGAAGTGGCTTCGTCATCTTAACGAATAATTCCGCGTTCGGTATTGTTCAGCGCATCAAGCAACAGGCCCACTGACGGCCATTCTTCGGCCATCTCAGCCAGAACCGGCTTCACTTCTTCCATGGTCTTGCCTGAGCGGTAAATTTCCTTGTAGGCACGACGCAGCGCATGCAGCTCTTTCTTCTCAAAGCCTTGGCGTTGCAAGCCAACCAAGTTCAGGCCGTAAGGTGTCGCATGGTTACCCTGCGCCAACACGTATGGCGGCACATCCTGAACCACAGCCGAGCATCCGCCAACATAACTATAAGCACCGACAGTACAGAAAGGGTGGATAGCAGACAGTGCCATCACACCGGCATGATCCGCAACCGTCACATGGCCACCAAGAATAGAGTTATTACCGATGTGGGTATGATCACCGACCACAACATCATGGGCAATATGGGCATTAACACACAGCAGGTTATCGTTACCTACGATGGTTACGCCTTTATCCTGAATGGTACCACGATGGATCTGAACGCTTTCGCGGATCACATTGCGGTCACCAATTTCAAGGCGAGTCGGCTCACCGTTATACTTCTTGTCTTGGCACTCTTCGCCGACAATCGCATACGGGAAGATACGGTTATCGTTACCGATCTTGGTCGGGCCCTTGATCACGACATGTGACATGATCTCGTTGCCATCACCAATTTCGACATCTTTGCCGATATAGGTAAATGGACCGACTGTAACATTGGCGCCAATCTTAACGCCTTCTTCAATCACCGCCGAAGGGTGAATTTGCGCAGTTTCGTGGATCATTAAAACTCTCGTCTTGCACATTTGAGCTCAGCTGAACAAACCACTTCGCCATCAACTTTCGCTACACCATTAAACATAGCAATACCGCGGCGCTCTTTCAGGAATTCAACCTCGATAATAAGCTGATCGCCCGGTACAACCGGCTTACGAAACTTACCGTTATCTACGCTGGCAAAGTAATACAACTCATTTTCCGCCGGCGCACCGAAGGTTTTGAATGCCAACAAGCCAGTAGCCTGTGCCATCGCCTCGAGGATCATCACCCCCGGGAATACCGGCATTTTCGGAAAGTGACCCGTAAACTGAGGTTCGTTAACAGACACATTTTTAATGCCTGTTAGGGTTTTACCTTCTTCGTAATGCGTTACTCGGTCGATCATCAAAAACGGGTAACGATGCGGAAGAAGCTCTTGAATTTCCGTGATATTCAGCGTTTTATTTTCGCTAGTCAAAACTGAATTCCTGTTTAAATATATTAAAAATGCGGTTTGGTCGAAAAGCAAAGCGACCAGCCTTGCTGGCCGCTGAAGTTGTCACTGGCCCGGCGCTTATTCGCCTTTCTCTGCCAGTTGCTTTTCTACGGCTTTAAGACGCTTGTTCATCTCGTCAATTTTCATAGTACGAGCAGCGGTCTTACGCCATTCTTTGTTTGGTTGAAGCGGGATACCGGAAGAGTACATGCCCTTCTCTTCAATGCTGCGCATCACCATCCCCATACCGGTAATGGTCACGCCATCGGCAATATTAATATGGCCGTTAAGCACTGATGCGCCACCAATAATACAGTATTTTCCAATTTTGGTACTGCCGGCAACAATAGTACCACCCGCCATTGCCGTACCATATCCGATCTGCACATTGTGGGCGATTTGCATCTGGTTATCGATGATCACGTTATCTTCGATAATCGTATCGTCAAGCGCACCACGGTCAATGGTAGTACATGCACCGATTTCTACACGGTTGCCGATACGTACGCTACCCAGCTGCGGAATTTTCACCCACTCGCCTTTGTCGTTGGCATAGCCAAAGCCATCCGCACCAATGACGGTGCTCGACTGCACCAGACATTGGTCACCCAGTACCACATTGTGGTAAATCGTCACATTGGCCCATAATTTGGTTCCTGCGCCGATCTGGGCATTTTTACCAATGAAGCAACCAGCACCAACTTGGGCATTATCACCAATGCGAGCACCGGCTTCGATCACAGCGTTGTGACCGATAGCAACGTTCTCACCCAGCTCTGCAGTTGGATCAACATAGGCCGACGGCGCAATGTCTGATGCACAAGCAGGTGTGGTATCCAACAGTTGGGCTACGAGGGCATACCCCAAGTAAGGATCAGCCATTAGCAGGGCATTACCTTCGAACCCTTCGGCATCAGCCTCTTTGAGCATCACCGCCGCCGCTTGACATTCTGCCAGTTGCTTGCGGTATTTGCTGCTCGATAAGAAGGTGATCTGGCCTTCACCGGCCGTCGCCATTCCCGCAACAGAGTCGATAACTACAGTGCCATCACCACGAAGTTCAGCACCCAGCTTAGCTGCTATATCAGCAAGAGTCATTCCAGCCATTCGATACCTTATATTTTCTAATTCTTTGTCGGCATACCTGATAATAAACAGAACAGTTTCTGCTTGGTATTGCCTACCAACCGGTAATTCTATCTCGTCGCAACAACAGAACACCCCAAATCTCAGTGCCTATGTTGACGCAGAATATCATTCCACTTGGTAAGACCAGTACGCTATAGGGCTATCCGCCCAAAATAAAACAAGTCGAAAGCATGAAGTTTACCAAAGTATCCCCCATCCTTTCGACTTACACATAGATTTTTGAGACGTTAAAGCAAAGCTTACTTAACGGCAGAAATCACTTTAGAAGACAGATCATCTTTCGGGCTCGCGTAAAGCACCGCGTTGGCATCAACGACAATGTCGTAGCCTTCACGCTTGGCAACATCCTGAATAGCCTGACGGATCTTTTGAACCAGCTTCTGCTCTTCCTCAGCACCGCGGCGGCGTTGATCTTCCTGCAGGGCCTGAGCCTTCAGCTTGTAGTTTGATTCCAGAGTTTGCATTTCACGCTGCAGCTTGGTTTTCTCGCTTGAGCTCATCAGCTCGCCGTCACGCTTCATCTTTTCAACTTTGGTCTTCATACGACCTTCGATGCCACGTAGCTCATCAATGCGGTCCTTGAACTCATTACGCAGTTTCTCAGGCACATTGTAACGCTGGGCCAGTTGGGCCATCGCTTGACCGGTTGCTACATAACCCACTTTTTGTGCGGCTTCTGCGGCTTGGGCATAAAATGACGACGACAGAATAACAAGGCTTAGGCCAGCCGCTTTCATCCACTGTTTCAAAGGGTATCTCCTCAAATATTTAGAATGTTCGACCAATTGTAAAGGTGAAGAACTCTTCATCATCACCCTCGTATTTCTTGATTGGCTTAGCAACCGAGAATACGAGCGGTCCCATTGGCGACATCCATTGTAGGGCTGCACCATAAGATGCACGAATCAATGATGGATCGGAATAATCGTGGATGTACAAGCCATCCGAATCACGTAGATCATATTCCGTATCCCACACAGTACCGGCATCAACAAATACACTGGTACGAATTTGGTTGCGGACTTCCACGGACGCAAACGGCGTCGGGACGATCAGCTCCATACTGGCCAATGCCACGGCGTTACCACCGGCAGCATCATCCGAACCAATCATATCCGGGTTGTTACCACCGCCGCTGTAATCCAAGTAGACAGCCTTTGGACCAACAGTGTTCGAGCGGAAACCACGCAGCGTCGAGAAGCCACCCGCATAGTAGTTTTCATAGAACGGCAACAGCTGATCACTGCCATTGTCAGTGGTACCATAACCGTTACCGTAACCCACCCGGCCGCGAAGCAACAGGCTATAGTCGTGGTCTTCGGTCAGCGGGAAGTACTGGCGTACATCATACTGGGCCTTGAAGTACTGGGCGTCAGAGCCTGGGACCGTCATCCGGAACGAGGCGCGCTGGTGGTTACCGGCGGTTGGGAAGTAACCCCGGTTCAGGTTATTCCGGGTCCAGGATACCGACCAATTGAAGTCATCAAGGTCGATAACGTTATCGCCTTGATCAAAGCCATGGATCCGCTTGAACTTCTCGATCTGGTAGTATTCCTGGGTATTGGAGATCTTGTTGTGATCATAACCCAAGCCAAATTCGAAGAAGTTCAGTTCATCAAACGGGAAACCCCAGGTCAAGCTGGCACCGTAGCTCTGGTTGGTATAGTCTGAGATGTTGGCGTCTGATGCTTCGAACTCGTTATAGTAGACCTTACCACCAAGGCTGATCCCATCAAGGGTGAAGTACGGGTCACGGTATTCCAAACTCACGTTCTTCTGGTAATCGTTCATCATCGCATTGATGCCGAAGCGGTTACCGGTACCCAAGAAGTTATCCTGCTGGATACCCGCCTGGAAGCTAATACCTGACTCTGTACCGTAGCCGACACCAAAGTTGATGTTACCGGCGTTGGCTTCCTTGACGGCGTATTGCAGGTCGACCTGATCATCGGTACCCGGAACACGAACCGTTTGGACATCCACCGTTTCAAAGAAACCGGTACGGCTCAAACGTTCCTTACCACGCTCTACAGAGCGGGAATTCAGCCAGCTACCTTCCATCTGGCGCATTTCACGGCGCAAGACTTCATCTTTGGTTGAGGTGTTGCCCGAGAAGGCTATATTACGCACGTAGATACGTTTGCCCGGCTCGACATTGATAATCAAGGTTACTTGCTGGTTATCATCATCGAAATCAGGAATGGTATTGACCTGCGGGTAGGCATAACCGAGTTCACCCAGCTTACGCTTGAGCGCCTCTTCCAGAGCCGTGACTTCCGCACCACTGTAGACATCGCCGCTATTGATAGCGACCAAGGCTTCCAGCTCGGCACTCTTACCCAGCAAGTTGCCGCGCAGCTGCACGTTATCGACCTTATACTGCTCACCTTCATCGACTTTCAGGGTGATATATACCCCTTTCTTGTCAGGTGAAATCGCCACTTGGGTCGAATCGAGACGGTATTTAAGATAGCCGTTGTTGAGATACATTGAGCGAAGGGTTTCAAGATCCCCAGCCAGTACCTGCTTTTGGTATTTCTTGTCGGCAAAGAAGTTCCACCACGATACTTCCGACTGCAACTTGAATTTATCGCGCAGATCTTCATCACTAAAGACTTCGTTACCGATAAAGTTGATCTGCTGGATCTCAGCCGATACACCTTCGGTGAAAACGAACTTCAAATCTGCACGGTTTCTCGGCAGCGGGGTCACCACAGCTTGCACCGTAGCGTTGTATTTACCCACGCTGTAGTAGAAGTCTTCCAACCCTTTTTCAATTTTGCTCAGGGTGGTCCGATCGAGAGATTCACCGATCCGGACACGGGACGCATCCAGGTTCTCTGTCAGCTGCTCCTCCTTGATCGCCTTGTTACCGGAGAAAGTGATGCTCGCAATCGTCGGGCGTTCCTGCACCTGAACCAGCAAGGTATTACCATCTCGGAAGACTTGGATATCCTCAAAATTCCCCGACGCGAATAGCGCTTGGATCATTCCGGAAATATCACCGTCGTCAACATTGTCTCCAACCCTGACCGGCATTTGGAGTAATGCTGCACCCAGCGTGACACGCTGGAGGCCCTCAAAACGGATATCGTCTACTACAAATTGTTCCGCACTCTGCGCAATGCTACTGCTTAGCAGTAGCGATGCGACCAACAGTTTTTTCATCGCCATTACTGTTCTGATTATTCCTTGCTAAAACGCTCTTATTAAAGGCGGGTAAAATCATTGAATAGCGCAACAGCCATTAATGCAACCAAAATGGCTGAGCCCACTCTATAGCCTATATCCTGAACACGTTCAGAAACAGGACGACGTGTTACCGCTTCGATGGCAAAAAACATCAAATGCCCACCATCCAATACCGGAAGCGGCAACAGATTGACAATCCCCAAGTTGACACTGATCAACGCCAAAAAGCCTAGGAAATACACCATACCGTAATCGGCGGTCATCCCTGCCCCTTTGGCAATCGAAATCGGGCCACTCAAATTTTTCATCGCCACATCACCGGTTACCAGCTTGGTCACCATATCAAAGGTCAATGTCACGAGTTGCCACGTTTTCTCCGCAGCTTTGCCCACCGCCTCAACCGGACCATACTGCAAATTGATGCGATATGATTCAGGCCATGGGTCGACTTTGGGTGCAAACCCCGCGTAGCCGACAAGTTCATCACCCGCGGCTTTTGCCTCTGGGGTCAACGACAAAGCAACGGGTACGCCGTCACGTAACACCTCCATCGTCAGCATCTGCTGGGGATGGGAGCGCACCGCATCCACGACCTGCTGCCACTCGGTTACGCTTTCTCCGTTGATTGCAATAATTTCGTCATTTAAGCGCAATCCAGCGGAGATTGCTGCTCCGTCTTCCACAAGTTGTGAAATGACCAAAGTAATTTTAGGCGAGTATGGGGTGATCCCCAATGTCGTCAGTACCCGCTCACTTTCCGGGTCAAACGACCAGTCCGACAAGTCGAGTTGCTTCTCCACTTCGTAGCTGGTGCCTGGCTCGGTTACGGTCACTACCATTTCTTTGTCGCCAATATGGGAGATCATCGCCATATTAACGGATTCCCATTCTGCGGTTTTGATTCCTGAAATGGTCTTTAGTTCCATTCCACTTTCAATTCCGGCTTCGGCAGCAATCGATTGTGGGGCAATTTCACCGATAACCGGCTTCACCGCAGGGACACCGATCAGGTAAACAACCCAGTAAGCAAAAATGGCAAATACAAAGTTTGCCAGCGGGCCCGCCGCGACAATAGCGCTGCGCTGCCACAGCTTCTTGTTGTTGAAGGCCATATGGCGGCGTTCTGATTCAACCGGCTCGACACGCTCATCGAGCATCTTGACGTAACCACCCAGCGGGATCATCGCCAGGGTATATTCGGTACCGTCTTTACCCACTTTACGCCACAGCGCCTTGCCAAAGCCGATAGAGAATTTCTCGACAAAGACCCCGCAGCGACGTGCTACCCAGAAGTGTCCATATTCATGAACGGCAATGAGTATTCCAAGGGCAAGCAGAAATGCGCCTAGATTCCATAATATTCCTGTCATAACGCTACCTTACGTATTACTTCCTGTGCCAAGACTCGGGCCATTCTATCGAGCTCAATCACGCTTTCCAAGTCAGTTGGTTCAACCAGTGACGCAGACTCCATGACTTGACGATTGACCTTAGCGATATCGGTAAAACCCAGACGATTCCCCAAAAACGCAGCTACCGCTTCTTCATTGGCAGCATTGAGAGTCGTGGTGGCAGCCTGGCCACTGAAGCAAGCATCCATCGCCAGCTTCAGGCAAGGATAGCGGGCAAAGTCCGGCTTAAGGAAGGTAAATTCACCAACCTGACTGAAATCAAGTGGAGCAACACCCGCATCCACTCTTTCAGGATAGGACATCGCACAGGCAATGGGAGTCCTCATATCCGGTAAACCCATCTGGGCCAGGACAGAGCCATCTTTATACTGCACCATAGAATGGATCACGGACTGAGGATGGATAATGACATCCATCTGCTCACGCGAAGCATTGAACAGCCAGCGAGCCTCGATAAATTCCAGCCCTTTGTTCATCATGGTGGCCGAATCAACCGAGATTTTCGGCCCCATCGACCAGTTTGGGTGGGCAATTGCCATCGCTGGCGTCACCGCAGCCAGCTCGCTGATCTCGGTATAGCGGAACGGGCCGCCAGAACCAGTCAGGAGGATTTTACTTACCCCTGCGGCATCAAGGTCGCAATAACCCATTTCACGCTGCACCTGCTCTGGCAGGCTTTGGAAAATCGCATTATGTTCGCTATCGACTGGTAGCAGCTCGGCACCGTACTCACGGCAGGCGTCGATAAACATTTGACCTGACATCACCAGGGCTTCTTTATTGGCGAGCAAGATACGCTTGCCGGCCTTGACCCCAGCCATGGTTGGCAGCAGACCCGCGGCCCCAACAATCGCCGCCATCACGGTGTCAACCTCATCGAGCGAGGCAACCTGGCACATACCAGCCTCACCAGCCAGCACTTCGGTAGCTAACCCCTGCTGCTTGAGTAGCATGCTAAGTTCAGCAGCCGCATTTTCCGAGGCCATTGCCACGTACTTAGGCTGCCACTGTCGGCACAGCTCAAACATTTTCTGGCTATTGCTTCCCGCAGCCAATGCAACAACGTCAAACAACTCGGGATTCTGTGCAGCAACAGCCAATGTGCTGCTACCTATAGATCCCGTCGCACCAAGAATCGTTAACTTACGCATACTATCACTTAACAACAAACAATCATTGACAGGCCAATTGAGCATGGCACTCAAGCCGGCAGCAAACAAGTCAGTAGTCACTCACACTGCCGGCCAGAAATGGAGGTTAGCCTACACCAACCATAAATACAGTAGGGCAAAAACAGGAAGGGCTGCGGTCAGGCTATCAATTCTATCAAGAATACCGCCATGACCAGGCAAGATATTACCACTGTCTTTGATGCCTGAAACACGCTTGAACATGCTCTCAACCAAATCACCTAACACCGAGGCAACCACCGTCACTACCGCAATCAACAACAAACTGGATAGGCTAGCAAACGGAATATCCATCAGCGCCGCCCCCGCCCAGGTGACCGCAACGGCCAAGATCGCACCACCGGCCAAGCCTTCAATCGTCTTGTTCGGGCTCACAGCCGGCGCCATCTTATGTTTACCAAAGCGTTTTCCAGAAAAGTATGCACCGGTATCAGCGGCCCAGACTAAGAAACAGACCAACATCACCAACTTGGCGCCATGGTATGGGTTGTCTAGGTAATTGACAGCACGGAGCATCAAGACGCTCCAGAAGAAAGGTAGCAGGGTCAACAAACCAAAGAGGTGCTTTAGAGGAGGGGTGGCTGACCAGAACTTGGTGCTACCCGGGTAGCCAATCGCCAGTGCCGAGGCGACGATCCACCACAACCCACCAACCAACAACATGGCGTGATGGGATGATGCCAGTGCAGACAAGGCTCCAACTTCGGTTGGCATAACAACCAGCGAAATCAGCAAGGCTGCTGCCGGTAAGATCATCGCAACCAGGCGCGATTTTGTTTCAACAAATTGTGTCCACTCCCAGAAACCCAGTAGGGTAATTGCCGCAAGGGCTGCAACAAAGGCAGGAAAAGGTAAAAGGAAAATTCCTGCTATAACTAGGGGAGCGAGAATGACTGCGGTGATAATACGTTGCTTAAGCAAACTGCGTCCTCTCATTTTTCTATTGTGGCCGCGCCCATAGGCGACGGTGTTTTGGTAATCCGGTTACCAGTAAAAAAGGCATCAAGACCATAGCCAGATGCCCTATAAAATACATAATCCTGCCAGCGTTAACGAGCGAAGAATTACTTATCCATCAATGCCTGAATTTGCTCACCCGTGCAACCAAAACGGCGCTCACGGTTAACAAACCAAGCAATGGCTTCGACCAGGCTCTGCTCATCGAAATCCGGCCAGTGCTGCTCGGTAAAGTAAAGTTCGGCGTACGCCGCCTGCCACAGCATGAAATTACTGATTCGGCATTCCCCGCTGGTACGGATCAGGAGATCGACATCGGGTAAGCCAGCTGTGGATAATCCTGAAGCCAACATCTCTTCAGTAATATCTGATTCTGTTAACCCCTGCTCAGAAGCTTGCTGAACAAGGCGCTTTGCCGCCTGTAAAATATCCCATTGGCCGCCATAGTTGGCTGCCACATTCAGCACCAAACCGGTATTGTCGGCGGTCAAGGCTTCTGCATCTGCGATTTTCTTCTGCAGGCGCTCGCTGAATCGGTGAGTGTCACCGACAATACGCAAGCGAATATTATTCTTGTGCAGGCGCTTCACTTCACGACCAAGTACAGTCATGAACAGTTCCATCAGCAAGGAGACTTCATCCTCGGGGCGTCGCCAGTTCTCACTGCTAAAAGCAAACAGGGTGACAACCTGAATCCCCAAGCGACTTGCGGTCGAGACAGTCTTACGTACGGCTTCAACGCCGGCCTTGTGGCCAAACACTCGAGGTTTGCCCTTGGCTTTTGCCCAGCGCCCATTACCGTCCATAATCACGGCAACGTGCTTTGGCAAGCTGTCAGTACCAAGCGCAGTATCGATTGTATGCTCTGCCATACATATCCCTCAAAAAAAAAGCGCTGTGCTGCACGCACAGCGCCCTAAACCATATCAAGCAATCGAATTAAGGCTGGGCCTTAAACTTCCATTAGCTCTTTTTCTTTTGCTTCAAGAATCACTTCGATGTCCTTAACAGCTGCATCAGTCAGCTTCTGGATATCGTCTTGAGTACGACGGTCATCATCTTCAGAGATTTCTTTGTCTTTCAGAAGCGATTTTACGTCTGCGTTAGCGTCACGACGAATGTTACGAATAGCAACACGGCCCTGCTCAGCTTCAGCGCGTACGACCTTAACCAGATCACGACGACGCTCTTCTGTTAGCGGTGGCAATGGAACGCGGATCACGGTACCTGCAGACATTGGGTTAAGACCCAGGTCAGACATCATGATCGCTTTTTCAACTTTCTGCGTCAGCTCTTTGTCGAATACAGTGATAGCCAGTGTACGGGAATCTTCAGCAACAACGTTTGCCAGCTGTTTAAGCGGCGTGTTTGCACCGTAGTACTCAACATAAATAGTGTCTAGCAGGCTTGGGTGTGCACGACCAGTACGTACTTTAGCCAGCTGGTTTTTCAGCGCTTCAACGCTTTTACCCATGCGCTCTTGCGCATCTTGTTTGATTGCATCAATCACGATTAATACCCTTAATGATTCGGTAAAGACGGGAGCCTAGGCGCTCCCGATAAGAATAAGTGGCGTCACTTACTCGCAAGACTTAGTCGTTAGAGATCAACGTACCTTCCTGCTCGCCCATTACCACGCGGCGTAGGGAACCAGGTTTGTTCATGTTGAACACGCGAATTGGCATGCTGTGATCGCGAGCAAGCGTAAATGCGGCCAAATCCATTACTTTCAGTTCTTTCTCAAGAACATCTTGAAAGCTTAGCTTATCACAAAGAACAGCATCTGGGTTCTTAACTGGATCATCTGTGAACACGCCATCAACTTTTGTTGCCTTCAAAACAACATCCGCTTCGATTTCGATACCGCGCAAACATGCAGCTGAGTCTGTGGTAAAGAACGGGTTACCCGTACCCGCAGAGAAGATGACCACACGGCCCTGGCGCAACTGGCTAATCGCATCAGCCCAGTTGTAGTTGTCACAAACGCCATTTAGAGGGATCGCTGACATTACTCGAGCGTTCACATAGGCACGGTGTAGCGCATCACGCATTGCCAAACCGTTCATCACGGTTGCTAGCATACCCATGTGATCGCCCACAACTCGGTTCATACCTGCTTCAGCTAGGCCCGCACCACGGAACAGGTTACCACCACCAATAACAAGGCCAACCTGTACACCTAGTTCAATCAGTTCTTTGATTTCCTGAGCCATACGGTCAAGAACTTGTGCATCAATACCAAAACCTTCCTCGCCCTGCAGTGCTTCCCCACTGAGTTTGAGTAGAATACGTTGATAAGTCGGTTTAGGATTCGTGGTCATTAGTTTACCTTCCAGGCTTACAAATATAGAGACGGAGTTGTAAAAAGACCGCAGCCTAGGCTACGGTCTTTGGAGTTCTTAGCAAGAAGGATTAACCCTTCTGTACTGCTGCTACTTCATCAGCGAAGCTCATTTCTTGAGCTTTTTCGATACCTTCACCAACTTCTAGGCGGATGAAGTTAGTTACTGTAGCGCCTTTAGCTTTCAGCATTTGACCAACAGTTTGAGATGGGTCCATGATGAATGCTTGACCAGTTAGAGAAACTTCGCCGGTGAATTTCTTCATGCGGCCAACAACCATTTTCTCTGCAATCTCTTGAGGCTTGCCAGATTCAACAGCGATAGCAACCTGGATTGCTTTCTCTTTCTCAACTACGTCAGCTGGTACGTCTTCTGGGTTAACAAACTCAGGCTTAGACGCAGCAACGTGCATAGCAACGTGCTTGATAGTTTCTTCGTCTGCTTCACCAGCAACAACAACACCGATACGGTCGCCGTGACGGTAAGAACCAACTTTAGCACCTTCGATGAACTCAACGCGACGGATAGAGATGTTCTCACCGATTTTTGCTACTAGAGCGATACGCGCTTCTTCAAACTTAGCTTGAAGTGCAGCGATGTCTAGGCGCTCAGCTAGAGCTACTTCTAGAACTTCGTTAGCGAATGCTAGGAAGTTTGCATCTTTAGCAACGAAGTCAGTTTGGCAGTTAACTTCAAGAAGAGCAGCAACGCCGTCAGCGTCTTTGATTAGGATTGTACCTTCAGCAGCAACGTTACCTGCTTTTTTAGCAGCCTTAGCAGCACCGCTCTTACGCATGTTTTCGATCGCTAGTTCAATGTCAGCGTTCGCTTCAACAAGCGCTTTTTTACATTCCATCATGCCTGCGCCAGTACGTTCGCGCAGTTCTTTAACTAGGGCAGCTGTAACTGTTGCCATCGTTATATCCTCAGTTTAAATACTTGATATAAAAATCAGGGGCCGACAATAGGCCCCTGGTAACCATACTTAGTTTACACAAGGTAACTTAAGATGCTCAAAGAGCTGGTTATTATTCAGCTTCTACGAAACCGTCTTGTTCAGCTTGAACAACGATATCTTGGTTGCGAGCTTCAGTAACAGTTTGAGCAACAGCACCAGTGTAAAGCTGGATAGAACGGATTGCATCATCGTTACCTGGAACAACGAAGTCAACGCCATCTGGGTTAGAGTTAGTATCTACAACAGCAAATACTGGGATGCCCAGGTTGTTCGCTTCTTTGATAGCGATGTGTTCGTGATCAGCATCGATTACGAACATTGCGTCTGGTAGGCCGCCCATGTTCTTGATACCGCCTAGAGACTTCTCAAGCTTTTCCATTTCACGAGTACGCATTAGCGCTTCTTTCTTGGTTAGCTTGTCGAAAGTACCGTCTGTAGACTGAGATTCAAGATCTTTAAGACGCTTGATTGACTGACGAACAGTTTTCCAGTTAGTCAGCATACCACCCAACCAGCGGTTGTTTACGTAGTACTGGTCACAGTTAACTGCAGCTTCTTTGATAGATTCGCTGGCTGCACGCTTAGTACCAACAAAAAGAACTTTACCCTTACGAGCAGCAATCTTGTTGATTTCTGCTAGAGCGTCGTTGAACATTGGTACAGTTTTCTCAAGGTTGATGATGTGTACCTTGTTACGAGCACCGAAGATGAATGGCTTCATCTTTGGGTTCCAGTAACGAGTTTGGTGACCGAAGTGTACACCAGCCTTAAGCATGTCGCGCATTGATACAGTTGCCATTGAATAATCCTCTATGGGGTTAGGCGTCCACATACCCCATCTTACCGACCCAGACAACGCCAAAGGCGTTACAGCTTCGCGAAAAGCTGCTGGGCACCCCGGAAGACGTGCCGATATGTGTGAATGATTAATTAAAGTTTAGTGCAACCGGCATGACTGAGTCGAAACCCAAACATCCAATTACGGCGCGCTTTATACCATATTTCTCTAACTAAAATCCAGTCCCAATGTTTTCAATTCAGTGATTGTACCTAAACTTGGTTTCCATCCAGCCCCCTCACTGTTACCATGTAATGAAGAGGTAACAATACAAACAGAGAAGATTGAATGAGCATCAAGATCAAAACGGCTGAAGAGATCGAAAAAATGCGCGCAGCCGGCCGTTTGGCCGCTGAAGTGCTGGAAATGATCGAACCTCACATCAAAGAAGGTGTGACGACAGACGAGCTAAACCAAATCTGTCATGATTATGCGTTGGAAAAAGGCGCCTACTCGGCCCCGCTTGATTACCACGGTTTTCCAAAATCTATCTGTACGTCTATCAACCACATCGTTTGTCACGGCATTCCTGCCAGCCAGGATGAGATGGGTAGCAACGGCCAGGTGAAACCCGCCGTACTCAAGAACGGCGATATCATCAATGTCGATATCACGGTCATTGTCCCGGATGACGAAAATGCCGATTTGAGCGTTCGCCCAGCGGGTTACCATGGTGACACGTCAAAAATGTTCCTAGTCGGTGATGTAACCCCTGCCGACAAGCGTCTATGCCGCGTCACCCAGGAAGCCCTTTACGTGGGTATGCGCAAGGTCAAGCCGGGTGCCCGCGTGGGTGATATCGGTACCGCGATTGAGAAATTCATCAAAGACAACAACAAGAAGAATCCTTTAAACAAGTATTCAATTGTTAAAGATTTCTGCGGCCACGGTATCGGCAGCGAATTCCACGAAGAGCCTCAGGTCGTGCACTACCGCAATGGCGAGCGTGCGGTACTGAAGGCGGGTATGTGCTTTACTATCGAGCCGATGATCAATGCCGGTAAGTTCGGCTGTACGGTTGATGCCGCCGATGACTGGACGGTTTACACTGGCGACGGCAAAAAGTCAGCACAGTACGAACACACTATCGTCGTGACCGAAACGGGCTGTGAAGTGCTGACGCTGCGTAGCGATGACACTATCCCGCGTCTGATGAATAACTGAGTCGCGCCTGGACATGACTGACGATTTTCTGAGCCGACCTTTGGGTCGGCTTTTTTATTGCTATCAGTCCCGACCGTGATAGGGTTATATCAAGAGTATTGACTATGCACGGACGGCAATGACAGATCCTATTTCTCACCCAACAACCGAACAGGTTGATCCCATGGCGCCAGAGCAGCTCCGCCAAGAGCTGGATCTGTTTACCGATAGCCAAAAGGCCCAGTTTCTGGCCCACACCCCGGTAACGAACTTGGTCGAAGCCCGATCACGCTATACCGACCATCTGCTCGACCGGTTGTGGCAGCACTTCGGCCTTGCCGAGCACCCGACACTGGCACTGGTTGCGGTCGGTGGTTATGGACGCGGCGAATTACACCCCCTGTCGGATGTCGACATCCTTATCCTCAGCCAAGCACCGATTGACGATGACACCGGCAGCACGGTCAGCGCCTTCCTCACCCTGCTGTGGGATCTCAAGCTCGATGTCGGCCACAGTGTCCGTACGATTGAGGAGTGCATTACGATTGGCCTTGATGATCTGACGGTGGCAACCAACCTGCAGGAGTCACGCTGGCTATGCGGAAATCAAGAGACCTACCAGCAACTGGAAGAGCGGCTTAACGACGGGAATTTCTGGCCCAGCGAGCAATTCTACCAAGCCAAACTGGATGAACAGAAAACCCGCCACGCCCGCTATCATGATACGACCTATAACCTTGAGCCGGACATCAAATCCAGCCCGGGAGGCCTGCGCGACATCCACACCTTGAGTTGGGTGGCCCGCCGCCATTTCGGCGCCACCAGCCTGCTCGAAATGAGCCGCTTTGGCTTCCTGACCGATGCTGAATACCGCGAGCTGGTCGAATGCCAAGACTCGTTGTGGCGCATCCGCTTCGCCCTCCACAGCGAGCTACGCCGCTATGACAATCGCCTGACCTTCGGCCACCAAGCCTCGGTGGCAGAGTTGCTGGGATACCAAGGCGAGGGCAACCGGGGGGTCGAAATGATGATGAAAGATTTCTACCGTACCCTACGCCGTGTTGCCGAGCTCAACAAGATGTTGCTGCAACTGTTTGACCAGGCCATTCTGAATAAAGGCACAGCCCCTGATGCTATCGCTCTGGATGACGATTTCCAGTTGCGCGGCCACCTTATCGAGGCAACGAAACCTGCGCTATTCCAAGCGAGGCCGGAAACTATCCTTGATATGTTCCTGCATGTTGCCCGCAACTCGCAGATTGAAGGCATTGCCGCCCCGACCCTGCGCCAGCTGCGTACCGCCCGCCGCCGACTTAACCGTTTTCTGATTGAGATCCCTGCTGCGCGGGATAAATTCATGGAGCTGGTTCGTCAGCCAAACTGCCTGCAAAAAGCATTCCGTCTGATGCACCGCCATGGGGTGCTGTCAGCCTACCTGCCGCAGTGGAGCCAGATTGTCGGTCAGATGCAGTTTGATCTGTTCCATGTCTATACTGTCGATGAGCATACCGTCAGGCTGCTCAAGAACCTCAATAAATTCAACGATCCGATAAACCGGGACCGGCACCCGATCTGCTGCGAGGTATATCCTCGGGTTGCCAAGAAAGAAATCCTCCTACTCGCTGCCATATTCCACGACATCGCCAAAGGACGCGGCGGCGATCACTCCGAACTCGGCGGCGTCGATGCCTATGATTTCTGCCTTCAGCACGGCTTGTCCAAACCCGAGGCCAACCTGGTCAAATGGCTAGTCAACCAGCACTTGCTGATGTCGGTCACCGCCCAGCGCCGTGATATTTACGACCCGGAAGTGATCACTGAATTTGCCAAGGAAGTGCGTGACGAGGAGCGGCTAGATCACTTGGTCTGCCTCACCGTGGCGGATATCTGTGCCACCAACCAAGAACTGTGGAACAGCTGGAAGCGCACCTTGCTGGCCGAGCTGTACTACTCGACCCAAAAAGCCCTGCGCCGCGGGCTGGAAAACCCGCCCGATATTCGTGAGCGGATCCGCCACAACCAACAGATGGCTTCAGCCCTGCTGCGGAGCGAGGGGTTTGCTCCTCGCGATATCGAAGTGTTGTGGCAACGCTTCAAGGCTGATTATTTCCTGCGCCATACCCACAAGCAAATCGCCTGGCATGCCGAGGCTATCCTCAAGCATGAGGATCACAGCAAGCCACTGATCCTGATCAGCCAAAAGCCGACCCGTGGCGGTACCGAGGTCTTTGTTTACTGCCGCGACAAAACAAAATTATTTGCTATCGTTGTCTCCGAGCTGGACAAGAAAAACCTCAGTGTCCACGATGCCCAAGTCATGACCAGCAAGGATGGGTTTGCCCTCGATACCTTCATGGTGCTCGATCCGACTGGCAAGGCCCTGAGTGAAAGCCGCCACCAAACGGTGCGCCGGGCACTGGTCAACGCCCTGACCCACATGAAGTCCGATCGCAAAAAGAAACGTCCACCCTACAAACTGCAGCACTTCAACGTCAAAACCAAAGTCGACTTCCTGCCGACAAAATCAGGCAAGAAGACCATGATAGAGCTGGTCGCGTTGGATATGCCAGGGTTATTGGCGCGGGTCGGCTCAGTGTTTGCCCGCCAGCATATCAGCTTGCAAGCGGCCAAGATCACCACCATCGGTGAACGGGCCGAAGACTTTTTCATCGTCACCAACAAAGACGGCGAGCAACTGAGCGAAGGGCAACAAGTCCAGCTGAGGGATGCGCTGATAGAGCGATTAGAAAAACAATAACAAAAGACAGCGGGAGGACTAGCAGCACTCGGTCACTCCCGTTGCCAAAGCAACAACAAGAGCAACAATAACGTCAATTTAAACACCAATAACAGAAGAAGCACGAGGCAAGTATGTACCCTAACCTCACAGCCATCGGCATTGAAAAGCCGGAAACGATTGAACGCTACAGCCTGCGGCAGGAAGCCGCCAATGACATTTTGAAAATCTACTTTGCCAAGCAAAAAGGTGAGCTATTTGCCAAAAGCGTGAAGTTCAAATTTCCCCGCCAGCGTAAGTCCGTCATGGTGAACAGCGGGAGCCGGGAATACAAGGAAGTGACGGAGATCAACCGCACTCTGACGTTTATCATCGATGAACTGGATCGCATCACCAACAAAAAACACAGTGAAGTCGATATCAAGAAGAAGATCCTTGGTGACCTGCGCCACCTAGAGCAAGTGGTCAGCCACAAGATCGCCGAGATCGAGGCCGATCTGGAAAAGCTGAAGTGATCAAAGACTGCCAATAATACAAAGAGCCCAATTAAGGGCTCTTATCACAACAGCACCGTCAACGACACGAACCAATACTAGGCTGCGTCAGCCTGCTTGGCCCAGCCTTCAAGCCAAGGCATAGCAACTTCTAGTGCATCGAAGTTTACACAAGCATCCACATCCAATCGCTCCGTCAATGGCTTGGCCTGCAACTGAACCAGCAGCTCATCGAACTGGCGTCCACCACCACAAAAGCGATCTTCACCATAGCTGGAATCACCCAACGCTATCACCCCGTAGCGAAGCTGGGGCACCAGCGGGAAGATGTCATTGAGCGCCTGGTAAAGCGGCAGCAAATTATCCGGGATCTCACCTTGGCCTGTGGTCGAAGACACCACCAGCGCCAGATCCTGCTGGTAACCGAGAAACTCATCCAATGTCGGCTCCAGAAACAGTTCAACGTTGTGGCCGGCCTCCATCAGATAGCGCACCACTTCTTCTGCAACCTCTTCCGCCCCGCCGAATACCGAGCCGACAAATACACCTATTTTTGCCATCATCCAACACCATCCTTTGTGTTCTAGCTACATGTTAAATGTGGTCTTTTAAGCGACTAGATGCAAGTTTAATCCTTCGGTGCCATCAAAGCGGCCTGCCAGCCGAATGCGTCCATCACCCGCATCCACGCGTCATCGACACCGGCGCGGATATCCAGCGCTTGACCTGTCAGCGGGTGCTGCAACTGCAGCCGCGAGGCGTGCAGCATTAGTCGGCGACAGTCATAGTTTTCACGGAACATCCTGTTATGGCGGCCATCACCGTGGTTTACGTCACCAATAATATGGTGGCTCAGGTGGTGCATGTGGCGGCGCAGCTGATGCTTACGTCCCGTCTCCGGCTTCATCTCAACCAGGCAATACCGACTGGTCGCATAACGGCCAACCGGAATAGCGGTTTCCACTTTGGCCAAAGGCGCGTACGCGGTGATCGCCGACTGAGCTTCTTTGTCTTTATCGGCATTTTTATCGGCAATCTTATCCAACTCTTCTTTGAGTGGATAATCCAATACAGCGGCTTCCTTCACCCAACCGCGCACCACAGCATGGTAGGTCTTTTTCACATCCCGCCCGGCAAACAGCGGCATCATCAGCGATGCGGTTTCACTCGACAGGGCGAACAGCAGTACACCGGAGGTTGGTCTATCCAAGCGATGCAACGGAAACACATGCTGGCCGATTTGATCACGCAGGGTCTGCATAACAAATACCGTCTCATGACGGTCAAGCCAAGAGCGATGCACCAGCATACCGGCGGGTTTATTCACCGCGACCAGGTTTTCATCGCGGTATAGGATTTCGAGTTCCATCGTTATTCACTCTTAAATAATTGGTCAAGCTCACGAGCCACGGCCAAGATAGCCGTGTGGCCCTTGGCTTCCTTCATCGCTTCCTCGACATAGGGGGAAATTTCAAACGCTGCCGGCAGTGCGATATTCATGGCAACCATCTGGCTCAGCTTGGGGATAAAGATCCACTGCAGCCACTGCTCGCAACGCAGGGTGTCAATGGCGAACGGCTGACTACTGCTCAGCGCCTCAGCCGGTGGTTGCTCGGCCTCCCAATGATCATACGTTTGCAAAACCGTGGTTAGCTTATCCAGCAACAGCTGGCAATGACGGGATTTATCCATCACAAACCCTCTAAATGGTGAATGTTATTTTGATAAGGGGGCGAAGGATACCACCTCAATGAAGTTTGGGTATATACTCGTTCTCCTTGATTAAAGAGCACTGAGACTGCCCATGGATAATTTTCATACCCTAACCCAACTCTTAGACAATGCCGGGTGCCAGTACAAGATTTTTGACCTTGGCCGCCGCGTCAGTGAGATCGATGTAGAACAATTCAAGGCAGTAGAAGACAACCGTCAGCCATATCCATGGCCTCTGCAGCAGCATGCCCATCTGTCTATCTCATTCTGGCAAGCTGACAACCCACCGTGGATCTGGTTCCTGCGCTTACCGCTCGATGAACGCGGCCTGCTAAAGCAAGCAGCTGTCGGTGATTTCATCAAATATGTGATCGAAGCGATGGGGGCTACGCTCAACAGTACCCCGACGGAAGAAGAGCAGGAAAAGCTAGCGGCTAATCCGTATACCTTCAAGCCAAGCGATGACAAAATGGCTATCTTCCATGCCCAGCTACGCAGCCAGCTTTCTTTGTCTGCCAGCCAGTATTACGAACATGCCCAGCATTACCTCACCGGTGAACAAGGCTGGGACAAATGGCAGGGTGTCGGCCTGCAAGGCTTAGCCGATGTTTGCGCCCGTATCAAGCAGGAAAACAATGCCACGTTGCTACGCAAGGCCGCCTGCAACCTGCCTCTGACCCCGCTTTATGCTTTGCTCGGTTGTTTGGAACACTGCCAGCTGCCTGAGCCACTGGCTGCGCGTCTCGCCGAACGACTTAATGAAGAAACAGCAGTCGATACCCCTGACTTGTTCCTCGTCGCAGCTCTGATCCGCGCCCTCTCTGGCGCTAAAACCGCACAGCTTCGCCAGCAGCTTGAGCTTTTGCTAGCCCAGCCAGAACTTTGCCACCCAGAGGTCTTGGTTGCTATCGCCGGCCGCTGCTGGAATGGCCTAGCCGATCCCAAAATAGCGAGTACATTCTTGTTGCGCCTTGCTGAAACGGGCGAGCAAGCCCTGTTCAACCAGCTATTTGCCGATTTAGTCATGCTGCCGATGCTGCGTGGCATTATGTTGCAGGTGTTACACGGACAAGCCGACCCGGCACTGGTAGAGGCTATTACCAAGCTTCAGCAACATGCCAGAAGCCCACAATAATAGAAACTATCCCGGTCGAAAGGCCGGGAAAACAAGGATGTAGTGGAGTCAATGTAAGAAATGGATAACCTGTTAGGTATTTTACTGCTGGCGATTGTTGGCTACCTGTTCTGGCAGCAGCGGCGACAGACTGAGCGTGCCAATTATTTTATCAACCAACGCTGTGAGCATTTAGGGCTACAACTGCTCAATACTTCACGGGGAGAGCACCGGCTGCGTGATCGCAACGGCCGCTGGGGGTGGCATACCACGTATTTGTTTGAGTTTTCCGCCAGTGGGCAAGATGCCTATCAAGGGCATATAGTGATGAAAGGGTTCCATCTACTGACTATCCACATACCGCCGCACAGGATGCCGGGGGAGTAGAAAAAAGAACGGGCGCAACTTTCGTTGCGCCCTTAGGTCTTACATGCAGCAATCCCGCTACTATGGTGCTCCCTGCATCATTCCATTGAATTGCTGTACTCCGTCAGCATATTCCTTTTATTCTTCATCCTGAAGTTGTCCTTTGGCCTTCCTGACCTGCCAGCAAATCCTATCCTGACTCTCAACATCCTTCCTGGAGGGGTCCCTAACTTCTTCCTGAAGTGGTCCTTTTGTCATCCTGACTGGCAAACATCCAGCTTACCATTTTGCCGTTCCTCGGCTATCCCTTCACAGTCCTTGTTCGATATACCATCCTAGTACACCGGCCTCATCCTGAGACTCCCCGAATCCTTGGGTTATTTCCTGTTCCGTTCCGTCAGTTCCTTCCGACCCTTATAAGAATACGCCGAGAGGCCAAATAAAGTACCGGCCTCAGACGAAAAAATAAGCCGCAACACGATTTTGACATGGAGAAAAACGACAACAACCATTACAAAACAGAAACTTAAATCAAAACCAACGATTTAAGCATATGCATGTCACCTTAATCTCCCACGTGCTTGTAAGAGATCTCTCACAAAGGGGAAAGAGTATTACTGATGAGACATGGAAAGCGATGGGCGATTTAACAAAAAACGACTCACCGTCAAGCTCTTGCTTTTTGCTTTTCGCTTTTCGCTTTTCGCTTTTCGCTTTTCCGAGAGCCTAGGGCCATCTTTTCCTAGTGCCGGTGTGGCAATCTATAGGGTGAGTGATAAGTAAAAAGCGCAAAGGATAGACGATAAGAAGTGTTTTACTCGAGGCAATAAAAGAACGGGCGCAACTTGCGTTGCGCCCTTAGGTCTTACATGCAGCAGTCCAGCTACTATGGTGCTCCCTGCGACTATCCCTGTTGTTCTCAATCCTTAGCGGTAATCCCTAAACCCCATCCCCGGGCTTCCTTGGTAGTTCCTTGACCTGCCGCGTTGTCCTTGTGCGACTCTCTCATCCTTCCTGGCGGTGTCCCTGCCTTCATCCTGAAGGGGTTCCTGAAACTTGTCCTTAAGTTGTCCTCTTGCCCTGTCCAAGAGCACTATCCTTAAGCCCCAATCCCTGAGGTGTTCCGGCTTTTCCCAAAGCTGTCCTGCTCATCCTGACGGCAATCATCCTGATCCCCGACGGTATCCATTCCGTGTCCATGACATCTTGTCAGCTAACTGTCCTGTTAGCACCGCCCTTCCTAGGCTTGCAGCATCCGTCTGCGTTCCAGTTCCTGTGCCAACTCCCTGTCGACGAGAACCATCTTACGCCCATTGCGATTTCATACAATTGACTATCACGTACCATAATTCACACGAGATCATTCACCATAAAAATGAAAACAGTAAACACTTGATATCAATGGTAAAACAAAAGTTCGCCGGCTATTTTTGCCAAACTCGATCTTTGTTAGTCTCACAGGTTTGTAAGAGATCTCTCACAAGGGCTCAAGGCTATAACTGCACCTGGTTTCACAAGGGTATTATTCTGCGTTTCATTTAAGTTACAGAGATTAGTCCAAAATATGACAGTATTGACCCTATGATATACAGGATAAGTCGTTGTTTGGTGAAGTTGATGCGATCCTGGGTCTGGGTCTGGGTCTGGGTCTGGGTCTGGGTCTGGGTCTGGGTCTGCAGGGTTTAACAAGGCGATTGAACGTCAAATTCTTTCTTTGCTTTTGCTCTGTCTAGGACCAAGGACCCGCTCTTCCTAAGGCCAGTGCGATATACAAGGAGATAAGTGATAAAGCTAAAGCGCTTAAATTGGGATATCGGAAGTATTTTGCTTAACACAAAAAAGAGCGGGCGCAACTTGCGTTGCGCCCTTAGGTCTTACTTGCAGCAATCCCGCTACTATGGTGCTCCCTGCATCATTCCGTTGACAGCTGATTCCTTCAGCATTGTCCTTTTTTACTTCGTCCTGAAGTGATCCTGTGGCCTTCCTGACCCGCCAGTCCATCCTGTCCTGACTCTCAACATCCATCCTGGAGGTGTCCCTAACTTCGTCCTGAAGTGGTCCTTTTGTCATCCTGACTGGTAAACTTCCTGCTTACCATTTTGCCGTTCCTCGGCTATCCCTTCACAGTCCTTGTTCGATATACCATCCTAGTACACCGGTCTCATCCTGAGACTAACCAAATCCTTGGTTTATTTCCTGTTCCGTTCCGTCAGTTCCTTCCGACAGGGTTAATATTACGGATTTCTACCCTGACAAAACAGCGACCTAAGAGATAATCTTTTGCCCTGGAGATAATCGGCAAACAAGAAAAAGACACAAAGCCATTAATAAACAATAAGTTAAAGAATACAGGGTGACTTATTCACCAAGCGCTTCTCCTAAATGTCCCACACCCTTGTAAGAGATCTCTCACACGGTCATGAGATTAATGGACATTTACGAAAAATGAATCATCGCTAGCGGTCTGAAATATTTCTCTATAATTAGACTCAAGGTACCTTGATAGGCCATTCCTGCGAGACGGATAAGCAAACATCTTGAGGTATCTAGGTATAAGTAAAACTATTGCGCTAGCCAAGGAGTGTCCATGGAAACCTTCAACCACAACCTTGCCTCTCTATTCAGCCAGTTGGGATTGAACAATTCTAATGAGTTTATCGAAACCTTCCTGGCCGAGCACCGCCTCGCCCAGCATGAACAGTTATCTGAAGCCAATTTCTGGCAGCCTTCACAGAAGCGCTTCCTCAAAGAATCACAAGAGCAGGATGCTGACTGGTGTGAAGTTATTGATCAGCTGGATGCCTTACTAAGGAAATGAGCCACGCCTTGTCTATTGTGCACACTGGCGCGATTGAGGGAGAATATACCCATATACGACGGCAACAAGGAAACCGCATGTCCTCAGAAATCACCCAAGCCCTCACCGAGGCTATCAACGCCTTGGTTGCAGAAGGCAAAGAGCCCTCGGTGGCATTAATTAAATCGAGGTTGGTCGACCCCCTGCCAATGCCTTTGATCATCAAAGCATTGCAGAGTTGGAAATCGAGCGCGCGGGTACCCAAAATAGAAAAAGTAGACCAGCAGCCTAGCGCCGAGGTCCGCATTGCTGCCCTGGAGCAGCAAGTCGCAGCACTGACTGCACGGCTGGAGCAACTGGAAAAGACACAGGCGTAGTTTGCCGCTGCAACATATCGCAAATCTAGCGGCGCAGGTTTGCCCTGCGCCTCGCTATTCACTCAGTTTGACATGTCACCTACTGGAAGTCCCACGATAGGTTAGAAACAATACGGCACTTGTCGCACTTGTAATGGAAAATACCATGCAAGGGCTCATCCAATCGCCACTGGCCACCGCATTTCGGGCAAGGGCGATTCAATTCGCTTTCGAGGCTTTCCCCACCCACCCGATACTGATAATAATAGGTCGGGATCTTGGTCATAAACTCGATCCGTCCACGCAAGTCCCAGCCACGGCGGAAAATATCACTGTCGGCATCACGAATTTCATGCAGTGCCGCATGTTCGGCTTGGCACGCCCCTGCCATTTGCAGCTCATCGCAGGCCTGCCATTCGGTCTGCCACTTAACTACCGCTTTATGATCGCCGTTCAGTGTCGGCTCCGGCAGGCGGTAAAGCGGTATCGGCATCAGGGTATCCCCGCAGCGCAATGGCGAACAGGTGTGAACATACGTGGTATACATCACCTGCCAGCTCGGAGAGAAATCCTCGGCAGCCGCTTCTGAATTGAGATCCCGTCCCAGCAGCTTCACCTTAGGACTGAGCAGGCTGGCCTGGCTCAGCCGGTTCATACACGCTTTCACCTGTGGGCTGTTGAAGCGAGCGTGCAGGCTGTCCTCTTCAGGACACACCGCCCGCACTTTAAAAGTAGCCTCATCCATTACGATGGGAAATTCTCGTCCCAATACCTGGCCGTTATAACGCAGGGCGTCCAATAAACCATTGATGGCGGTATCCACAGCCGCAATGGTGGTGTTATCAAAACATTCAAATTGCAATTCAACGACGTACATAACTTACTCGGCCTTTACCACAGGTTGCAGGGCAGCCAAAAATTGCTCAAGGTTTGGTGCCAATACCTCTCGCTTGTCTTTACCCAACGTCTCTAGGATCACCTCGCCGGTCAGGTTACATACCGACACCACTTCACTTTCGGAGTCCATTGCCCCGATAAACACTGTTGGCTTGAGCTTCAAACGACGCTGGGTCACCAGATGACCCAGAATATTTTCCTGCAAACGCAATACATCGTCTTCATTGAAAGCCTGTAGCAAATCAAGCTCGATATGGCCCGTCACCGTTTGGAACCTGGCAGCCATATCCCCGCTAAACTGGGCACCGTAGAATGCAACGATGTCTTCATGCAGGCGAAGTTCGATCCCTTTTTCCACACCGGAAAGCCCCCCCATTGGCGATCGGACAACCGGCTGCCAACTCACTTCGTAACCATCATCGGCCTTTACACAAGGCGAAGGAAGGCCAACCAAGTCATCACTACGGGGAAAACCTTGACCGGCATCACACCATGCTTGCAAAAAACGGGAAGAAAATTCAGATAACGCCGTTGCAACGGGATGATTCATTCGCAACCTCTCAAAAGATTAAGTAAACTTTGCCTATTCTAATCCAAGTGTGTCCAGGACAGTATGAGCAAATATCAAGACGCGAAAGAATTAGCCGGTTTGACCTTAGGTCAGGGTACCGAGTACAAAGATCAATACGATGCCTCCCTTCTTCAACCAGTGCCTCGTAGCCTGAACCGAGATGATCTCGCACTTGGCGAAACATTGCCATTCACGGGCTATGATATCTGGACACTCTATGAGCTTTCTTGGCTAAACAGCAAAGGCTTGCCACAGGTTGCCATTGGTGAGGTTCGCCTGCCGGCGACGAGTCCAAACTTGATTGAGTCAAAATCATTCAAGCTATACCTCAACAGCTTTAACCAAACTAAGTTTGCAAGCTGGCAGGAAGTGGCCGATATTCTGCAGAAAGATTTAACCCAGTGTGCAGGTGAAGATGTTGATGTCACCATTCAGCCGATATCAGATTTTGACGACCAACCTATCGCTAACTTCTTTGGCGAGTGTATTGATGATCAAGATATCGAAATCACTGACTACGAGTTTGATCCATCCTACCTTGAAGGGGCGGTATCAGAAGAAAGTGTCACTGAGATCTTGCACAGCCACCTGCTAAAGTCTAACTGCCTGATCACCAGCCAACCCGACTGGGGAAGCGTACGCATCTCTTACACAGGTAAGAAGATCGACCGTGAAAAGCTCCTACGTTACCTAATTTCATTCCGTAACCATAACGAGTTCCACGAACAGTGTGTCGAGCGTATTTTCACCGACATTATGCACTATTGTAAGCCTGAGCTTTTAACCGTTTATGCGCGCTATACTCGCCGTGGCGGGCTTGATATCAACCCTTACCGCACTAACATGGGTAAAACGCCTAGCGATAACTTCCGCCTTGCAAGGCAGTAATTCAGCGTTGTGATAACGCCCGACTGATTGATACACAGAGATGTGCAAATTATTACTCAGTTTGGTGTATACCCGAGTTACTTGGGGATTAGTCCAGCAAATTCGAAGACTTTGCTGGACTTGATAAGCTAACCCATTAATATTGGTGGTACTGTTTTTTTGGGTTCTTGAAAGTATGTCTGCTAGCCGTTGGCTGTTCCGTTTGCTGTTGATTGGCATTATCTCGTTCAGCACACAAGCTAAAATTTTTACCACGCCTATCCTGGCAGAAGCCAATGAGCTGCTCCAAACCAACCCTGAGCAATCTCTGGTTCTCACCACCCGCTATCTCGACCAGCGCCGGTTAAGTGCCCCCAAAGAAACCTCCCGCGTTCACATCAATGACGAAACTGACCATTCAATCCGAACACCGCTGAGTACCGTCAATGCGTTACAAATCTTAGCCCAGGCCCATTTGCTGCTCAATCAACCTGACAAGGCATTGGCGGCTATCAAACAAGCTAGCGATATCTCCACCGAGGAAAACCTCACGTTCAGCCGGCTCGAAAGCCAGTTGATCCGTGCCGATATTTACTGGGGCAACCTAAAAAATAACGTCCGCTCGCTGAAAATGCTGGATAAGATTGATGCGGATATTGCATCAAGCACCAACCTGATGCTCGACAGCCAGATCAAACGTCTGCAATACCAGTCACTGATGCAACGCTCGATCATCCAATCGGCCACTGCAGAAGAAAATCTGGCAGAAAAAGGCTTCCTCAAGGCCAAACGCTACCTAATCAACCTCGATGATCCCGGTGAATTAATCCATTACCAACTGGTTGTCGGCCGACATTATTTCAAACATGGCCACTACGATACCGCACTGGACCGCTTGCTGAGCGGCTACTGGCTTGCTGTCGAGAATGAAGACCAAGCCCAAACGGCGATTGCCAATTACGAGTTGGCGGTTCTGTTCGAGCAGCGTAAGGTCTTTGACAAAGCATTGGAGCATGCCACCCAAGCCGGTGAGTTTTTCGAACATTACGATCGCAGCCGGCCACTCGCCAAGACACTGGAGCTGATCGCTTCAATTTATGAGCAGCAAGGCCGTTACAATCTGGCCCTGGTTCATTACTTCAACGCGCTGGATCAGGAAAATCAGCTGAACAGCGAAATTCGCTCGGCGAGGCTAAGGCTTAACATCGCCCGGGTTTATCTCCAGCTGTACAACTACCCGAAATCAGAGCAGTACCTGCACCATACCCGCTTGCTTGCCACCCAGACCGGCAACGAGGCAATCTTGGCCGATGCCCAAATTCTCCAGGGAGAGCTGGAACTGGCCGAAGGCAACATCGAAGAGGCTATCTCCAACCTGCAAACCGGATTGATTGCTGCCAGCCGTCTCGGCAACAGTGATCTCCAGCTGACAGGGGAAAGCCTGCTGTCAAAAGCATTCGAACAACAGAGCGACTTCTACAATGCCCTGCTGAGCCAGCGCCGGTATGAACAGCTGTTCTCGACCAAACAGCAAGCACAGGTGAAAAGCAACGTCGAAGTTTTCAAGCAGCAGCAGCGCATGCTGGAGCGCTCGCTGCACCTCGAAGAGCTGGAGCGCCAGCAATTTGAGAGCAGCAAAGCCTTATACAAACAAAAAAATGTCACCATCTTCCTGTTCTGCCTGACCGGCGTCATTTTTATCCTACTGATGAGACGCCACAAGACCGCCAAACAGCTGCAGGCACGCCTGCTACGCCTTCGCAGCGACTTCTATACCCACCCGCGCAGCGGGCTGCGAAACTTACGGATGCTGACCGCCAAACTGCCTAACTCCCTGCAGCAGAGCAGCGCCAACTTCGAGCAATGGCACCTTGGCGAGATCATCAACGAGCCACTGAGTGACCGCTTGCGCTTCGCCCTGTTCGAAGTGCCGTTCCTCAAGCACATTTACCTCAAGCATGGCTACCAGCAAGGGTTAGAACTCGAGCGCCAGTTTGGTGAATACCTCACCGAGCAAATTTGCGAACCGGCCAGGCTGTACCACTTCTCCGATGCGATGTTCTTGTATATCGAACCAAACTCACGGCTCGATTCGGCACCGGAACAGCTGGCGGGATCTCTGCAGCAGCTGGTTGACCGCTTCCTCGAAAACAAGCACATCGACAACCGGGTCAGGATTGGCATGGCAGAATACCCATTCCTCCCTCGGGCCTACACCGCGATCAATGACCACGAGCTACTCGATATCTTGCTGATGGCGACCAATGCCGCCCGCGAGATCAGTAAGCAGGAATCAGGCAGCCAGTGGGTTCACCTCAGTGCCATCGATGCCGCCCCAGCCGCCAGTTTTGCCAGCGATAATATCCGCCGCTCGTGTATCCAAGGCATCCATAATGGGCTGGTAAAAGTACAAACTTCAGGCAATTGCGATATTAGCTGGAACAACGATCACGTTTCTGACAAAAATATCAGTTAATGTGATGGAATTAACGGCTCCATGGCCGATAACTATGAATTAAAATAGAGTTTTTGCTAGCATGATTTTCCTTATCACTTTTTAACCAGCTGATAAGAAACAAGTTTACCACCATGGACCACACCGTAACCCTGTGACAGACATAAATGCCGTAGCTTCCCAATTGAGTCAGTTGAAGCTACGTTTGGACCAAGCTCAACTTACCCACCGTGACGCCTCTCTGAAGTCCCGGCGGGAAATCGCGATCCTGAAACGTCTGATCAGCCGGCTATCAGTGGCTTGCCGTGGGTTAGACTTAGAGCTGGATGAGAAGCTGGGCATGCTGCGCCAGGATCTGGAACAGCAGAAAGACATCAGCCTGCTCATCCCACGTATTGCGGTCGTTGAACGGCTGGCAAACCGGATGGGAGATGCCCACCCCAAAGAGCGGGAGCTGCTGGATAGACAATTCCAACGCAACAGTGAAATCCTGCGCCGTTTTCCCGGCCTTCCCGCCCAGTTAAAACGCGACCTCCACCAGCTACTCTCCCAGCCAGCCACGACACTGTCAGGATCACTCCAGCATGTTCTTGGTTTAATGTCGCTGTATGAGCGAGCCTTGAAGCTGGTCGCCACCAAGGGGCTGCAGAATAACCCGGCAGCTATCCAGCAAGACTTGTTGATGAAGCTGACCGCCGAATTGCAGCACTTGATCACCGAGCTCGACTTCGATGGAGAAGCCGGAGACAAGCTGCTAACCATCAGGAATCAATTACTCAAAGGCGTACTGCCATCAGAGCTACTGACAATCGCTCTCGAAGTGTTGCGCCTGGTGCTCGCTGGGACCCACCAAGAGCGCCAAGCCTCACAACAGTTTCTTGATAGTGTGAACGGTGAACTGGGTACCCTGTGCAAGACCACCCAGCAAAGTGCCGAACAAAGTCACACCATATACGAACACCGCGGTGAGATGACCGACGAGCTGGCCGAGCTGGCCCAGTCAATCAAGTCTGGCCTGCAAACCCATAAGCAGCTTGATAGCTGGCGGCCCGAACTGACGCACTTGACCAAAGAGCTACTGGTGCTTGCCGAGCGTAATAAGGCACTGGAAAAACGGGAAAAGGCCTTACTGGAGCAGCTAAGCTACAACAAATCGAAGATCGAACACCTTTACGATCAAACCATGGATTACCGCCAGCGGCTAACTGACCAAGAGCAGCGTATCTTCCTCGATAACCTGACCAAGGTGTACAATCGCACTGCTCTCAATGACCGTCTCGAGCACGAGTACCGGCGCTGGTTGCGTTACCAGCACCCACTATGCGTGACCTTGGTCGACATCGACAACTTCAGCACGGTGAACCAGCAATATGGCCATCAGGCCGGTGATAAGATTTTAAAAATTATCGCCCGGACTATTCGCAAGCAGCTAGAGCCTACCGATTTTATCGGCCGCTTCGGCGACGATGCTTTTATGCTGATCCTACCGGATGTTAGCGAAGAGCAGCGCAACCTGCGCCTTACCGCTATTCGCCAAGCCATTGCGCAGCTGCCATTCCGCTTTCGCGACAACAACATCGCCATCACAGTCTCGATGGGGGCCACCCTGTTCGAGAGCAACGATACCCCGACTGACATCATTGAGAGAACCGACAAAGCCCTCACTGGCGCACGCAGCGCTGGCAGCAATCGAATTTTCTGGATTTTCTGATCACACTGTAAATCATCACCCTATCAATGGCTGGTAAAAAACGGCATCTCTGTGTATGGTAAATATATCAGTCACTTGTATCTAATACTTTTCTCATAGGCTGATCTTCAGGAAACAGAGTGTACTCCCGAGCGGTTTACTTTCTGCTTCATCCGGCAGTATTCACCGATTCTTCCTACAATGAATACACCCAGTGGATACCGCCGTCTTGTCATGATCAGGGAGGTAATCATGATCACTCATATCAGTCCGGTAGGTTCAATGGACCTACTTTCTCAGCACGAAGTCGACTTGCTCAAAGCAACGGCCTCCAGCGACATCTACCGTCTGTATCGTAACTGCTCGTTGGCGGTACTCAATTCTGGCAGCCACACCGATAATTCAAAAGAATTGCTCGAAAAACACAAAAGCTTCGATGTGAACGTCATGCGGCGTGAACGCGGGATCAAACTCGAACTGATGAATCCGCCAGAGCACGCCTTTGTCGACGGTCGGATCATCCGCGGAATCCAGGAGCACATGTTTGCCGTTCTGCGCGATATTGTTTACGTCAACATGCATGTCCAGCAACGCAAAGACATCAACCTGACCAGTGCACCGCACATTACCAATTTTGTCTTCAGTGTGTTGCGCAATGCCCAAACCGTCCGCTCCGGAGGCGATCCCAACATTGTTGTATGCTGGGGCGGCCACTCCATCAATCCTATCGAGTACCAATATACCCGTGAGGTCGGCAACGAATTGGGACTACGCGAACTCAACATCTGTACTGGCTGCGGCCCTGGAGCGATGGAAGGACCGATGAAAGGAGCGGCCATTGGCCATGCTAAACAGCGCTATCACAACAGCCGCTTCATTGGCCTGACCGAGCCGTCAATTATTGCCGCCGAGCCCCCTAACCCGATAGTAAACGAGCTGGTGATCTTGCCGGATATCGAAAAACGTCTGGAAGCATTTGTCCGAGTCGGCCACGGTATCATTATCTTCCCCGGCGGGGCAGGTACCGCCGAGGAACTGCTCTATATCCTCGGTATTTTGATGGAACCAGAAAATGCCGACCAGCCTATGCCGGTCGTACTCACCGGCCCCAAAGAATCCGAGCCTTATTTCCGTACCCTTGATAGCTTTATTCGCGATACCTTGGGTGATGCCGCAACCAAGCATTACCAGATCATCATTGATGATCCTGCCCAAGTGGCACGGGTCATGAAATCGGCCATGCCGCTGATCAAAGAACAGCGCTTGGCGACTGGCGACGCCTACAGCTATAACTGGTCACTGACGATTCCGCCGGAATTCCAGCTGCCGTTCGAACCCACCCATGAATCAATGGCCAGCCTAGATTTACATATGAACCAGCGACCAGAGCATCTTGCAGCCAACTTGCGACGAGCCTTCTCGGGCATTGTTGCCGGTAACGTCAAGGAAGAAGGGATCCGCGAAATCGAGCGAAAAGGGCGCTTTAAAATCAACGGTGATGTCGCTCTGATGAAGCGAATGGACAAACTGCTAACACAATTTGTCGAGCAACAACGGATGAAACTACCCGGTAGCCATTACGAGCCCTGCTACGAAATCATCACCGCCGCCGCACCAATTGCGAAATAATCACGCTCTGCTGCCAGATGACGGTGCACATTAGTTGCAACAATGCGTACAATGAAGGGTCTGTTGACCCTTTTTTCTTTACAGCTACACGGTTTACGCTATGTCGTCTATCCACCTTGTCATCATTGATGCCCTCAACCTGATCCGCCGCGTCCATGCCGCTCAGCATGGTGAGCCCGATATCCCAAACACGGCCAAGGTCTGCTGTCAGGCTCTGGGGAAAATCATCAAAAGCAGCCAGCCGACCCATATTGTCGCGGTCTTTGATCACCATGGTGATGACAGGGGGTGGCGCGCCGAACTGCTCCCACACTATAAGGAAGGGCGAAAGCCGATGCCCGAAGAACTGGTGACCGGGATGGATGTTATCCAGGATGCCTTCATGGATATGGGGATCGATTCATTGCTGTCAGACGGTGACGAAGCAGATGATTTGGTCGCGACACTGGCACTGAAAGTTGCGACGCGTGGCCAGCAAGTAACAATCATCTCTACCGACAAGGGTTACTGCCAGCTGCTCCAGCCGACATTGCGGATCCGTGATTACTTCCAGCAACGCTGGCTCGACAGCCCGTTTGTCGAAAAAGAATTTGGCGTCAAGCCCGAACAACTGCCGGACTACTGGGGACTGGCTGGGATCAGCTCAAGCAAAATCCCGGGCGTGACCGGGATCGGCCCCAAGGCCGCCGTCGAACTGCTCGGCCTCTACTCTAACCTAGAGGCCATTCTGGCTGCCGATGATCTGCCCGCCAAGTGGCAGAAGAAAATCGACGCCAGCCGTGATGAAGCCCTCGCCTCCAAGCAAGTGGCATCGCTGAAAACCGACCTAGTACTCGGCTTCAATCTGCAGGATATTCGTTTTACGGCGGGAGGATAGGAAGAGCGAATCCTGGGTCCTAGGTCCTAGGTCCTAGGTCCTAGGGAAGAAATTACCAAATCCTAGCTTAATCAAGCTTTTGAATTTTGATCTTCCTAGAACCAAGGGCCCGCTTTTCCTAGGCCTGCTGTCACTCCATATTTCCTATCCGACCAATACAAAAACACCACCCGGAGGTGGTGTTTTATAACTATGCCTAGCACTAGTGCGGCGAGCGGTTATCCAGACGCTGGATATGTACCGTGATTTCTTCACGGTCGTGGTACAGGTGCTTGGCCTGTAGCTTGAACTTCACGCCGTTCTGGATCAGGTACACTTTCAGGTTCTCGATGTCCTGCAGTACCTCGTCGTAGCGGCCTTTCATCGGCAGCTTGAGGTTAAAGATAGCTTCCTTCGCCCAGGCCTTGATCAGCCAATCACCCATCAGGTGAGCCACACGGGCCGGCTTTTCAATCATGTCACAAACAATCCACGTCACGTTCTTACGCGGCGGCTCAAACTTGAAGCCATCAACCGCATGGTGCTTGACCTGTCCGGTATCCATCAGGCTCTGTGCCATCTGACCATTATCAATCGCGTGGACAAACATCGAGCGCTTCACCAGCTGATATGTCCAACCACCAGGGCAAGCCCCCAGATCAACCCCCCACATGCCGGGAGCCAGACGCTCATCCCACTCTTCTCGTGGAATAAAGACGTGGAAGGCTTCTTCCAGCTTCAGGGTTGAGCGGCTTGGCGAGTCCGACGGGAACTTAAGGCGCGGGATCCCCATAAAGAACGAAGAATTGTTGAATGTGTAAGAGTAACCCACAAAACAGCAGCCCGGCGCAATGAAACACAG
The DNA here is from genome assembly GCF_050336935.1 of Photobacterium satsumensis. Classification (NCBI taxonomy): domain Bacteria; kingdom Pseudomonadati; phylum Pseudomonadota; class Gammaproteobacteria; order Vibrionales; family Vibrionaceae; genus Photobacterium; species Photobacterium satsumensis. The sequence continues at coordinate 70,086 of NZ_JAKJSK010000018.1, forward strand.
GTGCATAACCGGTTTTTTCAGGTTGTCCTTATTGTACAAGGCTCCAGACTTTCGCAATGCCTGACGTAGCGGCACAGTGAACTTGCGGCAGAACTTCAGCAGCTCTTTGGCTTCGTTGGTATCCGGTGTTTCAACACGCAGATCGCCACAGCGAGGGAAATCCACCACCGTTTCCATGATTGGAGAAATACGGTCTTCTTGCGGCAGATCTTCCAGCATCGGCATGACTGCAACCATCTGGCGGGCAAAGATCAGCTCGGCAAACGGTTGTTGCTGGATAAACTTATCCGCATCACCCGACTGGTAGAACTCAAACAACACATAGCCGCTATTGTTTTTCGCGCGAGGAAAGCCATACAACTCCAGTGCATTTGCTTTGTCTTGAACTTCACCGGCACACTCTTTCTCGAAGCCGGGACGGCAGTACAACAGAACTTGATTCACTCTCAACCCTCAAGCTGAACGCCAGGCAGCCACTGCAAGCACTACCCAGCCTATGATAAAACAGACGCCTCCCATCGGGGTGATGGGGCCAAACCACTTAATACTCGTCAATGCCAGCGCATACAGGCTGCCACTAAAGAGTATGATCCCTGCCACAAAAAACAGGGCTGCGTATAATACCCCTTTTGAAGGAAGAATGCGTGCCAATATTGCACAGCCAAAAATCGCCAAGGAATGCCATGCCTGATACTGGACGCCAGTTTCGAAGACCCCAAGCAAATACGGCGGCAGCTGTGACTTTAGACCATGGGCAGCAAATGCCCCCAGAGCCACTGTAACCGCCCCGCTCAGTGCGGCAAACACCAACAGCCAACGGCTTGCTTTATCCATCATATTCCCTCTCTAGGCCGTACATTCAGTGATGAACTTCGCCAGTAACTTCACGGTCAACTGCCGATTGCCAAGCTCGGTATGGCCCGATGCTTTGCGCGGCTTGAAACTGTGGTCACCATCGGGCAGGAAGCCAACCTCGACGCTCGGGGCATATTGCCAGCCTTCCACTTCGCTGCGGGTGCCGAACGTATCGCGCTCCCCCTGCAGGATCAAGGTCGGCAGTGCGATGGTTTGCAAATGATCGCCGCGAAAATTCTCTGGCTTGCCCGGCGGATGAAACGGAAAGCCCAAACAAGCAACACCTTTGACTTTATCTTGGCAATTCGTCACATCCGGCGACGCATTGGCGATATCAGTCACCATCAGGCTGGCCATACGTCCCCCCATGGATTTGCCGCCGATCACCAACTTGCCATCTTGGGCAAACGCCTCGATGTGGCGCTGGAGATCCAGCAGCAGCTTAGGTTGCCTGTCTGGCGGACGTTTCTTGCCATCTTCACGGCGCTTGACCATATAGGGAAACTCAAACCGCACCACCCGGATCCCCTTCAGGGCAAGGCCTTTGGCGATATCGGTCATAAATTCATGCTCCATGCCCGCCCCGGCGCCATGGGCAAACAGGAAGGTCGCGCTATATTCTCCGCTTGGCGGCATATCAATGATGTAATCAGTCACACTCGTCTCCAGCATTATCCCTGTTAATCTTACAAACCATCTTCGACATCTGGCATATCTTCCTGCTCACGGGCAGCCTTGGCCAACACCCAATCGCGGAAGGCCTGGATACGGCCGGTTTCGGCCTGACGTTCTTGGCACACAAGGAAGAAGGCATTCTTGCTCATCAACACCTCATCGAATGGGCATACCAAGCGGCCCGCTTCCAACTCAGGCTGCGCCAGTACGTTGTTGCCAAGGGCAATTCCCTGACCGTGTGCCGCTGCCTGAAGCACCATGGTCGAGTGACTGAAAATCGGTCCCTGATTGACGTTGGTCCCTTCAATGCCGTGATGGCGCACATAGTTTTTCCACTCCTTGCGAGAGGTATCATGCAGTAGGGTGTGGAGTTTCAGATCATCCAACGTGCGAAGCGGTTTCGCACCATTGAGCAGCATCGGAGAGCAGACCGGCAGCAAGAACTCCTGGTACAGCTTATCAGCGCGCAGCCCCGGCCAGTTACCCCGACCGTAGTAGATAGCGACATCGACATCTTCGGTTAACGAGCCCTCATCCAAGTCCACCGCTTTAATCCGCACATCGATATCCGGATGTTGCTCGTTAAAATCTGCCAGACGAGGCACCAGCCACTGGATAGCAAAACTAGGAGGTAAACTAATGGTTAACGCTCCTTTCGCGCCGCGTTCCAAGACCTTATCAGTGGCATCTGAGATTGCAGAAAAGATGTCTTTTATATCGAGAAAGTAGCTTTGCCCCTCTTCAGTTAGCAATAAAGAGCGATTACGGCGGCGGAATAATTTGAGCCCCAAAAATTCTTCAAGCGCTTTAATTTGGTGGCTTACAGCAGCTTGTGTGACAAATAACTCTTCCGCAGCACGGGTAAAACTGAGGTTACGGGCCGCCGCTTCAAAGACTTTTAGCGAATTGAGTGGAGGGAGACGTCTAGACATACTTTTCCTGCATTAGTTTTTTTTATGGGAAACATTATAAATTGTCCATTGTTCAAGTGCTACATAAACCATATGATTTGCCCCGCAACGGTGAGCAAGGCCAAGTTTTTAGCCCTCAGGCATTTGACCGACCACACCGTTGCGATGTTGTGTTTGCATATTGTCCGGGTTATGCCGGATCGGTAGTCAATCTACCAATTTTACTTCCTGTATTTTTGACCTGTCTGTCAAAATAATTCTTGGCACTGCGCCCCAACGCAGTGCTTTTTTTTTACCTGTCACCGACTCTCCCTTCCTGTCACTCTCCTAACTTAGACGCATCGACGTCCTCCCAGACTAAATACCAGAGGTTTTATAGCCTATCCAATCGGAGTCACTCCGGTCGTTTGATATAATTGAAGCAACTGGAGAAATACTTGCCCTATTGTTTTTTTCGCCGCATGATCTCCTCCTTGTCTTTTTTGCTATGTGACACACCATGACTGCCCAATTTGATATCCAACGTATTCGCCAGCAATTTCCCGCCCTGGCCCAAGAATGCAACGGCCAGCCACTGGTCTACCTCGACAGTGCAGCCACGACCCAAAAGCCGTTTGAGGTCATTGAAACAATCCGGCAGTACTACAGTGGCCACAATGCCAATGTCCACCGGGGCAGCCATACGCTTACGGCAACAGCCACGGCGCAGTTCGAGCAAGCAAGAGAGACGGTGCAGCACTTCATCAACGCCGCCGACAGCAAGGAAATTATCTGGACCCGTGGCGCAACCGAAGCCCTCAACCTGATCGCCCAGACCTATGCCCGCAATACCCTCCAAGCCGGGGATGAAATCTTGGTCAGCGAGCTTGAGCACCACGCCAATATCGTACCGTGGCAAATTGTCGCCGAGCAGACTGGCGCTAAGGTCGTCAAAATCCCGATGCACAGCGATTGCACGTTAGATATGGATGCCTTCGCCCAGCGTTTGACACCCAATACCAAGATAGTCGCCGTTGCCCATGTCACCAATGTGACAGGCACCCGCAACCCAGTCGAAACCATTATCAAGGCCGCCCACGCTATAGGTGCGATTACTGTGATTGACGGTGCCCAAGCCGTTGCCCACGAGCGCGTCGATGTACAGGCTTTGGATGCCGACTTTTACGTTTTCTCCGGCCATAAAATTTTTGCCCCGGCAGGGATCGGTGCACTGTACGGCAAAAAGGCCCTGCTTGAAGCGATGCCACCCTGGCACGGCGGCGGTAAGATGGTCGAAAAAGTCAGTTTTGACGGCACCACCTTCTCAGCCCTACCGGGTAAATTTGAGGCCGGCACCCCCAATGTCGCAGGCAGCTTAGCGATGGCGGCAGCCGTCAACTGGATGAAAAGTATCGATCACGAAGGTGCCGAGCGCCATATCCACACATTGCGCCAGCGGGCCATCGAAGGGATCCAAGGTATTGAGGATTTACGGATCATCGGCCTCCAGCCGGAAGCGAGTCTGTTTTCCTTTGTGGTCGATGGCGTCCACCACCAGGACATCGCTACCTTGCTCGACCAGCAAGGGATCGCCCTACGCGCCGGGCATCACTGTGCCCACCCGATGATGGATGCCCTCAATGTCAGCGGTACCCTCAGGGTGTCCATTGCGCTGTATAATACCCAACAAGATATAGACCAATTTATTGCGGCGCTGCACAAAGCCTGCAGCCTGCTTTAGGAGAGATTATGACACTGCCAAGCCATCCTTTCGGTACCGAAATTACCTGTGAGGCAATCATCGCTCAAATGGCGACGGCCAATGGCTGGGAAGATCGCTATCGCAACGTGATCCAGCTGGGAAAGAAACTGCCTGCCATGCCTGAGGAACTCAAACAGGAACAACTCAAGGTCAGTGGGTGCGAAAGCCAGGTTTGGCTCACCCACCAGCAGCAGGAAGACGGGACTTTCCATTTTGCCGCAGATTCCGATGCACGTATCGTCCGCGGCCTGATCACGCTGGTACTGGCAGCCTTTGAAGGCAAGAACGCCCAGCAGATCCAAGCGTTCGATATTGACGGGTATTTTGAGCAACTCAACCTGATCGCTCACCTCAGCCCTTCTCGTGGCAACGGGCTCAAGGCGATTGTCGAGCAGATCAAGACCCTGGCTGAAGATTAATTTCACTAGGCGCCGCTCGCCAATAACCATCGGGCAAAACAAAAAAAGCGAGGATAAATCCTCGCTTTTCTTTTATTCAATCGCGTATCCCAACACGCTATTTTATCAGGTGCTTATCCACCAGCTTCTGCAAAATACGTGATACCGCCACAAAGCCAAAGGTCGCCGTCACCATGGTTGCAGCACCGAATCCGCTGGCACAATCCATTCGCTTCGGCCCTTCAGCCGTCGACTTTACACCACATACCGACCCATCAGCCTGCGGGTACTTCAACTGTTCGGTCGAGAAGACACAATCAATACCAAACTTGCGCTTTGGGTTTTTCGGGAAATTATGGTGGCGACGCAGGGTATCACGCAGCTTTTTCGCCAGCGGATCCTGAATCGTTTTGGTCAGATCAGCGATTTGGATTTGGGTCGGGTCAATTTGACCACCCGCACCGCCGGTAGTGATCACCTTGTACTTGTTGCTCTTGCAGTAAGCCAGCAGTGCCGCTTTCGGCTTCATGCTATCAATAGCATCCAAGACATAGTCATAGCGTCCGTCGATATATTCAGACAGATTCTCTGGGGTGATAAAGTCATCAATAAGGTTGATCTTGCACTCAGGGTTGATCAGCTTGATACGCTCGGCCATCACTTCAATTTTGCTTTGCCCCACCGTGCCTGACATAGCATGGATCTGGCGGTTGATATTGGTGACACAGACATCATCCATATCAATCAGGGTCAACTCCCCGATCCCTGAACGTGCCAGCGCTTCTGCTGCCCACGAGCCGACACCGCCAATACCAATTACGCACACATGCGCGGCACGGAAAATTTCCACTTCGCTGTTACCATACAAGCGGCGGGTCCCACCGAAACGTTGGTTGTAATTGTCTGATGCTGGGGTATCTAGTTCTCGCATGGCTATTCCGCGCTGATTCACACATTCATAAAGAAAGAGTGCGATTTATACGCACTCTTTGGGAAATTGTCCAGTCAGCAGAAAGCTAAACTATGGTGCCACCCAAGGCTGCTCGGTTTTCGTGCCCTGCAGCCCGAGTTTCCAGACCCGGCCAAAGTGCTTGTAATGGCCTGCATCTACGCCTGCTTGGGCGCCCATACCATGATACAAGTCGAGGTGGTTTTTCTTCACCGCCCCGCCAGTATCAAGTGCCATTAATAATTTAAGCACATGCTGACCATTCCAATTGCCTGCTTCATCAAGCTGCGGTACCTCAGCCAACAGTACACTGCCCATCGGCAAGTAGTCGCGATCAGCCGCGACCGACGCGAAGGCCTGCAGCGGGATCCCTGCCGTTCCCATCACATCGAGATTATCCTGTGGCTTGAAGAACACATAAGACGGGTTCTGCTCCAACAACTCACGAGCTGTTTCCTCATCCTGCTGGCTTACCCACTCATCAATCGCCTTGAGCGACATTTTCTCGCGCGGGACTTCACCTCGCTCGATAAGGATACGCCCGATACTGACATAACGGTGACCATTCTTACCGCGGTAAGCAAAGTACTGTAGCTCGTCATTATCATCGAAATGCACAAAACCACTGCCCTGTACTTCCATCATGAACACATCTAGCATCGAGGCGCTGTAACCCAGCTCCAATCCCTTACCTTCCAATGCCCCATCATAGATCTCAGCCCGGCTCGGGCATTGACCGTCACATTCCGGCATGCCGTAAACCGGGTAGCGGTATACGTCATCCGGCTGATGGCGCAACTCAATCACCGGTGAAAAGTAACCCGTGAACATTACGTTACCGTTGCCGTCACCGCCGCCCATCTGGGCAAGCTCGATACCGAAGTTACCCAACTCAGACAGATCACCGCCTTGGGCAACCCAGTTCTCTACCTGCCGGTAAAGGGCCTGATACGTTCCTGCCATCGACGGAGAGCGTTCAATCACCTTCTCCATCTGTGCCGAGAAACGGCTAAAGTCTTTCGGCTTGTCTGACTCTATAACCGTAACCTGGTTGAGTACCTGTTCAAACTCCCCATCCAGGTATTGCTGACCACGATCAGTTGGCTTGGCACACCCCACCAACCCCATAATAAAAAGAGCAATTGTTGCTTTTCGAAACACCGTGAATCCTATATCGTCTTGTTTGGAATCCAATTTTCACCAGTGTAACCAACTGTGGCACCCTCGCCTACAAGTGGTTACTTACGAAATGGTATTTTTCCCTATCTGCCTCTTTCCATTGTCAGCAGTTTGTCTGAATTGCGTCGCATTCCACGCCCATATGACACTTTTGTCATATTTGTGTCATAGTCGTCCTGTAATTAATAAAAGCGTAACAGGAATGTCATCTAAGAACGCAAGGAGGCGTCATATGTACCAACCGCTCAAAGTAGGCAAAGACACCCTCTTGAACATCAATTCAATTGAATACCAGTGGATACGCAATTTGGTCAGTGAAGGGAATTCGCCACACCATATCAATATAGTGATCCAGCGATGTTTAGGGGGTAACCTTGATACTGCCGATATCATGAGGAAAGTGGCTCTCAAGCAGCTCCCTGTTAACCAGCTACTGCGGGAGCTCCCCAAAATACCGATGAACTGATGGTGTCAATGAACTAGTGGGACTGACGCAGGGCGATCTTCTGGCGAGAAAAAGAAGAGATATAATGCGCCGGACGCTGGCGGATCAACCTGCCAGACAAGAAAGAATAAGAATAAAGGGTGCCTCCCCGTAGGTACTCAAGAGTGTTGCCATCCCATTGGTATTGGGTATTTACCTGACGGCCATCGACAAACACCCCTTCCGGGCGAATTTCAAAACTGTCTGCCGCGTAGGGGGCGACATCCTGCTCAAGCCACATTCCGTTGATGTCAGGAAGGTTGCTAGAATGTACTTTGCTACCATCTAGCAAGCCGGCCAATAGCAACCCCAATGCCAATGCACCGGTCGCGGCGGCAGCCACGGCAAAACTGATCAGTCGATGTGTAAACAAGGGTGTTTTTTGCTCTGTGGACATAACTTCTTAAATTTAGCGCTTTCCCGCTAAATATACCCCATAGCGCGCTAATATCGGGAGTTATCTGCCAACCAAAACAGAGAACGAGATCTTGTCCCCAAGTTTGCTGGAGAAGTTACATCCGTAAAACAACCCCACCAGTGAATTTTTATTGACATAAATCGCATAATCATTAATAACATCTCTATTATCTCGTCGTTAAGCACGATCATTGCCCGCGTCGACAACACTGCTACAAGGAAAGCCAGCTGTGAAGTTCAGAAGTACTGCCTTGGTCAAAGGGTTCCGCCAGTCGGCCCCTTACCTCAATGCCCACATCGGCAAAACCATCGTCATCATGGTTGGCGGGGAAGCCATTGCCCATGAAAACTTTTCTCATATCGTCAATGATATCGCGCTTCTCAACAGTCTGGGGCTGCGTATTGTGATGGTGTATGGTGCCAGGCCGCAAATTTCCAACCTCGCCGAGCAAATGAATTATCCAACCCCTTACCACAAAGGGGTTCGGGTAACAAACGAGCGGGCACTGGAAATTGCCAAACAGGCAGCAGGACACCTCCAGCTAGATATTACGGCAAGGTTCTCGATGGGGCTCAACAATACCCCGATGGCCGGTTCACAAATCAATATTGTCAGCGGTAATTTTGTTATTGCCCAACCGCTGGGAATTGATGACGGGGTGGATTACGCCCACAGCGGGCGGATCCGCCGGATAGATACCGAAGCCATCCACCGTCAACTCGACCAACGTGCCATTGTGTTACTTGGTCCGATAGCCAGCTCTGTCACCGGTGAGTGTTTCAACCTGACCTCGGAAGAAATCGCCACCCAGCTAGCGATAAAACTGAAGGCCGACAAACTAATCGGCTTTTGCTCCGAGCAAGGGGTGTTGGACTGCGACGCAGAGGTGGTTTCCGAAATGCTGCCGATTGAAGCAGAGCATGCCCTACAACGGCTGGTTGCATGTCAACAGGAAGGTAGCGGTACTGGACGCTTCTTGCGCGGTGCGATCACCGCCTGTCGGGCTGGCGTCCCTCGCAGCCATTTGATCAGCTACAAAGAAGACGGCGCCTTGATCCAGGAGCTGTTCTCTCTCGATGGGATCGGTACCCAAATAGTCATGGAAAGTGCCGAGAAAGTCAGGCAGGCCACGATCAATGATATCGGGGGGATCCTCGAGCTGATCCGCCCGCTGGAGCAAGACGGTATTTTGGTCCGCCGCTCGCGCGAGCAACTCGAGCAGGAAGTCGAGCAGTTCACCATTGTCGAACGTGATGGACTGATCATCGGCTGTGCCGCCCTGTACCCGTTCCCTGACGAGAGAATGGCCGAGATGGCCTGCGTCGCCGTCCACCGCGATTTCCGCGATGGTGACCGCGGTGCCCTGTTGCTCAACCAACTCAAGCTGCAAGCCAAGAGGATGGGCTTACTCCACTTGTTTGTCCTCACCACCCGCAGCCTGCACTGGTTCCGGGAGCAGGGCTTCAGTGAATCCAGCGTCGAAAGCCTACCGGTTACCAAGAAAGCGCTGTATAACTTCCAGCGCCGATCCAAGATTTTGATTTTGGATTTGTAGTTCGCTAGCCAGTAAGAAACACACAGGCCGCGCACAACTGGCTAAAGAATGAAAACTCCCAAAACCACACGAGTACATCCATGTAGCTCCAAACCTACCCGTCATCCCTGACGGGTAGGTTTGGGAGTTTTATTCCCCAGCCTGCTATTCAAATTCATCAAAAACTATTTCAATAACCATTTCAAATAACTATCTCAACAAGCTCGCCAAGCCACTCGCCCGCTCTGTTCGCATAGTCACCGAGCGATTGAGCACATCCTTGGTGGCAAACATATACAGCTTGAATTTCGCCCTCGTCACCCCGGTGTATACCAACTCGCGGGTGAGGATCGGACTAAAATCAGGCGGCAGTACCATCAGGGTATCGGCAAACTCCGAGCCCTGCGATTTGTGGATAGTCATGGCATACACTGTATCGTGATCAGGTAACCGGCTTGGCAGCACGCCGCGAATGGTGCCATCCGGCATCTCGAAGTAGACCCTTAGCGGGCGATGACCCGTGAGCGGATCGACCTCGCTGTCGTACATCGCAATACCAATGTCACCGTTGTAAAGCCCCAGACCATGGTCGTTCTGGCTAATCATCACTGGTCGGCCGACATACCAAGTCTCATCTCCAGGGGTAATCTTCCCCTTGCGCGCCAAGGCCCGCTCAATACGTTGGTTCAGACCCGCGACACCAAAGTCACCTTCACGCACCGCACACAACAGGCGCACCTGGGCAAATGCTTGCAGCACGTCGCCCGGTGTTTTGCCCTCGGCAATGGCGTCGAGGTAATCGCTGTAGAATGTCACCACATTAGTGATCATCGTCAGGTAACTATCGCTACCCAGCGGATAGTACTGGATATCACGAAACCCCTTTTGCCAAACCTGTTCAACCTGATATGGCTTACCGCTGTTGATCGCCTTGGCCAACTGGCCAATCCCTGACTGGGCGTGGAAGCGATAGCTCTTTTGCAGCATGCACAAGCTATCAGCAACCGCTGACGGTGCAGCCAGTGCTTGCTGGAAACTAAAACCCGTCAACCGGCCAAGCAACTGGCTTTGATCTGTGGTGTAACCTTGCTCAGCAAAACCACATATATCGCCCAGTACCGCCCCGGCTTCTACCGAGGCCAGCTGATCCCTGTCACCCAATAAAATCAATTTGGCATGGGCAGGCAAGGCATCGAGCAAACGTGCCATCATCGGCAAGTCTACCATCGAGGCTTCGTCCACCACCAAGACATCCAAGTGCAACGGGTTTTCGCGGTTATGACGAAAAGCAACCCGATTGGGGATGGCACCGAGCAAGCGGTGAATGGTACTGGACTGCGTCGGGATATGACTTTTCACCACATCGTCAACAGCGAGGGAATCCACCGCCGAGCCAATCGACTCGGTCAGCCTTGCTGCCGCTTTACCGGTGGGTGCCACCAGCTTGATATCGGGTAATTGCAAAGCCCCTTGCTCATCCCGTACATCACGTTGGATCCCCTGGGTCACCAAAGCCGCAAGCAGTTTGGCAACCGTGGTCGTTTTACCGGTACCGGGACCGCCGGAGATCACTGCAAACTGACGGGTCAGGGCAACAGCCGCCGCAACTTTTTGCCAGTTGAGGCAGCTCACGGCCGGGACCAAGGTATCCAGCACCGACAACGCCTCGACACTTCCGGCAACAACAAGGGCAGCATCTATCGCAGACCAATCCAAAGCGTCTGGGGTAACGACATCAAGCTTGTCGCAGACTTCTCTCTGTCGGTCCTGCGCGGTGCCCCCCTGCTGTTCAAGCTGCTGCAATGCGGCAAACAAGTAACGATAATCACGGGCAAACAATTCATCGAGTTTGGATGCCATCAATTCGGGCTGAAGATCATTTTCACCATCTTGCGCCCGCAGGCGGAGCTGAGACGCGACCATTTGCTCGAACTGCCAATAGCGGTTGAGATAGATCCTTTCGCCATCGATAACCAACGGCGTCGGACGGCTACCGTCCGATACTGCCCCCGACAGAGCCAGCAGGGATTGCCATAAACGGGGCTCAGGCAAGCCATCAACCAAAGGTAAGCTGAGTTTGCTTGGCAAACCGAATAATCGCGCGGTATCAATTTGCGGCAATCGCAGGCATACATGACCCTGTCCCAGCTCATAGCTTGCCAGTGCCGCGACTACCGTAACTAAACGGCTCACTTGCGGGTCAACAGACCCTGTCGATTCAGCTTGGTCTCCGGTAAGCGGCTGCTGGCTACTGCTTAAAGCAACAAATTTGGCAAACTGGTGATCCAGCGGACGCACGCTTCCTTGGCGGGCAAGCGTTTCAATCTGAGCAAGCGTTTCAAGGTGGTTAAGCATCTGGTGATTCTCCGTCAATCAAGGTCTCCAGTTCGGTCAACAAAGCCAGAGATGGCTTGGCACTAAAGATACCGCTATCGCTGCCGGCCTTAACCCCCCGCAGAAACAAGTAATAGACACCACCGAAGTGATCATCGTAGTTATAGTCAGCCTTGCGGCTTTTCAGGAAGCGGTGCAAGGCCAGTGCATAGAGCTGGTACTGGAGATCGTAACGATGATCGACCATCGCATGATCCAGCATGTCTCCCCGGTACATATTGGGATCATCACCCAACCAGTTCGACTTCCAGTCCAATACGTAATAGCGGCCATCATGCTCGAATACCAAGTCAATGAAGCCCTTGAGCATGCCGCTAACGGTGGCGAAACCCAGCTCGCCGGCTTTAGCCGACAAATTATCGTGGCGGGCAATCACCTTGTTGAGCAGTGGCGCCGACAACAAATTGATCGGCAGCATAAACTCCATTTCCGTCAAGCGCTGGGCTGGTACCATCTCACCCAACCGCATCGCATCACCATCAAGCGGGCACGCCAGGACATCACGGATCATGGTCTGCAATACCGGCAGCCATTCCTCGTCGTAATTTTCCAGCCGCAGCAACTCCAGGATCTTCTCTGTCGTTTCCGGACTGTCGACCGGCGCAGTAAACTCAATTTCCTCAAACAGAGTGTGTAGGAAAGTACCCGGCCGCGCCCCTTTCGGAAAGGTATAGATTGAACGGGCTGGCTCGACCTCTTCATCCCCCAAGGCTTCATCACCCGATGAGTCGGTATCAAACCCAGGCAACTCGAAAGAGGCATCATGATGGCTATGGCCTTGCTTGATCAGCCCCGAATAACTGGTGATCCACCAGCTACGGTCAATCTGTTTATCAAACACGGATGCCGATAATTGCGGCTTGTCTTCCTCAATCGGTAGCCATGGGCTGTCAGGTAAAGGTGGCGGCGGCTCAACCGTTACAGCCTCAGACTGGGCAGCCAACACGTCGAGCGCATTTGCCAACTCGATCAAGCCGCCCTCTTGGGCGTTTTGTACCAACCAGCCGATTGCCGAGCGGTGCAGGCCCGTTGGCTCCTTGCGGCTCAAGCCGTTGCGGATCGGCGACATCCCGATATAGCAACCATACACAGCACGGGTTAGGGCCACATACAACAAGCGCAGATCTTCCGCCAATCGCTCTTTCTCGGCCAGCTCCATACTCTCTTCGCTGGCGGCGATATCCAACACCGATTGCTGGCTCTGCTCATCATGGAACAGCGCGGTACTGGCTTCGCGGTAGCTACAGACAAAAGGCAGGAAGACAATGTCATATTCAAGCCCTTTGGACTTGTGGATAGTGACGATCTGGACCAAGTTACGGTCTGACTCCAAGCGTAGCTGCTGCTCATCGGCATTGCCGTTGGGTTCTTCAATATGCTCAGCCAACCAGCGTAACAGGCCATGGTCACTGTCGAGGGTCTGACTTGCCTGCTGCAGTAGCTCACCAATATGCAGAATATCGGTTACCCGACGTTCACCGCCGTTTTGGCTCAGCAAGGTTTCCGGGATCTTACGCTGGGCCAGCATATGGCGTAGCATCGGCAGCACCCCGCGGCTTTGCCACAATTTACGGTAACCACGGAATTCCGAGACATATTGCTCCCAGACTGTTTCACTGGTGTTCATCGCATCAAGCGCCTGCGCTGTCAGGGCAAACAGGCTTGAAGCCAATGCAGCACGCATATTACGATCATCTTCAGGGGTCAGTACCGCCTGCAGGAAACGCAATAAATCTACCGCTTCGGTACAGGCAAAAACGCTGTCACGATTAGACAGGTAGACACTGGCAATGCCTTGATCGGCCAAGGTACGACGGACCAATGCCGCTTCGCTACCGGTACGGACCAATACCGAAATATCACTGGCATGAACCGGCCGGGTTTGTTCACCATCCACCAATACGGCCTTGCCCTGCTGTGACTGGGTGAGGATTTTCTGAATCTCAGCCGTCGTTGCTTCGGCCATCACCTGCTGGTAATCGCCTTTCTTAACCGGCTCCTCGGCCTGCTGGTGCCAGAAGCACATTGCAGGCTGCTTCACACCATCAAGTTGCCACCCCCGCCCCTGTGCCTTCGGGCTATGATCAACCGGCAGGAAGGTAATGTCTTCATCGTAGATAAACGGCCGGTCCGGATGCTGGAAGATCCGATTAACCGCACCGACCATCTCCGCCGTCGAACGCCAGTTGGTACCCAGCGTGTAGTGGGCTGTGACCTGACGGCGCGCCTGAATATAGGTAAAAATATCAGCGCCGCGGAAGGCATAAATCGCCTGCTTGGGATCACCAATCATAAACAAGCCGCATGGCCTAGAATCAGATGGTATTAAGCCGCCTTCTGGCAATTCAGCTTCAAGGCGCTCCTCACCATAACTATCCTGACCGTAGATCGTACTGAAAATACTGTACTGCAGTGGATCGGTATCCTGGAATTCATCGATCATCGCCACCGGAAACAGGTGCCTGATGCGGCTCGCCAGCAACCCGCTGTCATCTTGGCTCAGTGCTGCCGAAAGCTGGGTTAGCAGATCGTCAAAAGAGAGCCAGCCCTTACGCTGCTTGGCTTCAAGCAATAACTGGCGACACTCTTTTATCGCATGGGCCAATAAGGGATCGCGCACATTGGGCTTGTCAGCCAGCAGCTCACCGATCGCCACAAACACCGGGTGCTCCGGCGGTTGCCCTTTACTGGTTTTGTCAAACAGCACGTGCTGGTCAAATTTATCCAGTGATTTGGGCAGTTGGTAACCGGTATTCTCCCGATCGGCCCATTCACCAACTTCAGCCAGCGCTTTGGGCAAACTGGTTTTGGTGTAGCTGCGCTTGTTCACGCCAGAGCTAGCGATAATGTCATGCAGATCGCCGGCACTTTCACGCCACAGTCGCTTGACGTGATTGATGCGCTGCAAATTCTGTTCGTGTACCTGCTCGAGGCTGCCACTCAGCTCTGGAGCTCGAACCGTAATTTCTGCCCCAGACAAAAAGCGGTTGACCTCTTTTAGCAAGGCACCCGGCGCAGCCCAGATCTTCCGAACCTCCGCGGCCAAGCTTCGCGGCAGCGGATAAAAATTACGGCGCCAGAAATCGGCCACGACCTGCGCTCGCAGATGGCTCTCTTCAGTCACAAACTCATTGTTGAACAAGCTGCCCGACTCAAAGGCATTCTGGGTCAACATCCGCTGGCAAAAACCGTGGATAGTAAAGATCGCGGCCTCATCCATCTGGCGCTCGGCCTGTAGCAGGATCGCGGCTGCCGCCTTGTGGTCAGAGATATCGGCCAACAGTGGCTTAATCACCGGATCATTACTGCTGCCTCGGCTAAAGGCCAAGCGGGCATCATGGATCCGGCGACGAATACGATCACGTAGCTCAGCGGTTGCCGCTTCGGTAAAGGTTACCACCAAGATCTGATCCACCGTCAGCTCACGGGGAAACCGAGTCTGATCGTCACCATGGCCAAGCAGCAAGCGTAAATACAAACTGGCGATGGTGAAGGTTTTCCCGGTACCGGCCGATGCTTCAATCAAACGATTGCCGTGGAGGGGAAAATACATCGGCTCCAGCGGCTCCGGAGTAATGAGAAGAGATTGTTGAGTCATAGAATACGCCGATTCCTATCAGTGAACTGGGCCACGTTTTCATCAGAAAACCCCACCTGTTCAAAATTATTTTTTGTGATCTAGCACGAATTCAAATAAATATATCGAAATCCGACACTAACTCATCTATCAATATGAGAGACGTTTCACGGTTTCCAACCAGCGGGTCCGCTAGTATCTGAGCCACGAAATCTGGTCACCTCTGGACCGGTGGCCGTACAGCGAACACCCTACAATCAATAATGATTTGCTGGCGGCCACGCTACACCTCCCTGCCTTGCCCACAGTACGATTAGCCCTGCTCGACCTCTCGCAACTGCATCACGGCAGGTTTGAGGATATGGGTTTCCCACTGCAATAACTGCGCAGCAAGTTCGTCATCCCATAGCGGCCACACCCGATGGATATAGCTGTTATTGCCTTCACCGTCGAACATGTAACCGCCGTTAAAGGCCTCAGCCCTTTTGCCATCGGCCTTCGCCAAGGTCGCTGAGTCGTCACACCATTGTCCCTTTTTATCAATACAGGCCTGGATCCCGGCATGGGCAGTACGGGGGAAATACGGTAACGGCTGGGTAAGCCCACGGTCATAGCCCTCGATGAGTACAGCCAATTGTTCCATCGCATACTGTGCCGATACCGGTTCAAGCAGCCAGCTGCCATCAACCCCGATAAGGTAAGTCGGCTGGCTTGGCTTCATTACCGCCAAGCACAAGTGATCAAGCCAACAGGCCAAAATATCCTGCGCCCGGATTTTACCGGGGCGATAGCGGACCAAACCTTGCTGGGTAACATGTTTGAGCCACCCCTGTAGGCGGATCCCGCGCCCTGCAACCGACACGACGCAATCGACCTCAACATCTGGTAGCGGTTGAGCCATAAACTGGGCCACATTATCAGCCAGTTGCTCTATCTGAGCGCGTTCTTCCAATAGCTCCAGCTCACCAAACTGCGCCACCGGCAAGCCGCCTGCCGCCTGCTGGTAACGAGCAAACTGCTCGAACGCTTGGTCTCGGTTTATTGATCTGCCTTGTGAGGGTTGTCTTTGACAGTCGAGGAAGGTCGTCAGCAAGGCTTCCCGCAACTGGTAACGTCCCAAGCCGTCGAGGGCAAAGGGTTCATCATCTTCCGGCCCGCCCTGATGACCATCAAAGAACACTTTCAGGCGGCGGTTGAAGAAGTATTGCACCGGCAAACGCCAGAACCTTGTCAATTCCGCCAGCTCCAATATGCCCTCGGCCCTGTCATCGCTCAAGTCCGGCTCTAGCGGCACCGACTGGAATATTTCAGGCTCAATAAAGGCCTGATTGGCGACCGGAAGCCATTCTGCAGCATAGCTATTGCTCCCCCCGCAAAAAGACTGTGGGCTGAAAGGCACCAATGGATGGATATTGGTCAGGTTCGCCACCAGCTTGTGCGCCGATTCATCGACCGGCAAGGCTTCGTCGCCGGCAAGGCAATACCCCTGCTGGCAATATTCGAGTAATTCGCTCACCAGCACCGATGGGACTTTTTCACTGTTGTCTTGGATTGAGCGCCCGACATAGCTGATATACAGCGCTTGCTGGGCTGACTGGATAGCCTCGAGGAATAGGTAGCGGTCATCATCCCGGCGCGAGCGGTCACCGTGACGGGTTCGGCCAGCCATGAGATCAAACCCTTCGGGTGGGATCGATCGAGGGTAAACACCGTCATTCATCCCCAGTAGACACACCACCTTGAACGGGATCGAACGCATCGGCATCAGGGTACAAAAGTTCACCTGACCGGCCAAAAAGCGCTGGCTGACACGCTCACCCGATAGCTTGCCGTTGAGGTAATCGCGCATCACCGCGGGCGTAATATCGGAATGGTAACCGGCATCAGCCAACTGCTGCTCAAGCTGCTGGAGCTTGTCACGGATCATCCGCAGCACCATTTCGCCGTCAATATCGACCGCAAAGCAGTTATCCAGCATCTGGTTGAGCAGCGCAATCCAGCTCGCAATCGGCTGCGGCTGGGCCAACTGCTGGCGGTAGTGCACCAAGGTTTCGATGAACTGGCCGAGCTGGCCGGCCATTTCGGCATCCATCCCCTGTACTTCTTCATAGGCCAGCACACCTTGATATAGCCCGGCATCTTGCGGCATAGCGTAGCCCAACAGCATACGCTGCAAACCAAATAGCCACGTATTCTGCTGCTGGCGCGGTAGGGAGAACTCCTCGGCGGTGTCATCATCCAACCCCCATCGGATCCCCACTTCTTCAATCCACAGTTTGACCCGCTCGAACTTATCACTATCAAAACCAAACCGGGCCATAACCGCCGGAACTTCAAGCAGCTCCAATAGCTCTGAAGCCTGACAGCGGCTTTCCGGCAATGCCAGCAGGCGTAAGAAGGCGAGTAAGGACGGGTTTTCCTGATCAGCGCTGCGATCCGAAATAGAAAATGGGATATAGCGATCACCCGGCGCATTGCCGAACACCGCCTGGATATAAGGGCTGTAGCTGTTGATATCCGCCACCATCACCACAATATCCCGGGGGGATAGTTCAGGGCTCTGCGCCAACATTGCCAGAAGGTTATCGTGCAGTACTTCCACTTCACGCATCGGTGAATGGCAAGCATGGACACTCAACGAGTTATCATCGCCAGCAACGGCCAGTTTATGGTGGCTGGACTCGGTGATTTCATCATTGATCCGATCATCCAAATTGAGGATGTCAGCCTGAACGGCATGGAGTAATGAGTCAGGCTCGATATCGACAAACGCCTCAACTTCATGGGCTTCCATATCCGATAACAGATACAGGTTATCCCGCCCTAGCTTACCGAGTGATGCCAGCAAGGTATTGCCCACAGCCCCCTCGTGGGTTTCATCCACCACATTAGCTTCAATATCTCCCTTGAGCGGAGAAATAACCGCACCGTGTTCACTGTGATCGGCACACCACTGCAGCTGCTGGCGCTGTTTGGCCGCCAGCCGGGCGAGGAATTTACGATCCCGTACATCCCCCCAGTAATGCCGGCAGGGATTAGTAAACATCAGATGGACATCGATATGCTTGCCCAGCGCAGCCAAAGCATCGAGATAACGCGGCGGCAGCGCAGAGATACCAAATACGAACAAGCGCTTAGGCAGCCCTTCCGGCAATGGCGAGCCACTTTGCAAGTAACCTTCAAGCGTTTCGATGAAGTGATCGTACAGGTTGGCACGGTGATAGGGCGACTGGCCCAGAGCCAGGGTGTGATCATAGAGCGACTGCCACAGTAATGGCTGCCACGGGTGTTCTTCCACCAGCTCGGGGTCTATCACATCGGATTCCCAAGACTGGATCCACTCCGGCCGATACACCAAATATTGGTCAAAGATATCGGCGATTTTTTCAGCCAGCTGGTAGCTTTTAACCAAGTTGGGATCGTCACTGAGATAGTTGGCCAGTGGCGCGAACTCGGGACGTGATAATTGCTCAGGCAGCACCTGCAACAGTTTCCAGGTCATGGCCTCTTTATTAAAGGCACTGCGTTCAGGCACATCACTCAGCACTTGGGTGAACATATTCCAGATAAACGTCGCCGGCAGCGGAAACTCGATATTGGCGGCAATCCCCTGAGACTTCGCCAGTTCCAGTTTCAGCCACTGTGACATGCCGGGACTTTGAACCAAGATCTGCTCTTGCTCAAACGGATTGGCCAACGGATCCAAACGGATTAGCTCAACAAGCAGGGACTTCAGAAGATCCAGTTGATTAGAGTGATAGACAGTAAACACGCGAGTGACTCACCGGTAGAGGAAATTACCTTTGATTGTCTACCATCAATGGATTAGCTGCAAATTCAAATCATTAAAAAGCCCAGCATTGCTGGGCTATTAATCAGATGCCTTCTTAAGCACCGAGTTTCTAACTAGCCTATCACGCTCGGCTTGGAGTCAGGCAGTGCAGCAACTGAGCAACCGGGCGGTAAAACGCCGCGTAGCGAAGAGCAACATAACTGACTAGCACAGTCGCAACATAGAGTTCAAAGTGCGCCAGCGCCGACACCTGTTGGATATATTCAACACCGTATCCCTGAGTGGTCATCCAAGCTGCCGCTTTAAACATCGCCGTTGCACTAATCACCAATGGGAAAGTGAATGCGGCATAACCCGGGCTGAACGACAGACGCAGTAAGCGAAAAAGCGTAACGTAAATCACAAAGGTCATCAATACTGCAATCCCACCCAGCAACGCAATCAAAACCGGTGATGGCTCTTGGCTTACTGTCAAATATCCTGCCAATGACAGGCTGGCAGGAGCCGCCATAATCGCAATGGTTGGTTTGGCAGCATCAGGAATTTCATGGCTGAATATCAGGCGGTATACCATCAAAGGTAGCATCACCGCATAGATCCCCATACCGAATAACTGCAGACCTTCTGCCAATGGGCGCAATGCACCGCCAGGAAAAGCCACGTCAGCTACGATAATACCGATTGGCGGTACAAACCAGCTTGGAACCATATGGTGCAACTCAAACTCTTTTACACGGTGGTAAGTAAACAGTGCCAAGAAGATCAGGTGCAGTACAACGGCTGCAAGCCACAATGCCTGGCCTGCAATCGGATAATAGATACCCAGCGCCTTGGACACGACCATGACCCCCATGGCAAACGTCGGTGCCACACTGCCTACAACAGGGTGGCTGAGATCTTGCCATAAAGCTCTTGGGTGAATAAGAAACTTAAACAGCAACACCACCAACAAGATACTAGCGATCCCTGCCCCGATCAGTTGTCCTCGACCTCCAAGATCCGCGGCATTTTCCCAACACCAGCCGAGGCTAGCAATACCTAGAGCCAAGCCAGCCATTGGAGTCGGTGCACCCAGTACTTTTTGCTTTGTTACTGTAATCATTTCATCGCTCCCCAAAGACAGCACGTCAGTAGTATTAAACACCCGGCTAGTGTAGCCATGCCTCTGTGTTTATGATACTTGAATATATTTAATGTATAGTTAAGAGAAACGAAACGTCAGACGTAATAAATAGACAAAAAAAGAGACACCGAATGAATATTGCCCTACGCCAATTGAAAGTGTTTGTCACTGTCGCCCAAGAGCTGACCATTACTGCTGCGGCTGAGAAGTTATTTCTCTCCAAACCCGCAGTCAGCATGGCGCTCTCAGAGCTGGAGAAGCAGCTTGGCCACAAGTTGTTTGACCGCAACAATAATCGCCTGCTGATCAACGAGCAGGGGAAACGCTTGTTGCCGTTAGCCGATGAGTTGCTGGCTCGTAGCCAGGACATTGAGCAGTTGTTTAGCCAGGAAGGGCCGGTAACCGGAAAGTTGAAAATCGGTTCAAGTGATACCGTCGGCAATCAAGTAACCCCGTTTCTGCTGCGTGACTTCCGCCAAGACTCTGGCCATTGCGATCAGAGCCTGTTCATTGCCAATACCGCCCAAATCTGCCATATGCTCAGTGAGTTCGAGCTGGATATCGGCTTGGTCGAGGGCAAGATACAAGCCGACAACCTGGCCGTGATCCCTTGGCTGGGCGATGAAATGGTCGTGGCCTGCCACCCCGACCACCCGCTAACACAGGTTGAGCAGCTTAGCTTGAGCGATCTTGAACACAGCGAATGGATACTGCGCGAGCCCGGCTCCGGTACCCGGGAATATTTTCTTGGCCGTCTGGCCCCTCGGCTGGAAAACTGGCATCAGGCTTTCGAGCTCAACAACACCGAAGCCATTATCAACTGTACTGCTGCAGGCCTTGGTATTACCTGCCTCTCCCGCCGCGCCGTCGAGCATGCCGTCAAGGACAACCGCCTCACCATTCTGTCGCTACCGCTCGATATGCAGCGCCAGTATTGGCTGCTCTACCACAAAGAGAAATACCAAAGCCCGTTGCTAAAGCTGTTTATCACCTTTTGCCAGCAGTGGCACTTGTAACATCACACACGGTTATCACCGCCGCTGAACGCAATGATCTGGCTGATTTGGCACATCGGTCGGCCAGATTCCTGCTGCCAGTCACTAAAGGCTGTTTGCGCGGCCGTCAGTGATTTTTGCGTATCCCGCCCACCATCAATAATACCGCTCTGACGCAAATAGGCTTCAACATCCCGGCTCAGAATGAAGGTATCTTTCCCCATGATACGCAACGTGTAAGGGCCGGTATTGCCGCCCAAGCGCTTACCGTGCTTTTTCAAATAGCGCCATAGCCCGGTGATATCATCCTGCGGCCAATCCGCGACCATGGCCGCAAAAGAACCATGCTCAAGCGCAGCTTCGTGGACCATCTGGGCATTTTCAGGAATGGTCATTACTTTGCCCAAGTGGCGGATAATGGCTGGTTCGGTTGCTTTACGCTCCCACATTTCAGTCGGCATCAACAGCATTTTTTCAATATCAAAACCAAAGAACACCTCTTCGAAATTGGGCCATTTGTTACGTACCACCTGCCAGCTGATCCCGGACTGAAAGACTTTCTGGGTAAACGCCGCCAGCCAGCGATCATCGCCTATTTGTTTTAGCTGATCAGCTGACCATGGGGTCGCCAACATGCTCTCTAGCACACCCTCTCCACCCTTACGTTCCGCGGCTCGGGCATATATTTGCGAAAATTTTTCTCTTGCCATCACATTAACACGCTTATCACTGGACATTGCCCTTAATGCTACTGTATAAACAGCCAGTAAATCAATTTCGGGAGAGGGTGACCATGGCTGTTATCATCAAATATGTAGTTGAGCGCAACGGAGAAGAAAAGATGACTTTCACCTCTAAGTCCGAAGCCGACGCATACGACAAAATGCTAGATATGGCTGACGAGATGTTTACTTTGCTAAGCGAAAGTGAGCTTTTCGAGGATGAAGCCAAGCAAGAAGAGCTTTCGCTATTCTTGGCACAAAAACGTGAAGACGTGCTAGTTGCACTGGGCGCGAAGAAAAAAGCAGCGCCGAAGAAAAAAGCGGTAAAGCCTGAAGTTGTTGCCGAGCAACAGGATGACGCTGCAGCTTAATTGCTGAGCCTGCCAAGATTCTTCATAAAAGCCTCCTCTTAAGGAGGTTTTTTATTTTCAGCAGTCGTATGTTCCACCGCTAAAATTATCCATAGTGGTAGCCGTTCCTCATTGTCATAATTTCATCATTTTTCACCGATTCCCTCCTCCCCCCTTCAATATCGGCGCAAGTGTCTTTATGATGGGTTCATCACACTTTGCCGACCGACAGCGTCCGGCATGAATTACTTTGACATGGAGAACCAACAGTAATGGCCAGCTTTTCACTAGCCCTTGGTACTGCAACCAAAAACCGCGATAACAAAATCATCGAAGCGTTTTTTCCAACCCCGATCCTAAACCCAGCTGACGCGCTAGTTGACGCCATTGCCGCTATCGTCGATTACAAGGAAGGTAATCAGGCTATCGAAATCACGACAGCCCAGAGCGCTGATCTTGCTGCAGCTTTCAACGCAGCTGGTGAAGAAGCCAGTGCAAGCTTCGCGACGAAAGCCGCGGCATCAGACCAGCCGCTTGTGGTTGTGATCCTGGCGACTGACGAAGCACCGGCTTCGGTTTCTGAAGGCTTCCTGAAGCTACAGCTTATCTCTCACCGCCTAGTTAAGCCACACGGTGTGGTACTAGACGGGATCTTCGGCCTGCTTCACAACATCGCTTGGACCAACCAAGGTCCTATCGATCTGCCTGAGCTGGCTGAGCGCCAAATGGCAGCGCGCCTGAACGGCGAAACCATCACTGTCGACTGTGTCGACAAGTTCCCGAAAATGGTCGACTACGTGGTGCCGACTGGCGTGCGCATTGCTGACACATCTCGTGTTCGCCTGGGTGCGCACGTGGGTGAAGGCACAACGGTTATGCACGAAGGCTTCATCAACTTCAACGCTGGCACAACGGGTGTAAGCATGGTTGAAGGCCGTATCTCTGCGGGTGTTGTCGTGGGTAATGGCTCTGACATTGGTGGTGGTGCCTCTATCATGGGTACCCTGTCTGGCGGCGGTAAAGTTGTCGTATCGATTGGCGAAAACAGCCTACTGGGTGCCAATGCCGGCCTAGGCTTCCCAATGGGCGACCGTTGTACAATCGAATCTGGCCTATACGTGACGGCTGGTTCGAAAGTTCGCATGCTTGATAAGAGCGGGCAGGAAGTGGAAATGGTGAAAGCACGCGATCTTGCTGGTGTGTCTGATCTACTGTTCCGTCGTAACTCTGTGACTGGACAGATCGAGTGTCTGGCAAACAAATCAGCGGTAGAGCTGAATAGTGAGTTGCACAGCAACAACTAATAGCTTGTAACAAAACGCCTCATCAGAGGCGTTTTTTCTTTTTAGCGTTTATGAGAAGGTATCAGCAAACAAAAATAAGGAGTAAGTAATGACGTTTTTCTGTGAACGGAAAGAGACTGACAACGCGATCAAAATTGTCCTTAAACCCCATTCATTGTATGTGATGCTACTATTGCTAACGGTATGGCTGGTAAATGAAATGGTATTGCACATTATGCCAGTGACTCAAATTATTATGCCGATGTTCATCGTATTTATGGTGATCCGCTTTTTCTCCTTGGTCAAAGTGCAAAAAGAAGTACTGGTCGCAATGAAGCAAGGTAAGGTACAAACCACAGGCAGTAAGTTCTCCTTTTCAAATCCCTTTACCTACACCATCAGCAAGTGAATAAGCGCTCGTTCCAATTGGGAAATAATCCCGTGAGCCCGCGCTGCTTATCCTTCCGCTCTTAACTGTGCATAATATTTATACCCTGCGACTTAAATATGCGGGGTTCAGCAAGAATTTGCTGGAGGTCAACACGCCCTCGCTATTCCATTCGGTTATCTCCCTTGAACTGAGCAAATTGGTTAAGTTCTCAATCTAGCAGCTTCAGATCACTTGGGGATAAGCCACAAAACAGGAGAGAAAATGGCCGGATTTAACTGGAAACCACTATTGCTTGCATGCTTGATTGTCAGTATCGGCCAATTAAGTTTAGGACTGGTCTTTCCAGCACTACCTGCCATTGCAGACTCCCTTCAGCTCTCTACCGAACAAGCCCAGTTGTTAGTTTCAGGGTACTTATTCAGCTTCGGTGCCTCACAGCTTGTCTATGGTCCATTATCCGATGTCCTTGGCCGTCGACCCGTCTTGCTAAGCGGCCTATTAATTGCTGCATTGGGGTTGGCTGTCGCCGTCTTACGTGCCGACACGTTCCATTGGTTGCTGCTCGGCCGAATTATTCAGGGGATGGGCGCAGGCAGTGTGGCGGTATTAGCACGGGCCACCATTCGTGATAGCTACCAACGCCAAGATCTGGTCAAGGCTATGACCTGGGTGGCAATTGTCGCCGCCTTCACCCCAATCATGGCCCCCGTCATCGGCGGTATTGTAAACCACCATTTTGGCTGGCTAACGGTGTTTGCCGTACTACTGGGCTATATCGCCATTGTCTGGTTACTGTTGCTACTGTGCTTTTCTGAGACCCTATCGACTACCCAGCGTCCACAGTCGGTGAGCCAATTGGCTAAATCCTATTTGTCATTGATCCAAGATCGGCACTTCCTCTCCTTCGCCGGTATCGGCTGGGTTAACTTCTCGCTGGTTGTCCTGTCTATTTCGATGATGCCGTTTATCATGCAGATACAAATCGGAATGACCTCCGAACGTTACGCCCTTTGGGCGATGGGGCCTGCGTTTGGCTTGCTATGCGGCGGCTTAATCTGCCAAAGGCTACGCCCGCGGTTGGGAACGCAAAAAATGTTAATGCTCTCCCCGCTGCTACATCTGGTGGCTGGCTCGGTATTAATCGCAGCGCCTCTGTCACCGGTCTGGATGGTCACCGGCCATTTCCTAATGGCAATGGCCAACGGTATTGCCTTTCCCTGTGCCCAATCGCTGCTCCTTGTTCCCTACGGCAACAAAGCCGGTACGGTCTCGGCCCTGTCAGGAGCCTGCCAGATGGTGTTTGCTTCGCTGCTAAGCAATGGCTTATTGAAGCTTGGGATCAGCCAAGCCTGGCACTTGGGGGGGCTGATGGTGATAGGCGCCGGTATGGGGCTATTATTGGCAATCCTAGGGACAATGAGCGAAAGCGGCCGCCGGGCAGTGGCAACTCTCAACGGATAAACCATAATTAACTCAGTTCTTTAATTGAGGAATAACCATGGCTAGGTTACTGAGTTTTTGCTTACTGGGCATTTCACTCACTTTTCTGGCAGCCTGTTCAAGCCAGTATGAAACCGACTTGGCGAAAAACAAGCAGTGGGAAGAGCTTGGTGCCTATCATGGAGAGCAAGGTTATCGGGAATTGGATGAGATAGATCTCGGAAAGCGTGGCGGCTTTTCTGAAATAGACTATGAAAAATACCGGGCAGGCTACCTGAAAGGGCGATTTGATTACTGTACGGGTAAGCAAACCGTGGGGACGGTCATTAACCCGGGCTATCCGGATGACTGCCAAGATAGCCAATCAAGTTCGAGCTATGGCTTGGTTGAGCGGGGGTATTAAGCGTTATTCACCCTACGTTAGCCTAAATAAAAAAATGGCAGCCGAGGCTGCCATTGAGTTTTTATTGAGCGGGTTGGTTAAGGTAAACCCCACTGTCGCTCGAACCAAACAGAATCAAGTCCAAATCGCCGTCATCATCCAGATCTCCAAATAACGGTTCATTGTGATATTTGCCGAAATTACCGCTGCTTGATGGCGTAAATTGACCAGAACCATCATTGAAGTAAAGCTGGGCATCTTCAACATATGCACCTGTAATAACCACATCCAAGTGGCCATTACTGTTTACATCAGCAAAAGCGACAGCCCGGCCATTGACACCAAATGGAACATCGGATTTTTCAAAAACTCCGGTGCCATCATTGATATACAAGTTATTTTGCTCAACGCCCTGAAAGTCCATATTGGTAAGGAGAATGTCCGGCTTGCCATTACCATTCACATCACCCACGGCAACATTAAAGCGCTTCTCTTTTTGGCTGACGCCAAAGCGTTGGCCGGAATCGGTAAAATGCCCTTCTCCGTCATTGAGGTAAATCATGGTGCTGTTATCGCCACCACCATAGATGATGTCTAACCCATTTACCCCATCAACATCTGCAAGCGCCACGTTGGATGAATGTGATGAAGCTCCATGCTCACTCAAATACTCATCGCTATCAATAAAACCACCCTGGCGATCGTTGAAATAAACCAGTGGCGCCTTCCACTCTTGACCAACAACAATATCTAGATAGCCATTGCCATTCAAATCACCGACAGCAATAGATTTTGTCGCCCCTTTGCCAAGCAAAATACCGGAATCAACAAGCTTGCCGTTTCCACCATTGAAGAAAATCTGATCGCCATCAGACGTCGCTCGGACAAGATCCTGGCGGCCGTTACCGTTTAAATCAGCAGCAAAGATGGCGTTGGTACGGCGTTGATCAACAAAGCTCAATTCAGACTCAGTGAAATTACCCTTGCCATCATTTTGGTAAATCATAACTCCATTAGTTCGTTTACCAACGACAAGGTCAAGATGGCCATTACCGGTAATATCCGCTAGCGTAGACGCATTAGCATAGCGTTCTTCACCACTGCCCCCATAAGTGATTTGTTGGTGTTTTTCAAAGTGACCGTCACCAATATCATCACGCTTCTCTAGGTGCAACAGCAGGTTTTCAACCGCCAAGGGTTCCATAACCAAGGTTTCAGAGGCACCGAAGATACTGTCACGAACGGCAATGTTATGCTCACCTGCAACCAAATGAGCCTTAAATGAACCCGTGTTGTATTCAGAGCCTGTCAGACCAACCAATTTATCATTGATATAAACCTCAGCGCCCATCGCTGGCTGCCAATCCCGATCCAGAACGCTTAACATCATCGTCCCCAGGATACGGCCGGAAATAATGCTCTCCCGCTTAAGTTCAAGCTTACAACCTAGGGTCTGGTTGATCTCGACATTGATAGAGGTGTTACAGCTTGCGAACGGTACCGAGTTATATTGGTCCGAGGCTTCATTAGCCTGGTGGAATGCAAGGTATGCCGCGACTGTATCTTGGCCGCCGGTCAAAAACATCTCACTGGCTTTATAGGTGCCGTTCACATCTTTGACTTCTAGCACTTTCTCCTGCGGGGGAACATGCTCGCCGCTCAACCTGACAATCAGCGCCAAATCTTGTGCCGAACCCGCTTCCTCCACAACTTCATTGGGAATGACAAAGCTAAATGTGCCTTCATCCTTAAGCTCATCAAGCACAAAGTCGACATCGGTCTGAAGAGGGATGACATCCATCTTCGCATCTTCACCTTCAACGAAGTTAATGCGGTTCTCTTCATCCTCGCTCTTGCCCACCATCAAATTACCATCATAAAGACGCATCGCCATCAGGTACTCCCCTGGCTCTACATTCATGATGATCTCGGCAATCCCTGTTTCCTTGTTGATGGTGTAAACAGTTTCGGCTGCATTATTAATAGATAAACCAAACTGTGGATTGTTCAGTGCTTCCAGCTCTTCTGCCGGCCAAGAGAACGTAAGTTTAGAAACATACTGTACTTTATCAAAGTCACTGATTGTATCGCCTAGGTTTGGCAACAAGATAAAGTCAATTTCAGGTTCTACGCCATCAACAATTTTTTCACCAAGTGCCTGTGCGACATATTGTCGCTGCTGGGCATCCCTTGAATTCAGCAACAAAACAAAATCATAGGTTCCTGGCTTTAGTGCCAACGAGCGGTGCGAAATTGTCTCAACATTGCCGTCACTATCTACTTTCTGGGTGACAGGCCAATCAAATGTTTGCTTGTCATTCGTTAGAATATCAGTGACTTCAAGGACACCGTCATAACGCTTGTCCTGTGTAACCTGTGTTGCTTTGGCCGATTTTGATGCGTAACCCGAAACTGAGTCAGCCTGCTCATTACCAATCGACTGTAAGTAAGTCGCGGCAAACTGAGTATTCACATCGAATTCGGCGCTAGGCGCATCCTTGCTGTCTCCACCACACCCTGCTAACAGCACAGAGAGTAAAGCGCTTGTAAGCAGCCGTTTTTTTATTTTTATGTCCATTATTATTCCATATATGAGTTTTAACGAATTGCATACCATGGCATACATCGCGCCGGGAAATTAGCACAATCCAATTCAATACAACAACTTACAATTATTTCAAATCATTAAAAAACAGAACACAAGCTCTAAAAATGAACGAATATACCCCAGAAGCATGAAGGGCTATTGCTTACAAATAAGCAACCATTAGCACAAAAACAATAGATACAAAAAAGCCTCAGTATTTCTGCTTGGGCCTAGTATAAGTGGCGGAGGGCCGGGCTTCCGGGCGTGACCAAAGTGCACAGCACTTTCGGGAGCATCAGATACAAGAAAGCCCCGTCTTTCGACGAGGCTTCTTAATAAGTGGCGGAGCTGATGGGACTCAACGCGCACGGCCAGTGCCGCAACTAAAGTGCGCAGCACTTTTAGGGCGCACAGAATGCAAAAAAGCCTCGCTATTTCTAGCGAGGCTTCTTAATAAGTGGCGGAGCGGCTGGGCCGGCACTCCGGCGGGACTCATTCGCCTGCAAGGCGAACATATCCGACAGGTGTAAAAAAGCCCGAGTCTTTCGTCGGGGACGCCTAGTCTCGGGCTTAGTATAAGTGGCGGAACGGCCGGGCTTGCGTACAAGCGGGACTCAAGCCGCAGGCTCGTGAGAATACTTTTTCAATGCTACAGATAGCAAAAAACCCCAGCCTTTCGACTGAGGTTTCTTTAATAAGTGGCGGAGCGGACGGGACTCGAACCCGCGACCCCCGGCGTGACAGGCCGGTATTCTAACCAACTGAACTACCGCTCCACACGGTGATAAACATGTTCATGTCTATCCGATACACGTCGTTCAATCCGTATATCTAAATTGGGAGCCTGGCGATGTCCTACTCTCACATGGGGAGACCCCACACTACCATCGGCGCTATTACGTTTCACTACTGAGTTCGGCATGGGATCAGGTGGGTCCATAATGCTATGGTCGCCAAGCAAATTCTTTTGAAAACATTCAGCTGGTAGGCGGAATATCTTCATAATCTGGGAAAATCTGACTAGTTGTTCTCAACACTCATCCAAGTGCTCATGGAGTCCGCTAAAACCCCTTGGGTGTTGTATGGTTAAGCCTCACGGGCAATTAGTACAGGTTAGCTCAACGCCTCACAGCGCTTACACACCCTGCCTATCTACGTCGTAGTCTTCAACAACCCTTTAGGAACCTTATAGGTTCAGGGATGACTCATCTCGAGGCTCGCTTCCCGCTTAGATGCTTTCAGCGGTTATCGATTCCGAACTTAGCTACCGGGCAATGCGTCTGGCGACACAACCCG
>NZ_JAKJSK010000019.1:0-83705 GCF_050336935.1 Photobacterium satsumensis
CGTAGCCAGGTACTCTATCCAGCTGAGCTACGGACGCGCAGGCATTCTTTATCAAGCAAAACTTGAACAAGAAAAGAATGGCGGTGAAGGAGGGATTCGAACCCTCGATACGGGTATAAGCCGTATACTCCCTTAGCAGGGGAGCGCCTTCAGCCTCTCGGCCACCTCACCACACAAATTATGGCGCGCTCGGGAGGATTCGAACCTCCGACCGCCTGGTTCGTAGCCAGGTACTCTATCCAGCTGAGCTACGAGCGCACACTTAATTCGGTTTTATATAGTACCGCCTCTCGGCAATACGTTGTAAATAATGGCGCGCTCGGGAGGATTCGAACCTCCGACCGCCTGGTTCGTAGCCAGGTACTCTATCCAGCTGAGCTACGAGCGCGCAATGCAAGCCCATTCATTAAAATAAAGAATGGCGGTGAGGGAGGGATTCGAACCCTCGATACGGCTATAAACCGTATACTCCCTTAGCAGGGGAGCGCCTTCAGCCTCTCGGCCACCTCACCGTCTTGCGGGGGCCCATATTACTGCCAGCCGAAAATAAGTCAAACACTTTATCGTGAAAAAATGACATCCACTGCGCGGATGCGCACTTAATAGCCAACACGGCATATTATCGCGCGTAATGGCCCAGTATTTCTTCTAGATTCAAGAATATGGCGCGGCAGGCAATAACAAAAAAGGCCAGCATAAATGCTGGCCTTCTTCGAATTAGTAGTTACCAGAACCCTGGGAACCTGATTCTTTTTCCGCTTGAATACGCATGTAAATTTCTTCGCGGTGTACAGAGACTTCTTTCGGTGCATTTACACCAATTCGAACCTGGTTACCTTTAACGCCAAGAACTGTAACAGTGACTTCATCACCGATCATTAGCGTTTCACCTACGCGTCGTGTCAAAATTAGCATTCGTGTGCTCCTTGAGTAATCTCAGTATTATAAGAGTTAACGTTTATTATCCAACAATATTTACAATTACGTAAATGTTCACTGCTCAAGAAACAGCGAGAAGTGGTCGATTATCCAGACTTTCTGGCTCCACCACAAATCTTTTGTGGATGTGTTCTACGGCTAACTGTAAATGTTGCCCATTGATCAATAATGAAACACAACGAGCAGTACTTTTTTGTTGATATACACCCACCCCTCTTTCTGTCAGCGAGGCAGTCACTTGCGTACTGTCCCCTTCTACCCTTTCCCCGACAAGGGTCAGTATAGCGACAGAGGATTGAGCCAATTCTGTTTTTTCTAGGATAACATTCAGTCGGGCCAATTCATCATCGGCCGCAACAATATAGGTTATAGGATAGGTTGCTTGCTGGCTATCACCATAGCACCAAGCATCTAACCCTAACAAGCCAAGTTGCTGCTCCACTTTCTCAAGCGGTTGTGCAACGCGGTATAATGCCTGCCCGCCTTTAACAGCGACCCCAGCGGCACCATTGGCGGGTACCGTCGAGAAATTAACCAAGGTTCCTTCCCCTTCATCAAATGATGAAAGGACCCTCAATGGAACCTGGTGTTGCTCAGCATATTCAACCGACTGTAATTGTAGCACTTTTGCGCCATGACGTGCCATTGCCGTCATATCATCGAAATGAATTGTCGACAAACGTGCCGCTTCGCTGACCAAACGGGGATCAGTGGTATAGACCCCGTCGACATCGGTGAAGATTTGGCACTCATCTGCCGCCAGTGCGCCAGCAATAGCAACCGCTGTGGTATCAGACCCGCCGCGTCCCAAGGTTGTGATGTTGTTTCGACTATCACGACCCTGGAACCCTGCCACCACAACAATGTGATCGCGTTCGAGCAACTCGGTCACCACCTCGGTCTCTACCTCGGTAATAGTGGCATTATTGAATACAGTATCAGTGCGGATACCTAACTGATCACCAGTCAATGATGTTGCCGGGTACCCCCGCTTGTTGAGGGCCATGGCAAGCAAGGCTATGGTGACCTGCTCGCCGGTTGACAACAATACGTCCAGCTCTCGCTGGGTCGGAACGGCATCTATCTGTTTTGCCAGTCCCAACAAACGGTTGGTCTCGCCCGCCATCGCTGATACGACTACGACAACCTGATGACCACGCTGGCGCGCCTGGATCACACGCTCAGCCACCGCTTCAATACGTTCGATACTCCCGACCGACGTACCACCAAATTTCTGCACCAATAGTGCCACTGCACCTCTCCAACTATTACAGTTTTTCAACCAACCATGGGGTCACTGACTCTAGTGCTGCTGGCAATGCCGCTGCATCAGTACCACCGGCTTGCGCCATGTCCGGACGACCGCCGCCCTTACCGCCAACTTGCTGGGCAACCAGGTTAACCAGCTCGCCCGCTTTGACTTTACTGGTCAAGTCTTTGGTCACACCGGCAATCAGGCCAACTTTATCGCCGCTGACATTACCCAGCACGACAATACCGCTACCTAGCTGGTTCTTCAGCTCATCAACCATACCGCGCAGTGCTTTGTTGTCGGCACCGTCAAGCTTGGTCACCAACACTTTCACGCCGTTGATTTCCTGAGCCTTGTTGATAAGACCGGCACTTTCCTGCGCAGCCAGCTTGTCTTTCAGCTGCTGGATTTCTTTTTCTAGCTGCTTGCTGTGAGCAACCAGTGCGCTAACTTTGGTGGCTACTGACGCGGCGTCAGATTTCACCAAGCTGGCTGTTTCAGTCAACAGCGCTTCCTGATCGTGCAGCGCTGCGATTGCCGCTTCGCCCGTCACCGCTTCGATACGGCGGATACCAGCTGCAATACCCCCTTCAGAAACGATTTTGAACAAACCGATATCACCGGTGTTAGCAGCATGGATACCACCACACAGTTCAACAGAGAAGTCACCCATGCTCAGGACGCGAACTTCATCATCATATTTCTCGCCAAACAACGCCATAGCGCCTTTTTCTTTGGCTGATTCGATGTCCGTCACGTCAGTGTTGATTGCATGGTTGAAACGAATTTGCTCATTCACCACACGTTCGATTTCACGTAACTCTTCCGTCTTCACCGCTTCTAGGTGAGAGAAGTCAAAGCGCAAACCTTCAGGCTTAACCAGTGAACCTTTCTGGGTCACGTGCTCACCAAGCAGGTTACGCAGAGCAGCATGTAGCAGGTGGGTCGCTGAGTGGTTAAGGCTAGTCGCCGCACGGCGTGCTGCATCAACGGTTGCTGTCAGCTTGTCACCCACTTTCAGTGAACCTTCAGCCAGCTTACCGGTGTGGCCGATAGCGTTACCGAACTTTTGGGTATCTGCCACAACGAACTGAACACCTTCAGCGGTCATCGCACCGGTGTCACCACACTGGCCGCCAGATTCGGCGTAGAACGGGGTGTTGTCCAGAACGATCAACGCTTCTTCGCCAGCATTGATCGCATCAACCGCTTCACCTTCACGGTAAAGAGCAACCACGCTTGCCTGACCTTCGGTTGCACCGTAGCCACAGAATTCAGTCTCTGCATCGACTTTGATCGCATCGTTGTAATCAACACCGAACTGGCCTGCATCACGTGCACGCTGACGCTGCGCTTCCATCGCATTGTTGAAGCCTTCTTCATCAATAGAGAAGCCACGCTCACGCGCCACGTCATTGGTCAGATCAGCAGGGAAACCGTAGGTATCGTACAGCTTGAACACCGTCTCGCCGTCAAGCACTTTGCCATCAAGGTTATCCAGCGCTTCAGCCAGAATCGTCATACCGCGGTCCAGTGTACGACCGAAGTTATCTTCTTCGATCTTCAATACTTTCTCGACCATTTCCAGCTGCTTCTTCAGCTCTTCACCGGCGGTGCCCATGATTTCAGCTAGCGGGGCTGCCAGCTTGTAGAAGAAGGCTCCCTTAGCACCTAGCTTGTTACCATGGCGAACCGCACGACGGATGATACGACGCAGAACGTAACCACGGCCTTCGTTTGACGGCATCACACCATCGGCGATCAAGAATGCACAAGAGCGGATGTGGTCAGCAACAACACGTAGTGACTGGTTACCCAGATCGTCGTGGCCAATCACTGCAGCCGATTCTTTGATCAGCGTCTTGAAGATGTCGATTTCGTAGTTGGAGTGCACACCCTGCATGATGGCAGAGATACGCTCGATACCCATTCCGGTATCTACCGACGGCTTAGGTAGTGGATCCATGGTGCCGTCAGCCTGACGGTTGAACTGCATGAATACGTTGTTCCAGATCTCGATGAAGCGGTCACCATCTTCTTCAGGTGTACCCGGGCGGCCACCCCAGATGTGATCACCGTGATCGTAGAAAATTTCAGTACAAGGACCACAAGGACCGGTATCGCCCATCTGCCAGAAGTTGTCTGACTCGAATGGCTTACCACCTTTCTTGTCACCGATACGCACGATGCGATCAGCCGGTACGCCGACTTCTTTGTTCCAGATGTCGAATGCTTCGTCATCGGTCTCGTAAATTGTCACCAACAAGCGGTCTTCTGGCAGCTTAAGTGTCACTGTCAGGAATTCCCAAGCAAACTTAATCGCATCTTGCTTGAAGTAATCACCGAAGCTGAAGTTACCCAGCATCTCGAAGAACGTGTGGTGGCGAGCCGTAAAGCCAACATTTTCCAGGTCGTTGTGCTTACCACCGGCACGGACACAGCGCTGAGCGGTTGTTGCTCGAGTGTAGTTGCGCTTTTCCAGACCAAGGAATGTATCTTTGAACTGGTTCATACCCGCGTTGGTGAACAACAGCGTAGGGTCATTGGCAGGCACAAGAGATGAACTCTCAACTATCTGGTGGCCTTTACTCTCAAAAAACGCAAGAAACGCACGGCGAATCTCATCAGTGCTCATGTACATTGGCAAATCCTGAATAATGCTTTTATGTAAACTGAATGGTCGAATTTAACTGTCTTCTCACCTGCCCTGAGTTCCACCATGCCCTCGGCAGGACAATTTGGGCAGGCAGTGATGAGACTAAAATAAATTCTTTGGCGGTTATTGTAAAACAACGGTAGCCAATACGGGAAATGTTATGTTCAGAAATAAGGCAATTTATCCCCGCCATACGCATAACAGGGGGAATATGGGAGTTTTTAGTGGTACTTAAGGTGAGAGAAGCGCCGGTTCAGTATTCATCGTCGACATCAAGGGCATATTTGATCTGCTCGAAATCAAACCCTCGGTACTGCATAAAGCGTAGCCGCTTGGCTTTTTCCTTTTCAGTCTCCATCGGGCTATCCCCGAATTTTTTCAGGGCAACCTCACGGGCATGCTCATACCAATCGAACTCATCGTCTTCGAACAACTGGCGGACAATCTCCTCATGTATCCCCTTATGATCCATCTCCTGGCGGATCCGCAATAACCCCCAGCCCTTGGCTATACCATTAGTTAACAATCGCTCGGCAAAACGGGCATCATCCAGCCAGTTATAGTCTTGGCACAGGGCAACAGCCTCATCAACTTCGGCCGGCTCATAACCACGCGCCAGCAATTTTTGCTGCAACTCCTGCTCGGCATGGTCGCGGCGCGACAAATACCTGACCGCAGATTGCTTGGCACTTTGGGCCGGTTTCTTTGCTTTCATCACCCTGTCTCTCTAATCTCAAGCTAGGTAAATATTTGATCCGTCTTACCGGTCAACGGCTTATCCAGATTGGCATAAAACAAAAACGGGCGTGGTAATCATACCCGCCCGCTCTTCTATTCTGTCAGCCAGCCTTATCGGCTAAGCATGATTAGAATGCCTGATCTTCGGCATCTTCTTCAGCCTGAGCTTCCGCTGCCGCTTCTTCCAGTACCGCTGGTGCTAGCAGTAGATCACGCAGTTTCTTTTCAAGCTCTTCGGCAATATGGCGGTTTTCCTCGATGTACTTACACGCATTTGCCTTACCCTGGCCGATCTTGTCGCCCTGGTAGCTGTACCATGCACCCGCTTTCTCAACCATCTTGTTCTTCACGCCGAGGTCGATCAGCTCGCCATAGCGGTTGAAGCCTTTACCGTAAAGGATCTGGGTTTCAGCTTGCTTGAACGGTGCCGCAATCTTGTTTTTCACAACCTTGATACGGGTTTCGTTACCGACAACTTCATCACCCTCTTTGACTGCGCCGGTACGACGGATATCAAGACGAACAGACGCGTAGAACTTCAGCGCGTTACCACCTGTTGTCGTTTCTGGGTTACCGAACATCACACCGATCTTCATACGGATCTGGTTGATGAAAATACACATGCAGTTCGACTGCTTCAGGTTACCGGTGATTTTACGCATCGCCTGAGACAGCATACGTGCCTGTAGACCCATGTGTGAATCACCCATCTCACCTTCAATTTCAGCTTTCGGCGTTAGGGCGGCAACGGAGTCGACAACCAGAATATCAACCGCGCCAGAACGTGCTAGGGCATCAGCGATTTCCAGCGCCTGCTCACCGGTATCTGGCTGGGAAACCAGTAGCTGGTCGATATCGACACCCAGCTTCTGCGCGTAGATTGGGTCAAGCGCGTGCTCAGCATCGATGAAGGCACAGGTTTTGCCTTGACGCTGGGCAGCAGCGATAACTTCTAGTGTTAGCGTGGTTTTACCAGAAGACTCAGGACCGTAGATTTCAACGATACGGCCCATTGGCAGACCACCAGCACCCAAGGCGATATCTAGAGACAGAGAACCGGTAGACACGGTTTCGACATCCATGGTGCGGTTGTCGCCCAACTTCATGATCGAGCCTTTACCGAATTGCTTTTCAATTTGACCTAACGCGGCGGCGAGTGCCTTCTGCTTGTTGTCGTCCATTAGACTCTCCAAGGGATGCTTAATTAATGCTTAAACTAAGTACTGATATTGATGATTAGTATACTGTCTATTCATACAGTGTCTAGCACTGGATGAATTTTTTTTCGCCAAATTGATCTCAGCTCATGAACGCCTCAGGATTGTCCATCAACGCAATCAATCCAGATAGCGCTTTTTCAACGGCTTGCTGGCGTACCGCTTGGCGATCACCGTCAAAAAGACAGGTTTCCACCTTCAGCTTGCCCGTTAGGTCGGCCCAGCCAAAACACACCGTTCCGACCGGTTTCTCTTCGCTGCCGCCACCAGGACCAGCAATACCGCTGATGGCCACGGCGATGTCGCCATGCGAATGGGCCAGTGCCCCCGTTGCCATTTCAGCGACGACCTGCTCACTCACCGCACCGAACCGGTCCAATGTTTCTGCGCTGACACCGAGCATCTCCTGCTTTGCCTCATTACTGTAGGTCACAAATGCCCGGTCAAACCATGCCGAACTGCCGGCAATATCCGTGATAGCAGTAGATACCCCTCCCCCGGTGCAGGACTCCGCAGTTACTGCTACCCAGTTGCGCTGGGCCAGAGTTTGTCCAACCTGTTGTGCTAATGCCATCATTGCTCCCTCGTTTATACAGCCAGATTCATGCAACTTGGATGATCCGTGTTGTTCAATGCGTTGCTAACCATACATTGCGTACACATTACTTGGCTCACCACCCACGGGCAAGCCCCTTGCCTTCAGCAAATTTTGCCGTAGGAAAAATACACTATCTCCCCTTTGCCGAGAGGTCGGGATCACGTATCCTAAGCGACCAGAAACTTCCCCCGGATAGAGCAGGGTCCCTAGCCCTCCGGCACAATGTAGCAGGCAACAACGTGACAATAAAAGGCATAGAAAAACATACACCTATGATGCAGCAATTTTTACGGATCAAAGCAGAGAATCCGGAGGTATTGCTGTTTTATCGGATGGGTGATTTCTACGAACTATTTTTTGATGACGCAAAGCAGGCTTCGCAACTGCTGGATATCTCGCTGACCAAGCGTGGCTCTTCCAATGGCCAGCCGATCCCAATGGCCGGTGTGCCCTACCATGCTATTGAGGGTTACCTTGCCAAACTGGTTCAACAAGGTGTCTCCGCCGCTATCTGTGAGCAAATTGGCGATCCTGCTACCAGCAAAGGGCCGGTCGAGCGCCAGGTAGTAAGAATTATCACGCCGGGTACCGTCAGTGACGAAGCGCTGCTCAGCGAGCGCCAAGACAACCTAATTGCCGCCATTTACCACGAAGGTAGCAAGTTCGGTTACGCCACGCTGGATATTACCTCGGGTCGCTTTATGCTTGCCGAGCCAGAGACCGAAGAAGCCATGCAGGCCGAGTTGCAACGTACCAGCCCTGCTGAATTGCTGTACCCAGAAGATTTTGATCTGCCTGGCTTATTCCATGGTTTGAAAGGTGCCCGTCGCCGTCCGGTCTGGGAGTTTGATCTCGAGACTGCGCGCCAGCAACTGACCATGCAGTTTGGCACCCGTGATCTGGTTGGCTTCGGGGTCAAACAGGCCGAGCACGGCCTGTGTGCTGCGGGCTGCCTGATGCAATATGTCAAAGATACTCAGCGTACTGCCCTGCCGCATATCCGGGCGATCACCCTGGATACCAAAGATCACTCGGTGATCCTGGATGCCGCCACCCGCCGTAACCTCGAACTGACCCAAAACTTGGCTGGCGGTTTCGACAACACCTTGGCTTCGGTCCTTGACCAAACCGCAACCCCAATGGGCAGCCGCTTGCTCAAGCGCTGGTTGCACCAACCGATCCGTGACCGCCAGCAGCTTAACGGCCGCCTTGATGCCATTACCGCCTTCAAGGACACCGGACTGTTTTTGGATCTCGCCGGCGTATTGCGCCACATGGGCGATCTGGAACGTATCCTTGCCCGTCTTGCCCTGCGCTCTGCCCGCCCGCGCGATCTCGCTCGGATGCGGACTGCACTGCAGCACCTGCCGGAACTGGCTGAACTGCTTGGCGAAATTAACCAGACCCGTATTGGTGAATTGGCTGGCCTTGCCGCTCCGATGGACGATCTGTGTGAACTGCTTGAGCGTGCCATTATCGAAAACCCACCGGTGGTGATCCGTGACGGTGGGGTACTGGCACCGGGCTACAATGCCGAACTGGACGAGTGGCGTGATCTGGCCGATGGCGCCACCAAGTTCCTTGAAGAGATGGAAGCCAACGAGCGAGAGCGCCATGACATCGATAGCCTGAAAGTGGGCTTCAACAATGTTCACGGCTTCTATATCCAAGTCAGCCGAGGGCAGAGCCACCTGGTACCGAGTCACTATGTGCGCCGCCAGACACTGAAAAATGCCGAGCGCTACATCATTCCTGAACTCAAAGAGCACGAAGACAAAGTCCTCAACTCGAAATCAAAAGCGCTGGCACTAGAGAAAAAGCTATGGGAAGAGCTATTTGATCTGCTGCTACCGCATCTCGAGCAGCTACAAAATACCGCCAATGCCCTGTCGGAGTTGGATGTTCTTGCCAATTTGGCCGAGCGTGCCGATACCCTGAACTACTGCCGTCCGGAGCTTACGGAAACTACCGGGATCGACGTCACCGCCGGTCGCCACCCGGTGGTCGAGCAAGTACTAAGCGAACCGTTTATCGCCAATCCGATCTCACTCCACCATGATCGCCGGATGTTGATCATCACCGGTCCGAACATGGGTGGTAAATCGACCTACATGCGCCAGACTGCACTGATTGCCCTGCTTGCCCATGTCGGCTCATTCGTGCCAGCCGAAGCCGTTAAGATCGGTCCGCTAGATCGGATCTTTACCCGTATCGGTGCCTCCGATGATCTAGCTTCGGGACGCTCGACCTTTATGGTAGAAATGACCGAAACCGCTAATATCCTGCATAATGCTACGCAGAACAGCTTGGTATTGATGGATGAGATAGGTCGCGGTACCAGTACCTATGATGGCCTATCACTGGCATGGGCCAGTGCCGAATGGCTGGCCGATAAAATATCGGCCATGACGTTGTTCGCCACCCACTATTTTGAACTGACCGAGTTGCCTTCGTTGATGAATGGCTTGGCCAATGTCCACCTCGATGCCGTTGAGCACGGCGATGAAATCGCCTTTATGCACGCGGTACAGGAAGGGGCTGCCAGCAAGTCTTACGGCTTGGCCGTTGCTAGCCTGGCTGGTGTACCGAAGTCAGTGATCAAACGTGCCAAGTTCAAGCTTCAGCAACTGGAAGCCAGTGGCCACCAGCAAGCAGTGGCACCTGGTAGCCAGGCGCCTGGCAGCCAAACCCCAGTGGTTGAGCAACAGCTGAGCCTACTGCCGGAGCCAAGCGAAGTCGAAGAAGCATTGGCACGCATCAACCCCGATGAAATGACACCTCGTCAAGCTCTGGATGAGTTGTACCGCCTGAAAGCCCTGATGTAACTGGGCTATTAGTGATTTAGAGCAAGAAAAAACAAAAGGGATGCCATCTGGCATCCCTTTTTGATTTGAACCGGAAAAGGTAGGGTTAAAGTGTACCGGTTACAGTTGCTCCTGGTTGAACAGCGACTCAATGCTTAGCCCTTGATGGGTCAGCATGTCACGCAAGCGACGTAAGCCTTCAACCTGAATTTGACGGACTCTTTCGCGGGTCAGTCCAATCTCACGGCCAACATCTTCCAATGTCGAAGCCTCATAACCAAGCAAGCCAAAACGGCGTGCCAGCACTTCGCGCTGCTTAGGGTTAAGTTCCTGTAGCCAATGGACGATGGAGGTTTTGATGTCGTCATCTTGAGTTGATGTTTCAGGGCCACCGCTCTTTTCATCCGGAATGATATCAAGCAGGGCTTTTTCGGAATCGCCACCGATTGGATTATCTACCGAGCCCACACGCTCATTGAGGCGTAGCATCCGGTTGACGTCATCGACCGATTTATCCAGTTTAAACGCAATATCTTCCGCCGTTGGCTCGTGATCCAGCTTCTGTGCCAACTCACGGGCAGTACGGAGGTAAACATTCAGCTCTTTGACGACATGAATTGGCAGACGGATAGTACGAGTCTGGTTCATGATTGCCCGTTCAATGGTCTGACGGATCCACCATGTTGCGTAGGTAGAAAAGCGGAAGCCGCGCTCCGGATCGAACTTCTCAACCGCACGGATCAAACCGAGGTTGCCTTCTTCGACTAAGTCGAGCAAGGCCAAGCCCCGGTTACTGTAACGGCGAGAGATTTTAACCACCAGACGGAGGTTACTTTCAATCATGCGCTTGCGGGCAACTTCATCCCCCCGAAGAGCACGGCGGGCATAGAGGACTTCTTCCTCTGCGGTTAGTAGGGGTGAAAAACCAATTTCACCGAGGTAGAGTTGGGTCGCATCGAGGGCTTTCTGCGTAGCCCCATATTGCGACATATCGACATCATCGTCACTAGCACTAACATCTTCGGCTTTGGTCTCAACGGTTGCGGATTCAGCCTCCGCTTCTTCGTCGAATTCAAAGTCTTCAATATCTGCAGCA
Organism: Photobacterium satsumensis; assembly: GCF_050336935.1. Lineage (NCBI taxonomy): Bacteria > Pseudomonadati > Pseudomonadota > Gammaproteobacteria > Vibrionales > Vibrionaceae > Photobacterium > Photobacterium satsumensis. Next base: position 11,301 of record NZ_JAKJSK010000019.1, read on the forward strand.
GTATTGCTTCCACTCATAGCGCCTCCCAGATGGCGAGTTAGCAAGACATTACAACTTTACTATGCCATGTTGTCTATTTTGGTAAATACCGCATTGGATCAACGGACTTACCTTTGTAACGGATCTCAAAATGCAGCTTCACAGTACTTGTGCCAGAGCTTCCCATAGAAGCAATTTTTTGGCCAACCGATACCTTTTGCTGCTCCTTGACATAAACTTGGTCGTTATGGGCATAGGCACTGAGATAATCATCATTATGTTTGATAATCACCAAGTTGCCATATCCCCGAAGCGCGTTACCAGCATAAACCACCACCCCATTAGCAGACGCATTGACAGATTGCCCACGCTGCCCAGCGATGTCGATCCCTTTGTTTCCATTCTCCGAATTGGAGAACTTGGCAATCACACGCCCCTTCGACGGCCAAGACCATTTAGCCACTTTGGTGTTGCTAGGTTGCGGCTTAGATGTAACAACTTTGTTACTTTTGGTTTTTTGAGAGTACTCTTTTGTGGGAGCCGGATCAACATTTTTATTGGCGACTTTTTGCTCGTTTTGCGTCTTGCTTGCAGCAGATTGAACCGGTTTCTGGGTGGCCGGTTGCGTCACAGGCTGCGTCTTAGCCGCAGGTTTTGATTGAGCCGGTTTTGAGCTTTTTGTTTTTGTTGAAGTTTTAGCAGCAGGTGTGGCAGCAACAGCAACCGGAGCAGCCTGACCGTATTTGGGGGCTACGTATTTTGGCCGCCACAATTGCAACTTTTGACCGGGGAAAATGGTATAAGGCTTCGACAATTTATTACTTGTAATAATATCGTCAACATCCCGTCCGGTGATATAAGAAATGAAATACAGCGTATCGCCTTTCTGAACTTGGTAATAGCTACCGCGGTAGCTACCACGCTCGAGGCTTTCGTAATCCTTACCAAGGCTCATCACCGGCGCTGGGCTATGATTGCTACAGCCAGACAACATCAGGCCGGCAGCGATCACTGCCAGCTTCCACGTCCTTGCTGAAGACAACACCCTTATCATATGACCTACGCCAACTCCCCGGCGACAAGTGGGACAAAGCGTACCGCTTCAATATCGCGGTATGCAAAACGCTCTCCCTCGCGAACAATCACTTTCAATACCTGCGAATGTTCACCGACAGGGATCACCAAACGGCCCCCATTAGCCAACTGACCAAGCAACTCTACTGGAATTTCAGCGGCCGCCGCCGTCACAATAATGGCATCGAACGGGCCTTTTCCAGCCCAGCCTAGCCAACCATCACTGTGCTTGGTCGAGACATTATGTAACTCAAGCTGTTTCAGGCGTCGTTTGGCCTGCCATTGTAATGCTTTGATCCGCTCAACCGAAAAAACATGGTTAACCAAGTGTGCCAGCACCGCCGTTTGATACCCCGAGCCAGTGCCGATCTCAAGGACTCTCGAGTCAGCAGACAGGGCCATCAGCTCTGTCATCTTAGCGACAATGTACGGCTGCGAGATGGTTTGCCCACAACCGATAGGCAGCGCATTATTTTCATAAGCTTTGTGTGACAGGGCTTCATCGATAAACCGCTCCCGCGGGACAGACGCCATCGCCTGGAGCACCTTATCATCAGAGATCCCCTGCTGATGTAAATAGTTCAGCAAAAGCGTCCGCTCGTCCACATTGCGCATTACGACTATTTCTCCTGTTGCTCAACCCACTCACTGATCCCTGCCAGCGCATCATGCGCGGTGAGATCGACCTGCAGTGGGGTAATCGATACACATTGCTGCTCAATGGCATAAAAATCCGTTCCCGGCCCAGCATCCTGACAAGGCCCCGGAGGCCCCAGCCAGTAAAGCTCTTTGCCGCGAGGATCCGTATCCTTAACCATATTCTCGGCACGGTGGCGGGCACCAAGACGGGTCACCTTCCAGCTTCCCAATTGGGAATAAGCGACATCCGGCACATTGATATTCAATATTTTATTGCTTGGCAGTGGCTGTGACTGTGCTTTTAGCAGCAGCTCTTTGACAACCTGTGCCGCCGTCTCAAAATGCTGATGCCCCACCAGCGAGACAGCAACCGCCGGCACGCCGAGGAAGTGGCCTTCGGTCGCCGCCGCAACCGTCCCCGAGTACAGCACGTCATCACCCAGGTTGGCACCATGGTTGATACCCGCAACAACAACATCTGGGCGTTCTTCCAGCCATTCATTGAGCGCGAAATGGACACAGTCTGTTGGCGTTCCTTCTACCGAGATCCGTCGCTCACCTTCGTGGCGGATCCGCAGCGGGTTGTCCAACGTCAGTGAATTGGACGCCCCAGAACGGTTACGATCCGGAGCAATGACCGTCACCTCGCCGATGTCGCTCAGTACCCTTGCCAAGGTATTGATCCCCTCGGCAAAGATCCCATCATCATTACTGATCAGAATTCGCATCGTGTCCTTCCTGTTGTTTCTGCTCAACCATGAGCTCACGAACGACCGCGGTGGCAAAGCTGCCTGCCGGTAGCGCAAAAGAAACGGTCACGGTATCGCCCTCTTGCTGCCATGTCATTTGCTGTGGTTTTAGCAGCAGTGGACGACGCTCATGGCGCATCCGGTTATCACGGATCAGCTTAAGCAGTAAAGGTTCCTGCTCGACGATGGCCATTTCAAAGGCTTCTGCCTGTGCACTGGTTGGCAGGGCATTGTCACCCATCATCGGGGCGGTAATGCTTGCTGTGCCATTGTCCACCGTCTGCTGACACTGCTCGAGATCGGATTCTACCAAGCGACCGCGATCGTCACCCTCGACTTGCAACAGATCACCGGCGATCACCGTATGAACCGTTTGCTGATCGATACGCTCTGAAAGCACCATATTGAACAACCACGAGCGTGCCGCCGAAAGATAGAAGCTACGCTTGCTCTTGTCACGGACGCGGAATTCGTCATTACCCCAGGCACGGGCCTTGGTGACGTTGTTACCGCTGTGGCCAAAACGCTGCTCGCCGAAGTAGTTCGGCACACCAAGCTGATTAACCTGCTCCAAACGCGCTATCACGTCGTCGGCCAGATCCAGATCACGCAGGGTCAACTGGAACCAGTTACCCGCCAGATCGCCAGGGCGCAGCTTTTTATCATGACGTGCGGTTTCGAGCACTTCGACTCCCGGGTGCTCGGCAACGAATTGTGCCAAGTCCGGATCCGGTTTGCCCGGCAAGTGCACACTGAGCCACTGCTCTGTCACCGCATGGCGATCCTTCAAGCCCGCCCAGCTCACGTCACGCGATTTCACATCGCAGGCTTTGGCCAGTTCATTGACCACATATTTGGTGTTTTCTCCGGTTTTGCGGATCTTCACCATAAAATGCTCGCCCACTCCGGCAAACTCGAAGCCAAGGTTTTCCTTTACAACAAAATCTTCAGGTTCAACCTTAATGCGGCCCTGACAGCTAGGCTTTCCATACAACCAGCTGAAGTTGTCCATTACCGTAGACATAATTACACCATTCTTTAGCAGCACCGAGATGCCAGAAGACAGGGCCACACAGCCCTGCCCGATTTATTCTTTATTGATCAGCACGACCGCTTCACAGGCAATGCCTTCTTTGCGTCCGGTAAAACCCAGACGCTCCGAGGTGGTCGCTTTCACATTGATGTTCTCAACGTCAGTTTCCAAATCCTCGGCAATAGCTTGGCACATCGCATCAATATGCGGGGCCATTTTCGGTGCCTGGGCAATGATGGTGACATCAAGATTCCCCAAGCGATAACCTTTTGTTTTTACTTTGCGGTATACATCGCGCAGCAGCATGCGGCTGTCAGCCCCTTCCCACTCCGCGTCGGTATCCGGAAAATGGCGGCCAATATCGCCAGCACCAATGGCACCCAGCAAGGCATCGCATACCGCATGTAGAGCCACGTCACCATCGGAATGGGCAATCAGCCCCTGCTCATAAGGAATCGCAACGCCACCAATAATAACCGGCCCTTCGCCACCAAATTTATGCACGTCAAAGCCGTGTCCAATACGCATCATTGCTCATCCTTCAATAAGTGTTGTAGGTAAAATTCCGCGATTACGAGATCTTCAGGTTGGGTAACCTTCAAGTTGTCGGCACGCCCGGTGACCAATTTAGGCGCCATGCCACAATGCTCCAGCGCTGAGGCCTCATCAGTGACCATCGCGCCGTCGGCCAACGCCTTTTCCAGCGCTTGCTTCAACTGACCGGCACGGAACATCTGCGGCGTCAGGGCATGCCAGAGATCGCTACGCTCAACCGTTACCGCTATCTCTTTCTGGCCATTGCCGCGCTTCATGGTATCGCGAACTGGCGCCGCTAGGATGGCTCCGTATTCGCTCGCCTGTGCCTCAATGATCAGTCGGTCCAAATCCTGCTGACGCAAGCAAGGACGGGCTGCATCGTGGACCAACACCCAAGCATCAGGATCATCAATGGCGGCCAAGCCGGAGAATACGGAATCGGCCCGCTCAGCACCACCATCAACCCGAGTAACCTGCGGGTGATCCGCCAACGGCAAGGTCGAGAAATACGGGTCATGCTCGCTGATTGCAACCACTACCCGTTCAACCTTCGGGTGTTGAAGCAAACGATCGATTGTATGTTCAAGGATAGTCTTGCCAGCAATGTGCAAGTACTGTTTAGGCCGGTCAGCCGCCATTCGGCTACCGACACCAGCAGCCGGTACGACTGCGATCAATTTTTCATTCATGCATATTCAAAGCTGGCTCACGCCAGGCAAGTCTCTGGGGTTCAGTCGCTGACAATACGGAAAAAGGTTTCATCCGTTCCAATCATTCCCAGCTCGTTGCGGGCGCGTTCTTCTACTGCTTCCTGACCACGGTGCAAGTCATTAATTTCGAAATACATCTGCTGGTTCCGTTGAACCAGCTCGGCATTGGCCTGTTGTTGCACCGCCACATTATCGCGCACCGCAACGTAGTCGACCATGCCGTTCTTGCCGAGCCAGAAGTCATACTGTAACCAGCTGAGGATGGCCAACAGCAGGAGGTTTAACAATCGCATTGCGCCCTCTTGGCAATGGTATAAGAAATTAAGCTAATCATAACAGATTGAAACACAAAGACGTGTCAAGCTGCTGGTAATAATCCCATAACTTGCAGTTTGACACTAGGGGCTGTTGGCTCCCTGTCGACTATTCGCCCATAAAAAAACCGCCCTTAGAGGGCGGTTTTTAGTATCAGCTCGGGTCACCCCGATGCGCAGCTTTTAATTAAGCTTGGCCTTTAACTTCTTTAAGACCGTTGTAAGGTGCTTTCTCACCTAGCGCTTCTTCGATACGGATTAGCTGGTTGTATTTAGCAACACGGTCAGAACGGCTCATAGAACCCGTTTTGATCTGGCCTGCAGCAGTACCTACCGCTAGGTCAGCGATAGTTGCATCTTCAGTTTCACCTGAACGGTGAGAGATAACTGCAGTGTAACCAGCGTCTTTAGCCATCTTGATTGCAGCTAGAGTCTCAGTTAGAGAACCGATCTGGTTGAACTTGATAAGGATAGAGTTAGCAACGCCTTTCTCGATACCTTCTGCAAGGATCTTCGTGTTTGTAACGAATAGATCGTCACCAACTAGCTGAAGCTTGTCGCCCATTAGTTCAGTCTGGTGCTTGAAGCCAGCCCAATCAGACTCGTCAAGACCATCTTCGATAGAAACGATTGGGTACTGGTTAGCAAGATCTTGTAGGTAGAAGTTAAACTCTTCAGAAGTGAAGATTTTGCCTTCGCCTTTCATGTTGTAGTTGCCAGCTTCTTTGTCGTAGAACTCAGATGCAGCACAGTCCATAGCAAGAGTAACGTCTTTGCCTAGTACGTAGCCTGCAGCTTCAACAGCTTCTTTGATTGCAGCAAGTGCAGCAGCGTTTGACTCTAGGTTAGGAGCGAAACCACCTTCGTCACCAACAGCAGTGCTTAGGCCTTTCGCCTTAAGTACTTTAGCTAGGTTGTGGAATACTTCAGCACCGATGCGTAGACCTTCTTTAAGAGTTTTCGCGCCAACTGGCTGGATCATGAACTCTTGGATGTCAACGTTGTTATCAGCGTGCTCACCACCGTTGATGATGTTCATCATTGGTAGAGGCATAGAGAACTGACCTGCAGTACCGTTTAGCTCTGCGATGTGCTCGTATAGAGGCATGCCTTTAGCCGCTGCAGCAGCTTTAGCGTTAGCTAGAGATACAGCTAGGATTGCGTTTGCACCGAAGTTAGACTTGTTTTCAGTACCGTCTAGGTCAAGCATGATCTGGTCGATGTCAGCTTGAGATTTAGCGTCTTTACCTACAAGAGCTTCCGCGATTGGGCCGTTCACAGCTTCAACAGCTTTAAGAACACCTTTACCTAGGAAACGAGACTTGTCACCGTCGCGTAGCTCAAGAGCTTCACGAGAACCAGTTGATGCACCAGATGGTGCAGCAGCCATACCTACGAAACCGCCTTCTAGGTGAACTTCAGCTTCTACAGTTGGGTTACCACGTGAATCAATGATTTCACGACCTAGAACTTTAACGATCTTAGACATTGTGTTTCCTCTTGCTTTATCTTGAAATTAAAAGCTAAAAAAATAGCTGCAGCCATCACTGCTGCAGCTATCCGTAATCCTTACTTGTTAAGATCACCACGCTGGTTGGCGCCAGCAGCCTTCACGAATCCTTCAAATAGAGGGTGACCATCGCGAGGTGTCGAGGTGAACTCTGGGTGGAACTGAGCAGCCACAAACCATGGGTGGTTAGGGATCTCGATGATTTCCACCAACTTCTTGTCTGATGACAGACCTGAAATCTTCAGACCTGCTTTCTCTAGACGAGGAAGTAGGTTGTTGTTTACTTCATAGCGGTGACGGTGACGCTCATGTACTGTTGGGTTACCGTATAGCTCACGCGCTTTAGAACCATCAGCCAAGTGACATAGCTGAGAACCCAGACGCATTGTACCGCCCAGATCCGATTTTTCTGTACGCTCTTCAACGTTACCTTCGCCGTCAACCCACTCGGTGATCAAACCAACCACTGGGTGCTTAGACTGGGCGTCGAACTCTGTAGAGTGTGCGCCTTCAAGACCGGCCACATTACGGGCAAACTCAATCAGGGCAACTTGCATACCTAGGCAGATGCCAAGGTAAGGAATTTTGTTTTCACGGGCGTATTGTGCAGTTTGGATTTTACCTTCTACACCACGGCCGCCGAAGCCACCAGGAACCAAGATAGCGTCAAGGCCTTCCAGTACTTCTGTACCTTTAGACTCAACATCCTGAGAATCAACGTACTTGATCTTCACTGACAGGCGGTTCTTAAGACCGGCATGCTTCAGTGCTTCATTCACTGACTTGTACGCATCTGGTAGTTCGATGTACTTACCCACCATACCGATAGTCACTTCAGCTGTCGGGTTAGCTTCTTCGTAGATCACTTGCTCCCACTCAGTCAGGTTCGCTTCTGGCGCTGTAATGCCAAAGCGCTGACATACAAGATCATCAAGACCTTGAGCTTTAATAAGCTGCGGGATTTTGTAGATAGAATCTACGTCTTTCATTGAAATAACCGCTTTTTCCTGCACATTACAGAACAGCGCGATTTTCGCACGCTCGTTAGCAGGGATGTTACGGTCAGAACGACATACTAGGATGTCAGGCTGGATACCGATAGAAAGCAGTTCTTTCACTGAGTGCTGAGTTGGCTTGGTTTTCACTTCGCCAGCTGCTGCCAAGTATGGAACAAGCGTCAGGTGCATGAACATTGCGCGTTCACGGCCAAGCTCAACCGCTAGCTGACGGATTGCTTCCATAAATGGTAGAGATTCGATATCACCTACTGTGCCGCCGACTTCGACGATAGCTACGTCGTGGCCTTCAGCACCAGCAATAACACGTTCTTTGATCGCATTGGTGATGTGTGGGATAACCTGAATCGTTGCACCTAGGTAGTCACCACGACGCTCTTTACGCAATACATCGGCGTAAACACGTCCCGCAGTGAAGTTGTTGCGCTTGGTCATCTTGGTACGGATGAAACGCTCATAGTGGCCTAGGTCAAGGTCAGTCTCTGCACCGTCTTCCGTTACGAATACTTCACCATGCTGAATTGGGCTCATTGTGCCTGGGTCAACGTTGATGTAAGGGTCTAGCTTCATCATAGTCACGTTTAGACCACGTGCTTCTAGAATAGCCGCCAGCGATGCTGCAGCAATACCTTTACCTAGTGAGGATACGACCCCGCCCGTAACAAAAATGTAATTCGTCGTCATGTTTTACCTGGAAGATTGGTATAGAGGATATAAAATGTATCTGGACGGGAAATTAGTATACCAGACACACTTTATTGCCACAACGTGAAAACTATCACAGCACGTTTGGTTTTTTTTTGTCTCAAATCAATTCTACTAAACTAGATGACTATAGATTGAGCATTCACTCGCGCGACTGCCACTATCTCCCCCACCTCGCTTACTTTGTCTTCAGTTCGTTGCGCTTGACCTCATCCCAGATAGCATCCAGATATTCCAGGGAGCAATCGTCAATACGCATCCCTCTTTCTAGCACAGTTTTCTCCACTTCGCGAAAACGGCGCTCGAATTTCTGGTTGGCTTTCTTCAGAGCCACTTCCGGTTTGACCTGAACATGACGGCTAAAGTTCGCCACGGCGAATAGCAAGTCTCCCATTTCTTCTTCGATTTTAGTCTGATCAGGTGACACTTGGGTGACTTCTTCCATGACTTCGTCTATCTCCTCATGCACCTTGCCGACCACCGGGCCGAGGGTGTCCCAGTCAAAACCATGCTTGGCACAGCGCTTCTGAATTTTATCAGCCCGGATAAGGGAAGGCAGGGCCTGTGGGATGTTAGCCAATACACTGGCATCCTCACCTTTGGCAGAGCGCTCCTTGGCCTTCTCAGCTTCCCAATTGGCATTAATTTCTGCCTCGCAGGTAAACTCAGTATCGGCAAAGACATGGGGATGGCGACGGGTAAGCTTCTCGTTGAGCCCCTTGACCACACCATCAAAATCAAACAGCCCCTGCTCTTTGCCTAGCTGGCAGTAGAAAATCACCTGGAATAACAGATCACCGAGCTCCTCACGCACATCATCCCAACTCTGCTGCTCGATAGCATCAGCCACTTCGTAAGCTTCTTCCAGGGTATGCGGTACAATGGAAGCGAAGGTCTGTTTCAAGTCCCACGGACAGCCCTGCTGTGGGTCGCGCAACGTGGTCATGATGTCAACCAATTGTTCAATGGGCGCTTTGTTCTCGCTCATGCTGTGATTTCCTTTATTTGGCTAAAAAAAAGCGGGTCGCCTTCGCTTCCCGCTTCAAATAGTTATGTTCTGACTGCCATTTTAGTGCAATCGCTTGGCCTCGGCGACGTCTCTCACCTGCTCGATACGCTTGAGTACCCGGCTCAAGACCTCAAGGTCGGTCAATTCGATATCGAAATCCATGATCGACATCTGCTTCTTGTAATCGACCCGGCTCTTCATTCCGGCGACTTTGACTTTTTCATTGGCCAAGGTATTGGTGAGCTCTTTGAGCAGCCCATTGCGTTCCGCTGCCGTCACCCGGACAGTGATATGGTAGTTGCCGACAAAGCCACCGCCCCACACCGTATCGATGATCCGCTCAGGGGCCACATGGCGCAGCTCCTCAAGCTGTTCACAGTCACTGCGGTGGACCGAAATCCCCCGGCCCTGCGTCACGAACCCCTGGATATCATCGCCCGGGATCGGCTGGCAGCAGCGAGCCAGGTGGGTCATCAGATTATCCACCCCTTCCACCACCACCGCATCACGCTGTGGTTTTTTGCTCGTCGCAGGCTTGCTGCTCGCTTCGGTCAGTTTCTCCAGCAACTGCTGGTCTTCTTCCTCAGCCGTCGGCTTGTTGACCAGGGCATTGATGTGGTTGATTACCTGGTTAATTCGCAGATCACCGCTACCGATCCCGGCAAACAACTCATCAGCCGAATTGACATTGAAACGCTTGAGCCCATAGGCCTCGGCATCTTTCATGGTCGCGCCGATTTTCACCAGCTCGATGTCCAATATATCCCGGCCTGCTGCAATGTTCTTGTCCCGATCTTGCTTACGGAACCAAGCATGAACCTTGGAACGGGCACGGCTCGATGTAACAAAACCAAGATTAGGGTTCAGCCAGTCTCGCGACGGATTGGGCTCTTTCTGGGTAATAATTTCGACCTGTTCACCCATTTGCAAGTGATATGTGAAAGGCACAATGCGCCCTTCCACCTTAGCGCCAATACAGCGGTGACCGACCTCTGAGTGAATATGGTAAGCAAAATCCAGCGGGGTCGCATTCAGTGGCAAATCCACCACGTCCCCTTTCGGTGTAAAGGCATAAACACGGTCATCAAACACCTGACTGCGTAGCTCATCGAGCATCTCACCAGAGTCGGACATCTCTTCCTGCCAGGCCAGCAGTTTACGAAGCCAGTTGATTTTTTCATCATAAGACGATTTTGCGCCCCCCGATGAACCTTCTTTGTATTTCCAGTGAGCAGCGACCCCCAGCTCCGATTCTTCATGCATCTGCTTGGTGCGGATCTGGATCTCGATGGTTTTACCTTCCGGTCCCAAGACCACGGTATGGATCGACTGGTAACCATTCGGCTTGGGGTTGGCGACATAGTCGTCAAACTCTTTTGGCAGATGGCGGTACTTGGTGTGTACCACCCCTAACGCGGCATAACAATCTTGCAGCTGGTCGGCAATAATACGGACGGCACGGACATCGAACAGCTCATCGAACGCCAAGCTTTTCTTCTGCATTTTTCGCCAGATACTATAGATGTGCTTCGGTCGACCGTGTACCTCGGCTCTGATCTGTGACGCCTTCATCGAATCGGCCAAATCTGTCACGAAGTGTTCGATATAATATTCACGATCGATTCGGCGCTCAGATAGCTGCTTGGCAATCTGCTTATAGGTATCGGGGTGATTGTAGCGGAAGGCATAATCTTCAATCTCCCACTTGAGCTGACCAATACCCAGTCGGTTAGCCAATGGCGCATAGATATTGGCACATTCCTTTGCCGCAGCCCGACGCACCGCATCCGGCTCGTCCTTAACTTCGCGCAGGTTGCAGATCCGCTCAGCCAGCTTGATCACCACGCAACGGAAGTCATCGACCATCGACAGCAGCATGCGGCGGATATTATCCACCTGCGCTGATTGCTCAGCGCCTTCCGTTGTCGCATTCAGCTGACCGATGGCAGCCATTTGGCTAACCCCAACCACCATCTGCAAAATCGTGCCGTTATAATCTTCTTTTAATTGGTCTGGCTGATAAATCCCAGCCTCAAACAACGGGAATAGCAACGCTGCCACCAGCGTGTCTTTATCCATGCTTAAAGTAACTAGGATTTCCACCATCTCGCGGCCACGCCATAGCAGTAATGGCGCGGACTCTTCCTCTGATGTCAACTCGATACATCGCTGATAAGTCTTGGTCAGATGCTTCGCAACCTTGGCATCCTGTTGCAGACTATCAACCCAAGAAGAAAGCTCAAATGTATCATTTTCCTTTAAATGCGCACCGCGAACTGCGACCATTTTTCTATCCTGTTTACTCTAGTAATGTGAGCCTATTGCTTGATAAACAATGCCATCGACTCCAAATGTCCGGTATGGGGGAACATGTCCATCATACCCAACCGTTCCAACTGATAACCATGCTTCAGTAATTCCTGGCTGTCTCGTGCCAGCGTTGCCGGATTACAGGAGACATACACCACTCGCTCAGGCCCCAGACTCACCACGTGCTGCATCACACCAGCCGCACCGGCCCGGGCAGGGTCGAGCAATACCTTACTGAATTTTTCTTTTGCCCACGATTTAGCCGTGACATCCTCTTCCAAGTTCGCCTGATAAAATTCGGCATTAACCTGTTGATTCTTTTTTGCATTCTCTGATGCACGATGCACCATCTCGTCGATGCCTTCAACACCAACCAGTGCTTTTGCTCGCTTTGCGAGCGGTAAACTGAAATTACCAAGCCCACAGAATAGATCAAGTACCCGGTCATCAGGTCCGACAGCCAGCCAGTCGATTGCCTGAGCCACCATTTTCTGGTTCACCTCACGGTTAACCTGAATGAAGTCCTTCGGCGAGAAAGCAAGCTGCTGGCCATCCAATTCATAATAAGGGACCGGGCCGGAAATTCTATCCAGAGCGTCAGAAGTGGGCGCTAGGTACAACATTAGCTGATGTTGGTCAGCAAACTGACGGAAGGCAGTCATGTCTTTGTCAGAAAATGGCTGTAGATGACGGATCAACACCACCCGGCCGTTATCAGCCTCGACCAGCTCGACATGGCCAAGGTGCTTGCGCCCCTTCAACTGAGATAACAGAGTACGTAAAGCGGGTAAAAGTTCATTCAATGACTGGGCTAATACCGGACAGTGCTCGACATCAACAATTTCCTTGCTCTGCTTTTTGCGAAAACCAATCTTCAGCTCTCCGCCCTTCGGCATGATGCTGAGGCGGGCGCAGCGGCGATATTGCCACTCTTCGCTAGTGATCGGGGCGACCTGCTCAACATGTGCGCCAGTACGGGCAAACTTGCCCATCAGCTCTCCCAACGACTGCTGCTTGGCTGCAACTTGGCCTTGGTGAGATAAGTGCTGCAAGTTACAGCCGCCACATTGATCGTAGATAGGACAAGCCGGAGCCACCCGCTCGCTGCTATCACTCAAGCGGCGGATCACCTTGGCGCGGGCAAATTGCTTTTTGTCATCCGTCAGCTGGATAATTGCCTTTTCCCCTGGCAATAGTCCCTCGACGAACACCGGCTTGCGGTCGAGGTGACCAATACCGGCACCAAGGTGGTCGAGACGGCTGATGGTAAGTTCTTTATGCTTGGTATCGGTTAATTTTCGTTTCTGAGGCTTGAAAAAGCGTGCCATAGTAATTGGATCCACGGAGCAATTGGTCCAAACTGGTGATTTCAACAACAGTTTGAGATGAGTTGATTGTCGAATAGCCTGACTTTCATTAAGCTAGCGGCCATAGATGGGATAATTGTCCCATAGAATCGCATTCTTGTAATTAAGAGAACCATGACCAAATATGGACTTCGTGCCAGGGTATTCACCCTGACATTAGCACCGACGCTGATTATTGGCCTGCTTTTGAGCACATTTTTTACCATGAGCCGATATCGCGATCTTGAACACCAGCTGATCTCAACCGGTGCCAGCATTATCGAGCCTCTGGCGATCTCTACCGAATATGGCATGGCCGACAAGAACCGTGAACCTGTCCGGCGGTTGATCAGCTACGCCCATCGTAAGCATTCGCAAATCGTGCGCAGTATTGCGGTCTTCAATACCGAGAATGAGTTGTTCGTCACCTCGAACTTCCACCGCAACTTCGAGGCCCTGATGTACCCCGATGACCAGCCGATCCCCATGCTGCTGGAAACCCGGCTCAATGAAAACTCGCTGATTCTGCGGGCGCCGATCCTCAAAGAGGGACAGTTTAGTAACTCGTCCATTCCCGGCTATCAGGCCGAAGTCCTCGGCTACATCGCCCTCGAACTCGACTTGAGTGCGCTGCGCCTGCAGCAATACCAAGAGGTGTTCACCGCCTTGATGGTGCTGTTGCTCGGCCTGACGCTATCGTCATTGTTTGCCTACCGGCTAATGAAGGATGTGACCCGTCCTATCTCGCACATGGTCAGCGTGGTTGACCGGATCCGCCGTGGCCACCTTGACGTACGTATCGAAGGCCAGTTGCTGGGTGAGCTGGATACCCTGAAAAACGGGATCAATGCGATGGCGATTTCGCTGTCGGAATACCATATCGAAATGCAGCAGAGTATCGATCAGGCCACCTCGGATCTGCGCGAAACACTTGAACAGCTGGAAATCCAGAACGTCGAATTGGATATCGCCAAGAAGCGGGCGCAGGAGGCTGCACGGGTCAAATCCGAGTTTCTGGCCAATATGTCCCACGAGCTGCGTACCCCGCTTAACGGGGTGATTGGCTTTACCCGCCAGATGCTCAAAACCCGCCTGAGCACCAGCCAGCAGGACTACCTGCAGACGATCGAGAAGTCGGCCAACAACCTGCTGACCATCATCAACGATATCCTCGATTTCTCCAAGCTGGAAGCCGGTAAGCTGCTACTGGAAAATATCCCATTCGACTTCACCGAGTCACTTGATGAAGTGATGAAACTGCTGGCCCCGAGTGCCCACGAAAAAGGGCTCGAGTTGACCCTCAAGGTCGACCACCGTATCCCAAGCGGAATGATTGGCGATCCACTGCGGATCCAGCAGGTACTGACCAACCTGATCGGTAACGCGGTGAAATTTACCGAGCGCGGCAACATCGATGTTTCTGTCGAGCTCAAAACCGATCGCGATGAAAGCCTGGAACTGCAATTTATGGTGCGCGATACCGGGATCGGTATTTCCGAGCGCCAACAGGCGCAGCTGTTCCAAGCCTTCAGCCAGGCAGATGCCAGCATTTCACGCCGCTATGGCGGTACTGGCCTTGGTCTGGTGATCACCCAGAAACTGGTCAGCCAGATGGGCGGTGAAGTCAGCTTAACGTCCCGTTTGCACCAAGGCTCGACCTTCTGGTTCAGCCTACGCCTGAACAAGACCGATCTGCCGGTATCCCAGCCAATCGACACCCATTCGCTGATGAACAAGAAGCTGCTACTGATCGAGCCAAACATGCAGGCAGCCTCGGTGATCCAGCAGCGACTGATCCGTGCCGGTATCCATGTCACGTACCGTTCAAGCATGCCGGACGATGCCGAGCACCACGATTTTACCCTGCTCAACCTGTCACCAGGCGAGCAACCACCACTTGCGACCTTGCTCGATCAGGTCTTCAAGGCCGAGCAGCTCAGTGAGAAAGTGATTGTCAGCCTGCCGACCACCGAACTGGCCCTGTCCGAGCGCCTGATCAATGCCGGGGTCACCTCGTGCCTACCTAAGCCCCTGGGCCACAGGAAATTATTCGAATCCTTGGTCAGTGAGCCCGATCCGTTCAGCGAGCCAGAGCCGCAACCGATCAGCATCGAAGCGCCAAGTATCCAGCCACTGACGGTTATGGCGGTCGATGATAATCCGGCCAACCTCAAATTGATCTCGGCGCTATTGTGCGAGCGGGTCGAAACGGTGATCACTGCCAGCGGGGGCCGCAAAGCGGTTGAATATGCCCACCAGAAAGCGTTTGATCTGATATTCATGGATATCCAAATGCCGGAAATGGACGGGGTCATGGCCTGTCAGGCGATCCACGAAACCAAGCTCAACCATGCCACCCCCGTGATTGCGGTTACCGCCCATGCCATGGCAGGCGAGCGTGAGCGCTTGATTGAGGCTGGGATGGATGATTACCTGACCAAACCCATTGAAGAGCGTATCCTGCAGCAGATCCTAGCCAAGTGGACGACTCCTCATGACAAGCCAGTGATTGATCCTCATGCGTCCGCCTTAGAACAACCAGATGCCGAGGACGGCAGCAGCGAGACCTCCGATCCCGTTAATCCCAATATCAGCTGGGATTGGGGTTTGGCTCTGAAACAAGCTGCCGGCAAGGAAGATTTGGCTAAAGATATGCTACAGATGCTGCTCGACTTCATGCCAGAGGTAGAGATGTTGGTCAACGAAGCGATCGACGGCAAGGATATCGAGCTGTGGCCGCCCATCCACAAGCTCCACGGCAGCTGTGCCTACAGCGGCGTGCCGCGCCTCAAGAGCCTGTGCCACACCATCGAGACCGAACTCAAAGCCGGTGCATCTACCGACGATATCGAGCCGGAACTGTTCGAGCTTATCGACGAGATGAACAATGTGGTCAAGGCATCAAAGGCGTATCGGCATTGAGATCCTAGAGGCGGGATCCTAGTTCCTGGCTAGGTTCTAGGTTCTAGGTTCTAGGTTCTAGGTTCTAGGTTCTAGGTTCTAGGTTCTAGGTTCTTCAGCATTTCTTTCCACAAAAAAAGCGAGTCAACTGACTCGCTTTTTCTTTTCAAGCTGTTAGCTCTTGCTTTGCCTAGGGCCTGCTCTTCCCAGGAACTAGGATCTCGTCCCCAGTTACTGCTTTACGACTCTAGAATCACCGTCGCGACCGCGTACTTCTTCTCGTCGGCGATCGTCAGGTGAACATGGTTCACTCCCATCGCCTCGGCAAGTTCGGCCGCTTTGCCCGATAATGCCAGCAAGGGCTTGCCGCGCTCATCATTGGTCACAGTGAAGTCATGGAAGGTCACTCCGCAGGCAATGCCGGTACCTAGCGCTTTTGAGGCCGCTTCCTTGACCGCAAAGCGTTTTGCAAGATAACGCCCCTGATGCTTGAGCGATTGGTAAATCTCATATTCGCTCGGGGCCAGCAGGCGCTGGGCAAAGGCATCACCGGTGCGGGAAAAGACTTTCTCCACCCGCTCGATATCAGCAATGTCCGTACCCAAGCCGACGATAGCCATTAGCGGCGGGCGCTCAGCATTTCTTCGCGCATATCGGCAACCGCTTTGTCCAAACCGTCGAATACCGCGCGGCCAATAATGGAATGGCCGATGTTCAGCTCGTACAGCTCCGGTAGGGCCGCAATCGGCTTCACGTTATGGTAAGTCAGGCCATGGCCTGCGTTGACCTTGATACCTTGATCATCGGCGTAGCTTGCCGCCGCGGCGATTTTCTTCAGCTCAGCCTGCTGTTCTTCTTCCGTTTCGGCATCGGCATAGTGACCGGTGTGCAGCTCAATGTAAGGCGCGCCACAGGCAACCGCAGCATCAATCTGAGCGCGGTCAGCATCGATAAACAGTGATACCTTGATACCGGCTTCCGTCAACGTCGCTGTCGCCGCTTTGATTTTCTCAAGCTGGCCCGCGACATCCAAGCCGCCTTCGGTGGTCAGCTCTTCACGCTTCTCTGGTACCAGACAAACAAACTCGGGCTTGGTGTCCAGTGCGATCTGGACCATCTCTTCGGTCACGGCCATTTCCAGGTTCATACGGGTCTGGATAGTCTCGCGCAGGATACGAACATCACGGTCAGTAATATGGCGACGGTCCTCGCGCAAGTGGATGGTAATACCGTCTGCTCCCGCACGCTCAGCCACCTCGGCCGCATGCACCGGATCCGGGTAACGGGTGCCACGGGCATTACGTAAAGTTGCAATATGATCAATATTCACGCCGAGTAAGATGTTGTTCATTTTCCGGTACTCCTTCCTCTAGGGATAAACAATTCCCTGCTTTTTAATGGTTTGCCGCCAAGATAAGGCTTTAGGGCGATGCGTGTAAAGCGCTTTGCCGCCCGGAGCTGGTCTGGGGTTTCGAAGCGGCGGGCCGCAATGGCTTTGAGCTGCTCACCGGTAAAGGTCAATTGCCCCATTTTTAGCGAGGCGATAAAGCCCAACTGCTCCCGGTAGTTGTAGGTCATCGTATCATCCACTGGCAAGCTGCTACCCGCGCAGTGGAGAAAGTCGATGCCGTAGCCCAAATGTTGCAGTAACGCGAGCTCGAAACGCCGCAATGCTGGCTCTGGATTCTCCGCCTGTGCCAGCTCACGCAACACATTCAGGTAATCCAGAAACAACACAGGGTAAGGGGTATTCGTCTCCAGTACCCGCGCCAGTAGCTCATTAACGTACATAGCTGAATACAAGATATAGCTGCGCATCGGCAGACCGATGCTGATTGGCTCGGCATGGGTGAGTACAGGCATTGAGCCCTTGCCGGACCATTTCATGAAGAGGGGGGTGAAGGGCTGGAGTGCCCCTTTGAGGTTAGAGCGCTTGCGTCGCGCCCCTTTTGACAGGAGAGTAAGACGGCCCGAGTCCTCGCTGAAGACGTCGAGGATCAGGCTCGTCTCGCTATAAGGACGAGAATGAAGGACAAAACAACGCTGAAGCCCTTCCATTCGCTACCTTATAGATCGTCAATATAGCCTAGGCTACGCAGGGCACGTTCGTCATCTGCCCAGCCGGATTTCACTTTTACCCACAGCTCAAGGTAAACCTTGCGCTCGAACAGATCTTCCATATCAATACGGGCTTCACGGCCGATGACTTTCATCTTCTCACCGTTTTTACCGATCACCATTTTCTTCTGGCCCTTACGTTCAACCAGAATCAAACCATTGATATCAAAACCGTTAGTACGTGGGTTGAAATCAAAACGTTCGATTTCTACCGTTACCGAGTACGGCAGTTCATCACCCAAGAAACGCATAAGTTTCTCACGGATGATTTCAGAGGCCATAAAGCGCTGCGAGCGGTCAGTAACATACTCTTCCGGGAAGTAATATTCGCCTTCAGGAATGTGCTCACGTACGATCTTCTCAACGGCATCTACGTTAGTACCGCTTTTCGCTGAAATAGGCACAACATCAACAAAGTCCATTTTCTTAGACAATGCATCTAGATGCGGGAATAGATCGCCTTTTTCTTTAACGTTATCAACTTTGTTGATCAACAGTACTGTTGGTAACTCACTCTTTTTAAGCTTGTTCAGTACCATCTCATCATCGTCAGTCCACATGGTACCGTCGACCAAGAACAGCACCAGCTCGACATCAGTCAGCGAGCTGCTGGCTGCACGGTTCATCAAACGGTTGATAGTCCGCTTCTCTTCAATGTGCAGACCCGGGGTATCAACGTAAACCGCCTGGTAGCCATCGCGGGTATCTACACCCATGATGCGGTGGCGCGTGGTCTGAGGTTTACGCGACGTAATAGAGAGCTTCTGACCGACAAGACGGTTCAGGAGCGTCGATTTACCCACATTCGGGCGACCGACGATGGCGATAAAGCCACAGTGTTGCTTATCTGTCATGATTCCAACTGCTTAAGCGCAATTTCTGCCGCTGCCTGCTCTGCCTTGCGCCGACTGCCGCCTTTACCGATAACAGGCTTCTCCAAGCCTGCCACTTCACACTGCACCGTAAACTCTTGGTTGTGTGCCTCACCATGTACCTTGGTCACCGTATAGGCAGGTAATGGCTGACGACGTCCCTGCAGGCATTCCTGCAGACGCGTTTTCGGATCTTTCTGGTTGATACCCGGCTTGATCGTTTCAAGACGAGACTGGTACCAGCTCAGCACGATACCGCGGACCTTCTCAATATCGCTATCGAGGTAGATAGCGCCAATGATAGCCTCGACACAGTCGGCCAGGATCGAATCACGGCGGAAGCCACCGCTTTTCAGCTCGCCAGGGCCAAGCAACAAGTGATCGCCAAGATCAAACTCGCGGCCTAACTCAGCCAGTGTCTTGCCGCGAACCAGCGTGGCACGCATGCGGCTCATGTCGCCTTCATCCACTTCCGGGAAGCGGTGGTAGAGATCATCAGCGATCACGAAGCTGAGGATCGAATCGCCCAGAAATTCTAGGCGTTCGTTGTGTGTCCCGTTGGCACTGCGGTGTGTCAGTGCCAGGGTCATCAAATCAATATTGTTAAATTGGTAGCCCAGCTTACGCTGGAGCCTGTTTGCAGGAGTGGTCATTTTTTCCCGATCAGTTTATGCCACCGATGCGGCTAAAGCGCACACCGGTAGGAATCCAAGATGGAAGTGCACTGTCAGCACCTCGTTCAAACTCAAAGCTGATCCAGATCCCGACCGCCTTGCCCACTAGGTTAGCTTCAGGTACGAAGCCCCAGTAACGGCTATCTGCACTGTTGTCGCGGTTGTCGCCCATCACGAAATACTGGCCTTCAGGCACAACCCACTCGCTGATCCCCGGGCGTGGCTGGTAGGCCAACGTGCGGTCGCGTTTCAGTGGATGTACCAGGATCTGATGTTCATGCTCGCCCAACTGCTCGTTGAACTGCACCATACGGGTCATACCCTGGCTAAATTCGCTATCGGTCATCTCTGTCAACGGTACAGGCTTACACTCGCTTGATCCTTTCGTCGCTACACAAATTTGTTTGTGGGCACTGTAACGAACGGTATCGCCCGGTAAGCCAACGACACGCTTGATGTAATCGATGTTCGGCTGAGGCGGGTATTTAAATACCACAATGTCACCACGCTCTGGCTCACCGGTTTCAACCATCTGATGGCGGAAAACCGGGTCTTTCAGACCGTAGGCAAACTTCTCAACCAGAATGAAGTCGCCAACTAACAAGGTCGGCATCATCGAACCGGATGGGATCTGGAACGGCTCATAAATAAATGAGCGAAATACCATAATGAGCGCGATCACCGGAAACATCGAACTGGCAGACTCTACCCAGCTCGGTTGCGGTGCCACGGTCTGTAGAGTTTTAGCATCCACCTGTTCGCCGGCATTGGCTGCCGCCGCTTCAATTTTTAATTGGCGCTTCGGCGCCCAGATAAATTTATCTAGAGCCCAAATGATCCCGGTCACCAATGTTGCCAGTACCAGGATAAGCGAAAAAGTATTTGCCATTATCTTCCCTACTTATATCAAGTACCAAGCCGGCTGCAACGGCTACTTGCCGATTACTGCCCACTCGATATAACAATGCAGCAAGACGAGCCTGCTGCATTGCATCTGTTATCAATGTCTTTGCTTATGGTAGCAAGGTGGACACAAAAGCGTCCAGTGATAACAATAAGTTATGATTATTTGTCTTTACCCACATGCAAAATCGCAAGGAAAGCTTCCTGTGGCAGTTCGACGTTACCGATCTGCTTCATTCGCTTCTTACCTTCTTTCTGCTTCTGTAGGAGCTTTTTCTTACGGCTAATATCACCGCCGTAACACTTAGCGATTACGTTTTTACGCAACTGCTTAACAGTGGCACGAGCAATGATCATGCCGCCAATCGCAGCCTGGATCGCAATGTCGAACATCTGGCGAGGAATGAATTCCTTCATTTTATCAACCAAGTCACGACCGCGACCATTCGCATTGTCTTTGTGAGTAATAATAGCCAGCGCATCAACACGCTCACCATTGATCATCACATCAACACGAACCATGTTGGATGGCTCATAGCGCTGGAAGTTGTAATCTAGCGATGCATAACCGCGAGACGTCGATTTCAGGCGGTCGAAGAAGTCCAATACCACTTCAGACATCGGGATATCGTATGTCAGGGCAACCTGGTTACCGTGGTAAACCATGTCGACCTGCATACCACGCTTCTCAACACACAAGGTGATCACGTTGCCGAGATATTCACTTGGTACCAAGATATTACAGCGTGCAATAGGCTCACCGATCACTTCGATATCGTTAACTGCTGGCAGTTTCGATGGGCTATCCACATAGATCATCGAACCATCAGATTTCTCGACCTCGTAAACAACCGTCGGTGCCGTGGTGATAAGCGCAAGGTTATATTCACGCTCAAGACGCTCTTGAATAATTTCCATGTGCAGCATACCAAGGAAGCCACAACGGAAACCAAAGCCCAATGCTGCCGAGCTTTCTGGTTCATAGAACAAAGAAGCATCGTTAAGGCTTAGCTTGCCAAGCGCATCACGGAAGTTTTCGTAGTCATCAGAAGAAACCGGGAACAGGCCAGCGTATACCTGAGGCTTCACTTTTTGGAAACCTGGAAGCGCGTCTTCACAGCCATTTTTCGCCAATGTCAGGGTATCGCCCACTGGCGCGCCCAAGATATCTTTGATACCACAAACAACCCAGCCTACTTCGCCGGTGTTCAGTTCAGTCGTATCGATTTGTTTTGGTGTGAAGATACCGAGACGGTCAACACCCCAAACCTGGTCGGTACTCATTACCTTGATTTTGTCATTCTTCTTCAGTTTACCGTTTTTAATACGGACCAAAGAAACAACACCAAGATAGTTATCGAACCATGAATCGATGATCAGTGCCTGAAGCGGCGCTTCCGGATCGCCTTCCGGCGCAGGAATTGCTGATACAATGTTTTCAAGAACATCATCAACACCTAGGCCTGTTTTCGCCGAACAGCGAGTCGCTTCCAGGGCATCGATACCAACAATGTCTTCAATTTCTTCTGCAACACGCTCAGGATCGGCCGCTGGCAAGTCAATCTTGTTCAAGATTGGCACTACTTCCAGATCCATTTCCATTGCTGTGTAACAGTTTGCCAGTGTTTGAGCCTCAACCCCCTGGCCAGCATCGACAACCAACAGCGCACCTTCACAGGCCGCCAGAGAGCGAGATACTTCGTATGAGAAGTCCACGTGTCCCGGGGTGTCGATAAAATTCAACTGGTAGGTTTCACCATCTTTAGCCGTATAGTCGAGCGTCACGCTCTGGGCTTTGATAGTGATACCGCGTTCGCGTTCAAGATCCATGGAATCCAGAACCTGCGCAGCCATTTCACGATCGGAAAGGCCGCCACAGACTTGGATTAGACGGTCGGATAAGGTCGACTTACCATGGTCGATATGTGCAATAATCGAAAAGTTACGAATGTGCTTCATGAATTGGCGTGACTAACTCGTGATTAAAAATGAATGGGATCTACAGATCAAGTTGACGGATTCTACCGAATTTCGCCGCTAGCTGCTATCTTTCGATGCGCCATTTATTGCTAACGCTGCCGAAACCGGATTTCCGAGCACCCGGATCAGGTGGGGTTTATAGGCTGAAGTCCCTTCTACCCGCATCGCCAGTCGGCGTGCCAAACCCAATCCAAGGGCTGCACTAACCAGTGCAGTCAAGATCACTCCCAGCTCTCCGCCACCTGCCAATGTCACAAACCACCACTGGCCAAGCGCCGCTCCTAGCACTAAGCATAGCAAAGGCAGCACATAAACTAAGGTTGCCGAGTGAAGCATGCTGCGTTCGGATAAGCCGATCTCAACCACATCACCGACCTTGGCCGGTTTATCGGTCGCAATTTTGAGCTGGTGCTGACGCCCCGGCAATGCCTTGCTGACGATACCGGTGCCGCAACTGTCACGTGAAGCACAGCTGCCGCAGCTGGTTTGTTGCTGGCAACTGACAGTGATCTCGCCGGGTTTGGCAGCGATCACTTCAGCCAGTGAACGCATCACGGGGTTTTGCTCCCGGTCGCGTCAAATACCACCGATTCCGCAACCCGTCGCGCTGTTGCCGGCGGGATATCACCGACCACGGTCACTTCTTTGTCATTGAGCAGATAGCTATGCAGCGTCCGGCGGCCTTGACGCACCAGTTGCTCCCTAACCGTAAAATTATCGGCTGATGAAATGTAAATCGAGAAGCTGAACAAACCATCACTGAACATTTTGCTCTCAACCGGACGCTCGGTCATCATCAACCGGTGGCGATTGCGCGAGATGGATTCAAACCCTTGAGGCAACCAGTTAACCTGCCAATCAAGTTCAGCCTGAGGCTGAGGTGGCAGTTGCACCACGGCCGGCAATTCGACGGTCTTCAGGTTTTTCAGAACGTCTGCGACCTTCGGGTTGATGACATAAGATACCGCACGGTATTGCTCCAGAGGCTCACCGTCACGGTCGAGCAAGTCGGCGCGCATCACCAGCTTGCTGCGGGTATCAATCCACAACAGGTAGGAATAGCGGGCGCCATCTTTAGGGGCAATCCGCACCACATCACAGGCCACACCGGCCTCGCGAGCACGTCCCATCGAAATGAAATCGTAATAGCCTGCCAACTCATTGATATCGGTTTTCATGATTGGCGGCAGTGGGGCCACCATTTTATTGCTATCGATGGTGAACGGATCCAACCCCGGCTCGAAGTAGCTCACTTCATCACCACGTTGAATCACCTCACGCGGTGGACCGCTGAGATAAACCAAGTGAGCAAAGGTCTCGCCATCTTCCAGTGCATGGCGATAGCGCAGAGGTTCGATACTGTTTTTCTTGATTAAGATGTATGACAACTCATAACTGAGTTTTCGGCTCGCCTCGTCCATTTGATGCAACAAAGCCTCGGCAGAAGAAACCGGTTCTTCAGCAGAGGCTTGGTACGGCATCGCGAGGCTGACCAGTGTCAACACACCGACCAGAAGTCTCTTCATTTATCCGCCATCGATTAATTCACGTCGAGCATCGTACGGTCAATTGACCCGTCTTCAGCATTGAGGCGAAGCTGTAATTCATAGTCCTGCAGCATGGCATTGATACGACGACGCTGTTCCATCACCTGCTCCTCACTCGGACCAGCATGACGGCTCGATCGCACTGAATCACGAGTCAAGCTCACAGGCTCAGCCGTTCCCGCAAACGGGATGGTTTCCAGTACCGGTAACTGTGGATCTCCTGCCGACGTGGTGAGTGAACTATCACCACCATTGTATTGCTGGACACCCACAATCACGGCCAAAGACACAGAAGCGGCGACCGCTACCTGCCCGAACTGGGTAAGCCAAGCCGGCATCTTGCGTTTAGCTTGCTGAGGTGTCGGCTGAGATTCCTCTACCCGCGCCTCACGCGCTGTTGCAATCGATACCACAGAGGTAGGCTCTGTCTGTACGGTTCCCGTATGAACAGGTTCATCCTCCAGCGCCAGTGCTACCTTAGCCGCAATGTCCCATTCCTTGTTTTGCGGTGCTTCCCCGCGCATCACATCACCAATCAGGTTGAAGTTCTGCCAGGTCTGCTGACTGTCATCATCGACAGCCAATGCATTAATAATGCTCTGATCCAGCTCTTCGCCATCAAGCAATGACGAGATTTTTTCTTTATCAGCCATCTTTTTCACCGTTTGGCCCAACACTATCGCTGTGTAAGAGGTCGAATACGCTTTTCAACCGCCTCTCGCGCTCGAAATATACGGGAGCGTACTGTACCGACCGGACAACCCATGACCTCTGCAATTTCCTCATAGCTTAAGCCTTCCAGCTCGCGCAAGGTGATCGCAGTTTTGAGATCATCCGGTAATCCTTCAATGGTACTGAAAACTACCCGCCTTAATTCTTCAGACAACATTTGGTTCTCAGGGTTCGAAATTTCTTTCAGTGCACTACCACTTTCATAATATTCCGCATCCTCCGCATCCACATCCGACGCGGGTGGGCGACGCCCCTGAGCCACCAAGTAGTTTTTCGCCGTGTTAACAGCGATTCGATACAGCCATGTATAAAACGCACTTTCACCCCGAAAAGTCGGCAGTGCCCGGTACGCCTTAATAAAAGCTTCCTGAGCGACATCCGGTACATCGCCGGAGTTGCTGACATATCTGGCAACTAAGTTGCAGACTTTATTCTGGTATTTCACTACCAGTAAATTGAATGCCTGCTTGTCTCCACGCTGTACCCGCTCAATTAATACCTGATCAGTTTGCTGCTCGCTCATTCGAGCGTGTACTCCTATATCAAATTCACCCGCATTTTTATCTGTTGTTACGGCTGGACACCCCAAAACAAACGTTTTTACGGGTACATCCAGTGCCGAACTCGCCTAGCTATGACGAGTATGCTCAATCAAAACAGTATGATAAAAATGTATGAGCGTGAGCACTATTTAAGACCTAGGGGAACTGGCAAAGTTCCCAAGGAAAAATCATTTCTCAATAATAGTGCGCGATTTTTCTATTGTATTAAAGCAGTATGTCTGCTGTGTGCACGCTTTGGTCACGCTGATTTGTGCATTATATCGCTTAAGGCGGGGGATTTGTGAACCATCCGTCAAAAATGAACAAAATGTACGGAATTTGGTAATATAGCGAGATTACCACAGGGATATGAAATCATTATGAACGAAAACCGTGAACATCAATGTGATGTGCTTGTTGTTGGTAGTGGTGCAGCAGGACTGTCATTGGCCCTTCGACTGGCACCCATGGGCAAAGTGATCGTCCTGAGCAAAGGACCGCGCAGCGAAGGAGCAACCTTCTATGCCCAAGGCGGGATTGCCGCCGTCTTTGATGAATCAGACAGTGTCGATTCCCATGTCGAGGATACCCAGATTGCCGGTGCCCACTTGTGTGATGAAGATGTCGTCCGCTTCATTGCTGAAAATGCCAAGCACTGTGTCCAGTGGCTTATCGATGGCGGGGTACCGTTTGACCGCGAAGAAAGCGACAGCGACGAAGCCCCTCGCTACCACCTGACCCGCGAGGGCGGACACAGCCACCGCCGCATCCTCCATGCAGCCGATGCCACCGGCATGGCGGTGCAAAACTCCTTGCAGGACAATGTTCACAACCACCCGAATATCGAGGTATTCGAGCGCCACAATGCGCTGGATCTGATCACTTCCCATAAGCTGGGACATACCGATCAGCCTAACCGGATCCTGGGCGCCTACGTCTGGAACCGCAACCTCGAAGCGGTGGAAACCGTTCGAGCCAAATTCGTTGTGCTAGCAACCGGCGGCGCCTCCAAGGTGTACCAGTATACCTCCAACCCGGATGTCTCTTCCGGTGACGGTATTGCGATGGCCTGGCGTGCCGGTTGCCGGGTCGCGAACCTCGAGTTCAATCAATTTCACCCGACCTGCCTATTCCACCCCGATGCACGTAATTTCCTGTTGACCGAAGCCCTGCGTGGCGAAGGGGCCTACCTGCGCCGCCCTGACGGTTCACGGTTTATGAAAGATTTCGATGAACGAGGCGAACTGGCACCGCGGGATGTCGTCGCCAGGGCTATCGACTTTGAAATGAAGCGCCTTGGTGCCGATTGCATGTATCTCGATATCAGCCACAAATCGCCTGAGTTTGTCACCAAGCACTTCCCGACCATTTACGAAAAATTGCTGACCTTCGGCATTGATATCACCAAAGAGCCGATCCCGATTGTCCCGGCCGCCCACTATACCTGTGGTGGTGTGGTGGTCGACAAACAGGGCCTAACCGATCTCAATGGCCTTTATGCTATCGGCGAGGTCAGCTACACCGGCCTGCACGGCGCCAACCGCATGGCTTCCAACTCCCTGCTGGAGTGTGTGGTCTACGCATGGGCAGCCGCTGAAAGTATTGCCAAGAACATGGACAGTGTCGAGCTTCCGCCTGCGCTGCCCTGCTGGGATGAAAGCCAGGTCAGCTGCTCAGATGAAGAAGTCGTGATCCAGCACAACTGGCACGAACTGCGCTTGTTTATGTGGGACTACATGGGCATTGTCCGTACCACCAAGCGCCTTGAGCGAGCGATGCGCCGGATCCAGCTGCTAAAAGACGAAACCGATGAGTACTACAGTAACTTCAAAGTCTCGAACAACCTGCTGGAACTGCGTAACCTGCTCCAGGTTGCCGAACTCATGGTTCGCTGCGCCCTAGAGCGAAAAGAAAGCATCGGCCTGCACTATACCCTCGACTACCCTGAAGCCGTTGACCCGGCCACGCCAACCGTGCTGATCCCGGACCAGCCGTAACACAGCAAATATCATAAAAAAACGAGCGCCTAATGGCGCTCGTTTTCTTTACACCCGGAACCCGGCAATCGCCTGTTCCAGCCCACCAGCTTGCTGGGCGACGGCCTGAGCCGCTTGTACATTATCGTGCGCCACCTCTGAATTGACCGAAGTCAGCTCGCTAATGGCCGTGACATTCTGCCCGACCTCTTCCGACACCACGCTTTGCTGCTCTACCGCCGCGGCGATCTGGTGGCTGGTATCCATGATCTGCTGCATATCCGTCATGATATGGCTGATTTGTTGCTCTGCACTTTCAGCCTGGCTCACACTCTGCCCGCCTAACTCGCGGCAATGGCTGATGTGCTCCACCACCTGCGCGGTCTGGCCCTGCAGGGAACCAATGATGGTGGTGATCTCTTCCGTCGACTGGCGGGTACGCAATGCCAAGGTCCGGACCTCATCGGCAACCACAGCAAAGCCACGCCCCTGCTCACCGGCACGGGCCGCTTCGATAGCCGCATTAAGCGCTAACAAGTTAGTCTGCTCGGCAATGTCTTTGATCACATCCAGCACCGAGCCGATATTCTCAGACAGACTCGACAGACTGGAAACTTGCTTGCTGGTATCGGCCAAATCCTCTGACAACTCGCCAATCTTTCGCTTGGTATCAGCCACTTCCTGCAAGCCATCGGTCGCACCTTGGTAGCCACGCTCGGCGTTGCCTGCTGCCGTGTCGGTATTGTTGGCAATTTCACGGATCGTGACGCCCATTTCGGTGACCGCCGCGGCAACAGACTCTGTCTCGCCCTGCTGCTGACGCAAGGCTTGCTCTGCATCGTTACTTCGCTGTTGGAGTTGGAGCGAAGCACTCCCCAACTCAGAGACAGCCAGTTGAACATCCCCCACCAGCTGGCGAAGGCTGCTGAGCAAGTGATTGAAATTCACTGCCATCTCGGCCAATTCGTCATTACCCTCCTGATCGGCCATACGAGTTAGGTCATGGCTGGTGGCAATTTCCGCCATCAACTGGCTCATACCCGACAGGCGGCGGTTGATTGACTGGCTGATCACCCAAGACAAACAAAGCAGGGCTATAACCACCAGCACAACAGCCACCAGCAATGTCGATGTCATCTGCTGCTGATCGTCAGCCACAACCCGCTCTAGCTGCTGTTTGACCGTGGTAAACATTTCTTCAACCTGATGAGCTTGGTTGCGGATATCTCCCCGCAGCCCCTGGTTGTGGCTAAGGCCAATCTGGACGAGTTGCTGGCGAACCTGCTCAGTCGCCTGCAAAAAGCGCTGGTAATCTTGCCCCAGCGCCACCGATAGCTGCGCGTCAGAAGCCTGCTTCGCAGCAAGGTAGCCCGTCACACTGTCTTGGGTGCCTTCCAGCACCATCACCTTGCTGGCCGTCACCAACGAAAATAGTGGCCCGATTACCTCAACCTGCTCATTGGCATCAGCGACCAATGTATTCGATGCTGCAAAATACTCACGCAACATACCGTTTTCATTCGAGAGCCCTAGCTGCTGGTAGCCAGTCATTAATGCCAGCATGCCCTGGCGGTAATTGGCCATCACGCTATCGAGCTGAACCAGCTCAGGGATTTGCAATGACAAGCTATCCGCTTGCTCCGACAACTGGGTGTCTAACCCTTCGAAACGAGAGAAGTTTTCCTCGAAGGTTGCCCGGTACTTCAGGTCCATCCGCATCAGGAAATCCTTTTCATTTCGCCGCAGGTTCAGCAGTGCCACTTCCATTTCACTGACTGTCGTCATCGCCTGGTTGAGGTTCACCACCCGTTGGCCTGCGGTTAGGCCAATGGCCAGCACCGCGCCCAATGCCGTGACTGAAATAAGTGTCAGTCCCAGCAACTTTATTTTAATTTTCATTACTACCCCGTCTGTCGTCGCACAATACTGCTTTGCTCGCAGCAACCCATGTTAATCGGCACAGTAGAAAATCTCTTGAAACAAAAAATGGCGCTTTCATGATCAAGCGATCCACTTCACACAAAAAATTACCGAAAGTTCAGGAATATGCCTGTTTTTGACTCGCTTAATTTTTTTTAGGCCATGAACAGGATCACGCTGATATTGAGCGGTAATGACGGGAGTACAGCGCTAGGCTGCGGTAGGCGGCAAGCGAGCAGGCATCAGGACAAATCGGCAGCCATATTCGCCCCTCGATGCCCTCAAGTTGCCAAACAAGGATCAGGCCAGATCGGATACGCGCGGTCCGCAGCCGCCATTGCTGGTTCTGCCAACGAATAACCCCTTGCTTGGAGATCTGCAGCCGGCCGGTCAAATGGCAAATGTCGGCAAAGCGCCTTTGCCATTCATCAAGCAGCCACCAGGCGGCAGCGAAGAACACGGGCCAAGGAATAAACTGGAGCACGGCACAAAGTAATAACAGAACAAGCGCACTGGTATATAGCAATGCCAGTGCGCCCATTAAACGGTAGGAAGGTGTAAGGGTTAGATCAGCGAAGCTTGCTGTTGTTGTGGGCGACAATCTTATCGACCATTGCTGCATGTGCCGGATTTTCACTACGGCCATGCTGCATCATCCAAGTAAACAGATCGGGATCGTCACACGTCAAGAGCGAGATAAAATCCTGCTGCTCTTGCTCGGAGAGCTCATCAAAACACGCTTCAAAAAACGGCATGATAAGCACATCCAACTCCAGCATGCCACGGCGGCAAGCCCACTTAACTCGTGCTTTTTCGTCTGCACTTAACATTTTACAACCTCATTACTGATCCCGGAGCGACCGTAGAAAGACCTAAACCGATGAAGATAGCCCCGGACGTTAACAATGCTCACCATACTAGCAGCCCGTTTTGCCAGCGACCATGAGGTAGCACAAACATTGCCCCAAGTTGAGAGCTAGGATCGATTTTGCTACGCAGGTTATGATAAGTCACCTCCAGCGGTAATATCTGACCGCCAATATTGCTGACAAATCACAACCAGCGCTTTAACATAGTCATAAATGATTTCTCAACTGGACGTCCCATGAGCAACTGGTCTGAAAACCTCAATTTTGATCGCCTTTCCCTAGCAACCGGCGATGCCCTGCCTTCTCTTGCCTTGGTAGATCTTACCAACTGGGCACTGGTTACCTTGATCGGCGACGACAAAAAATCGTACCTGCAAGGTCAAGTGACCTGTGACGTAGTCGGCTTGGCAGCTGACCAAAGTACACTGGCCGGCCACTGCGATGCCAAAGGCAAGCTGCGTACCGTATTCCGTTTATTCCACCACAATGATGGCTATGGTTTCCTGCAGCGCCGCTGCATTATGGATACCCAACTGCCAGAGCTGAAAAAATACGCCATCTTTTCCAAGGTCGATATTGCAGCCAGCGATGATGTTCTGCTGGGTATCGCGGGCAGCGAAGCCGATGCACAGGTTGCCCAGCTATTCGGTGGCGAAGGCGATGTCCGTGCCATCAATGGTGGTAGCGCGGTCAAGATTGATAGCCAGCGCTGGCTACTGGCACTCAACGCCGACGCGGCCAAAGAGGTTGCCAATCAACTGGCAGCCACAGCGACACTGAGCGACGATAGCCTGTGGGATTTGTACGATATCCACGCGGCTGTTCCACGCATCGATACAGCAACCGAACTGGAATTTATTCCACAGGCGGTTAACCTGCAGGCACTGGATGGGATCAGCTTTACCAAAGGCTGCTACACCGGCCAAGAAACCGTGGCGCGAGCCAAGTACCGCGGCATCAACAAGCGCGCGATGTACATTGTCAACGGCCCGGCCGAACACAGCCCGCAAGCAGGCGACAGCCTAGAGCGCAGCGTGGGTGAAAACTGGCGTAAAGGCGGTACGATTGTTGCTGGTTACCAATTTGCCGATGGCCAAGCGACGGCCTTGGTCGTGTTGCCAAATGATCTGGATGAAGGCACGGCTTTCCGCTTGGCTGGTACCGACGCAGTATGGCATCAGCAAGCACTGCCGTATTCACTGGATGACAACCGCTAAGCCATGAATACCCCGGTAACCCATTACCTCGACAAAGAAGGCGTGGAATACCGCCTTCTTCATCATAGCCAACCGGCCAAAACGATTGAGGAAGCCGCCCGCGAACGGGGCGTGGATCCCCAGCAGATGGTCAAATCCATCTTGCTCCGAGATATGGGCGGATTCCATGTGCTGGCATGTGTTCCCGGACCAGCCCAAGTCGATCCGAAAAAAGTCCGCGCGATGTTCGGCTGCCGCCGGATGACTTGCGCCGATGCCAGTGATGTGGAGAAAGTCACTGGGCTGGTGATCGGAACTGTTGCGCCAATCGGGCTCAAGCGCCCACTGCCGGTTATTTTCGACCACCAGATCACCGCCCACACTATGATCAATATTAGCAGTGGCGACCGGATGGCTGGCGTCGAGTTGGCAACCGATGATCTGCTGGTGCTGTGCGATCCTATGTTTGCCGATATCTGCCGTTAAATAGGAGCAGCATGAACAATATCAACTGGCGAGGCATTGACCTCAACCTGCTGGTCGCTTTTTCGGCCCTGATGGAAACCCGCAGTGTCACCAAAGCCGCCGCTAAGCTGTCCATCGGCCAATCAGCCATGAGCCACAACTTGTCACGGTTACGTGCTTTACTGGATGATCCGCTGTTCGAACGCCGCGGCCATCAGATGATTGCCACCGAGAAAGCGATTGAGCTCACCCCGGTGGTCGAGCACATCCTCCAGCTGATCACCAGCGAAATCCTCCAGCCGGACAGGTTCTCTGCCGAAGACTATCAAGGTACGCTGCGGATCGGCCTGACCGACTATGCCGAATTACTGTTCGCCCCGGCCCTGTTCGATGCAATCCGTAAAGCGGCACCGCACAGCCAGCTCAGCTTTTGCAATGTTGACCGCAATAACTACCAGCAGGCAACCGAAGCCCAGAAAATCGATCTTATCATCGGCTCGATGACCAACCTGCCCCATGAGTTCGACAGTCAGTACCTGTATACCGAAGACCATGTCTGCCTGTTCGATGCCAAGGCAACCGGCTTATCCTCACCGGTTGATCTGGCCAGGTATATCCAAACGCCGCAGGCTTTGGTTTCCCCGGATGGCAAGCTCATGACAAATATCGACAACCAGCTACAGCAGCAGGGTTTCCAGCGCCACATTGCGGTAGGCTCCAGCAGCTTTCTGACCATTCGCCACCTGCTAAGCGGACGAAACTTGCTATGTGTGGTGTCGACCCTGATGGCCAAGCTTGATGTATTCAACGATGAGCTGAGCCAATGCCGCCCGCCGGTCGATATTCCCGACTTCGATATCAATATGCTATGGCTACGCCGCAATACCAACCACCCCCGTTTGGAGTGGCTACGCCAGTGCGTTGGCGATGCCGTCACCATCCGGGTTGAAGAGCTACGTAAAGCCCATTGATGCCGAGCAATAATCGTGATGAGTGATACAAAAAAAGCGCAGATTGGCATCTGCGCTTTTTTCTTTCTCGCTATAACAAATTACTGTTTTGCTTCCGGTTCACTGATTTGATAGAGCTTGTGCTCGTCACAGGGCTCCTTGCAGCCACACTCCTTGTCGACCCCGACATTGGCAAGCCCGCCACAGCTCCCCTGGATGGCTTTTTTACGAAACACCCAGCCAATTGCCATCGCCCCAATCACCAGCAGAAAAATCAGTACCGTGAACAAATAGGTCATAGCTTAAACCCTCCGATCTTGGTCAGTCCCTGCACGTTGGCATTACCGCCGACTGTCATACCAATTTTAGCGGGGTTCTCGGTTTTCTTGCTGCCGCAACCACAACCGCAGCCGCCTTTTTCGCGCTTGCATGGCCGCCCCTGCTCAGCTGATAGCAGTGGCTCACGGCTTACTTTGCCATTCAATACCTCTTTTACCGACGATCGATTAGGCACCCGAAATACATCAAAACCAGCTTTCAGCAAACGGGCTAACGAGCGCTGGCCGACATTTCCAAGCAGCAAGGTTTTTACTTGATGCTCTGCCAGTTGGGCCTGAAGCTGCTTCTTGTGCTTGCAGCCCACCTCACGGCGGCCGCTATTGACCAGTTCGGCGACTAATTGACCTTGGTTATCGTAAACAAGAAAACCGGCGGCTTTCCCGAAATGCCCAGCCACTTCATGATGTGGTGTGACGGCGATGGCTATTGACATGATGGCTCCTTTTCAGTGTTTGGCTGAACGACAGTATCCAGCTCTAATGCCTTACCTTTAACCAAAGCGCTCGCCACCTTGTGTCTGGCTGCAGCCACGATATTGCCCAAAGTCTGACGGGATACTCCCAGCTCCTGTGCGGCGGCCTGCTGGCTGAGTCCATTGAGATCCACCAGCCTTAACGCTTCTAACTCATCAGCCGCCAGAGACAGGGAGGCAAGCTCTGACATCGGTACCCCATTGGGCTTGAAACAACTATAGGCTGGGCGACAACGGATCCGCCGCTGGATTTTCGGTCTAGGCATGGCTTAGGAGTAAAGTGTTGGCTAAAAGCTGTATTATTGGCATATGCCAATAATAATCTTTGATCAAAAACAGCTTTAGCTCAGATCCGTCCAGTTGATGTAATCAGCATTTTCATCTGTGTAGCACAACTTGCGACTTTTTTACTGATGTTTTTCTAGGCTATTTTACCGCCGGGATATTGGGTGTTGTTTTGCGTTTTGGGTCAACACAACCTCCTAAGTGACTAAAATTATTTAATTAAATGCAAATCATGCAATAAAGCATGAATAATATCCCAACCTGATAACTTAATTTTAAGCATAAAACAAAAGTATAAAACTCCAATCAACTCGCAAGACATAAAAGAAATGCCAATTATTAAGTTATTTAACATCATGATTATGCTGAAGACATCACAAAAGTATCATGCGCATTGTTTTATAATTCTTGCCGTCAAAAACAAAAGGAAAGGTTGGCTAACTATGCGGATGTTCAAACGCTACGTGCCCAAGATGATCGCAAAGCACGTAAGTCGTTTATTCAGTGGAAGGATCTACATTGACGGTCGGGGCGGCTATGAGTTCAACAACGGTCAATTGTTGGTGCCAGTGAAGGCCCAGCATCGCCATTACCAAACGGTAAGTGAAATAAACCAAGAAATTCGTCGCCTCAAAGACTGCTAATCTCGCAGAAAAAGAAAAGCCCATGATGGGCTTTTCTTTTATCCGGCACTGCCATGAGTGCTAGTCACTGTCTTCATCGACCAAGTCCGCGTAACTATCGGCATCGAGCAAGTCGGCAAACTCCCCTTCATCCTCGACCTTGAGCTGAAACAGCCAACCGTCACCATAAGGATCGCTATTCACCAGTTCAGGTGAGCTTTCCAAATCTTCATTGATGGCAATCACAAATCCGGATAATGGCGCATAGATATCAGAAGCCGCCTTCACCGACTCAGCAACCGCACAGTCTTCACCTGCATCCGTCGCTGCATCGATTTCCGGCAAATCAACAAATACCATATCACCCAGTAATGACTGGGCATGGTCGGTAATACCCACAGTAAATACCCCATCACCTTCGGGGCGTACCCACTCATGGGTATTGGTAAACTTCAACTCAGAGGGAATATTGCTCATAGTGAAACTTCCTTATGAAAGCCAGTATTTGTTGGGGCTAACAAGATGAAATCTAACGCCTGGGCCAGTTACGGCAAGCTCTGTTTTATTCCTGATATTTAATGTAGGAGAAAATCACCAAGTTGGATAACAATTTTTTGTCATTTCATTATAATCCATACAAAACAATGAATTAAATATAGAGCTATCGGCTTTACGACCGTAAAAAGACACAAAAAAGCCGCCTACTGGCGGCTTAAGATTGACGTGATGACAGACGCTATCACTCAGTGACGAGCCAGTTCAGGCAGCTCTCCACTCAGTCCCAACGCCCGACGCATAAATTCGTCCTTTAACCCCGGCGCTTTATCAGCAAACAGCATACCCAAATCACGAACCAGCTTTTTAGCTGGATGACTACCATCGAACAGATCCCTGAAGCCCTGCATCGCCGCAATCATTTTTGCCGCTTCTGCTTTACGCCAGCGCTCATAGTTACGCAGGTGACTCTGGCGTCCGATATCTTTCTCTGCCAGCCACAGTTGCTTAAGCTCCTGTGCCAAGCTCGCCGCATCCAACAAGCCAAGGTTTACCCCCTGGCCGGCAAGCGGGTGGATAGTATGGGCAGCATCCCCCACCAACGCCACACGCTCGCGGACAAAGTCGCGGGCATAGCGCATCTTGAGCGGAAAGGCCTGTCGCTCGCCTTCAACACGGCACAAGCCAAGGCGATTATCGAATGCCGCGGTCAGGTGTTTGTTGAACTCCTGCTCAGGCATCTCGCACAGCAGGCTTGCCTCTTCCGGCGACAAAGACCAAACAATCGAGCACAGATCCGGCTCAGCCAGCGGCAAGAAAGCCAGTGGCCCTTCTGGGCGGAATACCTGCCGCGCCGTGTCCTGGTGCGGTTCATGGCATCGAATGTTGGCGACAATCGCGCTGTGGCCATAGTCCCAGTGGGTCAGAGGAATGTCTAGCTGCTGGCGCAACCAGGAGTTGGCGCCATCGGCACCGACCACCAGCTTGGCGGTCAGGTTACGGCCAGACTCTAAGCTCAACCAAGCTTCACTTTCGCCAAAGGCAATACTCTGACATCGCTCCGGCGCCATCAAGGTGACATTGGGCAGTTGCTTGACACGATCCATCAGCGAAAGCTGAATAACCCGGTTCTCAACGATATGTCCCAAATCAGGCTGGGCCAACCGGGCTGCATCAAAGGCAATATTGGCAAAGCTGTCCTGCTCCCATACCTGCATCTTGCTGTACGGCGCCATTCTCCGAGCAGCCATTCCTTCCCAGGCTCCAACCCGGCGCAGGATACGCTCACTGGCCCGACTCAGCGCCGAGACCCGGACATCCGGTAGCGGAGACAAGTCCGTATCAGGCAGCTTGCCTTCAATCACCGCAACCCGCAGTTCGGTATCAGCCAGGGCTGCTGCCAGAGTAAGGCCGACCATACCGCCGCCGATAATAGCGACATCAACACTTTGCATCATGATTATCTATCTACCTGTCCCATCGCCCGCCGTACCAGCGGAGCTTTCAATACATCTACACATTCCATCGCCATCAAACCAAGGTTACGACCTGCGACAAAAGGCATGCTGTCGTTGGCAAAAATACCAACCAAGCCTGCGGTCATACCCACCGTCGCTTCACGATCCGGCTCCCGGCGCTGACGATAGCGGCTCAATACCCGTGTATGCCCGGCATCACCGGCTTGGGCCCACTCACAACAGATTTCCTCGGCCAAGCTCATCACATCGCGCAAGCCAAGGTTGAACCCCTGACCGGCAATCGGATGCAGTGTCTGTGCCGCATTGCCAACCACGGCGACCCGATGAGAAGTCAGGCGCAGGGATTGACGCAATAACAACGGATAGGCATGGCGTACACCGGTATGGCTCAAGCGGCCAAGCCGCCAGCCGAAGGCCTCCTGAAGCTTGGCAAGAAACATCTCGTCACTCCAACCCATCACTTCAGCTTGATCGCCAGGGCGGATACACCACACCAATGAACTACGGCCTTCCGACATCGGCAACAAGGCAACCGGCCCATGCGGGGTAAAACGTTCAAACGCTCTGCCCTGATGCGCCTCATCCGTGGTCACGTTGGCGATCACCGCCACCTGCTCAAAGTCATACTCACTGCGGCCGAGCCCCAGCATGTCACCCACAGATGACTGGGCACCATCGGCGGCAACCACCAACCGGCTTTGCAGTTGGTCACCATTATCCAAGATCAGATCAACACCGTGCTGATGACGCTCGATCCCGGCGATCTTAGCCGGACAAATCAGATCAACACGATCCAGCTTAGCCAGTTTGCGGTGGAATACCCGTCCTGCATCCGCCAGTTCAACGACATAACCCAAGGCATCCACTGCCCGCTCACGGGCATCGAGGTGGACAATGCCGGCGTGACCACGATCAGAAACGTGGATCTGGGAAATGGCGGTCGCCACACCAGAAAGCGCCTGCCAGCAACCGATACTATCGAGCTGTTGGGCCGACCCCAGAGAAATAGCAATGCTGCGCGCGTCATAGCCAGGATGTAGATCCAGCTTCGGCTCTACCGCTTCGACAATGGCAATCTTGAGCTGTCCGCCACCCAGTTTATCCAATGCAATTGCCAAGGTTGCGCCGGCCATTGCACCACCGGCTATCACGACATCGTACTGCTTCACATCCGTCCCTTAACTGAAAAGTCCTACACTTAGTGGAGAGTTGGCTTGTCTGCTGGGTCTGCCGTTTCATCTTCAGCATCACCGCGTTGGCTTAGACCGATCAGGCACGTCAGCACGCACTCCGGCACATAAGCCACCACGTTATCGAATAACATCGCCTGCTCTTGCATATCTTCGTCTTCATCAACGCCAAGCTGGGCAATTTCTTCCAACGCCGCCACCGCTTCGGTGACATCGTCAGACAACTGCTGCTTGTTCATCCCCATCAGGCCGAGGCCAGAAATAAAATTGGTCACCCATTCACTCAGCGCCTCGGCACGTAGCATCAGTTCACCATCTTCACTAGGAAGCAACAATTCAACCGTGAAATCAACATCAGCCAACTCGGCGGCCGTCGAGGTGAAAAGAGTTTGGGTCAAGCCGCCCAGCTCGCGGGCAGCCGCGTCAAATACCGAGCGGACAACCGTTTTAGCTCCATCGGTCATCGCATCGCCCTGGTTGGCATAGTCGCAAATCGGTGCCAGCCACTGCTCACCGTCAACAGCCATACCGCCGCAAATCATCCCGCAGATCAGGCCATGCAGCTCTGACGGGGTTACGGCCAAACCTTGCTCTTTCAGCATTGGCTCTAGGGTTTCATAGGCAGGGAGTTTTACGTCGCTCATGGGCTGTTCACCTTATTGTCATGGGTGTAAATCGTCTTTGTGGTATGCTACCACTTATACAAAAGATCAGTCACTCGGCATTTCCGGTCTAGGACGATGTTTACCCCAATCTGGTTAATATCTGATTAATTAGACACAATTCGTTCTAAAGCATGACGGGCTCACTTGCATGTTGATAGGGCTTTTTCTATATTGGGCCTCCTAGCGCATATCGCAGCGGAATGCCAAATTGGACGATCTGGCACGGAGCAGATTAAACATTTATGAGTAACCAGGCAGTAGAAATTCAGGTATATGGCCGCAGCTTCAAGGTGAACTGCCCAGCAGGCCAGGAAGACGCCCTGCGTGCAGCAGCCGCCGATTTTGATCAACGCTTAAAAGATCTTTCCGAGCGGACCAAAATCACTAACGCCGAACAGCTGCTGATGTTTACCGGTTTGAACATTTGTAACGAGTTGCATAGCGAGCGCCAAGAACAACAGCGCAATGCTGAAAAACTATCCAATAGAATCAATGAGATGGAAGATTTATTGGAGAAAGCATTGCAATATCAGCCAAAGCGTTGATAATGAATTGACCCTGGGGTGTGCGTCAGCGGATTAACGTCCCCGAGCCGATAAGCAAAAACCCAGGATCAGCTTTAATTAGCTATTGAGCAAGCTCGGCCCGTACCGAGAAGCCTACGGTTAATGTTGCTGATCCACCTTGAACATCTGGTTCAAGGGCCACAATGCGCAACGGCACCTTGGGGCATACCTTTTCAGATGCGCTTAACCAGCAAATACTGCTGACAGCCATCGCTCCCACAACTCCTCAGAACCTTTTTTGTCACTGGACGACCTATGAGATCTGCGGTACCTGCATCAGCCACTCGGCAACAACTTCGCAAGCAAACCCGTGAGCATCGACGGCAGTTAACGTCTGTCCAGCAGACACATGCCGCGCGCGATTTGCTCGAACACTGCAAGCAGGCCACCAGCATACTCGATGCTCAGCATATTGCCCTTTATCTCGCCAACGATGGTGAACTCGATACCACCCCGGTGATCGAATGGCTATGGCAACAAGGAAAAGAGGTTTACCTGCCGGTACTCCACCCGTTTAGCAAAGGTCACCTGCTGTTCCTCCACTACACCCCAACAACGCGAATGAACCGCAACCGCTATGGTATTCAAGAACCGGTTTTGGATATCCGGCTCGTCAAACCTGTCATTGAGCTCGATACTATCTGCACCCCTCTGGTTGCTTTCGACAATACCGGTCAGCGGCTGGGAATGGGTGGGGGTTATTACGACCGAACCTTGAGCCTGTGGCACAGTGAACGACGTGGTCCACGCCCAGTCGGTTTAGCCCATGACTGCCAGCAAGTCGACAGCCTGCCGTTTGAAGCTTGGGATGTCCCGCTCCCGGAGATCATCACCCCGTCCTACCATTTTCGCTGGTAAGTACCCGCTAACCGTACGAGCCAAACCAATATACTGGTTGAAAACCCACCGCCTGACGCAAACGTTTGTTTTTTCTGTGCCACAACCTCCTCCTTAAGCCTATGTTATTAATAGAATTGTCTTTTTCCTCCAACTTAGGTTGCATTTATCCGGCCAGATAAGGACTGACGCCAGACTGCGATTTGGCTATAATCAGCGCTCCGCGCAACGTTTGTCATCACTAGGAGATAAGCATGACACAAGATGAAATGAAGAAAGCTGCTGGCTGGGCTGCTCTAGAGTACGTAAAGAAAGGCAGCATTGTAGGTGTCGGTACTGGCTCGACGGTTAATCACTTCATCGATGCTTTGGCTACCCGCAAAGAAGAAATCAAAGGTGCAGTATCAAGCTCTGTCGCGTCTACCGAGCGCCTTGAGCAAATCGGTATCCCTGTATTTGATGCCAACGAAGTCTCTAGCCTCGATATTTATGTTGATGGTGCTGACGAAATCAACGGCGAATACGACATGATCAAAGGCGGCGGCGCAGCCCTGACCCGCGAAAAGATTGTGGCAGCGATTGCCAAACAGTTTATCTGTATTGTTGATGACACCAAGCAAGTTGATGTACTGGGTCAATTCCCGCTACCGGTTGAAGTGATCCCGATGGCACGCTCTTACATTGGCCGCGAATTGGTTAAGCTTGGTGGTGATCCTGAGTACCGTGAAGGCTGCGTTACCGACAACGGTAATATGATCCTGGATGTCCACAACATGGCCATCACCGATGCAAAAGCAATGGAAGACAAAATCAATGCCCTACCGGGTGTTGTCACTGTTGGTCTGTTTGCCCACCGCGGTGCTGATGTTCTGCTTGTCGGCAGCCCTGAAGGCGTGAAAAAATTCGAAAAGTAATCACCTAGCCCCTTTTTTACCTTGGCTTACAAGGAAAAAGGCGCTTTCAGCGTTACTCACTTTCAAAACGGCATAATATATGCCGTTTTTTATTATCAATCCTGTAATATTCTTACCCATTCTGGTCATTTTTTGATAACTTAACTGGCAGCATGTAAGCAAACCGAATGTGGTGCTCATGGATTGCCCGTATACAGGAAATCTCTTCCTTCCTTTTCCTGCCTCTGCCCAGCTCCCATGAGCCCCCCAGCCACCAGCGTTAAGGATGAGTATCAATGGCTAAAGTTTCACTGGAAAAAGACAAAATAAAGATCCTGCTGTTAGAAGGCGTCCACCCTTCTGCAATTGAAATATTACAGCAGGCAGGTTACAGCAACATCGAATACCACAAAGGCTCCCTTTCCGGTGACGAGCTGCTTGCCGCCATTGCCGACGCCCATTTCGTCGGCATCCGTTCCCGTACCCAGCTAACAGAAGAAGTCTTCC
This sequence comes from Photobacterium satsumensis, assembly GCF_050336935.1. Lineage (NCBI taxonomy): Bacteria > Pseudomonadati > Pseudomonadota > Gammaproteobacteria > Vibrionales > Vibrionaceae > Photobacterium > Photobacterium satsumensis. The sequence continues at coordinate 52,227 of NZ_JAKJSK010000019.1, forward strand.
GTGCCGCACAAAAGCTGATTGCGGTAGGTTGTTTCTGTATTGGTACTAACCAGGTTGAACTGAGTGCCGCCGCCAAACGCGGGATCCCGGTCTTCAACGCCCCATTCTCCAACACCCGAAGTGTGGCTGAGCTGGTACTGGGTGAGATCCTGTTACTGCTGCGCGGTATTCCTGAAAAAAATGCCAAAGCGCACCGTGGCGAGTGGTTCAAGTCTGCCGACCAGTCTTTCGAAGCCCGTGGCAAGCGCCTCGGTATTATCGGTTACGGCCATATCGGTACCCAGCTTGGGATCTTGGCTGAAAACCTCGGCATGAAGGTGTACTTCTACGATATCGAAAACAAACTGTCACTGGGCAATGCGACCCAAGTGCCATCGATGACCGAACTGCTGAACAAGTGTGATGTGATCAGCCTGCACGTGCCGGAAACCCCAGAAACCCAAGATATGATGGGGGTCGAGGAATTCGCCCGCATGAAGCCGGGTTCTATTTTCATCAACGCAGCCCGGGGGACCGTGGTCGATATCGACTCACTGTGCAGCGCGCTGGAAAGCCGCCATATTGCCGGCGCCGCTATCGATGTGTTCCCGGTTGAGCCGAAAACCAACAACGATCCGTTCGAAAGCCCATTGGCCAAATTCGACAACGTACTGCTGACACCGCACATTGGCGGCTCGACCCAGGAAGCACAGGCGAACATCGGTGTTGAAGTCGCAGGCAAGATGGCGAAATACTCAGACAACGGCTCGACCCTGTCTGCGGTTGGTTTCCCAGAAGTCTCCCTGCCTGAGCACAAGGATTGTTCGCGCTTGCTGCACATCCACGAAAACCGTCCGGGGATCCTCAACCAGATCACCACTATCTTTGCCGAGGAAGGGATCAATATCGCCGCCCAGTACCTGCAAACCGGCCCTGAAATCGGCTATGTAGTGATTGATGTCGAAACCGAGCGCTCGGAACAAGCGCTGACGAAGCTAAAAGCCATCGACGGCACCATCCGCGCCCGTATTTTGCACTAAACGCAAACGGCAACCTAAACGACAAAGGAGAGCACAGTGCTCTCCTTTTCTACATTCTGGCGAGTGGCGAGTGGCGAATGGCGAGTGGCGAGTGGCGAGTGGCGAGTCCAGCTTGAACTTGAACACTCCTAATTCAACTTTCATCTCTACCCTATCGCCTATTGCCCATCGCCTCGTGCCAAATAACTTATTCTTCCAGCTTAAACACCACCTCAACCCGGTCACGGATGGTGATCTGGGTATCTTGGTAACTGACGGCATTCTCCGGAGCAGCGTCCATCGCCATACGCATCATCATCGGACGAGGCTGGCTGGCTTGATAGGAGATCTGCCATACCCCATCCAAGGATTCACCAAACCCTTTAGCCAACGACTCCGCCTTGGCAATGGCATCTTTGATTGCCGCCTGGCGCGCTTGCTCCATATACTCGTCTTCGTTGCTGACCTTGAGCTCGATGTTGTTGATGCGGTTGATGCCGTCACCCAGAGCGCTATCAAGGTAGGTATTGAGGTTATCCAACGTATTGACCGTTACTGTTACATGGCGGCTGGCACGGTAGCCCTTGAGCTCCGGCTCTTTGTCTTTCGGGTAATGGTACTGGGGCTGGAGGCTGATATTCGCACTCTGGATCTGGTTACGCTCGATACCTTCGTCAAGCAAACGCGCGACGAAAGCTTCCACCGCTTTATCTACCGCCTGCTTGGCTTCTTTGGCTGTCGGGCGGATTTCTTCTACTGCCACAGCAAACACCGCCATATCCGGCTGTGCCGTTACTTCACCGTTACCAGTTGTCTGTAAATGCGGAACACTGACCGAGGCCGCAGCAAGGCCGCTGGTACCCATTAAACCCAACCCCAACATTACTGCGATAAGTTGTTTTTTCATCTGTCTTATTCCTGTTATCTGAGTCTGTTTTTTCATGCTTTGTCCATATGACAACAGGCAGTGACAAAAGATTCCCTTGATTGAGAATTTTTTTGTACATTGTTTTATATTTTATTGCGGAAGAACCTTTCCGGCATACTGGGTCATCTGTTCTGACAAGTCTGACAGTACCCCACTCTCCAGTGCCCAGTGGTGCCAATACATTCTGCGGGTGAGAAAAATATCTGGGGTCAGGTTCACCAAGGTGCCCGAATCGAGCTCCTGCTGAATTTGGATCCGCGGGATCAAACAATAGGCAATCCCTTCCACCGCCATCCGGACAAAGGCCTCCGACGAGCGCACCGTATGTTTCATTACACTGCCAAAAGGCAGATTAAAATGCTGATGGATAAATCGCTCATGCATATCATCGTGATGGTCAAACGCAACGCCGGGTGCGGCCAGCAAGGTGTCGCGGTTGACCCCTTGGCCAAAATACTTAGCGGCAAAAGACGGGCTGGCCACGCAGAGGAAATCCACCCTGCCCAAGTAATCCGCCACACAGCCCGGCATTGGGGTGGACTCCATGCTGATCGCCCCGACCACCTCGCCACCGCGCAGTTTGTCCAGCGTTCGGGATTCATCTTCGATCATCAGATTGAGCTCAATCCGCCTTGAACGCAGTAAAGGGCTCAATGCCGGCAGCAACCAAGTGGCTAGACTATCAGCGTTAGTCGCAATAGACACCGACAATGGCTGACTGCTGTCATCCGGTGTCAATTCGGGCAACAGCTCCTGCTCGAGCAGGCGCACCCGGCGATAAAGCCCCAGTATTTTCTGTCCAGCCGCCGTTGGCCGTGGCGGCTGCTCCCTGACCAGCATGGGTTGGGCCATCAACTTTTCCAGCTGCTTGATCCGCTGTGACACCGCCGATTGGGTAATACACAGGTACTCTGCTGCCCGCTCAAATCCCCGTTGGGATATCACCGCATCAAGCGCTTCAACCCATCGATAATCCAGTCCCCGCATCCTTTTTCACCTGTTTTGTCTCTGTTTAATACCATCATTAGGAAGTCTAATATTACATAAATTTTATTAGTTGTACTTAACATTAGTGGCAGGAGTATGCTTGCGCCAACACTTTCAACCCGGCCTCCCACATACAGGGAGCAACCGAAATATCAGACAATAAGGTAAGCAGTAAAATGAGCATTTGGGTGTTTTTACAAGGATTTGGACTCGGCGCATCGATGATTATCCCGATCGGGGCACAAAATGCCTTTGTGCTCAACCAGGGGATCAAGCGCAACCATCACCTCACCACCGCAACCGTCTGCAGTGTGCTCGATACCTTGTTTATTAGCCTGGGCATCTTCGGTGGCGGCGCTTTGCTCTCCAGCAACGAAACCTTGCTGACCAGCGTAACCGTCGGCGGCATCCTGTTCCTGACCTTTTACGGCTGCCTGTCACTGAGCAGTGCCCTGCGCAAGCCTTCCGAGCAAGAACAGAACAAAGAGATGTTGGCCCGTGGCCGCCGTGCAGTGATCCTTGGCGCACTGGCTGTCACCGTGCTCAACCCACACATGTACCTCGACACGGTGGTGATCCTAGGTTCTATCGGTGGACAATTTGAGGGCAATGACCGCGTAGCTTTTGCTATCGGCACCATTCTGGCCTCGTTTGCCTGGTTCTACACCCTATCAATGGGTGCGGCAAAATTAGGCCCGACATTATCAAAACCCAAGGTAAAGCGCGGAATCGATCTTGCCGTTGCCGCTATGATGTTCTTCATCGCCACTCATCTGGCACAAGGATTATGGAGCCAATATGCAGCTTGAGAAAATAGAACACATCTACCAGTCTAATCTGGACCTGTTCAGCCAAGCCAATGTCAGCTACCAGCAATGGCAGCACGAACCGATTCTCGATTTTGAGGCAGACGAGCGGATCGGTAAAGAGCTCGGCTGGACAGCCGCCCCGACCAAGAGCCTGTTCATGAAAGTCAAAGGGGGCGGCTACTGCCTACTGCTGACCCATCGTGACAGCCGACTCAACAGCAAGCTGGTCAAGCAAGTATTGGGCAAGCGGGTATCGGTATGTACTCATGAAGAGATGATTGATGCCATTGGCTGTGCGCCGGGCGCAGTGTGTCCTTTCGGCCTGCCTGCCGATATCACCCTGCTGGTCGACCCCGTGGTTTATCGTTATCAGGATTTGATGTTCACCCCAGGCAAGCCTGACATGACCTTTTCTTTTGCTAGTGCCGATCTCGATCAGTTACTTGCAGCCTTACCCAACCAGGTTTTGTCTTTGCCAGCTGAAGCCGAAGTCTAACCAAGCAAGTCCTATTTGAGCGACATAAAAAATGGAGCCTTGCGGCTCCATTTTCATTGAACTAAATCTTACTGCTCGAGGACCTTGTTGAGGTGGACATCCATCTGTGGATACGGGATCCCGATATTCTCTTTATCCAGCTCTTCTTTGATCGCCTGCATCAAATCGAAGTATACCGCCCAATAATCCGCAGTTTCCACCCAAGGGCGCACCGCGAAATTCACCGAAGAATCAGCCAACGCCAATACGCCGATGGTTGGCTCGGGATCTTTCAAGATGCGCGCATCCGCTTCGATCACCCGAGTCAGCACCGCTTTGGTATGCTTGAGATCGGCATCGTAAGAAACACCAATCACCAAGTCGATACGGCGCGTCTTATGGCGAGAATAGTTGGTGATAGGCCCACCAATCACTGATGAGTTCGGCACTACCACCATTTTATTATCAGGAGTATTCAAGATAGTCGAGAACACCTGGATCGATTCGACCGAACCGGAGACCCCACCAATCTCGACAAAATCACCCGACTTAAACGGACGGAAGGCAACGATCAATACACCGGCAGCAAAGTTTGACAGCGAACCCTGCAAGGCCAGACCAATGGCCAAACCAGCGGCACCGATCACGGCAACAACAGAGGCCGTCTGCACACCGACACGGCCCAAAGCAGCAATCAATACAATCACAAACAACAGGTAGCGCACTAGCGATTGGAGAAACTCAACAACCGCTTCGTCCATATCTTTTCTGCGCAGCATTTTTGCCACGCCGTTAGCAATACTTTTGGTGATGATATTACCAACGAACAAGATCAGCAGCGCAGACAGGATATTCACCCCGTACTGAATCAACAACTCTTGGTTGTCGGCCACCCATGTACCGGCATTGAGTACACCGGTGGTTAGTTCATTATCCTTAATGGTATCGACTACCGTATCCGCAACCCCCGTAACGGTATCTGTCACGGTATCTGTAACACTACTCTCACTCATACCTTTCTCATCCTGCAAATATTATTTCCTTTCCCACAAAAAATAGCAGCGGGAGCACCAATAATCATAGGTTTAATTATGTGAATTACTTATGCAATCACCACTATAACAGTGATTTATTGACTTTGTTGAGCACTAAAAGCTCTTTTTCGCGCCGGATAATACTCCTCAGCTCAAAAATCGCCAACAAAAAAATTGAGAGGGATCACAAACAAATTACAGGCATAAAAAAACCCGCCGCAGCGGGTTTTTTCTTAGCTTAGCGCAGGACGTAAAATTATAGTACGTCGATAGCGTTAAGGTCAGAGAATGCTTTCTCTAGGCGAGCAACCATTGAAGACTGACCAGCACGTAGCCATACGCGAGGATCGTAGTACTTCTTGTTTGGAGCAGCTTCGCCAGTTGGGTTACCGATCTGGCCTTGTAGGAAGTCACGGTTTGCAGCTTCGTATTGACGAACGCCATCCCATGAAGCCCACTGAGTATCAGTATCGATGTTCATTTTGATAACACCGTAACCGATAGACTCTTGGATTTCTTCTTCAGAAGAACCAGAACCACCGTGGAATACGAAGTTTAGTGCGTTACCCGCAATACCGAACTTCTCTGCACAGTATGCTTGAGAATCACGTAGGATAGTTGGAGTAAGAACAACGTTACCCGCTTGGTAAACACCGTGTACGTTACCGAAAGAAGCCGCGATAGTGAAACGAGGGCTGATAGCAACTAGTTTCTCGTATGCGTAAGCTACATCTTCAGGTGAAGTGTATAGCTCAGATGCGTCCATATCAGAGTTATCAACGCCGTCTTCTTCACCACCAGTACAACCTAGTTCGATTTCTAGCGTCATACCCATCTTAGCCATACGCTCTAGGTACTGACCAGAGATCTCGATGTTCTCTTCTAGTGACTCTTCAGAAAGGTCAATCATGTGAGAAGAGAATAGAGGCTTGCCCGTTTGTGCGAAGAACTCTTCACCCGCGTCTAGTAGACCGTCGATCCATGGAAGAAGTTTCTTAGCAGCATGGTCAGTGTGAAGGATTACTGGCACACCGTAAGCTTCAGCAACAGCGTGAACGTATTTTGCACCTGCAACAGCACCAAGGATCTGAGCTTGTTGACCTTCAAGTTTTACGCCTTTACCAGCGAAGAAACCAGCACCGCCGTTAGAGAACTGAACAACAACTGGTGCTTTAACTTTTGCAGCAGCTTCTAGAACAGCGTTTACAGAGTCAGTGTTAACAACGTTAACCGCTGGAAGTGCGAACTTGTGCTCTTTAGCAATTTCAAAAACTTTCTGTACGTCGTCGCCAGAAATAACACCAGGTTTTACAAAATCGAAGATCTTAGACATAACAATAGTCCTATTTGCCTTGTTGTCTTATATAAATATAAATCTGTGCAATCGTTTGCGAAGCGCCCATATTCTACAAAAACATGACCTTATTCACAAACGATTAAGTGCGGAAGTGCTTTGCCGGAACTCCCGCCCTCAAATTACTTAAGCTTTTGCACGCTCTTCTAGCATAGCAACAGCAGGAAGTACCTTACCTTCAACGAACTCAAGGAAAGCACCGCCACCCGTAGAGATGTAAGAAACGTCAGCTTTGATACCGAACTTGTCGATAGCTGCTAGCGTGTCACCACCACCGGCTACAGAGAAACCTGCAGATTCAGCGATTGCTTTAGAGATACCAGCCGTACCCGCTTCGAAGTTCTTGAACTCGAATACGCCTACAGGGCCGTTCCAAAGGATAGTTTTTGCGTTGCCAATAATCTCAGCAAGAGCAGCCGTTGATTCTGGACCAAGGTCGAAGATCATGTCGTCGTCTTGAACTTCAGACACGTGCTTGATTTCCGCTTCAGCGTTCTCGTCAAAAGCTTTTGCACAAGCTACGTCAGTCGCCACTGGGATAGCACACTCTTTCATTAGCTTCTGAGCTGTTTCAACTAGGTCTGCTTCGTATAGAGACTTACCTACGTTGTGGCCTTCAGCAGCGATGAATGTGTTCGCAATACCACCACCAACAACTAGCTGGTCAGCCACTTTAGATAGTGACTCAAGAACCGTCAGCTTAGTCGAAACTTTAGAACCACCAACGATAGCCACTAGCGGGCGCTCTGGGTTGTCCATTGCTTTGCCTAGTGCTTCTAGCTCAGCAGCAAGAAGAGGACCCGCACATGCTACTGGTGCGTGAGTACCTACACCGTGAGTAGATGCTTGTGCACGGTGAGCCGTACCGAATGCGTCCATAACAAAGATGTCACACAGTGCAGCGTACTGCTTAGAAAGCGCTTCTTCGTTCTTCTTTTCGCCTTTGTTGAAGCGAACGTTTTCAAGAACAACTAGCTCACCTGCGTTCAGCTCTAGGCCGTTCAGGTAGTCTTTTGCTAGTTTAACGTCGCAATCTAGAGCGTCGTTTAGGTAGTTAACAACAGGCTGTAGAGAGAATTCTTCCGCGTACTCGCCTTCAGTTGGACGACCCAGGTGAGAAGTAACCATTACTTTTGCGCCAGCTTCTAGGCACTGCTTGATAGTTGGAAGCGATGCAAGGATACGCGCATCAGAAGTTACTTTACCGTCTTTCACAGGAACATTTAGGTCAGCACGGATGAATACGCGTTTACCCGCAAGTTCCAGATCAGTCATCTTGATTACAGACATGGTTTGTCCTCTCAACATTAATTAATTTAAAATCAAAGTTTTGTCGGCCCAGCGTCACTGCCAAGCCCTAATAATTCGTTACTGCTTATCGCACGCCGCTGAGCTTTGCTCGCCGGCCAATTCGGCCGTATCGGTCGCACTCATGGCCAAGGCGGTATCTAGCATCCGGTTGGCGAATCCCCATTCATTATCACACCAGACCAACAGCTTAATCAGATGCTGGTTACTTACTCGGGTCTGGGTACCGTCGACAATCGCGCTATGGGGATCGTGATTGAAGTCTACAGAGACAAGCGGCACTTCGGTGTAGTCCACTATGCCATCTAATGTACAACGAGATGCCTCGGCCAGTGATTGATTTACGTCATTAACTTTCACATTTGTTTTTACAGTGACACTCAAATCCATCGCGGTGACGTTAATTGTCGGTACGCGCACAGAGATCGCTTCAAATTTGTCGGAAAGTTTCGGAAAGATACGGCCAATACCCAGATGAAGTTTAGTATCAACCGGAATGATTGACTGGCTGGCAGCTCGGGTTCGGCGTAGGTCGCTGTGGTAAGCATCGATGACCTGCTGGTCATTCATCGCCGAATGGATGGTGGTAATAGTGCCGGACTCGATGCCGAAGGCGTCATCCAGCACTTTAATAACAGGGACAATACAGTTGGTGGTACAAGAGCCATTGGAAACAATGGCATGCTCAGGCTTGAGCGAGTCGTGGTTCACACCATAGATAATGGTATTGTCGATATCATTTGCAGCAGGATGGGAAAACAACACTTTTTTGGCGCCCGCTTTGATATGGGCTTCGCCGTCGGCGCGACTGCCAAAGATACCGGTACAGTCTAAGACAATGTCGACGTCTAGATCCTTCCAGGGCAGCAAGTGGATTTCGTTTTGGTGAAGAATACGGATACTGTCCTTTTCACCGTTCCCATGAGCAATAAAAAGGTGCTCCTGGTCATGGCTGACAGGCTTAAAAAAACGTCCATGGCTGGTGTCATACTGGAGCAGATGAGCCATACCTTCAGGCTCAGCCAGTTCGTTGACCGCCACGACTTTGATGTGATGATCTTTACCGCTTTCGTACAGTGCCCGAAGCACACTGCGACCAATACGGCCAAATCCATTAATTGCGACTTTTAGTGTCATATCCGTGCTACAAAATTAATAAGCCGCGTTAGTGTATAACAAGCATCCCTGAGAATCACCATAAATGTGAGCAGAGTCACCCAAGCCATCTATACACTTTATTTTCAGAAGCTTACTGTTAAAACCTTGCGGTTTGGCTGGTCATTACCAACAACCAATGACGTGACAAAGATCTCATTTCATATAAAAAAAGACCCCTGACTGGGGTCTTTTTTTTAGCCTTCGAAATAAATCATCAGGTGCACAGCACTTAGCGACTTAATTCAAATCAAGCTTATGCCAACACTTCTTTCGCCGTGTTAACCACGTTCTCGGTCGTGAAACCGAACATCTTGAATAGCTCGCCAGCAGGGGCTGATTCACCGAATGTCGTCATACCGATGATCTTGCCACCAAAGCCTACATATTTGTACCAGAAGTCAGCAATGCCCGCTTCAACCGCAACACGTGCTGTTACGTCAGATGGCAGAACAGCTTCACGGTAAGCCGCATCTTGCTTGTCGAACAAATCAGTCGATGGCATAGACACTACGCGTACGTTCTTACCTTCAGCTGTCAGCTGAGCTGCCGCTTCTACCGCTAGCTCAACTTCAGAGCCGGTGGCGATAAGAATAAGCTCTGGCTTGCCTTCACAATCTTTCAGGATGTAACCACCCTTCGCGATGTCAGCAACCTGTGCTTCAGTACGCTCCTGCTGCGCTAGGTTCTGGCGCGAGAAGATCAGAGACGTTGGGCCATCTTTACGCTCGATAGCCAGTTTCCAAGCCACTGCAGATTCAACCTGATCACATGGACGCCATGTGCTCATGTTTGGTGTTAGACGTAGAGAGGCAATTTGCTCAACCGGTTGGTGAGTTGGGCCATCTTCGCCAAGACCGATAGAGTCATGCGTGTAAACTTGGATGTTCTGCACTTTCATCAGTGCCGCCATACGCATTGCGTTACGCGCATATTCCATGAACATTAGGAAAGTTGCGCCGTATGGTACGAAACCACCGTGCAGAGCAATACCGTTCATGATCGCTGTCATACCAAATTCACGTACACCGTAGTGAATGTAGTTGCCCGAGAAGTCGTTTGCTTCTAGCGACTTAGAACCAGACCACATCGTCAGGTTAGACGGCGCCAGGTCAGCAGAGCCGCCCATGAACTCAGGTAGCATCTGACCGAATGCTTCAAGCGCGTTTTGAGACGCTTTACGTGATGCGATATTTGCAGGGTTAGCTTGCAGATCCGCGATGATAGCGTTCGCTTTCTCTTCCCACTGTGCAGGTAGATCGCCATTCACACGGCGCTTGTACTCTGCAGCTAGCTCTGGGTGAGCAGCTTCATAAGCGGCGAACTTCTCGTTCCATGCCGCTTCTTTCGCAGCGCCTGCTTCTTTAGCATCCCACTCAGCAGCGATGTTTGCAGGGATCTCAAATGGACCATGCTCCCAGCCAAGTGCAGCTTTCGTCGCGGCAATTTCTTCTGCGCCAAGCGGTGCACCGTGACAGTCATGCGTACCAGCTTTGTTCGGTGAACCGAAACCGATAATCGTCTTGGTACAGATAAGAGTCGGACGTGGATCCGCTTTTGCAGCTTCAATCGCAGCGTTGATCGCACCAGCGTCGTGGCCGTCAACAGCAGGGATCACATGCCAGCCGTATGCTTCGAAACGCTTAGGCGTATCGTCAGAGAACCAACCTTCAACTTCACCGTCGATTGAGATGCCGTTGTCATCCCAGAAAGCAACTAGCTTGCCTAGGCCCAGTGTGCCAGCAAGAGAACACGCTTCGTGAGAGATACCTTCCATCAAGCAGCCGTCACCCATGAACACGTAAGTATTGTGGTCAACGATGTCGTGGCCGTCACGGTTAAACTGAGCTGCAAGGGCTTTTTCTGCCATTGCCATACCCACACCGTTGGTGATGCCCTGGCCTAATGGACCAGTCGTGGTTTCAACGCCAGGTGCGTAACCGTATTCCGGGTGGCCTGGAGTTTTAGAGTGTAGCTGGCGGAAGTTTTTCAGATCGTCGATAGACAGATCGTAGCCAGTCAGGTGAAGCAGAGAATAAATCAGCATTGAACCATGGCCGTTTGACAGGATAAAACGGTCGCGATCAGCCCACTCAGGGTTTTGTGGATTGTGGTTCATGTGGCCACGCCACAGTACTTCAGCGATATCAGCCATACCCATAGGTGCACCAGGGTGGCCAGAGTTAGCTTGTTGAACACCGTCCATGCTTAGGGCACGGATTGCATTAGCAAGATCTTTACGAGAAGACATGTCTGCTCCAGAAATTCGTAGACGTTGAATATTCGGCTACCCTCACCATCAATGATTCAGGTTAACCGCAGTTCGGCGGGCGGGTATTGTCGCAAAGACTGGGCTATAACTGCAAACGATTTCCTGAGAAAAATAAGTTCTATATCAAGACCATGGTAGCCTACCACAGTCGGATTCTAGGCAACTAACTGTAATAAAAGCGTTACAGGGAAAACGTTTGCTTTCTTTTAACAGAAATATCCCTACTTGTTGCAAGTTGATTTTTAACCAGCAAAAGGTATTATAGCCGTCTAGACGGAGGTAGCTCTATACATACAAACGTATATCCGTACGCAATTGCGTGATAGATATCATAAGCATATAGAGCTCAAGTTTTTCACTTAACATATTTTTATGGGAGCGCTCATGGCGAAGCACCTGTTTACTTCTGAATCAGTATCAGAAGGCCATCCAGACAAAATTGCAGATCAGATTTCAGATGCAGTATTGGATGCGATCTTGGAGCAAGATCCGAAAGCACGTGTTGCGTGTGAGACTTACGTAAAAACCGGTATGGTGATGGTGGGTGGTGAAATCACCACTTCAGCATGGGTTGATATTGAAGAAATCACTCGTGAAACCGTACGTGAAATCGGTTATGTAAACTCAGAAATGGGTTTCGATGCTAATTCTTGTGCCATCCTAAGCGCAATCGGTAAGCAGTCTCCGGATATCAACCAAGGTGTTGACCGTGAAGACCCACGCGAGCTGGGTGCTGGTGACCAGGGTATCATGTTCGGTTACGCGACCAACGAAACTGACGTACTGATGCCTGCACCTGTAACTTACGCTCACCGCCTAGTTGAACGTCAAGCAAAAGTACGTAAGAACGGTGCCCTACCTTGGCTTCGCCCTGATGCGAAAAGCCAGGTAACTTTTGCCTACGACCAAGGCAAAATCGTTGGTATCGATGCAGTCGTACTTTCTACTCAGCACTGCGACAGCATTGAACTACCAGTACTGCAAGAAGCAGTAATGGAAGAGATCATCAAGCCAGTCCTGCCTGCAGAGTGGCTGAACAAAGACACCAAGTACTTCATCAACCCAACCGGCCGTTTCGTTATCGGTGGTCCAATGGGTGACTGTGGTCTAACTGGCCGTAAGATCATTGTCGATACCTACGGCGGTGCAGCTCGTCACGGTGGCGGTGCATTCTCTGGTAAAGATCCATCAAAAGTTGACCGCTCAGCAGCTTACGCAGCACGTTACGTAGCGAAGAACATCATCGCTGCTGGCATGGCTGACCGTTGTGAAATCCAACTGTCTTACGCTATCGGTGTTGCTGATCCAACATCTATCATGATCGAAACATTCGGCACCGAGAAAGTGTCTCATGACATCATCGTTGAAGCCGTACGCCAGCACTTCGACCTACGCCCATACGGCCTGATCGAAATGCTTGACCTGCTTAAGCCAATGTACCAAAAAACAGCGGCATACGGTCACTTCGGTCGTGAAGAATTCCCATGGGAAAAAACTGACAAAGCCGACATCCTACGCGACTTCGCTAACATCAAGTAAGCGCCTAGGTTTGGTAAAAAAAAGGAAGCTTTGGCTTCCTTTTTTGATTTTGAGTTCCTAGATCCTAGAAGCTAGTTCCTAGAGTCGTTGGCAATACTCTCTCAAGGAACCAGAACCTAGGATCCAGGAACTAGGATCCCGAGCCTAAACACCCTATACTCCCCTCTCCTCCAGCAAGCCCAGAAAGAGTAATGACGACCCTGCAAAACCAAGTTACCGAACGTGTGAAGCAATATATCACCCAAGCCAACCGGCGCCTCAATAAGCGTTTGACCATGCCTGAGGTGCGCTTTAGCCAACGCGGGAAAATTGCCGGCAGCGCCCGTTTACAAGGCTGGGAGGTACGGTTCAATCCGGTGCTGCTAAAAGAGAATCCAGAAGCATTTCTCAATGAAGTGGTACCGCACGAAGTTGCCCACCTCGTCGTGTTCAAACTGTTTGGCAAAGTCCGCCCACATGGCAGGGAGTGGCAGGTCATCATGCAGGAAGTGTTCGGTGTTGCCCCACGCACCACCCACAGTTTCGATGTCAGTTCGGTACAGGGCCAGACTTTCCTCTACCGCTGCCAATGCAGCGAACACCTAATGACAGTTCGTCGTCACAATAAAGTCCAACGCGGGCAAGCCCATTACCGCTGTCGCCAGTGCGGTCAAACACTGGCCCACCAGCAGCAAGGGGATAACTCGCAACGCTGATTAATCACGGCTGAAATCGTCACGGAAGAAGCGTGTTTGCTGTACGTCTTGCTGGCTTTTCACCATCGGTTTGCCCGAGACAAAACGCGATTGGGCATCACACCAGCCGACGCCATATGGCAAGGGCTTAGCACTACCCTCGATATCGCTAAATTCCGCAGTGAGATCGCGCATCAAGATCCGCTCTGAAATTTGCTTCGCTCTCGCTTTCACATAGCTATCAGCCAATCGATCGCGCTGTCCCCACCCTATCTTGTAATCATCACAGTAGGGGGTAGCCACTGTAGGCTCGACAAGAAATGCAACATCTGAAACGGCCAAGTATTGCTGGTGCATCATGTAAGCCTCAAACAACATGGCGACATCTTCTGCCTGACTGGAATAGGCATAATAATCAGCCGCACCATCAAACTCGAACTCGGCCCCTAACGTTGCAGCATCAAGCTGAGTTTGTGCTTGCGTAGGCGTTTCACCACGAAAAGAGGCCTGGGCCAAGTCATGCAGCATGACCGAGCTCAGAGGATAGTCCCGGTTGAGGTCACTGTTCACCGGGAACCGCTTCTGGATATTCTGAAAAATGGTCAGACTGGTATCCAGATCTGCCAGCGTGTCCTGCGGCAAATAGTCATTGGCATGGGCCAGTTCATGGGCCAACAAGCGGTAAAGACCTCTGGTGATCTTGCCTGTATCCCGGTAGGCATTAACTTCTCGGTCATAGGTGTTGCTGGTCAACACATATTGACCATAGGGATCGAGATAACGATTAGCGGCAACAAACTGGAACTGTGATTGATAGGCATCACGGTAGTCATCCTGCTGGTAGATATCTTGCCACTGCGTTTCTGACAGCCAGAGATAACGCGGGTCGATATACATACTGGCCGTTCCAGAATGATAGAAAGAGGGGCGAATCTCAAAGCTCAGTACGATAGCATTGACCGAGCGAAACAGGTTCAGCAGGTCCTGCGGCATCTCTCGCAGGGCGGCAACAAAGTTATCACCCATCCAGCCATGTGAAACCACCAGCCGGGCTGCGATATCTTCGACAGTGAGATCCTGGTTATTGCCGTAACCGAGCGGGGCTATGTCACTAACCTTGCAAGACTGCTGTTGTTTGTAGAGGGTGACACAGTTAAGGGCTGCAGGTGCTTGCAGGCTATCTGCCCGGTAAGCCTGTAATTGCTCAAGGGCCGGATCACCATCTTTGTTAGGGCTTTGCAGCCCACTATCCTTGTCCTGCGCCTTGTCACCACCACCGCCACCGCAGCCCGTCAACACCAACAAACTGGACAGCGCTATTGTTATCAGCCTCTTTTCCATTGAACATTCCTTGTATATAAAGCAATCCTTTGCATATGCTACAAAATCAAGCATGTCGCGCAACCTTGCCAGCGCAAAATTGCGAGGTGTAAACAAGTCAAAAAGAGCGGGTTAATTTCCCTGTTACCCTTGTTTTTCTTCCTTACCGCGTCCATCTATTTATCCAATAGCCTGCATTCGATGGCCAAGCGCCTGCAATCAGCAGCAGAGTTGATATAATGCAGCCAGATGACAACCAACGGGTTACAAGATAGCCATGAGAATCCCACGAATTTACCACCCAGAGCGACTGCCAAGCTCTGGTATCGTTTCGCTCAGCGATGAAGCCGCCAACCATGTCGGCCGTGTCATGCGTATGCAGGCCGGACAGGAAGTACTCCTTTTTGACGGCAGCAATGCTGAGTTTCCGGCCGTGATCTCCAGTGCCAGCAAGAAGAGCGTGGAAGTGGAGATCCAGGCGCGTAATGAAGTCAGTGTCGAGTCGCCACTGGATATCCACCTTGGCCAGGTTGTTTCCCGCGGTGAGAAGATGGAATTTACCATCCAGAAATCCGTCGAGCTTGGCGTCAACACCATTACCCCACTGATTTCAGAGCGCTGCGGGGTAAAACTCAACGCTGAGCGTTTCGAGAAGAAACTCCAGCAGTGGCAAAAAATCGCGATTGCAGCCTGCGAACAATGCGGCCGAAACGTGGTACCTGAAATTCGCCCGGTGATGAAGCTAGAAGAATGGTGTGCCGAGGAATACGACGGTTTAAAGCTGAACCTGCACCCTCGTGCAACTTACTCAATTAACACCCTGCCAGCGCCAGTGACCAAGGTTAAACTACTGATCGGCCCTGAAGGCGGTTTATCCGCAGACGAAATTTCAATGACCGAGCAATACACCTTTGATGAGGTATTGTTAGGCCCGCGCGTGCTTCGTACCGAGACGACAGCAATGACCGCGATCACCGCTTTACAAGTTCGCTTCGGCGATCTGGGCTAACCAAGAGGAATACAGCAATGATCAAACTGGGTATCGTGATGGACCCGATCGAGTCTATCAACATCAAAAAAGACTCCAGCTTTGCCATGATGATGGAAGCTCAGCGCCGTGGGTGGGAAATCCACTACATGGAAATGAACGACCTGTCACTGGAGCAAGGCAAAGCCATGGCCCGCACCCGTGTGGTTAGCCTGAAAGAAGATCCAAACGGCTGGTTTGAATTCCACAGCGAACAAGAAATCGCGCTGTCAGATCTTGACGCTGTATTGATGCGCAAGGATCCACCCTTCGACACCGAATACATTTACGCGACCTATATCCTCGAACGTGCAGAGGATGAAGGCGCCCTGATCGTCAACAAGCCACAGAGCCTGCGTGACTGCAATGAGAAGCTGTTTACCGCTTGGTTCCCAGAGCTGACACCAACCACAGTCGTCACCCGCCGTGCCGACAAGATCAAAGCCTTCCACCAGGAGCACGGGGATGTGATCCTCAAGCCACTTGATGGGATGGGTGGCTCGTCTATCTTCCGTGTAATGAAAGGCGATCCGAACGTCTCGGTGATCATCGAAACCTTGACCAACATGGGCCAAAATTACTGTATGGCACAGACCTTCGTGCCAGATATCAGCAACGGCGACAAACGTATCTTAGTGGTCGACGGCGAACCGATGCCTTACTGCTTGGCCCGTATCCCGGCCAAAGGTGAAACCCGTGGTAACCTAGCTGCAGGGGGTCGCGGTGAAGCGCGCCCTATCAGCGAGACCGATCGCAAGATCGCTGAAACAGTCGCCCCTGTACTGAAAGAAAAAGGCCTGATCTTCGTGGGTCTTGATGTGATCGGCGACAAGCTAACAGAAATCAACGTTACCAGCCCGACCTGTATCCGCGAAATCGAAGCGGCCTTTGATATCTCTATCACTGGCAAGCTGATGGATGCCATCGAGCGACGCATCAACGCGTAATTAGCGACTCAACGCAGCCCCACTCAATTAAGACGAGGGCTGCATTGAGTGGACAGCATTAAATTTAAAATCCTCTCCCTTTAATACCAATTCTGTTAATTAGTCGGCATACTGTAAGTAATACGATCGGTAGTAGGTATCTTTCCATGAACTTGACAAACCACTTTCTGGTAGCCATGCCAAGCATGCAAGATCCAAACTTCAAAGGAAGTGTTGTCTACATTTGCGAGCACAACGACGAAGGTGCAATGGGCATCGTCATCAACCTGCCGATTGAAATTTCGGTGGGTAATATGCTTGATCAAATAGAAATTGAGCGTGAACTACCAGTCAGGGATCCATCCAGCCTTGAACAACCCGTCTTTAACGGTGGTCCAGTTTCCTCCGATCGCGGTTTTGTTTTGCATAACCGGGTTGGCCGCTTGAGCTCAAGCATTGATGTCACCGATGATGTCTCCATCACCACTTCCAAAGACATCCTCTCACTACTCGGGACCATAGAGTCGCCAGACAACTTTCTGGTTGCTCTGGGCTATGCGGGGTGGGATGCCGGACAGCTTGAAAAAGAGCTTATCGAAAATGTCTGGCTGACAACAGAAGCCAATACCGATGTGGTGTTCAATACCCCCGTCAATGAACGCTGGAACAAGGCCATTGCCCAACTGGGTATCAATGCCACTAACCTTTCCACAGAACAAGGACATGCATGAGTCATTCTCGCAGCGTACTCGCTTTTGATTACGGTACGAAAAGCATTGGTGTCGCCATCGGCCAAGAGCTGACCGGCACCGCTAGCCCACTCGCAGCCCTGAAGGCTAAAGATGGGATCCCTAACTGGGATGACATTGAAAAAATCATCAAAGAATGGCAACCGGACTTGGTTGTTGTCGGCCTTCCGCTGGATATGCGGGGCGGCGAGTTGGAAGCCATCACACCGAGGGCCAAAAAATTTGCCAATCGCCTGCACGGACGATTCGGCTGCCAGGTTGAATTGCATGACGAGCGCCTGAGCACCGCTGAAGCCCGCTCAGATCTCTTCGATCGCGGCGGCTACCGTAACCTCAGCAAGGGCAATATCGACTCCCAATCAGCTGTCGTGATCCTCGAAAGCTGGTTCGAGCAGCAGTACGGGTAATATAAGATCCTGGGTTCTAGCCCCTAGAACCTAGGTACTCTATCCATAACCTCACCCCTTCCTCACAGGTACAGCTTTTCCCTCCGTTTTCACCCAAAAGCGATCGCTTACCAAGATCTTGAAAAACTGATTTGACTGACCCCTGAAAGTTCAAGGGGCGATCAGCTTGTACAGCTTTTGGACTATTTGAACCCAAAAGCTCAGATACCTGTACGCCGCTATCATACTCTCAACAGGAATTATTTATCTTCAATTACTTACAAAACGATGATCAACAAAAAAAGCATTAGGATCATTACAACCCCAATGCTTTTGGCTACCTGCAGACAGATCGAAATGATCGGTAAGATCACCCCATATCGACCGTGACCCCAGACAACGCATTAGTACTTCGCTGGTTCTTGTTGCCGACCTTGATCATCAAGCGCAGATCATTGGCAGAGTCGGCATGGTGCAAAGCATCCTGTTCGGTGATCTTGCCGGCGCTATAAAGCTCATAGAGCGACTGATCGAAGGTCATCATGCCCGATTCGGTCGATTTGGCCATGGTCTCTTTGATCTCATGGAGCTCACCACGGCGGATCAGATCGGCGACCCTAGGGGTGTTGATCAGCAACTCAAAGGCGCCGTGCCTGCCGATACCATGGGCATCGGGGATCAACTGCTGGGCCAAGATGCATTTGAGGTTCAGGGACAAATCAAATAGAAATTGCTCGCGGCGCTCTTTCGGTACTAAATGCAAGATCCGCTCTAGCGCCTGATTAGCATTGTTGGCGTGCAGGGTCGCCATACACAGGTGCCCGGTCTCGGCAAAATTCATCGCATACTCCATGGTCTCAGGAGTACGGATCTCACCAATCAGGATCATATCCGGCGCCTGGCGCAGGGAGTTTTTCAGCGCCACTTCGTAGCTTTCGGTATCCAGCCCCACTTCGCGCTGGGTGATGATGCACTTGTTGTGCTTGTGTACGAATTCAATCGGATCTTCTACCGTCAGGATATGCCCACTGCGGTTACTGTTCCGGTAACCCGTCATTGCCGCCATCGACGTCGACTTGCCCGAACCGGTCGCGCCAACAACCAATACCAGCCCACGCTTGGCCAACGCCATCTTCTGCATATCCATGGGCAGGTTGAGTGAATGAAAGTCCGGGATTTCCGTTTCAATACGGCGGATCACCATCCCCGGTAGTTCCCGCTGCCAGAAAGCGCTAACCCGGAAACGATACTCCCCCCTCACCAATGCAAAGTTAGCTTCCTTGCTGGCACGGTATTCCGCCTCTTGCTCGCTATCCATCGCCTCGCTAAACATCTGCTCGATGGCTTTAAGATCGAGCGTATCACCAAGGGGGTGGAGGTGGCCATCGATGCGGAGCAAGCAAGGAGAGTCGACCGTAATATAGAGATCCGAGGCCTTGCGGCTGACCATCTCGTTCAGTGCGTGCTGTAACGTCATTCTATCTATCCCCACTAAAACTGCGAAAAGCCAGAGTCCACAACCCGGCGCCCTTCCTCGGCCTCCACCAGCCCCTGGGCAACCAGCATCTTGACACTCTGCTCCATGGTCTGCATTCCCATCGCCGAGCCGGTCTGGATCATCGAGAACATCTGTGCCACCTTGTCCTCTCGGATCAAGTTGCGGATAGCCGGCGTTGCCATCATCACCTCGTGGGCAGCGAGGCGTCCGCCACTAGTGCATTTGAGCAGGTTCTGCGACACCACCGCCCGCAGCGATTCCGACAGCATCGAGCGAACCATTGCCTTGTCATTACCCGGGAACACATCGATGATCCTATCGACAGTCTTGGCCGCCGAACTGGTATGCAAAGTCCCCAGCACCAAGTGTCCGGTTTCTGCCGCCGTCAGGGCCAAGCTGATCGTCTCGCGGTCACGTAGCTCACCAACCACTATCACATCGGGATCTTCACGCAATGAAGAACGTAGGGCATTATGGAAACTGTGGGTATCACGGTGTACCTCACGCTGGTTGATAAGGCAGCGTTTACCGGTATGAATGAATTCCACCGGATCTTCAATGGTCAGGATATGGCAGTTTGAATTCTCGTTGATGTAATCCACCAACGCGGCAATAGTGGTCGATTTACCCGAGCCTGTAGCCCCGGTCACCAACACCAAGCCGCGTGGGAGCTGGGCTATCTGGTAAAAAACGTCAGGCACACCCAGAGACTCCAGAGTCGGGATCTTAACCGGTATCGTCCTAAATACCGCTGCACTGCCCCTCGCTTGCCTGAATGCATTGACACGAAAGCGGCCAACATCGGGCAATTCAAACGAAAAATCGACTTCTAGCCGCTCTTCAAACTCCCGTCGCTGGGCATCATTCATTATATCGAATACCAAACGGTGTACTTCTGCATGCTCCAAAGCCGGTAAACTCAGCTTGCGCACATCGCCGTCAACCCGGATCATGGGCGGAACACCAGCAGAAAGGTGCAGATCAGAGGCGTTATGCTTTACACTAAAGTCCAGTAGTTCGGTGATATCCATAAATTTTCCCCACAGAATCAATTATGAATAGTATCAAGCAAAATATTGAACAGGTCATCACCCAGATTGGCCTGGCAGCAGAAAAATGCGGTAGAGATGCCGAATCAGTGCAACTGCTTGCAGTTAGCAAAACCAAACCTATTGCCGCAATAGAGGAAGCGATTGCCGCAGGCCATGCCGCATTTGGCGAAAACTATGTTCAGGAAGGTGTCGAAAAGGTCCAGTACTTTGCCCAGCAAGGTATCGCTTCGTCATTAAGCTGGCACTTCATCGGCCCGATCCAGTCCAACAAAACCCGTCCGATTGCCGAGCACTTCGACTGGGTCCACTCGGTTGACCGTGCCAAGATCGCCCGTCGCCTCAGCGAACAGCGTCCGGCAGAGATGCCGCCGCTCAATATCCTGCTTCAGGTCAACACCAGTGGTGAGGACTCCAAGTCGGGACTGGCTTTTGATGACGTCGCCGCGCTGGCAGATGAAATCGCCGCCATGCCAAATCTGGTGCTGCGTGGCCTGATGTCGATCCCGCAAAAAGCCGATGATTACGACAGCCAGCTAGCCGCATTTTCCAGCCTTGCAGAGACGATGGACAAGCTCAAGGCCAAACACCCGCAGCTTGATACCCTGTCGATGGGAATGAGTGGCGATCTGGATGCCGCCGTTGCCGCTGGCAGCACCATCGTCCGGATTGGCACGGCTATTTTTGGTGCCCGTGATTATTCGTAGTTCAGCGAGAATACTTGGGTATATAATAACCACACAATTATAACGTCTAGGAAGGACGTCATTGTCTTTCCCGGCCTTGAAAACACAAAGGATGTAACATGGAACAACGCGCGATTGCCTTCATTGGTGCCGGTAACATGGCCCGCTCTATCATCGCCGGCCTCGTTGCCAGCGGCTATGCGCCGGACAAAATCACCGCAACCGCACCAAGTTCAGCCCGCCGCGAACCGTTGGCCCGTGATTACGGGATCCACACCACCGACAATAACCTCAGCGCCGCTTCCGATGCCGATGTCATTGTTCTGGCCGTGAAGCCCCAGTTGATGGAAGAAGTCTGCCGCCCGCTGCAGATCCTCGACTTTTCCGGCAAGCTGGTGATCTCAATCGCCGCCGGAGTCAGTGCCGAGCGCCTCAATCAGATGCTGGCAACCAACTTAAGCCTAGTCCGCGTGATGCCCAACACCCCTTCACTGATTGGCAAAGGAATGAGCGGCCTCTATGCCTCAAGCAACCTCAATCCCAATGACCGTCAATTTGCCGAACACTTAATGCAGGCTGTCGGCAAAGTATGCTGGGTAGAGCAAGAGTCGGGAATTAACGGTATTATTGCCGCTGCCGGCAGTGCCCCTGCTTATTTCTTCCTGTTTATGGAAGCGATGCAGAACGAAGCTATCAAGCAAGGTTTTACCCCCGAGCAAGCCCGTCTGTTGGTACAGCAGTCGGCGCTTGGCGCGGCAGAAATGGTCGTCGCCAACCCGGATACCGATTTGGCGACCCTGCGTGCCCAGGTAACCTCGAAAGGTGGCACAACCGCCGAGGCAATCCGCACTTTCAACGAGTGCCAACTTAGTGATACCGTAGCAAAAGCAATGCGTGCTGCCGTTTCCCGCGCTGAAGAAATGGAAAAATTATTTTAAGGTTAGTATATGAACTCAATTGGTTTTCTTGTCAGTACCCTATTTGATCTCTACATCATGGTCGTGCTGCTGCGTATCTGGCTCCAGTGGGCGCGTGCCGATTTCTACAATCCGTTTTCACAGTTTATCGTCAAGGCAACCCAGCCGATCGTCGGCCCGCTACGCCGCATTATTCCGTCAGTCGGTTCACTGGATTTTGCCACGCTGCTGTTCGCCTACATCCTGAGCATAGGTAAGTTCATCCTCCTGCAGTTGGTGCTGGGCGGTGGCTTTATGTTTAGCCCTGAGTACTTCTGGATTGGCGCCCTGTCACTATTGAAAGCCGCCGGTGGCCTGTTGTTCTGGGTGCTGCTGCTACGCGCTATCCTAAGCTGGGTCAGCCAAGGTCGCAGCCCGGTTGAATACGTCATGCACCAGCTTACCGAGCCCGTGACTGCCCCTATCCGCCGTATTATCCCAGCGATGGGCGGTCTGGATCTAAGTGTTCTGGTACTGTTCCTTGGCCTGCAATTCGCCAACTTCCTGATCGGTGACTTTGTCGGTCCTATCTGGTACCAACTATGAGTCAACAGGCCGTTTACCGTGATGGTGACGATCTGATCTTAAGGCTCTATATTCAACCCAAGGCCAGCCGTGACCAAATGGTTGGCCTACATGGTGAAGAAATCAAAGTGGCAATTACCGCCCCGCCGGTTGATGGTAAAGCCAATGCCCACCTGACTAAGTACCTGTCCAAACAGTTCAAGGTCGCCAAGGGGCAGATTGACATAGAAAAAGGGGAGCTTGGACGCCACAAACAAGTGCGCATCACCGCTCCCAAGATGATACCTGAGCCCATCAAAGCTCTGCTGTAACCGGTAGCAAATCCCAGCCCGGCGTCCCCCAAGACGCCGGGCTGTTTTTCATCAGACTGTTTCACCCGACTATAATGGAACTAAGCAATACCCACTACCGGTACAGGGATAATCCCCGACCCAGTGCGTATAGAAGGATAATAAAATGACTCGTCTTTTCAGCCTATTTGCCCTGTTACTTACTTGCCTGGGTGCCAGCCTCCCGGCCCACGCCGAGCAGTTCGAAAAAATCGGCAACCTGGAGGTCCACTACTCCAGCTTCCCGTCAACGTTTCTAACCCCCGACGTTGCCAGCACCTATAAAATCCAGCGCAGCCGATATTCCGCGGTGATCAATGTCACCGTGCTTGATACCGAAAAACAGGGAAAACCAGCAGTAACCGCGGTACTCAATGGTCAAGCCAAAAACCTTCTCGGCAGCATAAAGAATCTGTCTTTCCGCGAGATCAGGGAAGGCAAGGCGATTTATTACATTGCCGAAATCAAACATGCCAATGAAGAGCGCTTCAATTTCTCCATTGACATGTCCCACAACGGTACCCGGGGCAACATCAAGTTTGACCAGACTTTTTATGTCGACTGATCACAGCATTTCACCGCGTTCAGAGACAGCAATGACAGGGGAGCCAAGCGCTCCCCTTTTAATTTCCGGACAGTGATATAAGATAGCGGCCTCTTTATTGTGAGGAACTATGATGAGCAAATTAGTACTGGCCACTGGTAATCAGGGCAAAGTAAAAGAAATGGCTAGCCTGTTGGCCGATTTCGGCTTCGATGTCGTTGCCCAGAGCGATTACAACGTCTCTTCGGTTGCCGAGACAGGCACCACCTTTATCGAAAACGCCATCATCAAAGCCCGCCATGCAGCCAAGGAAACCGGTTTGCCAGCGATTGCCGATGACTCGGGACTTGAAGTCGACTACCTCAAGGGAGCACCGGGGATCTATTCTGCCCGCTTCGCAGGCGAAAATGCCTCTGATGAAGAAAACCTGCACAAGCTACTGAAAGAAATGGAAGGCGTCGCGCCAGAGCAACGTACCGCCCGTTTCCATTGTGTACTGGTCATGATGCGCCACGAGAATGACCCAACCCCGCTAGTCTGCCACGGCAGCTGGGAAGGCCAGATCCTGACCGAAGCCCATGGCGAGAATGGCTTTGGCTATGATCCTATTTTCTGGGTGCCTGAAGACCAATGTTCATCAGCTGAACTTGAACCGGCCCGCAAGAAACAACTGTCACACCGCGGCAAGGCCCTCACCAAACTGTTTGCTGCCCTGAAGGAAGCATAAACCATGCTAGTACCACCACCACTGAGCCTGTATATCCACATCCCATGGTGTGTCCAGAAGTGCCCTTATTGCGACTTCAACTCCCATGCGCTGAAAGCCGATATTCCAGAGCTCGATTACATTGATGCCCTTATCGAGGATCTCGATACCGACTTGGCCAAATATGATCTCACTAGCCAAGCCCGGGAGCTGCATTCCATCTTCATCGGTGGTGGTACCCCAAGCCTGATCTCCGCACCGGAAATCGGCCGCTTGCTTGAGGCCGTCAAACAACGGATCCCGTTTAGCAACGATATCGAAATCACCATGGAAGCCAATCCGGGCACCGTCGAGGCTGGCCGCTTCAACGCCTACCGCGCCGTAGGAGTCAACCGTATCTCGATTGGCATCCAAAGTTTCCAGGATGAAAAACTCAAACGCCTGGGACGGATCCACGGCAGCAGAGAAGCGATTACTGCCGCAGGGCTGGCCAAAGAGGCCGGACTCGACAGCTTCAATATCGACCTGATGCACGGCCTGCCAGATCAGAGTATCGAAGATGCCCTATCGGATCTCAAACAGGGTATTGCCCTGCAGCCGCCGCACCTCTCCTGGTATCAGCTCACTATCGAGCCCAATACCCTGTTCTATTCCAAGCCGCCGGTGCTGCCGGATGACGATGATCTGTGGGAGATCTTCGAGCAAGGCCACCAACTGCTGGCCGAAGCGGGCTACGTCCAGTACGAAATTTCCGGTTACAGCAAACCGGGTCGCCAGTGCCGTCACAACCTCAACTACTGGCGCTTTGGTGATTATATTGGCATCGGTTGCGGTGCCCACGGCAAGCTGAGTTTTGCCGACGGCAGCATTACCCGTACTGTAAAGGTCAAGCACCCACGAGGCTACCTCAACCCGACCAAGCCGTATCTGGATCAGGAAACCCAGGTTGATGCCAGCGAGCGTCCGTTCGAGTTCTTCATGAACCGCTTCCGCCTGCTTGAAGCCTGCCCGAAGCAAGACTACGTCGAGCGTACCGGCCTGCCGCTATCGAGCATCGAAGGGCCTATCAACAGGGCGTTGGAGCAGAACTACCTGGAAGACAAAGGCGAGCAGTGGCAGATCACCGAGCACGGCAAACTGTTCCTCAACGACCTGCTAGCTTTATTCGTCGAAGAAGACGAATAAAGCTGAGGCAGTTTAATAGGATAATATATCAAAGCTTACCCGCCATGGATGGCCTGGGCTGGCGTTCCAGGGTTAGAGCGACAAGGTTGTCTTCACTGCGTCTTTGAAGTTTTGCCCTGTTGAATTGCATGTGACATAGCTCAATCGAGAGTCACGCTTTGCCAGCGTTTGAGGGCGGGGATAAGGGATTGGATCTCGTTTTCCTTGGCTTGGCGCATCGCCACCCGATCGCACAGTTCCTGATCGATCAACTGTGAGTGGGACAAGGTGTAGGGCAAGTCATCGAGCATGAGGCGGTGATAGTCAGCCAGCAGTGCTGACTGCTTGTCATTGAGCTGGACCTTGTGCACCCCGAAATAAAGCTGACCGCTGGGCTGGATCTGAAAACTCTCCCCCTTAAATTCCAGGTTGAGCGCCCCATCCTGCATACTCAGGCTATTGTGCCACTCAAACTGGCACACCGGAGTGTCACTGGCTTGGACACCCAATGACAAGGCAAACCCAACAACCGCTAATTTATACCCGCAAACACGCAACAGCATAAGCCTCTCCCCATAACCGGGGCAGGCTAAGGTTTATTGACCCGCATTACCCCGTTAAAAAATTGAACGGCCGATCCGCTCAGCCAGCAATTCAAGGGCAGCGGTACCGGCCAGAGAGTTACCCGAAGGATCCAGCTCTGGTGACCATACTGCGATGGCCATTTCACCGGGAACGATGGCAATGATCCCACCACCGACTCCAGATTTGCCCGGCATACCTACCCGATATGCAAATTCTCCTGCCCCATCGTACAACCCACAGGTCGCCAGCAGCGCATTCATTTGCTTAGACTGAGTTTGGGTGATAATTGTTTTTTTTGCGCCCAAAGGAAGCCCTTTATTTGCCAAGTAGCTGAAAGTCTTGGCCAAATCAACACAACTCATTTTCAGGGCGCAATAGCTGAAGTAATTGGTAAGCACTGGCATCACCTCATTATCGAAGTTGCCGAAAGAACGCATCAGATAAGCAATCGAGGCATTGCGATCACTGTGCTGCATCTCCGAGGCGGCAACGACCTTGTCGTAGCAAATATGCGGGTTCTGGGCCAGACCGCGAACCAACTCCAGCATCCGGTACTGCGGGGCTGACAAACGGCTGTGCAGCAAATCCGAAACGACCAGCGCCCCGGCATTGATAAACGGGTTACGTGGAATACCGTTTTCCAGCTCAAGCTGGATCATCGAGTTGAACGCATGGCCCGATGGCTCCTTGCCGACCCGCTGCCAGATCTCTTCCGGCTGATATAAAGTCATCGCCAATGTCAGGCTCAGCGCCTTGGAGATCGACTGGATCGAGAAATCTTCCTCGCTATCACCAGCCTGAATAATTTCACCGTCGTTATAACACACAGCAATCCCCAGTTTACTGGCCGGAACTTCCGCCAATGCCGGGATATAATCAGCCACTTTTCCTTTGCCGATCAGTGGCCTGACTTCATCTAAAATCTCGTTTAGCAACTGCTCTGTTGGTTTCATTACTTTTCTCCAAGGATAAAAAAGCCAACACGAGGTTGGCTTTTTCGAACAACTGGTGCACCTAGCGGTGCTTGGCAATACCTTGCCCAAATGCGCTGAGGCTTACTCAGTGCGCGCGTATTTCATGTCCCATACACCGTGGCCCAAACGATGGCCGCGAGCTTCAAATTTGGTTAGCGGACGATCTTCAGGACGTGGGATGTAAGCACCGTCTGTTGCCGTGTTGCGGTAACCCGGCGCAGCGTCCATGACTTCAACCATGTGCTCTGCATAGTTTTCCCAGTCAGTCGCCATGTGGAAGATACCACCGATCTTCAGCTTTTTACGTAGCATTTCTGCAAACTCAGGCTGAACAATTCGACGCTTGTGGTGACGCGCCTTGTGCCATGGGTCAGGGAAGAACAACTGAACACAATCCAGGCTGCCGTCTGCAATCATGTGCTCGAAGACTTCTACGCCATCGTGACACATTACACGTAGATTAGTCAGACCCGCTTCTTCTGCGCCCATCAAGCAAGCACCTACACCTGGGCTGTGAACTTCAATACCGATGAAGTTTTTCTCAGGTGCATTCTTTGCCATCTCAACCAGAGAGGCGCCCATACCAAAGCCGATTTCCAGCGTTACAGGGCCTTCGTTGTTGAATACTTCTTTCCAGTCCAGCATCTGCTGAGCGAAGTCGATACCCATCGCCGGCCAGTTATTTTCCATGGCCGCTTCCTGGCCCTTGGTCAAACGACCTTCACGACGAACAAAGCTACGTACCTTACGTACCAGTTTGCCGTCTTCGGTAAATTCGTTCAGGGTAACTTCACCTGACTTCTTTGAAACTTCGCTCATGCTTACTATCCAAACAAAAAAGAAACGGAACGGCATTATCCAAAGTTACAGCGCAAGTGCAAGTCTATCGATTGCGACGACCCGCACTTTATGGTGCAATCAGGGCCAAAAATAAGACAGGCGAAGACGGCTGTCAGTAAAGTGAGCTTGAAACTGTGACCAATACCTTCTCTGATGCCATTTTAGCGTGGTATGACAAATTTGGCCGGAAAACCCTGCCATGGCAGCAGCAAAAGACCCCCTACAAGGTCTGGCTGTCAGAAATCATGCTGCAGCAAACCCAAGTCGCCACGGTGATCCCGTACTTTGAGCGCTTCATCGAGCGCTTCCCCACCGTTGTCGATCTTGCCGCCGCCGAACAGGACGAGGTACTGCACCTGTGGACCGGGCTTGGCTACTACGCCCGGGCGAGAAATCTGCACAAAGCAGCCAAACACATCGTTGACCACCATAACGGGGCTTTCCCGACCGATATCGAACAGGTCATTGCCCTGCCGGGGATCGGCCGCTCAACCGCTGGCGCTGTCCTGTCACTATCTCTCAAACAGCACCACCCTATTTTGGATGGCAACGTAAAACGCACCTTGGCCCGCTGCTATGCCGTTGAAGGCTGGCCGGGTAAAAAACCAGTCGAAAACCAGCTATGGGAAATCGCCGAGGCCAACACCCCAGCCCAAGGCGTGGAACGCTATAACCAGGCCATGATGGATATGGGGGCGATGATCTGTACCCGCAGCAAGCCCAAATGCGAACTGTGCCCAGTCGCCGAGCGCTGTGAGGGCAAGGCTCAGGGCAGGCAAACCGACTTTCCGGGCAAGAAACCCAAGAAAACCTTACCGGAGAAGCAAGCTTGGTTTGCTATTTTCCAGTATGGCGAATTCGTCTGGCTGGAAAAGCGCCCACCCGCTGGGATCTGGGGTGGTCTTTGGTGCTTCCCGCAGCAGGATCACGCCGATCTAACCTCGGTGATCGAGCAACGTATTGGTCAGCTGGACATAGTTCGCGAACAAGAGCAGCTCAACGCATTCCGTCATACCTTCAGCCACTATCACTTGGATATCGTGCCGGTAAAATTGAGCCTTTCCGAGCAACCCTATAGCATCAGCGAAGCGGGCAATGGCCAGTGGTATAACCTCAACCAACCTGCAGAGATTGGGCTGGCGTCACCAGTACAGCAGATCCTCGAAAGCCTGCGCTACGAGCTGAATAAATAGAAACATATACCCAAGTGGGTTCAAGTTACCTGCATCTTGAAGTTACTTGGGTATTTAAGCATGGTATAAATATACCCAAGCTACCGAATCAACGTTATAACGAAGGAGCTCCCCGATGAGCCGTACCGTATTTTGTGCCCGTCTAAAGAAAGACGCTGAAGGCCTTGATTTCCAACTTTACCCTGGTGAGCTAGGCAAGCGTATTTTCGACAACATCTCGAAAGAAGCCTGGGCCGAGTGGCAAGGCAAGCAGACCATGCTGATCAATGAGAAAAAGCTGAACATGATGGATCCGGAGCACCGCAAGCTACTGGAAACCGAGATGGTTAACTTCTTGTTCGAAGGCCAAGATGTCATTATCGACGGTTACACGCCGCCGAGTGAATAATTCCGCTGATGCTTCCCCCGCGCTTGGTCGTTTAACTCTAGGGAAGCATATAAGTCATTAATTCAGGCATCTTTGGTAAGGTGCCTTTTTCTTATTCCGGGAACTATGAGATTACGCGCGCTGTTTTTATCCCTGCTCCTGCTGAGCGGCTGTAGCCGGGAGTTTATCGAACAACTCTACGATGTCGACTACTCCACCACCAACCGTTTTGCCAATAACCTCGCCCCGCTGCCCGGCCAGTTCACCCAAGATACTGCCGCACTCGATAGGCTGATGAATTCCTTCAACGGTCAGGTAAAGCGCTACTGGGGGGATAACGATTCATTGGTCGCCAGCAAGCGTCAATATGTAAAATACACCGATGGATACCAAAGCCGGGCGCACGTTGATTTCGAACGCGGGGTCGTGATCGTCGAAACCGTTGCCAAAACCGAACCGACCAAGCACCTCAAAGAAGCCATTACCACTACCCTGCTGACGCCAGACAACCCGGGCGGGGTCGACCTTTATTCAGATTCGGCTATCGAGTTGAGCGGCAAGCCATTTCTCTATGGCCAGGTACTCGACAGTGAAGGCAAGCCTATCGAATGGTCATGGCGTGCCAACCGCTTCGCCGATGATCTGATCAACAGCAAGCTGAAAAAGCGCTCGGAGCGCTTCCACCAAGTCTATTATGTTGAAATCCCAATGGTGGCCGATCACGCCAACCAGCGTGGCTACAAATATGCCAGCATTGTTCGTGACGCCTCCCGCCGTTATGGCATTGCCGAGGATCTGATCTATGCCATCATCAAAACCGAAAGCAGCTTCAACCCCTATGCGGTCAGCCACGCCAATGCCTACGGCTTGATGCAGGTGGTGCCAAAAACCGCTGGGGCCGATGTCTTCAAGCTAGTGAAAAACAAGCCGGGCATACCGACACCAGAGTACCTGTTTGATCCTGCTAGAAATATTGATACCGGCACTGCCTACTTCTACATCTTGCGTACCCGATATTTGAAAGACGTCCGTGATCCGCTATCGCTCCATTACAGTATGATCTCGGCCTACAACGGTGGTACCGGTGGGGTACTCAATACTTTTCACAGCACTGACCGCAAGCGGGCGATGAACGATTTGAACAGTTTGCAACCAAATCAAGTCTACTGGGCATTAACTAACAAGCACCGCAATGCCGAGGCCAGAAGGTATTTGGAAAAAGTCACCGCATTCCAAAAAGAGTTTAACCAAGGAAAAATCTGACGCTATGACAAGGAAATAGCCACAATCGGCGTTTCCGGACAAAAAGCAGGCAACCGAGCGTGACAATGAAATTTTTCTAAAAAAATGGTTGACGAAAAGAACGAAAAACCGTTTAATAGCGCTCCGTTGCCTCGATAGCTCAGTCGGTAGAGCAGAGGATTGAAAATCCTCGTGTCGGTGGTTCGATTCCGCCTCGAGGCACCACTTCTTCTCTTTTGAAGAACAGGGTGCAAGCAACGATATGTTATTCCCCCTTAGTTCAGTTGGTAGAACGGCGGACTGTTAATCCGTATGTCGCAGGTTCGAGTCCCGCAGGGGGAGCCAAATTCAGTTTTGAGCCAATGGCTTGAGACTAAAAAGATTTAGTGTGCCGACTTAGCTCAGTAGGTAGAGCAACTGACTTGTAATCAGTAGGTCACCAGTTCGACTCCGGTAGTCGGCACCATCTTTTGCAAAGTAGAACTTAGTTTTACTTTTGCCTCGATAGCTCAGTCGGTAGAGCAGAGGATTGAAAATCCTCGTGTCGGTGGTTCGATTCCGCCTCGAGGCACCATATTTAGTTGTGGTGCTAGAAATAGCAACATGATGTAAAAAGAGATAATTCCCCCTTAGTTCAGTTGGTAGAACGGCGGACTGTTAATCCGTATGTCGCAAGTTCAAGTCTTGCAGGGGGAGCCAAACAAAGTGTGCCGACTTAGCTCAGTAGGTAGAGCAACTGACTTGTAATCAGTAGGTCACCAGTTCGACTCCGGTAGTCGGCACCATTTATTTTCTTGCTTAGCAAGAATGCAAAGTAGAGACTTAACCATCACTACTTTTGCCTCGATAGCTCAGTCGGTAGAGCAGAGGATTGAAAATC
>NZ_JAKJSK010000020.1:0-83413 GCF_050336935.1 Photobacterium satsumensis
TGGGTGCGGAAGGAGAGACTTGAACTCTCACACCTTGCGGCGCCAGAACCTAAATCTGGTGCGTCTACCAATTTCGCCACTTCCGCATTTTGTGCTGTTGCCAGCTGCTTCTCTGGTTTTCTTAATTAAGCCGGAGCTCAATCGAAGAATGATGGTGCGGAAGGAGAGACTTGAACTCTCACACCTTGCGGCGCCAGAACCTAAATCTGGTGCGTCTACCAATTTCGCCACTTCCGCACAAATTGTTGCATCTCACCGTAAAGGAGAGAAATGGTGGCTACGACGGGATTCGAACCTGTGACCCCATCATTATGAGTGATGTGCTCTAACCAGCTGAGCTACGTAGCCAACATGTATCATCAGCATTTGCTAATGAGTGTAATATGGCAGGTCTACCTGGATTCGAACCAGGGAATGGCGGCATCAAAAGCCGCTGCCTTACCGCTTGGCGATAGACCTGCAGTTGCTCTTTTCAGAGACTTCTTTTTCCTAATGAAGCAAAAAGCTTATTAAGAAAATATGGTGCGGAAGGAGAGACTTGAACTCTCACACCTTGCGGCGCCAGAACCTAAATCTGGTGCGTCTACCAATTTCGCCACTTCCGCATGTTTTGTGTCTCACCGTAAAGGAGAGAATGGTGGCTACGACGGGATTCGAACCTGTGACCCCATCATTATGAGTGATGTGCTCTAACCAGCTGAGCTACGTAGCCAACATGTATCATCAGCATTTGCTAATGAGTGTAATATGGCAGGTCTACCTGGATTCGAACCAGGGAATGGCGGCATCAAAAGCCGCTGCCTTACCGCTTGGCGATAGACCTGCAGATGCTCTTTACAGAGACTTGAATCCAGAGAGAATGGTGCGGAAGGAGAGACTTGAACTCTCACACCTTGCGGCGCCAGAACCTAAATCTGGTGCGTCTACCAATTTCGCCACTTCCGCATTTTGTGCTGTTGCCAGCTGCTTCTCTGGTTTTCTYAATTAAGCCGGAGCTCAATCGAAGAATGATGGTGCGGAAGGAGAGACTTGAACTCTCACACCTTGCGGCGCCAGAACCTAAATCTGGTGCGTCTACCAATTTCGCCACTTCCGCACAAATTGTTGCATCTCACCGTAAAGGAGAGAAATGGTGGCTACGACGGGATTCGAACCTGTGACCCCATCATTATGAGTGATGTGCTCTAACCAGCTGAGCTACGTAGCCATCATGGGTTGCCGACTATACATGATAATCATCAACCTTGTAAAGTTGGCAGGTCTACCTGGATTCGAACCAGGGAATGGCGGCATCAAAAGCCGCTGCCTTACCGCTTGGCGATAGACCTGCAGTTGCTCTTTTCAGAGACTTCTTTTTTCCTAATGAAGCAAAAAGCTTATTAAGAAAATATGGTGCGGAAGGAGAGACTTGAACTCTCACACCTTGCGGCGCCAGAACCTAAATCTGGTGCGTCTACCAATTTCGCCACTTCCGCATATTTTGTGTCTCACCGTAAAGGAGAGAATGGTGGCTACGACGGGATTCGAACCTGTGACCCCATCATTATGAGTGATGTGCTCTAACCAGCTGAGCTACGTAGCCATCATGGGTTGCCGACTATACTAGTAATCTACAACCTTGTAAAGTTGGCAGGTCTACCTGGATTCGAACCAGGGAATGGCGGCATCAAAAGCCGCTGCCTTACCGCTTGGCGATAGACCTGCAGTCGCTCTTTTCAGAGACTTGTTTCAATTAAGCCTAAGGCTCAACCGAAAAAATAATGGTGCGGAAGGAGAGACTTGAACTCTCACACCTTGCGGCGCCAGAACCTAAATCTGGTGCGTCTACCAATTTCGCCACTTCCGCACAGTGTATCTCGCTTCCTAAGAAGGGAGATGGTGGCTACGACGGGATTCGAACCTGTGACCCCATCATTATGAGTGATGTGCTCTAACCAGCTGAGCTACGTAGCCATTTTGTTGTTTTCCAAGCCGCCTGCCTGTCTGGCCGCCGTCTCGGGAACGGGGCGCATTATGCTCATACCAGCCAAAAGCGTCAACAGTTTTTTTGAATATCTTGAAAAAATCCGCTTGTTCGTTGGTTATTTGGACGAACTGGGCGTTTGCCGTGCTAAACAACTGCTTTTATGCGTTTTAGTGCGTCTGAAAGCGATAAAACAACATTGTTGGTGGAAAACAATATTGGCCGTAACTGCATTAAATCGAGCGAAGCGATTGTTGGTGCGCACATAAAAAGAAAGCCAGCACTAAGGCTGGCTTTCTGAAAGACTAAAAAGCGTTGTGTTTAATTACACATTGAAACGGAAGTGGACAACGTCACCGTCTTTAACGATGTAGTCTTTACCTTCCAGACGCCATTTACCGGCTTCTTTCGCGCCGTTCTCACCGTTGAACTCGATAAAGTTGTCGTAGCCGACTACTTCTGCACGGATAAAGCCTTTTTCGAAGTCGGTGTGGATCTTACCTGCTGCTTGTGGGGCGGTTGCACCTACAGGGATCGTCCATGCACGCACTTCCTTCACACCAGCGGTGAAGTAAGTTTGTAGATCCAATAGCTCGTAACCAGAGCGGATCACACGGTTTAGGCCCGGCTCTTCGATACCCATGTCTGACAGGAACTCTTCACGGTCAGCATCGTCAAGCTCTGCAATTTCAGATTCGATAGCGGCACATACAGGCACAACGACTGCATTTTCTTTCTCTGCAAGCTCGCGCACCATGTCTAGGTACTCGTTATCTTCGAAGCCGTCTTCGCTCACGTTGGCAATGTACATGGTTGGCTTAAGCGTCAGGAAGTTCAGGTAGCTGATCGCAGCAAACTCTTCTTTGCTTAGCTCGATTGAGCGTGCCATACCACCTTCGGTTAGGGTTGGTAGCATTTTTTCCAGTACAGCGATTTCGAATTTGGCATCTTTATCACCGCCTTTGGCGCGCTTGGCCTGGCGTTGGATTGCACGCTCACAGGTATCAAGATCCGACAGAGCAAGCTCGAGGTTGATCACTTCGATATCGTCGATTGGGTTGATCTTACCTGCGACGTGAATGATGTTGTCATTTTCGAAACAACGCACAACGTGGCCGATTGCATCCGTTTCGCGGATGTTGGCTAGGAATTTGTTACCCAGGCCTTCACCTTTTGATGCACCAGCAACGAGGCCGGCGATATCAACGAATTCCATCGTTGTCGGCAGGATGCGCTCAGGGTTAACGATAGCTGCCAGGGCATCAAGACGCAGATCCGGCACCGGCACAACGCCTGTGTTTGGTTCGATAGTACAGAACGGGAAGTTCGCTGCCTCGATCCCTGCTTTGGTCAGGGCGTTGAAAAGAGTGGACTTACCTACGTTAGGCAGGCCGACGATTCCGCATTTAAAACCCATGGTGTGAAACCCTTTTGGTAATTGTTCGGTAAAACAGTCCGGCAGACCCGCTGCCGAAAAATAAATTCAGTATTGACTACAATATCCGGCTTATACAGCTTTGAATGAATGTAGTCGGTTTTGGGCTTTGTTTAAGCCATCTTTGAGCAAAATATCCATACAGCGTACCGCTTCATCAACGGCGGCATCGATATTTTCTTGCTCTTTGGCTGGCGCCTTGCCCAGAACAAAGCCAGCGACCTTGTTCTTATCGCCCGGGTGGCCGATACCCACACGCAGGCGGTAGAAATCTTTGTTGTTACCCATTTTGCTGATGATGTCGCGCAGGCCGTTATGACCACCGTGACCACCACCTTTCTTGAACTTGGCCACACCCGGTGGGAGATCAAGTTCATCGTGGGCAACCAGGATTTCTTCTGGTTTGATCTGGAAGAATTTCGCCAGAGCAGCAACCGATTTACCCGAGAGGTTCATGTAGGTCGACGGGATCAACAAGCGAAGATCCTGCCCATTGGTCTGGATCCGGGCGGTTTGGCCAAAATACTTGGCTTCTTCTCGTAGGCTGACATTGTGTACACGGGCCAGCTCTTCTACGATCCAGGCTCCGGCATTATGACGGGTCCTGGCATATTCGGCTCCGGGGTTTGCTAGGCCAACAAGTAAGCGAATATTGTTACTCACACTGATCTCTCAAGTCTAGGGGCTGTAAAATCGCGCGCCATATTATATCAAATTAGGCAAAATTGATATCTTAACGAAAAACGCCCCGCACAAGGCGGGGCGCTGAATCTCTTTGGCAATCCAGAATTAGTGCTGGAACATCGCCGAGATTGACTCTTCGTTGCTGATGCGACGGATTGCTTCAGCAAGCATGCCTGATAGCGTCAGAACCGATACACGGCCTGTGTCAACGATTTCCTGAGTCAGAGGAATTGAGTCAGTTACGATAACTTCGTCAATCACAGACTCACGGATGTTCTGTGGCGCGCTACCAGAGAATACCGGGTGCGTTGCATAAGCGAATACGCGCTTAGCACCACGGTCTTTCAGCGCTTCAGCTGCTTTACACAGCGTACCGCCGGTATCGATCATGTCATCAACGATAATGCAGTCACGGCCTTCAACATCGCCGATCAGGTGCATTACCTGAGAAACGTTGGCACGTGGGCGGCGCTTGTCGATGATAGCGATATCTGTGTCATCAAGTAGCTTCGCGATAGCGCGAGCACGGACAACACCACCGATGTCTGGAGAAACAACCACTGGATCTTCCAGGTTTTTCGCCAGAATGTCTTCTAGTAGTACAGGGCTACCGAAAACGTTATCTACAGGAACATCGAAGAAGCCCTGGATTTGCTCTGCGTGTAGGTCAACAGTCAGAACGCGGTCAACACCCACGTTTGACAGGAAGTCGGCAACGACTTTCGCCGTGATTGGCACACGGGCAGAACGGACGCGGCGGTCTTGGCGAGCATAACCGAAGTAAGGAATTACAGCGGTGATACGGCCTGCAGAAGCACGGCGTAGCGCATCGATCATAACAACCAGTTCCATTAGGTTGTCATTGGTTGGCGCACAAGTAGATTGAATGATAAATACGTCGCTACCACGAACGTTTTCATTAATCTGAACACAGACTTCACCGTCGGAAAAACGGTTAACTGTTGCGTCTCCTAGAGAAATGTAAAGACGGTCAGCAATGCGTTGGGCTAGTTCTGGTGTCGCGTTACCAGCAAACAGCTTCATATCAGGCACGGTGGAAACCTCAGGTTGCGTCCAAGTTGTAGTTACTGACAATCCGTAGAATGTGCGAACAAGGCTGTCAAAAGGGGAGATGTGTTGACACCTTTTGCGACAAATCCGTGGAGCCAGTCAGGTAATTTATTCAGGGCTGCAGTGGCCGCTTCTGGATTGCTAAATTCAGCAAACACGCAAGCGCCAGTGCCGGTCAATCTCGACGGCGCGTATTCTAACAGCCACGAAAGCGCCTTATCAACCTCGGGGTGCAGTGATCTGACGATTTTTTCGCAATCGTTTTCGTAAACCCCTGCTAACAGGGCATTTAAAGACCGTTTTTTGCTATCTCTTTTTAGCCCCGGATGGGTGAAAATATCAACGGTAGCAATATTTACCTCTGGTTTGACAACCAGATACCACTTTTCTTTCGGCTCGGCAGGTTGTAATTGCTCACCGACGCCCTCGGCAAACGCACTTATCCCGCGGACAAAGACCGGTACATCAGCACCGAGTGCTAAACCCAGTTCGGCCAACTCATCGGTACTGAGGTTGGTTTGCCATAAATAGTTGAGGGCAACCAGTGTCGTGGCTGCATCGGAGGATCCGCCGCCAAGGCCCCCGCCCATCGGCAGGATTTTGTCGATATGGATGTCCGCCCCAGCCTGGATCCCCGCCCGTCGGCGCAGCGCATCCGCGGCACGGTAGATCAGGTTGTCCTCGGTTTTCACACCCTCAATCGCCGGTGATAGGGTGATCTCATCGCTGTCATTAGCGGTAATGGTCAAGGTATCGCTATGATCGAGGAACTGAAACAGGGTCTGCAGTTCATGGTAGCCATCCGCGCGGCGGCCGGTGATATAGAGAAATAGGTTCAGCTTGGCCGGTGCCGGCCATTGGGTGGTGCGGGTGATCATAGCGTACTCTAGTTAATGGACCATTGATG
Organism: Photobacterium satsumensis; assembly: GCF_050336935.1. Classification (NCBI taxonomy): domain Bacteria; kingdom Pseudomonadati; phylum Pseudomonadota; class Gammaproteobacteria; order Vibrionales; family Vibrionaceae; genus Photobacterium; species Photobacterium satsumensis. The sequence continues at coordinate 6,061 of NZ_JAKJSK010000020.1, forward strand.
GATAATAAGGGTAATGCTGGCGCCGGTGGTGCTCAAGACCATGCGCTTGGGCAGGGCCGGGCTGACAGAGTAGTCGTACTCGTTGTAATCGAGCTGCCACAGTTTATCGTCAACCCGCTTGGCAAGGTAGCCAACGCGGTTTTCGTTATTGAGCTGGTAGGTATCGGCCGCCGTCGGTAAACCGATGAGCCAGTCACGCATCTGCTCGATCGGTAAGTTGATGCCTGTCAGGCTGGATACCAACTCACTGGCATTGGTGCCCTGGTGGGTGTTGCCCGAATTGTCGACCAAGGTCACGTGACTTGGGGTCGCATCAAGCTTTAACAGGGTCGAACCTAAAAAGTTAGTCAGTAAGAGGTGGTCTTTTTCAGGCGCGGTTTCCCAGATCAGATTGGCGCCGAACCGCTGCTTGCCTTTGTAGCCGAGCTTTCCATTGGCCTGATAGCTGGAGAGTGCCTGAAGCGCTTGTTCATGGCTATCCCAGTCGGTTTGGCTTGTCTGCGGTGGTTGGGTGGCACAGCCTGCCAGCAGCGACAGAATAAGGGCTAACCATGGTGCTTTACGGGGAATGCGGGCAAAAGGATGTCGGGCATGTCGCAATAATGACATCATCGTTATCACTTTTTTATTGAGTATTGTTGGCAAACAATAGCGGTAAAACCTTAATATTTCCAACTCCTTCTCTCGGAAAAAGGCAGGTGGCTATCACTCTTTTTTCCTATCCTTTGAATAATTGAATGCTAATTTATGTGGATTATTGCCATGTAGATTCGATATGCGTTCTTTAATTAAGCGGGGGCATCAAGTAAAATCCGCCCTTAAATCATATTTCATCGGCGAAGTGGTACACCGTCTCCATGACATTGCTTGCACTAGGAATAAACCATAAAACAGCCTCGGTAGACTTGCGTGAACGGGTTGCGTTTTCGCCTGAAAAGATGAAGCAGGCCTTGACCCAGCTGGAAAACCATCCAGAGGTCCATAGTGGGGTGATTGTCTCAACCTGCAACCGTACAGAGCTATATTGCGATGTGACGCAGCATGGCCCCGGGCTCATGATTGACTGGTTGAGTAAATTTCACCAGATCAATACTGAAGAGCTGATGCCAAGCCTGTACTTTCATGAAGAGCAGGCGGCTGTCCGTCATCTGATGCGAGTCTCTTGCGGGCTCGATTCGCTGGTATTGGGCGAACCGCAGATCCTCGGCCAGGTCAAACAGTCCTATTCTGACTCCCGGGATAGCCAAGTTATTCAGGGGATGCTGGAAAAGCTGTTTCACAAAACGTTCACCGTGGCAAAGCGGGTTCGTACAGAAACTGATATTGGCGGCAACGCAGTATCGGTGGCTTTTGCTGCCTGTACATTGGCTAAACAGATTTTTGAGTCGCTTGAAGAAGCCACCGTGTTGTTGGTCGGTGCTGGCGAGACCATTGAGCTTGTTTCCCGCCATTTGGTCGAACAAGGTTGCAATCGCTTGATCGTGGCTAACCGGACCAAGGAGCGGGCAGAAAACCTCGCCCAAGAGTTCGGTGCCGAGGTGATCAGCCTGCCGGAGATCCCGGAGCACCTCCACCGAGCCGATATCGTGATCAGCTCAACCGCCAGTCCGCTACCGATCATCGGTAAGGGGATGGTCGAGAAAGCCATCAAGGCTCGCCGCCACCAGCCAATGCTGTTGGTGGATATTGCGGTTCCCCGCGATATTGAGCAGGAAGTGGGTGAGCTTAGCGATGCATACCTTTACTCGGTTGATGATTTGCACAGTATTGTTGAGAAAAACCGTGAACAGCGTAAAGTGGCGGCCATACAGGCCGAAGCGATCGTCAGTGAGGAAAGCGCGGCGTTCATGAGTTGGATCCGCTCGCTTGAAGCGGTCGACAGTATTCGCCAATACCGCTGCCAAGCTGAAGAGCTCAAGTCAGATTTGCTGACACGCAGTCTGCAGGCGCTGGCCAACGGGGGTGACCCAGAAAAAGTGCTGGTGGAGCTCAGTAACAAACTGACCAACAAGCTTATCCACGCGCCTACCCGTGCCATGCAGCAGGCGGCTAAAGAAGGGGAGCCAGAAAAGCTGGCCGTGATCCGCGAAACGCTCGGTTTAGATATCGGCAAGAATTAATTCGGGCAGGGAACCTTCCCTGTCTCTAATGGAATACAGTAGAAATCTATATGAAACCTTCAATTTTAGTGAAATTAGAAACGCTGGTTGAGCGTTATGAAGAAGTCCAGCACTTACTCAGTGATCCAGAGATCATTGGTAACCAGGACAAGTTCCGTGCGCTTTCCCGTGAATATTCACAGCTGGAGGAAGTCACCAAGTGCTTCCAGGCTTACCAGCAAGCCAAAGAAGATTTGGAAACTGCTGAAGAGATGGCCAACGAAGACGATCCTGAAATGCGTGAAATGGCACAAGAGGAAGTCAAGGAAGCAAAAGCGGAGATCATCCGTCTTGAAGACGAACTTCAAGTTCTACTGATCCCTAAAGATCCAAACGACGAGCGTAACTGCTTTGTTGAAATCCGTGCCGGTGCCGGTGGCGATGAGGCCGGTATCTTTGCCGGTGATTTGTTCCGTATGTACAGCAAATATGCCGAATCACGCGGCTGGCGCGTGGAAGTGATGAGTGCCAACGATGCCGAGCACGGTGGCTACAAGGAAATGATTGCAAAAATCAGTGGCGAAGCCGTATACGGCACATTGAAATTCGAATCGGGTGGCCACCGTGTTCAGCGTGTACCTGCGACTGAATCTCAGGGCCGTGTCCATACTTCAGCCTGTACAGTGGCGGTAATGCCGGAAATCCCAGAAGCGGAAATCCCGGAAATCAATGCGGGCGATTTGAAAATCGATACCTTCCGTGCATCTGGTGCCGGTGGCCAGCACGTAAACACCACCGATTCTGCTATCCGTATTACGCACTTGCCGACCGGTATCGTTGTCGAGTGTCAGGACGAGCGTTCCCAGCACAAGAACAAAGCCAAGGCGATGTCAGTGCTAGCGGCCCGTATTATCAAGGCCGAAGAAGAGAAGCGCCACGCCGAAGAAGCCAGCACCCGTCGTAACCTGCTTGGCTCGGGCGATCGCTCTGACCGTATCCGTACCTACAACTACCCGCAGGGCCGTGTATCAGACCACCGTATCAACCTGACTATCTACCGCCTGAATGAGGTGATGGAAGGGGATATGGACAGCCTGATCCAGCCGGTACTGCAAGAGCACCAGGCAGATCAGCTTGCAGCAATGGCTGAGCAAAACTAATGACCCTGTCGATAGACGCCCAGCTTAAGCAGGCGGTGAAGACATTGGTGGATGCGGGCTCTGACAGCCCGCATATAGACGCAGCCGTTTTGTTGTGCCATGTACTTGATAAGCCCCGCAGTTATTTGCTGACCTGGCCCGAGAAAGAATTAGATGCCGGCCAACTGGCAGCGTTTGAGGCGGTGATGGCTAGGCGCCTGACCGGTGAGCCGGTCGCCTATATTGTCGGCGAGCGTGAGTTCTGGTCACTGCCATTGAAAGTTGCGCCCCATACCTTGATCCCGCGTCCGGATACCGAAAGGCTGGTCGAGCTGGCACTGGAGAAGCTGCCTGCTGAAGCCTGTAATGTGTTGGATTTAGGGACGGGAACCGGAGCCATTGCCTTGGCGATGGCCTCTGAGCGGCGTGATATTGCGGTCACAGGTATTGACCTGCGCCCGGAAGCGGCAGCACTGGCCGAAGAAAACCGTGCCAACCTGCACATTACCAACGCCCGCTTTCTTTCTGGCAGCTGGTACAGCCCGCTGACAGAGCAAGAGCGCTTTTCGGTCATAGTCAGTAACCCGCCATACATTGATGGGGCAGATCCGCACCTTGAGCAGGGTGATGTCCGCTTTGAACCCAAGAGTGCCTTGGTGGCAGAGGATCATGGCTTGGCTGATATCCAGGTGATCAGTGAACAGGGTCGCCAACACCTTGAAAGTGGTGGCTGGCTGCTGATGGAGCACGGCTACGAGCAAGGTGTGGCAGTACGTGAAATTTTAGAGGCGCTGGGGTACCTGCAGGTATCCACAGCACAGGACTATGCAGGCCTGGATCGTGTAACCATGGGCTGCTGGCAAGGATAGAGAGATAATAATTATGTATACCGCTGTTAAACACCTACATATGCTGGCTATCATCTTGAGCGTGACATTGTTTATATTGCGTTACTGCTTGATGATGGCCAACTCGACCCTGAGCGAGAAAAAGTTTATTAAAATTACCCCGCATGTCGTTGATACGGTGTTGTTGCTGACTGGGGTGACGCTGATTTTCATTACTGGTTTCGTGCCGTTTACCGAAGCTGGTGGCTGGATGACGCAGAAGATTAGTTGCGTCTTGGCTTATATTGCACTTGGCTACTTCACCCTGAAAATGGGTTCTAACAAGGTCTTCAAGACCTTTGCCTTTTTCGGCTCGCTGGGCTGGATAATGGCAGCGGCCAAGATTGCAATGACCAAAACCTCTTTCCTAGGATAACCATGTTACGCTTTACCGAACAAGAACTGGAGCAGATGCCGCTGGTGGATGGCGCGGTTGCGATGACAGAAGCGGTGGATCCGCATTTCCCCGCAGGCTGGGTCAATATCCAGTTGGCACGCCTTGCCCAGGAGGCAGAGCATGCCTTGATGGATGAGCCGGATAGTTACTTACGTCTTGAAGGCTTGCTACGACTGTTTTACCGCGAGTGGGGCTTTATTGGCGATCACGAGCAGTACTTTTCATCGGACAACGTGTTCCTCGACAAGGTACTCGAGCGCAAGAAAGGGATCCCGGTCACCCTCGGTGCCCTGTTCCTTTTCCTGGCGCATCGTCTGGACTTGCCGGTAAGCGCAGTGGGTTTTCCTACCCAGTTTGTCCTGAAGGTCGAGTGGTACGGCAGCGAGCCTCAGTATATTAACCCGTTTGATGGTGAGTACCTGAGCAAGCATATGATGGCGGCTTGGCTGAAGGGGCACAAGGGGCCTTTTAGTGAGCTGCGTAGTGAACATTTCGTTACGGCCGATAATGGCGATATTTTGGCTCGCTGGTTAACTGTGATGAAAAGTGCCCTGCTGCGTGAGGGGCTGTTTGCCGAAGCGTTGCGCTGCAGCGATGTGGCTCTCGGCGCTTTTCGTCCGGGAGACCCGCACGAAATCCGTGATCGCGGCTATATTTACCAGCAACTGGAATGCAGCCATGCGGCGGTGTCGGATTACGAATATTTTATCGAGCAATGCCCTGAAGACCCAGCTGCTGAGCTGCTGAAAATTCAGGTCAAAGAACTCAACAAAGAGCCGCTGACCCTGCATTGATCCCTGCCGGGCATAGGTTCAAAAATTAAGAGAGAAGATGATGGAACAGAAAGTTGTTCGTGTTGGTGATATTGATGTTGCCAATGATAAGCCGTTTGTCCTATTCGGCGGTATGAACGTACTGGAGTCACGTGATTTGGCGATGCGAATCTGTGAAAAGTACGTTGAAGTGACAGACAAGCTAGGCATTCCTTATGTCTTCAAGGCTTCTTTCGACAAGGCAAACCGTTCTTCTGTGCATTCATACCGTGGTCCGGGTATGGAAGAAGGATTGAAGATTTTCCAAGAACTGAAAGACACCTTCGGCGTGAAGATCATTACCGACATCCACGAGCAGTACCAGGCCCAGCCTGTTGCCGATGTGGTTGACGTGATCCAGCTTCCTGCCTTCTTGGCTCGTCAGACTGATTTGGTTCAGGTAATGGCTAAGACTGGCGCGGTGATTAACGTGAAGAAGCCTCAGTTCATGAGCCCAGGCCAAGTAGGTAATATCGTTGAAAAATTCGCCGAGTGCGACAACGAAAACATCATCCTGTGCGAGCGTGGTGTATTGCACGGCTATGACAACCTGGTTGTTGATATGCTGGGTTTTGACGTGATGAAGAAGGCGTCTAAAGGTAGCCCGATCATCTTTGACGTGACTCACGCCCTGCAGTGTCGTGATCCAAACGGTGCCGCTTCTGGTGGCCGTCGTGAGCAGACGGTTGATTTGGCTCGCTCTGGTCTGGCGACCAAGATTGCTGGCTTGTTCATGGAAGCGCACCCGACTCCGGATCAAGCGCGCTGTGATGGCCCGTCAGCGTTCCCGCTGGATAAGCTTGAGCCGTTCCTGAGCCAGCTGAAGCAGCTTGATGACTTGGTAAAAGGTTTCGAAGAGATCGATATCAAGTAACGCTTAGCAGTTTTACAGATAAAAAAGGCGATACCTCGGTATCGCCTTTTTTGTTGCTTTTCTTTTCTCGCTTTTAGCTTATAGCTTGAAGCGGCTGATTTCCTGCTGGAGTTGGAAGGAGAGTTCCGAAAGTTCAGCGGCTTGCTTGGCGGCCTCGTTGGCTTCGACTGCAAGCTCGTTGGAGACATCGCGGATCCCTTCGGTATTGCGGGTTATTTCCGATGTCACTGACGATTGCTCTTCTGCTGCAGAGGCAATTTGAGTGGCCATATCATTGATATTGGTGACTGCGCTGTTGATCTGCGACAGGCTGGCCGATGCGGAGTTGGCATCATCAACACTGGTTTCTGCAAGCTTGCGGCTGTCTTCCATGATCCCGACCGCTTTGCCTGTGGTTTGCTGCAGGGTTTCGATCATCTGCTGGATTTCCTGCGTTGACGCATGGGTGCGTTGACTCAGTACTCTTACCTCATCGGCAACGACGGCAAAACCTCGTCCCTGCTCGCCAGCACGGGCAGCCTCGATGGCAGCATTCAGTGCTAGTAGGTTGGTTTGCTCGGCAATGCCCTGGATGGTCGACAAAATTGTGTTGATGCTCTGGGCATGGGTATTCAGCTCGCCGATCACGCCGGTAGCCGTATCGACTTCGGTGGCAAGACTGGTGATGGAATGCTGGCTTTGGCCCACTTGGGTAGCACCATGATCAGACACATTCACCGTTTCACCGGCCGTACGTGCCGTGCTGTCGGCGTTGCCGGCAATTTCCTGGGTGGCTGCCGCCATTTCATTGATGGCTGTTGCCACCATATTGATTTCATCTTGCTGGTGCTGGATACGGGTGCTGCGCTCTTCTGCCTGAGAGGCGGTAATGTGTGCCTGTTGGGTCAGCGAGTTCGACACATCGTTAAGCTTGCAGACCATCGTATGCATGTTGCCCACAAAGCGGTTGAAGTTATGGGCAAGCTGGCCGACTTCATCGTCGCTGCGCGGCTCCAGGCGTTGAGTTAAATCACCTTCACCTGTCGCAATCTCAGCCAATGCGTCAGAGACTCGGGCCAAGTCGCGGAACAGGTAGCCAACCAGAGTCGCGGAAATGGCAACCACAATCAGGGTGATCACGATGGATGTGATGATCAGCTGGCGAAGCAGGGTAGTGTGACTGGCTTCTTCGGTCGCGCGATCCATCTCTAGGCCCAGCACCCAGTCAGTACCCGGAACTGGCGCAAAGTAGAACAGCTTCTCTTTACCTTTGATGGTCGCCATTTCAATGCTGCCGTTACGGGCTGCATCGTCAATAAGCGCCATATTGAGCTCGCTGCTAAAGCGGTTGATGGGCTGAAGGAGCAAAGACTCATCAGGGTGGGCAAGAAAAGTGTTGTCTTGTTTGTTGATCAGCATGGCGTAGGCATTTTTGCCGACATCTAAGTTGATCACATCACCGACTAACTGATCGATCAGTACATCGGCACCGACGACGCCCAGCAGGCTACCGTTTTTACGTACCGGTTCGGCAATGGTGATCAGCAACGAGTTGGTGATGGCGTCACGGTATGCGGTGGTGACAATTTGGCGGTTGGCACTGACAGCATCTCGATACCATGGACGGGTGCGAGGATCGTAGTCAGCGCGGTTACGCTCTGGGTGGGAGCGGAACATGTCCCCGGCCGGTGTACCGAAGAAAATATCATCGAATCCGCCAGCTTTTCGAGCTAGCTGGAGGTACGGCACCATGTTTTCCTCGGTGCTGTAATCATTGAATGAGCGGGCGATATCACGACGGATCTGCACCCAGTCGCCAATCCCTTCGTTCGCAGCACTGGCAATGCTTTCTGCTCGGGCATAGATCCCTTGACGCGTTTGGTCAAAGAGTTGGTCAGCTGCAAGCCAAGTGAGTGCTGTGGCCATAATGACAACAGCAAAAAGGCTGGCGCCGATGAGTTTCTGTTTCAAGGTTAGTGTCATTGTCTTTATCTCAACAACAGAGGGTGGGTAGGTGTTTGCGTCGCGGATTCTATAGCGATTTATTGCCTGTTGCACGGAAAAGTAGCCTTGGTCGAAAAAAAATCAAACTGCTGATTTATTGTGACTTTTGATTGACGAAATTAGCTCCAACTCCGTCAATAAAATGTCGCTCATCGGTAAATGATATGTGTGTTGTTACAGTAATACCTGATGAGTTTACTATTCTGCGATCACTGGCTTTTTTAGATGTTTAGACGTCTAGATGTTGACGCGGCCATTAACAACACTTAGTCTAGGCGCAATTTCTAAAATAGATGTCCTGTAGTCATCATGTCGAATACAACACAACATACTTCTAGCGAGCCGGCTCCTTCAGCGGTGGCGCTCCTCCCTCTGGGAATATTTTTGGCCTTGTTCATCGGTGTCGGTACCTACCTGACGTTGCAAGGTGTGGATTTTGCTTTCTACCAATTGCCGGCACCGGTAGCTGCGCTGCCTGCTGTCATGGTGGCTATCTTGTTGAGTAAGGAAAAGCTCAACAAGGCAATTGAACAGTTCCTGCGCGGGGTAGGCCATAGCGATATTATTGCTATGTGTATGATTTATCTTCTGGCTGGTGCATTTGCTTCTGTCGCTAAGGCGACGGGTGGCGTGGACGCAACGGTAAACCTTGGCCTTTCAATGCTGCCAGCCAGCATGATTCTGCCGGGTATCTTTGTTATTTCGGCCTTTATCGCGACAGCGATGGGGACCTCGATGGGCACCATTGCTGCGGTTGCACCGGTTGCCTTGGGTATCGCACAAACAGCGGGTATGGATGTGGCACTGACGGCTGGTGTGGTGCTGAGTGGCGCGATGTTTGGTGATAACCTGTCGATTATTTCGGATACCACGATTGCCTCGACGCGTTCTCAGGGCTGTCAGATGAAAGACAAGTTCCGTGAAAACATCCGTATCGCATTGCCAGCGGCTATCGCTGCTATTCTGCTGTTCATGTTCAGCAGTACGCCGACGGAAGTCCCTGCAACAACCGACGTCGAATGGCTGAAAGTGCTGCCGTATATCACTATCTTGGTATTGGCGGTGTCGGGCCTGAATGTCTTTGTCGTACTGAGCATCGGTATCTTGCTTGCTGGTGGTATTGGCCTGTTTGGCACCCCAGACTACAGCCTGTCGACCTACGGCCAGGACATTTATGCTGGTTTCGGTAACATGCAGGAAATCTTCCTATTGTCGATGCTTATCGGTGGTATGGGTGAGTTGATGCGCCGCCAGGGTGGCTTAGCATACCTAACGCAGCTGATCAGCAAAGTCATTCGTGTCTTTAGCAAGCAGCATTCTAAAGCACAAAACTTGCGGGCTAGTGAATTGGGTATTGCTGGGCTGGTAGGACTGACCAACTGCTGTACCGCGAACAATACAGTAGCGATTATCGTCTCTGGCGGTGTAGCGCGAGAGTTGGCAGAAGAGAATGGTGTGACACCTCGCCGCTCGGCGAGTTTGCTCGATATCTTCTCATGTGTGATACAGGGTGTTTTGCCATATGGTGCACAGGCGCTGTTGCTGGGGTCGGTGTTCGGCCTGTCGCCGCTAGAAGTGGTGAGTCACTCTTACTACTGTTTCTTCTTGGCCTTTGCCGCGATTACTGCGATTTTCCTTAAGCACCCAGCGCGGAAGTTAGCGACGGCTTGATTACCGGGCAGTTAGATTGGGAAAACCCGAAATGATATCAGAAGCCTCACGCCAGTGAGGCTTTTTTTTGCTTGTTACTTCAGCGTTATGAAATTGCGATGCTTGTATAGTGATCTGGTCAACAGATTGATGAAAACCACACAACAGCGTGCACTAAATAACTTAAACTGACGCTGTCAAATCAATCATATAACGAGATTAAGGTGACCCCCCATGAAGGAACGCTTTTTCACCAAGGCAGCGCTAACGGCTGCGATTCTGGCCTCACTGTCAGGCTGTGCGACTCAATCTGAAACTACAGCGCCATCTTGGCAGGCTGATCAAACGTACAAGATCACTATTCTCCACACCAACGATCACCATGGTCGTTTTTGGCAGAATTCCTACGGTGAGTACGGTATGGCGGCACGTAAGACGCTATTGGATCAGATCCGTGCAGAAGTGGCGGCTGAAGGCGGTACAACTCTGTTGCTTTCTGGGGGTGACATTAACACCGGTGTGCCAGAGTCTGACTTGCAGGATGCTGAGCCGGACTTCAAGGGCATGAATATGCTGGGTTACGATGCGATGGCACTGGGTAACCATGAGTTCGATAACCCGCTGGAAGTCTTGCGCAAGCAGGAAGAGTGGGCTGAATTCCCGATGCTGTCTGCCAACATTTATGGCAAGGAAAGCGGTGAACGCCTGTTCCAGCCTTACCAGATCTTCGAGCAGCAAGGCATTAAGATCGCCGTTGTCGGTCTGACAACCGAAGATACGGCGAAAATCGGTAACCCTGAATATATCGGCGGTGTTGATTTCCGCGATCCTAAAGCGGAAGCGCAGAAGGTGATCGAAGAGCTGAAAGATACCGAGAACCCTGACGTTATCATTGCGGCGACCCACATGGGCCACTATGCCAATGGTAATAACGGTATCAATGCCCCGGGTGATGTTGCCTTAGCACGTTACCTGCCTGCCGGTGAGTTGGATATGATTGTGGGCGGCCACTCCCAAGAGCCTGTGTGCATGGAAGGGCCAAACATGTACAACAAGAACTTCAATCCGGGCGATGAGTGTCAGCCGGATCAGCAAAATGGTACGTGGATTGTCCAGGCTCACGAGTGGGGAAAATATGTCGGCCGTGCTGATTTTGAGTTCCAGAATGGCGAGCTACAGATGGTTAGCTACGATTTGATCCCGGTTAACCTGAAGAAGAAAGTGAAGTTGGCTGATGGATCCAAAGAGCGTGTCTTTATTCAGGATGAGATTGCCCAAGATGCTGAAGTAAAAGCGTTCCTGCAGCCATTCCAGGAGCGTGGTCAGGATCAGCTCAATATCAAGATCGCCGAATCTAACGGTAAACTTGAAGGCGACCGTAACGTGGTTCGTTTCCAGCAAACTAACTTGGGACGTTTGATTGCGGCTTCTCACATGCAGCGCGCCAAGGCAGATTTCGCTGTGATGAACTCAGGCGGTGTGCGAGATTCGATTGCCGCTGGCGATATCACCTATAAGGACGTGCTGACTGTTCAGCCGTTTGGCAACATTGTTACCTATACGGATATGTCGGGTAGCGAGGTGATGGACTACCTAAATGTGGTTGCCACCAAGCCGGTAGATTCGGGTGCCTATGCCCAGTTCTATGGTATTTCTATGACGGTCGCTAGCGGCAAGGTCAGCGATGTGAAGATTGGCGGCAAGCCGCTAAGCCTGACTGAAACATACCGTTTCACGGTACCGAGCTTCAATGCGGCGGGTGGTGATGGTTATCCTAAGCTTACCGACCACTTAGGCTATGTAAATACCGGCTTTGTGGATGCAGAAGTCCTGAAGGAATTCCTGCAGAGCAATAGTCCTATTGACGTGAATGCTTTCGCGGCAAAAGGCGAGATGGTTTACCGCTAACGCTTACGGTTCACCGCTTAGAGAGAACGAAGCCCTGCTGATGCAGGGCTTTTTTGTTTGTATTTTCCCCAGAAGCGCTCCCTTCTTTTTTCTTTTTGCATCAATCGCATTGGGCTATAGTGGCTATCTGTTATAGGAATCGGAATTGGAGTGGTTATGACCCCTGCTATCAACCTTGCCAAGAAAAAGAAAATCCCTCATACCATTCATCAGTACAAGCACGATCCGGCCAACACCAATTTTGGTCTGGAAGCGGCAGAGGTACTGGGACAGGATCCTAATCTGGTGTTCAAGACCTTACTTTTCTCTCTCAATGGTGATTCGAAAAAGTTGGCGGTTGCGATTGTACCTGTAGCAGGTTTGCTCGATCTGAAAGCGGCAGCGAAGGCGGCTGGTGCCAAGAAGGCAGATATGGCCGATCCCCAGATAGCGGAAAAGACGACCGGGTACATTGTCGGCGGGATCAGCCCGCTGGGGCAAAAAAAACGTCTACCGACCTTTCTTGATGCCTCGGCCCAGCAGTACGAAACCATCTGTGTCAGTGCCGGACGGCGGGGATTGGAAATCGAATTGGCTCCCAGTGATTTGCTCGCACTGACGGGCGGACAGTTTGCCCCGTTGGCAAAACTGTAATCGGACCAAAGACACATATTTCTAAAATGAAAGGCTGGCAATGCAGAACGTAAATTTGAATTTGCTGCGGACCCTGCAGGTACTGCTGGAAGAGTCGCATGTCAGCCGTACCGCTGAGCGTTTGTGCGTGACCCAGTCGGCAGTTAGCCGCCAGCTTACCCAGTTGCGGGAGCTGTTCGGTGATCCTTTGCTGATAAGGGAGGGGAACCGCTTATTGCCGACGCCCAAGGCGCTGCAACTCAAGGACAAGGTCGATAAGATCCTTGCCAGTTGCCAAGGGTTACTGGAAGAGCCCATATTCTCACCGCAGCATTGGACTGGGCCGATGATCTTGGCCTCCTCTGATTATGTTGCCCAGTATATTCTGCCTGAAATTGTCGACCGGGTGCAGCAGCAGGCGCCGCAGGTTAATATCAGTTACCGTCTTTGGTCGCCGGAGTACTTATTTAATTTAGCTGATTTGGATATCCAGTTGGTTTCTACCATGCTGCCGAAGATCCCCGAAGGCTTGTGCGGTGCCCATATTGGCTCGGACTTCCCGGTGTGCGTGATGCGTGGGAAGCACCCTTTGGCCAATGAACCGGAATTGTCATTGGAGCAGCTTGTTGGTTATCCTCATATGCGGGTGTCGGCGGGCGGTGACAAAGACAGTTTTGTTGAGCGGGAGCTCAAAGCACAGGGATTACATCGAGATGTGCAGTTTTCTGTTCCTTTCTTCAGTGCTGCATTTCAAACCTTAGTTCGCACCGATATGCTGATGGTGTTGCCCGAGCATATTGCCCGCAATATGCAGGCTTGGTTTGATATTACTTATAAAGCCCTGCCTATCCCCAAGCCAGAACATCGCTATTGGCTGATTTGGCATCCCCGCTATGAGAATGACCCTGCCCACCGCTGGTTCCGTGAGCAAGTGCTTATGGTGATGCGAAGCTCGATGTATTCGATTTAGGGGCCTTCTACAGTTATGATCTTAAGTCATAGCCACAATGATTTCTTTTGATTTCCAAGCATGACCTTCACTTCGGTATATTACGGGCACAAATCATCCCTAATGGATAGGAAATAATAATGACACTCAGTATTTGGCTTTCGTTACTCATGGTATGCATGCTAGGCGCAATGTCGCCGGGTCCAAGCTTGGCTGTCGTTGCCAAGCACAGTTTGGCAGGTGGCCGACTACATGGGGTAGTAACGTCTTGGGCACATGCTGCAGGCGTTGGGATTTATGCACTGGTTACCTTGTTGGGCCTAGCGGTTGTGCTAAAGCAGTCACCGACGTTGTTTAGTGTTATCACCTACGCGGGAGCGGGCTACTTAGCCTACCTTGGGGTAAACGCGTTGCGCTCTAAAGGTGGCGTAGCGGCTAAATTGGCGGCGGGGCAATCAACCAGCCTAGTGGAAGCCGCCCGTGATGGTGCGATGATTTCATTGCTTAATCCTAAGCTTGCACTGTTCTTCCTTGCGCTGTTCAGCCAGTTTGTCGCGGTAGGAACGGAATTGAGTAGCCGAGCCATTATTGTTGCAACACCCCTGCTGGTGGATGGCTTATGGTATACCCTTATTGCTTTTGTATTGTCTAACCCTAGGGTGCTGGAAAAACTTCGTACTAAAGCGCAGATGATTGATAGGCTCTCAGGTGTTGTGCTGATTCTGCTGGCGATGCGGGTTGTTATTCAGGCTTAGTGCCGATGGGATATGCAGGCTGATAAACACAAAAAAAGGAGCTTCGGCTCCTTTTTCCTAACCCTGTCGTTTGCTGTGACGCTCACGGTTCTCCAGTTTGCGTTCTGGGCTTTTTTTCAGCATGACATAGACTGCACCGTTACCCCCGTGTTGGCGCAGGGCCGAATGGAAGCACATCACATCAGAAATTTGCTCCAGCCAGGTGGCTACATGGCTTTTCATCAAAGCCGGCGGGTTGGATTTCTCTCCTTTACCGTGAACAATTATCACAGTACGGATATCCAATCTTTGGCACTGGCGAAGAAAGTGAAGCACTTCGTCACGTGCTTCTTTGAGGGTCTTGCGGTGCAGATCCAGCCGAGCATTGATGTCGTATTTGCCCAGTCGGAGCTTACGGAATACGCCTTCTTGAACACCATCACGCTTGAATTCCAGCATATCGTCAGGCCTGACCATTTTTGCGTAGTCTAAAGAAAGGTATTCAGGGTCGCTGTCAGACAAGCTCTGGGCCGCGACACGCCGTGCAAGTTGGGCTTCGGTGACTTGGTGTTTGTGGGCGACTTCGACTTTGTCCTGCTTGATAGGGGCGACATCAGCCATCATTTCTCGAAAGAGATCTAGTTCATCGTTTTCAGACATGGTGTTTCAGGGTTGAAGGCATATATCTCGATTATATACCCAGCGACTTCGATACCCAAGAGACTTCAGTTACTAAGGATTGCAACATGTTACAGGTGAGGAGACGGAACTGTGATACGGAGCGGAGAAAATAAATCCAGGGCCAAAACCGACAAGTTGGACCCTGGCGCAAGCAGATGACATTGCGAAATGGCTCTAGTGAGGAGAGGGTGCAGACAGTACCTTGTAAACAAAGTAACCGCCAAAAAATAGCATTAATCCCAGCGTGATAAAGATAACGATCATTGACGATAGGCCTACGGCATTACCAAAGAGGAGATCTAACCAAAAATCCATGTGTATTCCTTTAGGACGCGGGATAATGGTCATAAGATAAACAATGAAGCTAAAATGTTGTGATGATCTGGATCAATGGTTTACAGGTTGTATTCAGTTTGTGTTAATGGGTGTGGTTGCGATCACTTTTTCGTCAGGGTTGGTAGATCTGTGAGCAGTTGGTAATGGTTTTCTTTAAAAATGTGCTTTTCTACTTGCGTAAAATCTTTGGCTGAGTATTATAAGCCACCTCAGCAACGAAGCTGATTCAAGTAGAGAGTTTAAAAAGACTTTTTATTTGTACTTGTCGGTGAATAGCGCAGCTTGGTAGCGCATCTGGTTTGGGACCAGAGGGTCGGGGGTTCGAATCCCTCTTCACCGACCACTATTTAAAAATAGTGGTATGTTCATACAGCCATTATTTATTGTCGGTGAATAGCGCAGCTTGGTAGCGCATCTGGTTTGGGACCAGAGGGTCGGGGGTTCGAATCCCTCTTCACCGACCACTATTAAAAATAGTGGTATGTTCATACAGCCATTATTTATCGTCGGTGAATAGCGCAGCTTGGTAGCGCATCTGGTTTGGGACCAGAGGGTCGGGGGTTCGAATCCCTCTTCACCGACCACTATTTAAAATAGTGGTATGTTCATACAGCCATTATTTATCGTCGGTGAATAGCGCAGCTTGGTAGCGCATCTGGTTTGGGACCAGAGGGTCGGGGGTTCGAATCCCTCTTCACCGACCACTATTAAAAGCCTCGTCAGAAATGACGAGGCTTTTTTCATTTCTGGTGTACCTTCACCGACCACTATTGAAAGCCTCGTTAGAAAGACCGGGACGCGAAGTTGAGGCTTTTTTCATTTCTGGCGTTTTAATATCGGTAAACAGGGTGAATGGTGAATAGCGCTGCTTGGTCGCGCATCTCAGGATTTTGAGAATAGCGGACCAGAGGGTCGAGGTCTGGAAGCCCAGTCGCATCGAATCCCTCTTCACCGACCACTATTGAAAGCCAGCAGCGAAAGTCCGGGACACGTAGTTTGGGGCTTTTTTCGTGTCTGGCGTATTAATTCTCTAAACTGCGGAGTCGGTAAATAGCGCAGCTTGGTAGCGCATCACTGGCGCTTAGGTATAACCTCTCCTAAGCCCTTACCCGCAAGAGACTTGCTCGCTTTGGCTTAGCTGTTTGATTGAAAAGCCTTGCTGCTTGAGCAGTGCGGGCAGTCCCTCTTCCCCTAGTAGGTGCATGGCACCGACAACGATCAAGAACTTGCCCCGCTGATACGTCGGATCGTTTGTTAGTTGCTTTGCCCAGTCATGGTTGCGGTCGTTGATCAGGGCTGCGTCGGTTTTATCGGTGTACTGGCTGTCATCAAACAGGGTCGCGAGCTGCTGTTGATCGCCGGCCTGCCAAGCGCTGATCAGGCAAGAGAGCTGGTTGGTCATCTCTTCCCACTCATTGACCGTGGTCATCAGAAGATCTTTGCCGTGGTCATCGAGTTGCTCCATCAAGCGCAACTGCTGTTCGATACTTTCCAGCTCGAGAATGGGCATTTGTTTGGCCTGGGCGCGTTTGAGCAGGGTGATATCAATGCCTCTATCCGGGCTGAGTCCAGCTTGCTCGGCCATTTTCATCTGCAGGCTGATTGCTGCCAGCCAAGGCGGCGAGCTAAGCAGTGGCGAGGAAGATAAGCCGGCTAGTTTGGCGGTGGTTGCAAGCGACTGTTTTTCACTGTCCGTCAGCATCTGGGCCGTTGTTGCGATGGCTGGGTTGAGCTGGGCCGAGCTGGGTTTGAGGATATTGGCTTCAACCACGAGGGCATCGGCACTGTCCCAGTGGGCGGTAAACGCTGTCGGCAGCGGATAGAAGTTTTCGTCACCGGCATGGATTGAGCCAAGGATGATAAATTGTCGGTTGGCATTTTCAGCCTGCCAAACGAGGGGCTCGGCAACAACGCAGGTGGTGATGAAAGGCAGTAGTAACGCTGTGCGGGTGAAGAGTGACTTCAGCATAGTGATCCTGTGAGCTGATATAACCAGTAATGTGTTTGTTATATCAGCTCATCATCGGATCGGATAGAGCTAGGGGTTACTTTTTGGGCTGTAGCCAGAACCACCAGACGATAAAGGCAATGGCAAGGGTGCCGATGATTGCGACCATGTTAATTCTCCGTCTTCGGTTGTGAATGGGGCTGGGTACCTTGTCTGTCTTCGCTGTCAGGCTTGAAAAGCCGTAACCGGTTGGCATTGCTGACAACGGTAATGGAAGATAATGCCATGGCAGCACCGGCCACAACAGGGCTGAGCAAGGCGCCGGTAAACGGGAACAGGATCCCTGCTGCAACCGGAATACCGAGCGTGTTGTACACAAAAGCCCCGAATAGGTTCTGCTTCATGTTGCGAAGCGTTGCCTTAGAGAGCTGCAGTGCATCGGGTACACCATGCAGGGAGTGACGTACCAGAGTCAGCTGGGCACTCTCAATCGCGACGTCGCTACCGCTGCCCATTGCGATACCGATATCGGCTTGGGCCAAGGCCGGGGCATCATTGATGCCGTCACCTACCATGGCAATCCGTTTGCCTTGCTGCTGTATTTTTTCCACTTCGCTGGCTTTGCCATCAGGTAGTACGCCGGCAATGACATGCTCGATACCGGCCTGCTTGGCAATGGCGTTAGCGGTAGCCGGAATGTCACCCGTGAGCATGATGACCTCAAGTCCCATCTTTTTCATTCGCTTGATGGCTGCTACCGAATCATGGCGGATCGGATCACTGACGGCCAGCAAGCCCGCCAGCAGGCCGTCGACCGCCACATAAATTGGCGTAGCTCCCTGCTCGCTGGCCCTTACCGCTGCTTGTTGCGCCGGTAAGAGATCGATCTGGTGCTGTGCCATGAGTTTTTGGTTACCTAGCAGCACGCTATGGCCCTGCACTTCTCCGCTGATGCCAAAGCCAGGTTGGGCCTGGAAGTGCTGTTGTGGCGCTAGGCTGAGCGCATCTGTCTTAGCGGCGTTGACGATAGCTGTTGCGAGAGGGTGCTCAGAGCCCTGTTCTAGACTGGCTGCCAGTGTCAGCAGTTGTCCTATATTGAAGCCGTTATAGCAGTCACTATCGATGAGCGCGGGCTTGCCTTCCGTCAGTGTTCCGGTTTTGTCCAGTACCACGGTATCGACATCGGCAGCGATCTGTAGCGCTTCGGCGTTACGGATCAATACCCCGTATTCAGCGGCGCGGCCGACACCAACAGTGACCGACATCGGGGTGGCGAGACCCAGCGCACAAGGACAGGCGATGATCAACACGGTCGTCGCCGTCACCAGCATATAGACCGAGGAAGGCTCTGGCCCGAAGTAGTACCAGATCATGGCCGTGACGATAGCGATGATCATGACGGCAGGCACGAAAATAGCGGAAATGGAATCCGCTAGCCTTGCCAGTGCCGGCTTGCTGCTCTGTGCTTGGCGGACCAGATCAATGATCCTGGCTAGCATAGTATCTCGGCCTATTTTTTCTGCCGTAAACAGCAGGCTACCGTGCTGGTTGATTGTACCGGCATGGAGGGTATCGCCTGCTTTTTTGTTGGCTGGGATAGGCTCCCCGGTGAGCATCGACTCGTCGATATAGCTTTGTCCCTCGAGGATTGTGCCATCGACTGGGACCTTGGCGCCGGGGTGGAGGCGCAGGACCATGCCGGTACGGACGTCGGCAAGGGGGACCTCCCGCTCTTCGCCATTGTCCACGATGATGGCGGTTTGCGGCTGTAAATCCATTAGCTGTTCAAGCGCTTTGGAGGTCCGGCTGCGAGCACGGGCTTCCAAGGCATGACCTAAGGTGATCAAACCTAAAATCATCGCCGAGGCTTCAAAGTAAACATGGCGGGCCTGCATCGGTAGCCAGTCAGGAGCCAGCACAACGAACATCGAATAGAGCCATGCTGCACCGGTTCCCAGAGCAACTAGGGTATCCATTGTCGCACGGTGGTGCTTGAAGGCTTTCCAGGCATTGACGAAGAAATGCTTACCGACAGTTACCAGCAGCAATAGGGTGACTAGGCCAATGGCCCCCCAGCCTAATTGATCGGCTTTGGAGGTGATCATCATACTGCCGCCAAATACCCCCCACGCCATGAGCGGGCCACCGACGGCCAGTGCAATGTAGGCATTTTTGATATGTTGGCGGTAAACCTGTTCGTTCTGGACTTGCTGGCGTTGGCGGCGTGTTAGTTCATCCTCAGACAGTTCCGCCTGATAGCCTGCATCCTCGATAGCTTGGATGATCAGGTGGCTATCTACGTTACTGCTCACCAGGGCTGTTCTTTCAGCGAGGTTAACGCTGGTGGATGCGACCCCAGCGACACTGAGAATCGCCTTCTCGACTGAGCTGACACAGCTGGCACAGGTCATTCCAGATAAGATAAATTGTTGTGACGTTATGCCGTCCTGCGGTTTGCCGGCAGTGGTTTGCCTGTCTTCCGAGGCTTTTTCTGATCTATTGTCAGTTGCTGCGCTTTCCGCGCTGCCTTCGTCAGTGTTTGTTTTATCTGCTGCCGGGGAAGCGCCAAAATCAGCGGTTTCAATCAAGCTGATGACAGCAGCTTGATCCAAGGCTGTCTGCACGCTGGCATGGGTTTTACTGACCGAAAACGCGGCTACATCGGGGTGCTGTTTGAACAAGGTTTCCACTTTGGCGACGCATTTACCGCAACTAAGCCCCGTCAGGGATAGCTCGTGGGTGTGAGTGGCCAGCTTTTCAGCGTCAGGCTCTTTTGCTTGCGTGTGCGGCACGCTGAAACCGAGTGACTCTATCAACTCGATTAATTGCGGTTCAGGCAAGGTGCCGACGGCACTGAGCTCGGTTTTGCTGACGTCTGAAGAGAAGATATCAGGGCGGCTGTCCAGTGCATCCTTGACCTTGCGGACACACTTGCAGCATGACAGGCCGGCGAGCGGCAGATGATGTTGATAGCCAGCTTCATACCCAAGCTGATTAATGGCTGCAATGGCGTTCTCTGGGGCAAATGTCCCCTGCAAGATCGCTTGCTCTGTGTTGACATCAACGGACTCGATGCCCGGTAGTGCTGTGAGGGCTGCCTTGATTTTATTGGCGCAGTTCATACAGCGCACCTTTCTCAGCGGCAGGGTTAACTCGACCATATTTAAGCCTTACTGATGATACAGTTTGATTCACTTGAACTCATCTTAAAGCTTCCATCAACTGGAAGGTCAATGCCTTTTGAGACTTATCGAGAAAAGTAAAAATCAGCTTGTCACCGGCTGGTAAACAGAGAATACTAATAAGCATAACCTTCCATTAGCTGTAAGGATGAGTATGAACATCAGTGAAGTCGCCCAGCAAACCGGATTGACTACCAAGACCATCCGCTTTTATGAAGATAAAGGCATTATTTCGCCCCCGGGAAGGGCGGCAAATGGCTACCGCCAGTACAGTGCCAAGCATATCGATGAGCTGCATTTGATCCGGCGCTCGCGCTTGGTGGGCTTTACCTTGGATGAAGGCCGCGAGCTACTGGCTTTTTCCCGCGATCCACAACGGCGTAGCGCTGACGTCAAAGCCAAGGCCGAGCAAAAGCTGGTCGAGATTGACGAGAAGATCAAAGAGTTGTTGGAGATGAAGCAGACTTTGGAGACCTTGACCAAGCAGTGCCCGGGGGATGAGGGGGCGAGCTGCCCAATCATTGAAGGCTTATGCCGCAACGGCTGAGACAAAAAAAGCAGGGGAATTCCCTGCTTTATCATTATACATTGCAAGCCGTTGTATGTACTCAGTACAGCAGTGAGTATAGCTGACGACGGTATTTGCTAGCAACCGCATTGCCTTGACCAAGGGCGGCGAGAATGTCCATCATGCTCTTCTTCGCCGCACCATCAGCAAAATTCATGTCTTTGCGAAGTAGGTTGATGAGTAATTCCAGTGCTTCTTCAGCACGCTCAACCTGGCTATATTGCACTGCCAATTCAAAGGCAATATCACGGTTGTCGGGTTCAGCCGCCATTTTCTCTTCTAATAGACGGATTTCCGGGGAATCACTGGCCTGCTGATGCAGTTCCAGTTTCGCCATCAAGCCCTTGTACTTGGCATCCTGATCTTGCATCGGGATAGTGGCAAGTAAGGTTTCTGCCTCGTCGAACTGGGAAGTGCCCAGTAGGCATTCGGCAATCGCCAAATTGATCACGCTGTTTTGAGCAAACTTGGTTGCCAGATCACGCAGTACCGGTAAGGCTTCGTTGTACTGCTGGTTATCAACCTGTTCCAAGGCCGCTTTCAGAGCCAGCTCTTCTGGGCTTGGAAGGTGTTTAGCTAGCATCTCAGCGAGGCTTTGTTCCGTTTGCGGACCCGCAGCGCCATCAACCGGCTGGCCATTTTTAAACACAGCAACGGTCGGTAGGCTACGTACGCCAAATTGGCCTGCAACCATGGGTTCAGCTTCGCAGTTAAGGATCGCAAGGGTGACCTGGCCTTGGTAAGACGCTGCCAGCTTTTCCAAAATTTGATTAACTTCAGCGGTTTCAGGCATGGATGGGGCCCAAAAACTGATCACGACAGGGGTTTGCATCGATTGCTCGATTACCTGTTGAAGATTCTGTTCGTTCAATTCGATGGCTAGTTGGTCATACATGGGTTTATCTTCACTCCCTGGACTTCTGAAAAAGCGCGTAGGCCATAAATTTCTTCGTTGAACTAGTTATGGGGGGGAAGGCGTGAATTTTCAAGGTGAAGCAGTGAGATGGTACAGGTTGGGGCGAAATTACCCAGGGGGAATATCGCAGAGCCAGTTGTAACAGGATCAAATAAAAATGGAGAGCCGGGCTCGGGCTCTCCAGTTTTATTGAAACGTTAGCAGCAATGCGAGTGTCACACACACACAAAGGATATTTACTTGGCGTAATGTCATCGTCACACCTTTCTTCTTTTCTGTATCGGAACGGTTACGGAGAAAAGTGAAGGCCAGTAGGGAGTAACCTTCAATTTACACGACAAGCTTAACTGTGCTGTGTGACACAAATATTACATTTCTTGTTTTTATTGGCGGAAATCTTACTTCCGCCCGGCTATTCAGTGTTTTTTAAGGTTTGTATTTCCCCACTGCTGCTTTTTTGATCCCGGTTACTTGTAACTTGCTTATTTCCCTGTGTGTTTATTGGGCACTATTGACCGGGGCTATCATTGGGCTGCAAGGTGGTTGAGTGTATTAATCACTTTTGATTAACATCGAATCGAGCAGTCTAGTCGGCAAAATACGGCGTAGGAATCCGAATATGTATGTCGGCTGGGTAACATAATAGCGGGCTTTTGGCTCAGTGGCCGACAGAATGGCTTGCAATGGCTTGAGCACAGCATCAGGCCCGAGGGTGAACTTGTTCGAGGGTGATGACTTGCCAAGTCGGTTGAGGGTGCTTTGGTAACTGGCGTGGTGGCGGGAGTTCGCCATGTCGATATATTGCTCGAACTTTGCTTTGGCATTGGCCCTGAACTGGCTCTCTATTGGACCGGGCTCAATCAAGCTGACTTTGATAGGGGTATTGGCCAATTCCAAGCGCAGGGTGTCGGTATACCCTTCAAGAGCGAATTTGCTGGCATTGTAGGCGCCTCGGTATTTCATTGCCACAAGGCCCAGAACTGAGCTGTTCTGGACGATTTTACCGCTGCCTTGTGCCAGCATTACAGGGATAGCCAGTCTCGTCAGGTGATGCCAGCCAAACAGGTTACTTTCGAATTGCTGACGCAGGGCGTGGGTTGGCAGATCTTCAAGGGCGCCGGGCTGGCCGTAGGCCGCGTTGTTGAACAGCACATCCAATGTACCGCCAGTGATAGCAAGCATTTCGCTAAATCCATGCTCAATCGAGGCTTCGTCATCCATGTCCATGAGCACACAGTGCAAGCCTTCTTCTTTTAACCTGTCGACATCGTTTTGCCGACGGCAGCTGGCAACAACCTGGTGGCCTTGCTGGTGGAGTGCTTGTGCACAATAGTAGCCAATGCCGCTGCTACAACCGGTGATCAGAATACGGAGCGTGTTACTAGGCATAGTCGGGAGCATTCCTTGTCAAACAGTCTGTTGTTGTGTTGGTTAAATATGTGGGGCAATTTCTCTGGCCATGAATTCGGCTATCCAGGGTTGGGCATCGGGTTTGGGGTGTAAGCCGTCATCCATCATCCATTCCTGCTTGAGAATAATGTGTTCAAGGAAAAAAGGCAGCAGCGGGATCTCCAGCTGGCTACTGATATCTTGATACACTTTTGCAAACTGATCGCTATAGCGCTTGCCGTAATTTGGCGGTACAAATATTTGCATAAGCAGCGGATAAGCCCCTGCTTGCTCAATCTGGGTGATCATCTCACCAAGATTATTGCGTATAGTTGTAGGAGGAAATCCTCTAAGCCCGTCGTTGGCACCCAGTTCGATCAAGACAATGTCGGGTTGGTGCTGTTCCAGCAGGCGGGGAAGCCGAGCCATCCCATTGCCAGTGGTGTCACCGGAAATACTGGCATTGATGACGGTGACGTCGTGGCCATATTTTTCAAGCTCGGTATCCAACAGGCTTGGCCAGCTTTGCTCTGCCTGCATTTGGTACCCGGCGCTGAGGCTGTCACCCAGAACAACGAGGGTGGCGGCAAAGGCCTGCTGAGTGAAAACAAGAACAAAAATGATTGAAAGGAATCGCATCATGTCTACATCCGTGATTAAAGCTGTATCAGTGTCCAAGCAGGTGACGACCGCATCATCGTCGCTCACCATTTTGCAGGATGTTTCGCTCGAGGTCGAGCAAGGCGAGGCAATTGCCTTGGTCGGTGTATCAGGGGCGGGCAAGTCAACCTTGATGACCTTATTGGCCGGCCTTGATATTCCGAGCCAAGGTAGCATCGAATTATTAGGCAAGCCTCTGGCAGCGATGGATGATGAGGCACGTGCCGCACTGCGCAGCGACAGTATTGGCTTTGTGTTCCAGAGCTTTTTGCTGATCCCATCCCTGTCGGCGCTGGAAAATGTGATGCTGCCCGCCATCATAAAAGGAGAAGAAGCCGATGAAGGGCGGGCCCGTGAGCTCCTCGAGAAAGTCGGTCTTGCTGGCCGGGAGGTACATTTGCCGGCACAGTTATCCGGTGGCGAGCAGCAGCGGGTTGCTTTGGCTCGGGCGTTTATGACTCGGCCTCGGGTCCTGTTTGCCGATGAGCCAACCGGTAACCTCGACCAACATACTGCCGCCACGATAATCGAGTTGCTATTTGCCCTTAATCGCGATCACGGTACAACCTTGGTATTGGTCACCCATGACCCGCAATTGGCACAACGCTGTGACCGAACCTTGGTGATGGAAAGTGGGAGCTTGGTAGCCGCATGACAGAGATGACTGAACTTCAATCTGACACATCGGCGACGAACCGCTCTATGCTACTCAAATGGAGCTGGCGTGAGCTGTGGCATGGTCAGTTGTGGCCTGTGGCTGTTGCCCTGACGTTGATTATTGCTTGCGTGTTTGCCCTCGCCGCATTGGTTGTCCGGGTTGAGAAGATCATGGTTGATCAGGGCCGATCCATGATTGCGGCGGACTTGGTCTTTCGCTCGGCTAACCCTGTCGATGAACCAACTCTGGATAAGGCAGAGCAACTCGGGTTGGTCGTATCTCAGCAGGTACGCTTTGGCACCATGGCCTTTAGTGATGAGGCGATGCAGTTGGTCAGTGTCAAAAGCGTCGAGAGTGACTTCCCTCTACGCGGCGAACTTGAGCTGAAAAGCCCGTCCGGTATTCGCCATCAGGTTCAGCCCGGTGAATTGTGGCTGGCTGAGCGGTTGTTCGATTTACTGAAGGTCAAACCCGGTGACGTGCTGGCCATTGGTGATGCCGAACTCAAGGTCAGCGGGACGATAGTGCAAGAGCCGGAGCTGTCGTTTAACCCCTTTAGCCAGATGCCAGCAATGCTGATCCACGCCAGTGACTTGGATAACACCGGGGCGATCCAGCCGGGGAGCCGGGTTCAGTACCGGGCCTATTTTACCGGTACAGATAGCCAGCTAAAGGCATTGCAGGCGCAAGTAGCGCTTGAACCAGGAGATCGCTGGTTGAGTGAAACCTCACAGGGGCGCACCGGTGATGTGATTGAAAAAGCCCGCCAATACCTCTCGCTGACCTTGATCCTCGTGATACTGATGGCAACGGCGACTCTGGTACTGACCTGTATGCATTACGCTTCTACCCGAACGGAGGTGGTGGCGATGATGAAAAGCCTCGGGGCCAGCAGGAAGTGGCTCTGGCAATGGCTGGCGCGCCAGTTAGCGATGTTATTTGCGTTAGCCCTTGTTGCCGGAATAACCATAGGGGCTTTGCTCGAATACTTGCTGCGGGTACCGCTGGTTGATGTCCTGCCTGAGCCTTTGCCGGGGATCGGGTTTACGCCGCTGGTCGTGAGTGTTCTGGTTGCCTTACTGGTCGCGATACCTGGAATGGGGATTCCGCTGCTGCGGTTGGTCGATGCGCCGGCCATCTCGGTGATCCAGCGCCAGGAAAACTGGCAGAGCAGCAACAAGGGCTATCTGCTGGCACTGTTGCCACTGGCGGCTGGGTTGTTCTGGTTGGGCAGCAATGGATTGATGTGGTTAACCTTGTTGGGTTTAGCGCTTATCCTTGTGGTACTTGCCTTGCTGGGTGTCGTGATTGTGCGGGGGCTCAAGCGGGGTCGCTGGGGGCCGGCAATTACCTTGGCGTTGAGCCGAATTAACCGCAGTCCGATAGCGACGGGGGCTCAGTTGGCAGCCTTGACTAGCTCGCTGATGCTGCTGTCGGTGATCTGGTTGCTCCGCTCTGATCTATTGGCGGACTGGCAGCAAACCTT
This sequence comes from Photobacterium satsumensis, assembly GCF_050336935.1. Taxonomy (NCBI): domain Bacteria; kingdom Pseudomonadati; phylum Pseudomonadota; class Gammaproteobacteria; order Vibrionales; family Vibrionaceae; genus Photobacterium; species Photobacterium satsumensis. The sequence goes on from NZ_JAKJSK010000020.1 coordinate 31,929, forward strand.
GCCCGCCGATGCACCCAATGTGTTTGCCCTCAATATCAGCCCGGAGCAGCAACAGCAATATTTGGACGTTCTGGATCAGCAGCAGGTGATGCGCTCCGATAGCTACCCGGTGATCCGTGGCCGGATAACCCATATCAATGAGCAAGACTTGCTGGAAAGGGCCCAGCAAGGTAACCAAGAGCGTGATGAGTCACTGCGCCGCGAGCTGAATTTTACCTGGCGTGAGTCGATACCGGTTCACAATGAACTAATCGCCGGTGAATGGAGCAAGGAAAGTGGGGTCTCGGTTGAATCCGGTATCGCCGAGCGATTGGATATCACGGTTGGTGATGAGTTGGCCTTCAATGTTAATAGCCAGCCTTTCAGTGCCAAGGTGACCAGTATTCGCGATGTCGAATGGCGAAATATGCGGCCCAACTTCTATTTTATTTTCACACCAGATGTGATGGCCGAGCTGCCTGCCACCTGGCTGGTCAGTTTCCGTATCGAGGCTGATCAGCAGGCAGTGATTAACCAGCTTGGTCGGGATTATCCAACGGTAACCTTGCTTGACTTGCGTACCATGGCCACCCGAATCCAAGGCATCATGCAGCAAGTGTCGTTGTCGCTGTCGGTATTGGCGGGTTTGGGCGTGGTCAGTGGGCTGCTACTGGTGATGACCCTACTGCGGTTAAGCTTGGCCCAGCGACGGGACGAAATACGCTTGTACCGTACCTTGGGGGCGAGCCGCAAAAGGGTATCGGCAACCGTGTGGGGTGAATACGGCATTATGGCTTTGCTGGCGGGTGTGATGGCTGCGGCTGGTGCTGAAGCGGTAGTCGCTGCGCTGGTGAAATGGGGCTTTGAGTTACCCGTTAGCTGGCACCCGGGAGTGTGGTTGATGGTGCCTTTGCTGTCTCTTCTGCTGGTGGTGCTGATCATCCGATCGATGATTAACAGCTTGCTATTACCGGTACGTGGCTGATCGCGATACATGAATCCCTGGCTCCCGTTACCGCTTGTGTAATGGGAGCTTTTTTCGAGTGAAGGCGAAAAACTTAATCGGTGAAAAGGTTAAGCCGCAACAATTGCCTTAAGGGCTGAGTCAATATCCCGGTAGCTGAAATCAAAGCCGAGTGCCTCTAGTTTTTGTGGAACGGCACGTTGCCCTTCCAGCAGCAAGGAGGATGCTTCGCCAAGTACGACTTTCAGCACAAAAGCAGGGGTGAAAAGAAAATGCGGGCGGCGCAGGGCTTTGGCTAGAGATTGGCTGAATACCTTGTTGGTCACCGGCTCGGGGGCCGTTAGGTTGAAGGCACCGCTGGCTGAGGGTGTCTGCAGCAGAAAGACAATCGCATCCACCATATCCTGCAGGTGGATCCAGGGCGTGTACTGCGAGCCATTGCCTATCGGCCCGCCAAGTCCTAGTTGGTAAGGTGGCAGCATCTTTGCCAATGCGCCGCCATGTTTACCTAGCACAATACCGGTACGCAGCAGGCAGACCCGGGTTTGTTCACTGCTGGCTTCATTGGCAATCTCTTCCCAGCGCTGGCAGACATGGTGGGCAAAGTCATCGTGTTTAACCTGATTGCTGATAGCAAAGGACTCGTCGATGACCGTGTCTAGCTGGTCGCCATAGATCCCCACTGCCGAGCCACTGATAAAGGTGTGGGGCGGTTGGCTGCCGGCTTGGATCTTTTCGACAAGGTGTTCTGTCAGGCCCCAACGGCTGTGGCAAATTTTCTTTTTTTGCTGCGGGCTCCAGCGTTTGTTGATAATGGGCTCTCCGGCGAGGTTGATTACCGCATTAAAGTCATCAAGGTTATCGAATTGGTCTAGGGAGGCGACGGCGTTGATCCTGCTGCCTAGGTTTTGGCTCGCTTTGGCTGGGTTGCGGCTCAATACGGTGATGTCATGTTCTTTTAGCGCATTGATTAATGCCGAGCCGATAAATCCGGTCCCGCCGGTCACTAATATTTTCATGCTGCTCCTCTAAAGCTTACCCATCTATAGCATACCCACCTTTAGCGTATCTATCTTTGTGGTGCTTAGTCCTAGACGTAAGTATAGCTAAACCAAAGACTTGTTATACCCTCCTTATGACATAAGGTTATGTGTGCTAGCTCTCGTGTTGGCACATAAAAGCTGTGTCTAATTATTAATGGGGAGTACCTTGAAGGTATACCCTTTTCAAATGCCGGCCTACAGTCAGGAGGTGGAATGGCTTTTTTGCTCGCTCTGCTGAAATCCTTGTTGTCGAGCCTGCGAGACTTATTACCGATCATCTTGGTGATTAGCTTCTTCCAATTGGTTGTCCTTCAGCAACCGCTGCCACATTTGGGCCCGATCCTCGTCGGCTTGGCTTTTGTCGTGGTCGGGTTAACGCTGTTTGTGTTTGGGCTGGAAATGGGGCTGTTTCCGATCGGCGAGTCAATGGCTCGCTCCTTTGCCAGCAAGGGCAGTGTGTGGTGGCTGTTGTTGTTTGCCTTCTGCTTGGGGTTTGGTACGACCATCGCTGAGCCCGCGCTCACCGCCGTTGCCGCCGAGGCCGCCAAGGTGGCAGCCGAGGGGGGCTTGATAGCGACCGATGCCAAGAGCCAGCTGGATTATGCCACCGGTTTGCGCCTTACAGTTGCCCTGTCGGTAGGGATAGCCATCATGCTCGGGGTCACAAGGATATTAAAAGGCTGGCCTATCCAGTGGATGATTATGGGGGGCTATCTGACGGTAATGGTCATGACGTGGTTTGCGCCGGCGGCCATTGTCGGGATTGCCTACGATTCTGGCGGGGTGACGACATCAACCATTACCGTGCCTTTGGTGGCCGCATTGGGAGTGGGATTGGCATCCTCGATCAAAGGGCGTAATCCCATTGTGGACGGTTTTGGCTTAATTGCTTTTGCCTCGCTGACGCCAATGATATTTGTCATGGCCTACGGCATGCTGGTGCACTAGGAGGATAGGGATGACAGAGCTCAGCGGAATTATTCCTCATTTTTTCACCACCCTGCTGATGACAGTGCGCGATGTCCTGCCGATTGCCGTTATCATCTTTGGTTTCCAGCTTGCTGTATTGCGCCGCCCGGTCACCAATTGGCCCAGGGTGGCGCTGGGCTTCGTCTACGTTATTGTCGGGTTGTCATTTTTTCTACTCGGACTTGAGCTAGCCCTATTCCCATTGGGGGAGTCAATGGCGGTTCAGTTGACGGCGATGGATTTCCTGTTCGATAGCGGAGAGGGGATCCCGGCAGTCATTCCTTGGACCCAGTATTACTGGGTGTATATTTTTGCCGCCGCAATTGGTTTTAGTACCACTATTGCCGAGCCTTCCCTGATTGCGGTTGCGATAAAAGCCAATCAAGTATCGGGCGATACCATCAGTGTCAACGGTCTGCGTGTTGCGGTTGCATTGGGGGTCGCGGTGGGGATTGCGCTTGGTAGCTACCGTATTGTGGTCGGTGACCCGCTGCATTATTACATCTTGGCAGGTTACTGCGTGGTGGTGGTGCAGACCTATTTTGCACCGAAAATGATTGTACCTTTGGCCTATGATTCCGGCGGTGTGACAACATCGACGGTAACGGTGCCGATAGTGACAGCCCTAGGCCTAGGGCTGGCTTCCACCGTACCGGGCAGAAACCCGATGCTCGATGGGTTCGGGCTAATTGCATTTGCCAGTTTGTTTCCGATGATCACAGTGATGGGTTATGCCCAATTGTCGGCAAGGCAGGCAAAGAGGAGAGAAGAAAATGCGCTTTAAGCTGATATTGGCTTTTGTTGAAGATTCGAAAACCGATGCCGTCTTGGATGCTGCCCGCAAGGCTGGGGCGACCGGCGCGACGGTGATCAACAATGCCCGCGGGGAAGGGCTGTACCAGAAGAAAACTTTTTTCGGCCTCGGGCTCGATGTCCAGCGTGATGTGATCTTGTTTGTCGTTGAAGAACATTTGGCACGAACTATTTTGGAAACCATCGAGCAGGTCGGGGACTTCGACTCTTCTTCCGGACAGGGAATTGCTGTCCAGCTTGATGTCGAGGATGCGGTGGGCGTGGCCCATCAGGTAGAAACACTAACCAAAGTCGTTGAGGCGAAGCTATGAGTAATGACACATTGGTCCGGGTACGAGATGTCATGATGGACACCTTCGCGATTGTCGAAGGGCTGACTACTGTTGCCGAGGCAATCCGGATCGCCAAGCGAAAACAAATCAAGGCTCTTATCGTAAACAAGCGTAACGATGACGATGAATATGGCATCGTCTTGATGAACGACATTGCCAAGAATGTACTGGCACTGGATCGTTCGCCGGAGCGGACCAATATCTATGAGATCATGACCAAACCCGCTTTGTCAGTCAGTGCAACGATGGATGTCCGTTACTGTGCCCGCTTATTTGAGCGCTTCGGTATCAGCCGGGCGCCGGTTATTGAAAGCGGCAAGATCATAGGCATGGTGAGCTACAACAATATCGTCCTTAACGGCATGCTGCGAGATGAGTAGTATACCTTTGCTGCGGTATGCTAAGACCTTATCCGGTCGAATGGCATTGTCGTGGCCTTCGGTGTAGGATCGCTGCATCCTGTTTCGAACAAAGATCACCAGACATGAAATTGTTTTTTGCTTCTGATATCCACGGCTGTGCCGAAAGCACCCGTCGTACCCTAGTCAAGTTTGAGCAAAGTGGTGCTGACCACTTAATTCTGCTGGGGGATGTACTCAACCACGGCCCACGTAATGCGTTGCCGGCAGGATACGCACCGATTGACGTGGCCGAGCAGCTTAACCAGCATGCAGAAAAGATCACCGCTGTCAGGGGTAACTGCGATAGCGATGTTGACCAGATGCTGTTGGACTTTCCGATGATGGCGGACTATAACCTTGTGCTGCTGCCAAATGGCCGCCGTCTGTTCTTGACTCATGGTCACCTGTATAACGGTGACAAACACCCGCGCTTACGTGATGGTGATGTTGTGGTTTCAGGCCATACTCACCTACCGGTTGCCGAAAAGAAAGACACGCTGTATGTCTACAACCCGGGCTCGGTGACGATTCCGCGTGGTGAATACCAGGCCAGTTACGGCCTACTTGAAGGCAACACCCTAAAGGTGCTGTCATTTGATGATGAGGTGATTTGCCAGGTTGAACTGGTGTAGTTGAATAACCTCTTCTCTATTGAAGAAAGGCGGCATTTTTGCCGCCTTTTTTGATCTCGGTATATCCTCAAGTGACTTCAAGTTGCAGGATTCAGGCAGTGCATATAATTCTGCTGTTATGCACGAATGGGTATAAATGTAGTGGCAATGTGACGGCATGTTAGCGTGATTTAAATCTTTGGCGTACGGATTTGTTGCTCAATGTTTACAATATCTGTTGATTCGGTATAACCGAGTAATTCGTTCGTATATTTCGAATTATTGTTTTGGCAATGGCTTGAATATTTGTGTGATAAAAGTCACTATCTCGCCTCCTTAATTTTGTGTGTTTCAAGATGTGTCAGGTGCCAAACAATATGTGTCAGAATCAGTTTGATTCGCTATTACCGCCACAAATGGCGGAGAAAGCGGCCGAGGTAGGTGTAAGCAAGGCCACCAAAGATCCGATGAAGTCGTTGCTGCTGGCGATCACTGCAGGGATGCATATTGGTATCGCCTTTGTCTTCTATACCACAGTGACAACCGGTGCCGGTGATATGGCGTGGGGGATGTCTCGCTTTGTTGGTGGTTTGGCATTTAGCCTAGGTCTGATCTTGGTTGTGATCACCGGTGGCGAGTTATTTACCAGTTCGGTACTGACTTTGGTTGCCCGTGCCAGCGGAAAGATCAGCTGGAAGAGCTTGTGGCTGAACTGGGGAGTTGTCTATATCGGCAACCTGATTGGTGCCTTGCTGCTGGTGGCCATCATGCTGATGACCAAGCAGTACATGTCCGGAAGCGGTGCTGTTGGTATCAATGCGATGCAAATTGCCCAGCACAAGCTGCATCACGATTTCATGCAGGCAGTCGCCCTTGGCGTGATGTGTAATGTACTGGTATGTGTAGCGGTATGGATGACCTTCAGTGGGCGTACCCTGACCGATAAAATTTTGGTGATGGTCCTGCCGGTCGCGATGTTTGTGTCATCGGGTTTTGAGCACTGCATTGCCAACATGTTCCAGGTACCGATGGCGATTGGTATCAAGCATCTTGCAACACCTGAGTTCTGGCAAATGACGGGGATGAATCCAGCGGATTTTGCCGATTTAACCTTGAGTAATTTTGTTGTCAATAACCTGATCCCAGTGACACTGGGGAACATTATCGGTGGTGGTGTGTTCGTCGGAATGGGTTATTGGATTATCTACTTACGCAGCAAGTAAGTGGTGAGTACCGAGTTCTACGTTTACTAGCTTGGTATTGGGCTAGTAGTTTATATCTTGTGTTGATTCGAGTCTGACATGTTGGCCGCTACGGATGTAGCGGCCTTTTTTTATTCTCGGTACTTTTTCTGGGCAATAGGGTGCGGTATTAGTTAACCATCATTGAGATGAAGTAACCAATAATCGTTGCTGAGCCGACACCGATAAAGCCCGGGATCATGAAGCTGTGGTTCAGAACGTATTTACCGATAGCCGTGGTGCCTGAGCGGTCGAAGCTGATAGCTGCCAGATCGCTAGGGTAGAACGGGAAGAAGAAGTACGCGTAACACGCAGGTAGCACACCAATTAGAACCGCAGGGTCGATACCCAACGCAAAACCAAGTGGTAGCATAATGGTTAATACTGCTGCTTGGCTTTTCAGGAAGGCAGACACGAAGAACATGGCAAAGGCGAATGACCATGGATAGATATTGACCATGCCGCTAACCAGATCGACGAGGTATTCTTTGTGGTGGCCGATGATAGTGTCACTGAACCAAGCGATACCGAAGATAGTAATAACGGCACTCATACCGGCAATGAACACATTGCTGTTAACGATACGCTTAGGTGAAATATTGGTGGTGAGTAGGATAATCGCACCGACAGATAGCATCAGGAACTGAATTGCCACCGACATGCCTACGCCTTGAGGCAGTAGTTGCTTACTGAATAAAGCAATACCGATCACCGAGAGAATACCCAATAGGAACACGGTAAGGCCTTTCTTCGCCGTACGCTGATGTTCCGCTTCTTCTTCTGCTGAGCCTTCTTGCTCTGGATCGACCAAGCTATTACGGAATTCGTCATCTTGCATACGTGCTTGGAATGCAGGATCTGCATCCAAATCTTTACCGCGTTTCAAACTCCACAAACAACCAATAAGCAGACCACCGAAGGTTGCTGGAATCGTCACCATCAACACATTGATCAGGCTGATGTCCAGACTGTTGTCCATCGCTGTTGCCATGACGACAGCGGCAGCAGCAGCAATCGGACTGGCGGTGATCCCCATTTGTGAAGCAACACTTGCCATTGCCATCGGGCGCTCAGGACGGATCCCTTTCTTGTAGGCAACGTCATAGATAACAGGCAGCAGTGGATACACTGAGTGACCAGTACCAACCAGTACCGTGAGGGAATAGGTACAGATCGGCCCCAAGAAGACAATATGCTCAGGGTGTTTACGAAGCAGGCGTTCGGCAAATTTAACCAGTAGCTTCAAGCCGCCAGTGGCTTCAAGGGTGGCCGAAGCTGCAACCACTGCCAAGATGATAAGCATAACGCCAACAGGGGGGGAGCCTGGCGCAATACCAAAAACGAATGTCATCACAGAGACACCGAGGCCCCCGAGAAGACCAAAGGCGATACCGCCGTGGCGTATACCGATCAAAATGACAGCTAGCAGTAATAACAGGTGTATCCAGAACATTCTTCCATTATCCTTGTTTCATATAAGTTACAATCCGCTTGAACTTCTGCACTAAGTTCATAGGGTGGATTTATAAACCATCAACTACACCAAAAGTGGTATACAAGTTCCGAAAATACATCTCGTTAACGAATAAACATGCTCTTTATGTGGGTATTGTGAGGCTGGTCAATATATGATGTTAGTTGCGTGAAAAAAGTGGAATAAATATTCAACGAAAACAATAGGGGACTTGTTTTATATAGATAAAAAAATGCCCCGCAGCGCGGGGCATTGAAACTTTATTCAAACTAGAGAGCATTCAAACAAGAAAGTCTTACTTGTTTGCGTCGTCAGCTTGTTTCGCCTGAATCGCAGTTAGTGCCACTGTGTATACGATATCGTCTACTAGTGCGCCACGAGAAAGGTCGTTAACTGGCTTGCGCATGCCCTGAAGCATTGGACCGATAGAAACTAGGTCTGCTGAACGCTGTACCGCTTTGTAAGTCGTGTTACCTGTGTTTAGGTCAGGGAATACGAATACAGTTGCTTTACCCGCTACAGGTGAGTTAGGCGCTTTAGAAGCAGCAACGTTTTCCATGATCGCAGCATCGTACTGAAGAGGACCGTCGATCACTAGGTCAGGACGCTTCTCTTGAGCAATGCGAGTTGCTTCACGTACTTTATCAACGTCTGCACCCTTACCAGAAGTACCGGTAGAGTAAGAGATCATTGCAACGCGAGGCTCGATGCCGAATGCTTTCGCAGAGTCTGCAGACTGGATAGCGATTTCCGCTAGCTGCTCAGCATTTGGATCTGGGTTGATTGCACAGTCACCGTATACCAGTACCTGATCAGGCAGTAGCATGAAGAATACAGAAGATACGATTGACGCATCCGGTGCAGTCTTGATGATCTGGAACGGAGGAACGATAGTGTTCGCGGTTGTGTGAACAGCACCAGAAACTAGGCCGTCAACTTCATTGTTTTCTAGCATCATAGTGCCTAGGAAAACAGAGTCTTGAAGTTTCTCACGTGCAACAACATCAGTCATGCCTTTCGCGCCACGAAGCTCAACCAGGCGAGCAACGTAGTTTTCACGAACAGCTTCTGAATCGATGATGGTTACGCCAGCACCTAGAGTAACGCCTTGTTGCTCAGCAACACGCTTGATCTCTTCTGGGTTACCAAGAAGCACACATTCAGCAATACCGCGCTCAGCACAGATAGCAGCTGCTTTAACGGTACGTGGTTCGTCACCTTCAGGCAGGACAACACGCTTAGCCGCTTTACGAGCAAGTTCAGTTAGCTCGTAACGGAATGCTGGTGGGCTTAGGCGACGCTCTTTGGCTGAACCTTCAGTTAGAGATTCAATCCATTGACCGTCAATGTGGCTTGCCATGTATTCGTTAACGAGCTCAACACGCTCTTTATCGTCAGCAGGGACTTCTAGGCTGAAGCTCTGAAGGTTCAGAGATGTCTGCCAAGTGTTACCCAGTGCAGTCATAACAGGTAGGCCTGTTTCGAATGCGCGCTCACATAGGTCCATTACTGGCTTAGGTAGCTCGTAGCCGCCAGTAAGCAGTAGGGCACCGATTTCAACGCCGTTCATTGCAGCAAGACATGCCGCAACGATTACGTCTGGACGGTCTGCTGAAGTTACTAGCAGAGAGCCAGGACGGAAGTGCTCAACCATGTGCGGGATAGAACGTGCACAGAAAGTGATGCTCTTGATACGGCGAGTCGCGATATCACCTTCGTTGATGATTTCAGCGTTCAGGTGCTTAGCGATGTCAGTTGAACGAGTCGCGATCAGCTCAGCGCTCCAAGGTGCACAGCCAAGTACACGGATAGGGCTTGAGTTGAATACCTGCATAACTTCAACGTTTGAAGGCACAGTGGCTTCAGCGTCGTCGAAGATTTCAGATAGGTCTGGGCGAGTACGGCCTTCAGCGTCAACAGGTGCGTTTAGCTTGTTAACGATAACACCAGCAATTTGCTTGTTCTTGATACCACCGAAGTTAGAACATGCTACTTCGATACGCTCTTTAAGTTGAGCTGGGTTATCAGTACCTGCGGCAACAACGAATACGATTTCCGCACCCAGAGTCTTAGCAATCTCGTAGTTGATCTGGTTCGCAAACGGGTGCTTACGCGTTGGTACAAGACCTTCGATTAGCGCAACTTCAGCGTTAGCTGTTGATTCTTTGAAGCGTGCTACGATGTCTTCTAGCAGAACATCGCTCTTATCGTTACGGATAAGCTCTTCTGCACAAGCCATTGAGAAAGGTTCAGCCACTTTCATATCACTGTTAGCAGTGATGATGTTAGTTGTTAGATCTGGCTGATCACCGCCGTGACGCGGCTGGGCGATAGGCTTGAAGAAAGAAACGCGAACACCTTTGCGCTCCATTGCACGAAGCACACCAAGGCTTACGCTAGTAAGACCAACACCGGCACCAACCGGAACAAGCATAATAGTACGGGACACTATGGATTCCTCAACTATTGAAACACGACAGTGCTGTGCAATAACGATGGGTGAACCGGTATTGGACAGCACCACACAAAAGCATGACCTAAGGTCATAAGTCATGAAAAAACGGCCGGCCTAGGCCAGCCGTTGAAGTCAGTATCGACCGATTAGATTTCAGCTAGACGAGCTGTATCTTCCGCGATAACTAGTTCTTCGTTAGTTGAAACAACCATTGCAGGAACACGGCTGTTTTCAGTAGTGATAACGCCTTCGCCGCCGAAGCGTGCTTTCAGGTTAGCTTCACCGTCAACTTCAACACCTAGGATAGCAAGGCGGTTTAGAACCATCTCACGGATTGGTGCAGAGTTTTCACCGATACCACCAGTGAAAGTGATTGCGTCTAGACGACCTTCTAGAGAAGCTGTGTAACCAGCAACGTACTTAGCTAGACGGTGACAGAACACGTCCATTGCACGAGTTGCTTCAGCTTTCTCGCCGTAGTTGTCTTCAACGAAACGACAGTCAGAAGTCACTTCAGTCAGACCTTGTAGGCCAGACTCTTTAGTTAGCATCGTGTTGATTTTCTCAACAGAGTAACCTAGGTTGTCGTGCAGGTGGAAGATGATAGCTGGATCGATATCACCACAACGCGTACCCATCACTAGACCTTCAAGAGGAGTAAGACCCATAGAAGTATCTACAGACTGACCGTTCTTGATAGCACAAACTGAAGCACCGTTACCTAGGTGACAGTTGATGATGTTTAGCTCTTCTTCTTTCTTACCTAGCAGCTTCGCAGTTTCGCGAGTGATGAATAGGTGAGAAGTACCGTGCATACCGTAGCGACGGATACCGTGCTCTTTGTATAGGTTGTACGGTAGAGCGTATAGGTAAGCTTCTTCAGGCATAGTCTGGTGGAAAGCTGTGTCAAATACCGCTACGTTCTTAAGTGCTGGGAAAGACTTCTGAGCCGCTTTGATACCGATGATGTGAGCTGGGTTGTGAAGCGGTGCTAGAGTTGCACAGTCTTCGATACCTTTAAGCACATCGCCACAGATAAGAGCAGACTTAGTGAATTTCTCGCCGCCGTGTACAACACGGTGACCAATAGCTTGTAGGTTTTCTGCTAGTTCTGGCTTAGAAGCAAGAATAGTGTCTACCATGAACGCTAGCGCTTCTTCGTGAGCAGCGCCTTCGCCTAGTTGTGCTTCGTGCTTACCGTCAAGTTTCCACTTGATACGAGCTTCTGGAAGGTGCAGACATTCTGCAAGACCTGTCAGGTGCTCTTCACCTGATACCGCGTCAACAACAGCGAACTTAAGAGAAGAACTACCGCAGTTAAGAACTAAAACCAGCTTAGACATGAGTGACTACCTATAATCTGTCTGAAAGTTGATATTCAACTGATATAAAAATTACCCATAGGATAGACGACTTTTCGACAAGCCGGTCTAATCAGGGTCAAAATCGTGCTACATCCGTATCTAGATAGAATCGAGAAACCCAGATTCTGGGCCATCCTTGGAAGCGCCTTCAGTTGCCAGAACGATGATTACAGGCAACAATAAATGTAGGCGTGCATAGGATAGCGATTGTGGTGCAATATAACAAAAGTATTTTTAGAAAAAATTAATTTGAATCAAGTTTGTTATTGCTAGTTTTGAATTTTTACTAATTTTTTTGAAGTTTGGTGGTTTATGAGTCAACAACATTCGATTTGGCAAGCATTCCGTTATGGTCAGGATTACATGGCTACGTGGCCAATGCGCAAAGAGTTGGCCATTCTGTTTCCCGAGCAGCGGTATATCAAGGCCACGCGGTTTGCGACGCGGGTGATGCCTGCCGTTGCGGTTATGAGCGTGCTGAGCCAGATGGCGTTCGATAATTACGATGCCTTGCCGCAGGCGATTACGGTGGCGCTATTTGCCTTGAGTATGCCGTTGCAGGGGCTGTGGTGGCTGGGCAAACGAAGCCGGACCGACCTACCGCCGTCGCTGGCAAGTTGGTACCGTGAAATCCATGACAAGATTGTCAGTGAAGGGCATGCGCTGCAGCCGCTGAAAAGCCGCCCTCGCTACAAAGAACTGGCACAGGTGCTAAATCGTGCTTTTAATCAGCTGGATAAAACATCGCTCGAGCGCTGGTTTTAGCGAGTTGGCGGTAATTAGGTATTCGGCTTGTCTACCGGATAAATAATTACCGGATAAACAGTGCCAACGACAGGGAGTGGACATACTGCTCGATCTGTTCATCGGTCTTAGCGATGCGATCGTACATTGTCCATTGCTCGCAGATCCCGGTCAGCAGGCCACTGTAGATAACCGCAGCAATGTCAGCGGTGAGGTGGGGTAACAACAGGCCATCTTGCTGCAGTTGCAACATCGCGCCTTCTACTTTTGCGTTGTCCTCTTGCCCCTTTTCGATACTACGCAGACGCAGGTCTTCATCGGTAAACCCCTGCAGTGATAGCTGAATAATCATGGCCATTTTGGGGGTGTCGCGCATCTCTGTCAGGAGCACCCGGGCGATATTGAGTACCCCTTCTCGCAATGCCGGACCTGTTTGTTCTGCGACGGCTTCTGCCGCGTGTTGGACCGCAGTCGACTGTTCTTGCCATAATGCATCAAGCAAATCGGCTTTGTCTTTGAAATGCCAGTAAATCGCCCCTCGGGTGAGCCCCGCCTCAGAGGCGATACCGGCGAGGGTTGCTTTGTTCAGGCCTTTTTGACTGAATACTTTCATTGCGGTATCAAGCAACAATAGCCGGGTCTGTTCTGCTTCTTCTTTACTTTTTCTTGCCATCTACTTTATCCGAAATACGGGAGTGCCAAAGCACCCCCGATAATCAATTAGGCGCTTTGTGCTACTGGGCTGCCTAATGGTTTGGTCAAAAGAATATACAACGCGGGGATTATTACAATGGCAATAATGGTCGATGCCACTAAGCCATAAATAATCGCCATACAAAGCGGGTACCACTGTGGATCGCTGTATGCCAGTGGCAGCAAGCTCAGGATGGTGGTCAAGCTGGTGCTAAGGATCGGCCTCAGGCGCTCGGCTGCACCGTAGGCGGCTGCTTGGGCGACAGACTCGCCGCGCTTGAGGTGGCGGTTCATGGTATCGACCAATACGATACCGTTATTTACCGCAATCCCCGCCAGTGACACGATACCGATCAGTCCCGAGAATGACATTGCGGTGCCTGACAGGAAGTAACCGAAGAAGGTCCCCATCAAGGCAAGCGGTACAATCAGCAAGATAATCGCCGGTTGGGCAAACGAGTTGAACATCAGTGCCAACAACACGAAGATCGAGAACATGGCCAAGACGAAGGCTGTTCCCATAGCGCTGTAGCTCTCGTCGGCTTTGGCCATTTCACCACCGAGTTGATAATAATAGCCGTTCGGCCACTGGGCTTGTAGCTGCTCCAATTGCGGGATCAACGCCGTGATCACTTCGCTGGCTGTACGGCCTTCAGTGCGCGAGGCAACGGTAACGGCACGCTGGCCTTCCTTGTGGACGAATACCCGTGGAGTTTCGACAATTTGGTAATCCACCAGATCGGTCAATGGCACGGCTCGGCCATCCTGGCTGATGATGTGGAGTAACTGCATCTCCGACAAATGACGGGGGCCGCCAAGGCTGTCGCCACGGCTTGGCCACAATACGCTGAGGCGCATCTTGGCGTCGTCATCGATACCTTCAATCTTGAAGTGGCCGATTTCGTCCTGCTCCATTGCCACTCGGATCTGCTGCGAGACTTCAGATTCTGACAGTTGGTGGAAACTCAGCATTTCATGCTTGAAGTGAAAGCGCACCTCATGGCGGGCAGGGCCAAGGTTGTCGTTGATGTCGCTGCTGCCCGGCACCTGTGCCAGTGCGGCTTTGACTGCTGCGGCATTAGCAATCAGCTGATTATAATCTGGCCCAATTAAGTCAATTTGGATCGGTGCTGAGGTATCAGGGTTGCCACCGATGTGAACCAGAGACACTTCGATCCCGGGTTCGTTGCGTAATGCTTGTTGGATGCCATTACGGATTTCCTCCAGATATTCGAATGATAATTTATCGCGCTGATCTTTCGGGTAGAGGGTCAGGCTGAAACCGACTTGGTTCCATTCTTGGGATGGCAATAGGGCATCATTGAGCGAAGCGGTTGTCATCGGGCTTTTGGCTCCGACATAGGTGATGACTTTCTCGATCCAAGGCTGTTGGCGCAAGAACTCACCGGCTTTATCGGCAGCACGCTGTGATTGCTCAAGCGTCGCGTCGGGGGCGAGTACCAGTGATACCCCGATTTTGCGATCGTCGGATTCTGGGTACATTTCCGAGGGCATCAGGCCAACCAACATGATACTGGCAACGAAGAGAACCAGTGTACCGCCAACCCATACCCCGGCCCGGCGTTTACTCTTGAGCACATAGGTGGTCAGCCAACGGCGCAATTGGTGGCGATAGCGGCTTGATAGCTTATCGATGAGCAGCTCTTTGTCGTTGTCGGCCGCTCTTTCGAGCATGTAGCGCGACAGTGGGATACAGATCAGAAAGGCGATAAATAGGCTGATCAGTAGGGTGACGGTGATAGTGATCGGCAGAATGCGGATAAACTTACCGTCAATCCCTCCCACCATCATCATCGGCACCATGGCTAAAATGGTGGTGAGCTGTCCAGCGGTCGCTGGCAAGATGAACTGGCGAACGGTTTCAAGTGCGGCCTCTGCAAATGGGAGCTTTTTGACATAGAGACCTTCGTGCATCCCTTCCATCACCAGAATATAGACATCGACCATCAGGCCGAGTGCCAGCACCATGCCGATCATGATCATCGAATTGAAGGAGTAGCCGAAGCTTGCCATCACGGCCAGTGTCGCCAGTAGGGTGACTGGCAGGGCGATACCGGCAACCAAGGCTTCGCGCCAGCTGAGTAGCAGCATCAGCACGATAAACACGATCACGACGGCTTGCTGCATGGAACTGGAGATATCATTGAAGGCTAACTCGATTAACTCACCGTCGTCACTTACCCGGGACAAGGATAGCCCTTGGGGCCAATCAGAGCGGTTGGTGAGTTGATCGACCATCTGCTGGGTTGATGCTATAACGGCGAAGGTATCGGCCCCAGGATGTTTGAGGACATCAAGGGTAATACCCGGCTCGTAGGCTTGGTTGTTAACGCTAAAGAAAGTTCGGCTGACTTCGCGATCAAGGCGGTGGCTGACTTCGGCTACTTCGCCGAGGCGAACAGGTCGATTATCACTCAGGCGGGTAATAGGGAGTTGGCGCACCTGGTCGACGGTAACGAAACGACCGGATAAGTAGAGATTAAAGGTATTTTCGTCAGACTCGAACTCTCCCCAAGCCATATCGTGGTTGGCATTTTGTAAGCGATCGCGCACCAGCAGGGGGGAGATCCCAAGATCACGCAACCTGTCCATTCTTAGGCGTACATGCAGGCTCTTTTCGCGCATGCCATTGAGGTTGACCTTTTTGACCAATGGCAGGTTTTCAAACTGGGTCTCCAGCCGCTTGGCGGTATCCGACAGTAAGATATCGTCGACGTCACCGCTGAGTACCCAGCTGATCACCGGCATATTGGAGACCGACATTTCTTCGATATCGGGCTTTTCAATGCTGCCATCGGCAGGGAATTCCGCCTCGGCTTTATCGACGGCGGCGCGCAACAGCTGCATCGACTCGCTCATCGGCATGTCAGCATCAAACTCTACCGCGACAATGGAGTAGGAGTTATAGGATCCACTGGAAAATGACTTCAGTCCTTTTAAGCTACGGATTTCATCCTCAAGGTGCTTGGTGATCTCTTTCTCGATTTGCTCTGGCGCTGCTCCTGGCCAGAAGGTCATCACGATGGCTTGGGGGATTTCGAGATCGGGGTAGTTCTCTCTTACCATGTTGTTGTACGACAGCAACCCTGCGAGTACCACCATCCCCAATAGCAGGCGGGCAACCAAGGTTTGGACAAAGAGTTTGCGTGCAATCGGCCTCATCGGGTCGCTCCTACTACCTCAACAGCGCTACCGTTTACCAGTAGGTGCTGGCCTCGGGTGACAACTTGTTCATCTGCCTTGAGGCCGCTTAGCACCTCGATACGACGCAGTCCTTGCAGGCCGAGGGAAAGCTGGCGTTCTTCGACTTGGTTATCGTGATTGACGACAAACGCAAAGGCATTTCCACCGCGGAACGATATTGCGTAGATGGGCAGTGACACTGCATTTTCAACGACCGTTGCGGCTATCCAGGCCCGAACGAACTCACCGTCGATGAGCTTTTGGTCTTCGTTTTGCACTCGTACTTTGACACTTTGTGAACGACGCTGGAGGTTGATCGTTGGGCTTACCGACCAGATAGTCCCGGTCACGACCTCGTTACCTTGGAACTGGTTTTCTTCCGCGCGGTACAGGATGGCGTTATCGCTGGCGAGATAAACGGTCTGCCCCTCTTTCAGCTGGCGGGCGTCTTCAACCGGCAGTTCCAGTTGGATTTCCAGCAAGCTGTCATCAACCACCACAATGGCACTGCTGGCTTCGCGGTCGCGGTTTGAAGTAATACCTGCCGGTGGGTAGTAGTGGTTATCCTCGCGGATATTCATCGCGGCAATATAGCCATCGAATGGGGCAAATAAGCTGGTCTTTTCAAGGCTCACCGTCTCGCGGTTGATATCGGCGGAAACGCTAAGAATTTCTGATTCGATGGCCTCCAGCGCGCTAATGTTCATGGTAACGGCCGAATGGGCATTGAGTAGAGCCGTTTTGTTGCGCTCGAATTCATCCTGAGAAATTACGCCTCGCTCATAGACTTCTTCCATCCGGGCAAAGTTTTGTTGGGAAAGGGCGAGATCATTCTCTGCCTGCTGAAGGCGGGCTTGGGCTTCTTGTTTTTGGGCGCGTACAGCTTGCAGGCGGGCTTCGAGCGCTTTGACCGATGCGGAGTTCTGGCGGCTGTCGATTTGTGCCAACAGCTGGCCGCGTTTGATTGTCTTGTCCGGACCGAAGACGCGAGCACCTTCCCGAAGCTGGGTGCCGTTTTCCAGTTCACCGATGGTGACGACTTTACCCGGCATTTCAAAATCGAGGAAAGCCTTTCGGTAGGCCTGCACTGTCCCTTCGGAGAAGGACCAACCTGTTAGCAGCTCTGGCGTCATCTTCTCCGTTTGGACTTTTACCGGTTGAGGTGGTGGGAGGATCTGGTTGGTGTCTTCCAATTGTGAAAACCGGTAGCCAGTCAGCAATAGCAAGCCGATGGGGAATATCAGCCATGCCTTGGCAGTTAGCGAACGAAGTTTCATGGTTATTCTCTGGGTAGGGACAATAGCTTTATTTTACATACATTCTTGAATGTATGTAAGTGGGTGAATTTTACTTCTAATGGCTCAATAACGCGTTCAATTGCGAGCCTTGTGAAGTGATTAATAAAGAAATGAATAGGTAGAGAAGGGAGAGAATAAGTAAGAAGAGGGATGCAGACAAAGCCACTGCGAGTGTGGCTTTGTCTTGAAAACGGCGATTACTCTTCGTCTTCAACTTCTCGCTTGGTGCGAACACCCGGCTTGGCCAGGATTTCCAAGTAGAATGACGTTAGCGCCAGTGTTTCGGCTTCATCAATGCACTTATTGATTTCTTTAACGTGGATAACCTTTGCTTCCTGCTCGGTATGACCAAACTTACAGTCGAAATCCCAGTAATCAGCACCGGCTGGAAGGGATTTGTTACGTTCACGCTTGAGGTACTTCTTTACTTCGTACTTGATTGCTTCGACAACGCGTGGAACCGCTTTTTTTGGGTGAGTTAAGGCAAATGTTTTTTTCATCGTTTTCCTAAAAATCAAAAAGGGCCCAGAACACGCTGGGCACGATGTGTATTTTACTTTAATTTGGCGCTGGTCGCGAATGGCAATTTTATCGCTAGTTTAATAGCAGGCTATCATCAGCCAATTCTTCCCCGCGGACTTTGCTGAACATCTCTAACAGATCTTTCACGCCCATATGGCTGCGCGCTTCTCCTGCTACATCAAGTACCACTTCTCCTTGATGCAGCATCACGGTACGCTCACCATAGGCTAATGCATCCTTCATCGAGTGGGTCACCATCATGACTGTCAGATCAAACTCTTCAACCACTTTATTGGTAAGGGCCAGAACAAATGCGGCCATCCGGGGATCCAAGGCGGCAGTGTGCTCATCGAGCAGTAGCAGCTTGCTGTCTGCCAGTGTGGCCATTACCAAGCTGACTGCTTGACGTTGGCCACCTGATAGCAGCCCAATGCTATCGCCCAACCTGTCCTCAAGGCCGAGGCCTAATATACTGATCCGATCCTGAAATAACTTGCGGCGCTTGGATGACAGAGCCAGTTTCCAATTGCGCTGACTACCGCGTTTGTAGGCCAGCGCCATATTTTCCTCAATGGTGAGCGAACCACAGGTGCCGGCCAGCGGATCTTGGAACACCCTTGCCGCATATTGGGCACGTTGGTGGACACTTTTCTGGGTAACATCGATATTGTCGATCAACACCTGCCCGCCGACCATCGGGGTCTCCCCGCTGACTGCTCCCAAGAGGGTGGATTTACCAGCCCCGTTCGAGCCAATCACGGTGACAAATTGCTTTTCAGGTACCGTCAGGGAGACACCCTTGAGCGCTTGGTTTTCCAAAATGGTGCCTTCGTTGAAGGTCACACGGATATCGTTTAGTTCAATCATGCTTACCTCAACGCCTTACGCTAATTTCTTGGTGGTTGCGGATGATTTTCTCTTTCCGCGAGTCAATTTTCCTTTCATGCGTGGGGCGATCAGGGCAACGGCAACCAGTAGGGCGGTGATCAGGTTGAGATCAGAGGCTTGCAGGCCAAACATCCCACTGCTGAGGGCAAAGGCGACAGCCAAGCGGTAAAGAATAGAGCCGAGGATCACCGCGATGACTGCGACCCAGATTTTGCGGCCGGGGAGTAGGGTTTGACCGAGGATCACTGCAGCAAGACCCACCACAATGGTGCCGACCCCCGACGTGACATCGGCAAAGCTATTGGTTTGGGCGAATAAGGCACCGGAAAAGCCGACTAGCCCGTTGGATAAGGCCAAGCCGAAGTAGGTATACAGATCGGTATTGCCCCCTTGAGCATTGACCATCCGGCTGTTTACCCCGGTTGCACGCAGGCCAAGGCCGAAGTCACTGGCAAGCAGGCGGGTAATAAACCAAGCGCTAGCGACTACTAAGGCAAGCACTATCGCTAAACGGATAATGCCTTCGTCTAACCCGTTTTCAAAAGCGAGCATTTCGAACGGGGTAAACAAGGTATCCTCACCTAACAGGGAGAGGTTGGGACTGCCCATGATCCGGATATTGATTGAGAAGGCGGCAATCATTGTCAGGATACTGGCGAGGAGGTGGAGGATCCCGCAGCGAACCGCCAAGAAGGCAGTTACCAGCCCGCAAAGCCCGCCAGCGGCGATGGCCAGTAAGGTGGCTACCCAAGGGTTGAAACCGGCAATAATCGCAGTGGCCGCGACAGCGGCTCCCATTGGAAAGCTGCCATCGACCGAGAGATCGGGAAAGTCCAGAATACGAAACGTTAGGTAGACCCCGAGGGCAACCAGTCCATAGACCAACCCTATCTCGAGGGTCCCGAGAAAGGCAAAGAAAGACATCCTTATTCTCCTTGTCTTTATGATTGATAATTACTTCTCTATCGATGTTGCGCGCTCAAGTACCGCCGCAGGGAAGGTGAGCCCCAGCTTGTCGGCGGCCTTCTGGTTAAGGGCAAGATCGGAGCCTTTTGCCACTTTTACAGGAAGATCAGACACTTTCTTTCCTTTTAGTAAGGCATCAACATAATCCGCCGTTTGCACGCCGACTTGATAGTAGTCGAAGCCGAGAGCGGCGAGGGCACCGTTTTCAATGTAGGTTGTAGAGGCGCCGACAATCGGGGTGTTGGCTTGGTTGCCGGCATTGACCAGCCCGTCGATTGCACTGGCTACGGTATTGTCGGTTGGGGCGTAAATCACGTCAGCTTTGGAAGCGACAATCTGGGCTGCTGATTGGACATCGGCACTTTTAAGCGCGGTTGCCTCAACCACTGTGAGGCCTTTGTCCTTGGCGGCGGCACGGAGTAGTTGGACCAAGGCAACGGCATTGGCTTCACCTGGATTGAAGACCACCCCGATACTTTTCATCTCAGGCAATAGTTCCTGCATCAGTGCCACGTGTTGGGCAACCGGTGACAGATCGGATAAGCCGGTGACATTTCGGGCTGGCTTTTCCATATCCTTGACCAGCTTGGCGCCTACCGGATCGGTCACTGCCGTGAAAACAACCGGGATAGAGCGAGTGGAAGCAGCCAACGCTTGGGCGGTAGGGGTGGCAATGCCCACCAGTACGTCGGGACGTTCACCAACGAATTGTTTGGCAATCTGCACGGCAATCGCCGGGTTGCCTTGCGCAGTCTGGTAGCTGAACTCTAGATTCTCGCCCTCGATATACCCTTTTTGTTTCAAGCCATCGAGCAAGCCATTGCGTGCAGCATCCAATGCTGGGTGCTCAACAATTTGCGAAACGGCAACTTTTGCTACTTCAGCCACGGCAGTGGCAGAGGCCATGCTTAATGAGGCGGCGACGCAGATAGCTGTCAGTATTTTATTGTTTTTCATATCCATTCTCACACTCCCTGTTTGTTTCACGCTGTTCAAATCGTTGCTTAGCATAATGTTTTATCGCATCAGGGCTTAAAATGACATATGATTTTTAACAATTGCGCAACATGGTGCGGTCGATCATGCTGCAGCGCAATGACCAAGTAGTGAGAGTGGTTGTTTGTTGCGAAATATTGCTTTGGCTGGTTGGTTTTCTGATGAATGAATGGTTAATTATGCTTTATTTCTATTTTTATCGGCTGTGGAGAGACGTTTTCTGATTGGTATCGATAGCGCTACGAAAATCTGTGCCACAGATCATGCAGTGGAAAGGTCGGTGTTCAGTGAAGGGTCAGGTCGGGTACGAGATAATAAGCGCTATGAGGTATTAGCTGTATCTCTCCCTATGACCCCACAAGCTTGGCCGCCGGTGGGGTCAGTTCTTTTCAGGGCTATCCACTTATATCGCTGTTATTTATAGCACTTCAACGCTTTATTCCTGCCGTAAATCTCTTTCATCGCTGCATGCATTTTGTTTTTATCGACATAGGCTGTCGGTAGCTGCATGACCTTGAAAGTGAAATCAGGCGCTCCTTCTGCCACATTGGCTTTTTCGGTTACCGGCGTCACCATCATGACGTTCAAATCCGGGTTACGTGCGGTGATCCGTGAAGCGGTACCTAAACCTTCTGCCACATGGAAGCGTCCTGCAACATGAATAATTTGTTTGCCGGGATAAAGGGCAAGGTAATCCACCATACTTTCAGCCATGGTGTCATCCCAAGCGGTTTGGGCTGCAAACTGGCGTTGGGTTTTTTCTTCATCGCCATGGTGCATCGACGCATTGAATTTCTCATGGTAGGCATCGTTGCCCAGTGTCAGCTGTTCGGCGACCCATTTGCGCTCAGTGGTTGGCAGCAGCTCCAAATAGTCCTCGCCTTGCTGGCCTATGCAGCGAACAATGGATTTCGGGGCATTGGCGGCAATCACATCCAGCTGGTTCATCTTGGCAAATTCAACCAGGGGCCGGTAGTCACTGCTGTAGTTAGGCCAGGCATTTCCGTCTTTGATCAGGGTTTTCTCGCCGATCTCACCCTCTAGGTACTGGTTTACGACATGCTGTTTGTCCCGGGTGAACTGCTCCATTGACAAAGCCATATCTGGGTTTTGTTGGTACAGAGCGGCAAAGAGGCGAGTTTGCATCAGGTGCGCGCCAGGGTGGCCGTGCCATTCGCCTACCAACACGATATCAGCATCTTTAAGTGCATTTGCAAGCTGGGCAAGGGTCATCGGCTGACCTTGCGGAGACTGGATAGTCGAGTCGTACATAGTCGGTAACAGCTGGGCACCACCGTTGCCGTTGATATCGGTAATATCGGTTTGGGAGGCACAGCCGAACATCAGGCCAGCGAGACCGAGGGAAAGCCATTTCTTCATGGGTATCAAGTCACAGTGAGTTTGGTATGAGTATAGAGGCTGTGATGATAGATGAGTTGATAGTGGTTATCAAATGCAATTGATAACCACTATTGTTTGGTTTGAGGTATTGGCTGAAGCTTAGCGCCGTTAAGCTTGTCGTTGATAGACCCTAATCGCGAAATCGGCTTCGCAACGGAATTGCTCGCTTGCCGCCAGTTGCTGCCAAATAGTGTCACTGGTTTTCCATGCAAATGGTGTCATCTGCATCAGCGCTGTTGCTTCTTCGCCCGTTAGAACCATGTCGTAGTGGAGTTGGGTTTGATCGATAAGTTCAAAGCCTTCAATACTTTCAGCTGCCATATCATGAAGTCGAACACCGTCGTAAATCAGCTCTTTCAGCTGGTACAAATGGCGGGCTGCCGGCGTAACGGTAACAATAATGCCACCCGATTTAATCGTACGCTTTAGCTCTTCGTCTTTGCATGGCGCATAAATACGTACCATGCCATCCAGAGAGTGGTCGGAAAAAGGCAGACGGTGACTGGAAGCGACACAGAAATGGCAGGTCGGATAGCGCTTGGCTGCGTAGCGAACCGCTACTTTAGAAATGTCCAAACCATGTACTTCCAAAGCCGGATGAGCTGTCAGTGCAGCGGCAAAACCGGATGTGTAGTACCCCTCGCCACAACCGATATCCAATAGCTGCTCAGCCTCTTCCGGTAGGTGTTTTTCTAGCTTATCTATGACCTTCTGGCGCATTGGATCATAGTGGCCGGCGTCGAGGAATAGGCGTCTGGCCTGCATCATTTCCTTATTATCGCCAGGGTTCTTCGAGCCCTTATGGTGAGCGGGCAATAAGTTTACATACCCTTCCTTGGCCTGATCAAACTGGTGGTTGCTTTCACACTTCCAGTTTTTTTCATTTTGGCTAAGTGGCTGGTGGCAGAGAGGGCATTGATACGTCATAGGAATACCGAGGTGAAGAAGTATAAGTGCATTGTAAACGCCGCCTATATACGCCTGCAAGCGCTGGGAGAAAAGGATACCGATCACATATTTCGCGCTGTAAAATTATACCCAGATCACAGTTATATTTTAAATAAAATTCCGTGCTTCATGTTCAACTCCTATTCAGCTTTCTAAGATATTTTGCATCTAAAAGGAAGTGGTTAAGTTTGTTTTTTACTTTTTTATCAAGTGGTTTTTGGTGTTTGATTGCATACCCTATGGATGGGTTGGAATATTATTCTGTTGTATAGCAATAAGTGAATTGGGTTATGTTCATTGTCGAATCTATCCATTTCTCGAATAATAATTTATGCCGTAAAAAAACAAGATTGCACACATGCCGCGAGAATTTGTCTCCAGGAGTTCACAATGAAACGTTTTGCATTAGGCGCAGTAGCATTACTTATGGCACAAGGCGCAATGGCGTCATCTTACGTAACCGGTAACGTACAGTTCCACAGTGACGGTGCGGCAGATGCGACTTCAACACTAGAAGCGGGCCACACTTTTACTAACTCTTTGGGTGGTCTAACGCTACTGACTGAGTTTGACGGTATTCAGATTGGTGAAGTTAATACGCAGGACAGCACCTACGTTACTCTAGGCGCTGAGCAAGCAATGAACATTACTGATAGCCTATGGGTTGCGGCGGGTTACCACCACTTGATCCAAGAGGGTGAGACTATCCAGTACCGTCCGCTAATTAAAGTTGGCTACAACATGGACAACATCTCTCTGTACCACCGTTCTCGCTACCACATTGATGCGACAGATGCGGCTGGTGCGGGTGACTCACTGCGTACAGATACATCTATCGCTTACCAGTTAAACGAAACTGTAAACCTGAAGTATAACTTTATTTATAACTTCAATGATGATGCGAATAATGGCGACTCCCGCAAAGATTCAAAAGATCATGAGCTTCGTGCAACATGGACTCGCAGTGGTGTGCAGCCATACTTTGAGTACCGTAACCAAGCGAACAACAGCAACAATGCATTTGTATTCGGTGCATCTTACGGCTTCTAAGTTGGTTTAAACCTTAATACCTGAAGAGGGGAGCAATCTTGCTTCCCTTTTTTATGCCAAACCTTCAACGTTTCCTCCCCAGTATTTTCTTGCTCATTTTCTCCTTCGCATAAAAGTTCAATAAATATTCAACAATTATTCAACATTTTAGGATCTGTACTATGCTAATTAGGCGCGATTAAGTGCTTGATTTATTGGTTTTGCATTTAGCGTTTATAAAATGGCAGTGCTTTTTACGGGGCAAATGACGGCCTCGACAATAAAAATGTACAACAGGAGTTGAACATGAAAAGAGTAGCATTAGCATTAGCAGTGGCAGTGTCGGCGTTACTAGGTACAGGGTACGCTCAGGCAGGGACAATCTTCCAAGGTGATGATGGCTCGACCATTGATGTGTACGGGCGCTTGGCCTTCAATGTCACCGATAAAGGATCCAATGATGTTGAAGGGAAGTTCGATGCCCGTCTCGGGCTCGGGGGGGCACAAACGGTCAATGATGACGTATCGGTGATTGGCTGGGCGGAATATCAAGTCGGAGCGGCAGAGTTTGCCAATAGCTTAGATTCGGATTCCAGCGATCTTACCGCGCGTTATGTATGGGCGGGGATTGATGCCTCAGAGTACGGTAAATACACTGGTGGCCGTGTCGCATCAGGTCTGATCATGTTTACCGATATTGTCGATGTTTTTGCGGGATCGGATATTGCCATCGCTCGACAAGTGGGAGCGGTGGATAGTACTGCCACACAAGTCTTCCGCCAGGACGGTACCTTGCAATACCAAAATAGCTATGACTACTTCGATGTGTCTGTAGCGTACATACTTGGTAACGGCGAGTCTGATTTGGATATCGGTTATAACATCGCCCTGCGCTATACCTTTGATATGGGTAATGCCGGTAAGTTGGCGCCAGTTGCGGTGTATCAGGTTGACGAAGGTGACGACAGCGGGCGTGATTACTACGTGTGGGGTGTCGGTGCCAGTTACTACATTAAAGACTTGGTGCTGGGGGTGATCTATTCAGAAGATGAAGTGGATTATGGCAGTGGCACCAAGAGCAAAGACGAAGTGGTTGAGTTCACGGCCGTTTACGAAGTTAATGATGACTGGGTGCTGCGCGGTGGCTACCGCTGGTTGGACAACAGTGGCGGTGATGAGCTCGAGTTGAGCGATACCACGCTGGAAGCCCAATACCGGTTAACGTTGCGCTCGTCTATTTTTGCTAGCTATGTGTTCCGTGATGGCAAGGATGGGGATGATGGGACCGCTGACCCAGTACGTTTTTCCGGTAAAACGGATGATGACTATATGTTCCTCGGGCTGCGTTACGAGTACTAACATCGACAGCATTAAGCCAGCGGATGCTGGCTTAATGCTTGCTCATGGATAAAGGACTAGCCCCTGGCCTTGTATTCTGCTTTATCCAGGTTGTGTTTTTTCATCCTAAGGTACAATTTTTTACGCGGGATCTGGAGATAGTTGGAGACATCGTTGATCCGGCCTGCAAATAGATACAGTGCATCCTCAATTACCTGCTTCTCGTAGCTGTCGACCAGATCATCAAGCGGGCTGCTCATATGCTCCAGCGGTTTGGTTCGGTCCTGCCCGGCCAGTTTTACAATGCCAATCGCGTACAGCTCGGCCACGTTCTTCAGCTCAAGGACATTCCCACTCCACTCGTGGCGGTTTAGCGTGTTGATATAGGCCTTGTCGATAGCGGGTACCGCTTTGTGGAGCTTCTGGCAGCTCTGTTTCAGGAAGTACTTGAACAGTGGGGCGATATCGCTGACTCGCTGACGTAGAGGTGGCAGCTGGAAGCGCACTTGGCTCAGGAAGTAAAACAGCTCGGGCAGCAAGATTTCCTGCTCGACCAATGCCTCAGGGTTGGCACCCGTAATTGCCAATACCCGGACTTCCTTTTTATTTTGACGCTCTTGCTCGAGCAAGAAACGGCACAGCCATTGTTGGGTTTCCAATGGCATACTCTGGGGTTCGCTTAGGCTGATGCTGCCGCTGCGGGCAGAAATCATCGCCCGTTGCAGGTCGGCGGTGCAGGTGATGTTGCCGCCCAGGGTGGCAACGAACGGCCCTTTGTTCATCTGGCTGTGTTGGTGCAGCAGCTTGGTCACCGTATGGCGGCCTGTGCCGTTTTCACCTTCAACCAGGACATCTTTCGACGTCAGGGCTATCTGGGTGACCTTTTCACGGATCTTAACCACCAGTGGGCTGTCTCCCAGTAGCACGTCGTTGGTCGATTGGCCGATGGCCTCGCGCTGCTCGATGACGGCTTTCCTGGTTGGAAGGTGCTTGCCGAGCAGTTCCAACAACTCCGCGGGCTGCAGCGGTTTCTGTAAAAAGTCGAGTGCGCCGCGCTTGACGGCATCGACGGCCATCGGGATGTCACCGTGTCCCGTGATCATGATGACGGGCAGTTCGGGATCAAGGTTTTTGATATATTCCAGCAAATCCATCCCGCTGAGCCCCGGCATATACATGTCGGTTACCACAACACCGGGCCAGTTTTTGTGCAATAAGGTAGTCGCAAGTGTTGGGTCTGTAATGGCTTTGACTTTAAAACCTGACATTTCAAGCAGTTGCTGATATGAATCCAACACGTCCTGGTCATCATCAATAATTAGTACTTCGATATCATTATTCATTATCATAATTTTTAAGCTCCAACACGACCATGGCACCACCTTGCAGGTTCGAGGCTAGGAAAATATCACCATCAAGGCGGTTCATGATTGAACGGCAGATACTCAGGCCAAGCCCCAGTCCCACCTCTTTTGTTGTTGTAAATGGTATAAAGAGTTTTTCGATGATTTCGGCGGCAAATCCATTGCCGCTATCGCTGACAGCTAGGCAACATCGACCGGCCTGGCAATCAAGGGATTCGAGGGTAATGATGCGCTGTTCGCAACCGGCGACGGCATCACAGCTATTAACAAGCAGGTTGACCAAGACCTGCTCGAGCTGGATCTGATCGGCGTAGCAATAACATGAAGCGGTGAGTTGGTTGCGGATCTCCGTTTGCTGCACCTTGGCCCGGCTTTCGACAATCATCATCGCTTGCTTGATCGAAGCGTTGATCTCTACCTGCTTCATGGGGTTGTCAGATGATTGTTTCTTGGAGAAGCTTTTCAGACTCGCGATGATCCGCCCCATCCGGGCTGCAAGGCTTTCTACTTTCTCCAGCGAAGCCGGTAGCTGATCCAGCCGTTGTTTATCCAATGCCAGCTTGGCCGTGAAAATGTGGGTGGATATAGCCGAGAGTGGTTGGTTCAGCTCATGGGCCAGCGAAGTCATAGTCTGGCCGACTACCGCCATCTTCGCGGCTTGGATCAACTCGTCCTGAGTCTCGCGCAAGTCATCTTCCACCCGTTTGCGATCTTCGATTTCCAGTTTTAACTGGCGGTTGCGGGTGGTGAGCGAGTGGGTTTTTTCCCTTACCATTTTTTCCAGCCAGCGGGCCGCTTTTTCCTGCTCGGTGATATCGGTCATGGTGATGATCACCTTTTCTTTCTGGCCTTGCTGGAACAGGCGGAAGTCCAAGCGCAAATAGAGGTTTTCTTGGTCGAGCTTCTTTTGCTTCAAGGTCAGGTTACAGCCCCCCAAATTAAATAGCGGGCTGGCCTCGGTAAATAATGACTGCAACCGGGCATGCATGGTCGGGCTGAAAAGCTCCCAAATCGATCGGTTTTGTGGCATTTCAATATTGTCGAACAGGCTCAGGGCACTGGGGTTGACCGACTCGATAATACCTTCCAGGTTGCAGGTAATGATGCTGGCTTGAGTGTTGTTGATCAGGTTCAGGGCATTGCTCTGCTGCATTTCCTGCATTTGGCGGCAGAAGTGACGGAGGTTATCGCCCAGCTGGCCGATCTCGTCATTGCCGGAAACTTGGATTTGGGCGTCTAGTTGGTTGTTGGCTACTGCCATGAGATCTTGGGATAGGAGGTTCAAGCGTTTGACGATGCCTTGGCCGACCAAGTAAATCGACAGCATCACCGACAGGAACAAGGTGATCACCATGGTGCCGAACAAGATCAGGTTGCTGATGGAAATCGCCTGACGGGTTTTCTCATTCAGTACATTGAGTGAGGCATCTTCTTGTTCCACCATCGTCAGGATAAGCTCTTCCTGATAAGCCAGTTGGGCCTGGATTTTGTCTTGGTACCCTGTGATTTGCTGGTAGAGCTGGTAGTCCCGCAGCAGTTGTTTTTCTAGGATCCCGCCGGGCTCGACCAAGGCAATTAGCTCATTGAGCAACTGACGGTAGGAGACGGTCGAGGAATAGTGGCTCAAGCTTTGGCTCATTTGGCTGATTTCTTCGGTTTTGTAACCAATGAAATAGAAGGCGTTGCCAATATCCCTTTCCTGTCGCTGCAAGATGATTTCTTGGACCAGCTGATGCAGCTCATTTTCCTTGACGGTGATGGCCT
This sequence comes from Photobacterium satsumensis, assembly GCF_050336935.1. NCBI lineage: Bacteria > Pseudomonadati > Pseudomonadota > Gammaproteobacteria > Vibrionales > Vibrionaceae > Photobacterium > Photobacterium satsumensis. Next base: position 60,730 of record NZ_JAKJSK010000020.1, read on the forward strand.
GCAACAGAGAGAACTCGGTCATGACTTCGTTGATGGTGCTTGATACCAAGGCATTGGGCAGCATTCGGGTCAGCTGCCACTCCACCTCCTGACGGATGGGAGTAAGCTCGTCAACCATGTCTTGGTGAAGCCATTTGATGTTGCTTTCGGTTTGTGCCAGCACATAAAGATGGGTATTGCGCTGGTAAAGCAGATCAGCATAGGCATTGATGTCATTGAATAGGGTGTCGTGTTCGCTCTTGATCGCGGAGTGGAATTTTAGGCTGGCGGTCTGCACGATAGCCGCGTTGATCTTGGCCAGCTTGTTGTTGATATTTTGCTTCAGATCCGCATGGAGGATCGGATCGGTATTGTTGCTGAGCAAATTCAGCGCCGCTTGCAGGCCGGCAGTGTTGCGTTCCAGCTGGTAACTGGCACGCAGGGTAGGCATATTTTTCTCGACCATAGTCTGGATTTGATCGTCCAGACTTTCCCAGTTGACGATGGCGATCAGGCTGACACTGATGGTGAGGAACGCCATGAAAGCAATCGATGCAATAAGGCGATTGCCAATGGTATTGCCTAACCTCATTCGACTTGACCTCTCAGCTTGTGGTTATCGAGCAACCGCTCACAGATGCTGATGGCCAGATCGAGTTGCTCGGTCATCAAGGTACGCCATTCCTTGATGAGGTGCGCTGTGTGCATGTCGGTTCTCGACATGGTAACCGCGTTTCGTAACTGAGGATTACGTGACTGGGCTTCGGATATCGGTGGTGTTGAGGCCAGCTTGATCGCCAAGTTGTACTGACGCTGTTCTTCCGGTGTCAGCGGTGTGAGCTGCTTGACCTTGTGGATCAGCTGCCAGGCCTGGTTAAGGCGGATAAGCTGGCGGTTGATGCTCTGCTCAAACAGCTGCTTGACCAAGATGGAACGCTCCTCCATAAGTTCGTGGTCAATCGAGGTGACATCGAATGGCTGGGCCATGGTCTGGTGCAAGGCATACTTGTTGAGTGAGCTGGTCGACAAGGTTTGCTGGATCTTGTCTGAGAGCAAAAACTCAATAAATTCAATGCTTCGCCTTGCTTGGTTGATGTTTTTCACCGCGGCGACATAGCTTGGCATCAGCGGGCTTTTGGGCTGGTAGGCAAAACTGATAAAGGGGAACAGTTTTTGGCTTTCATGGGCATAGCTGTCAATGATCGGGCCAATACCGGCCAATCCGCGGGCAATACTGTCCTTGACGCCATAGCTGCGGGCCGAGATCGACGATAGGTTACCTCCGATTTGCAGCAGTAACTGCCAACCGTTCTTCCAACCATAATGCTGGAGGATGTTCTCGACCATGATATGCGTTGTGCCGGATCGGGCCGGGCTGCTCATCACCAGGTGACGGAAGTAGCGCGGGTCGGCGAGGCTTTCCCACTTGTTTGGTACGGGCAGTTTATGCTTCTTGATGTAGTCCTGGTTCCACATCAGCCCGTAACCGGAATAGCCGAAGATAGCGACATTGGCGATGGAGTCTTGCATAAAACGTTGCTGCTGAAACGTCGAATCGAAATTCAATGCGTTGAGTGGCAATAAGCGATCTTCGTCAACCAGCGGTGCAAACAGTGACCGCGAAGAGGAAATCACGATGTCGATGTCATGGTCTTCATGGCTGAGCAGGCGTAGGCCGGAGGTTTCTCTGCGGTGGAGTATCGTGAAGTGGACTTCCGGGTATTGTTGCTGAAACTGCTTCAAAATGGGTTGTAGCGACTCAACGGTAAACGTGGTCAGGATGATCAGTTGATCTGTTGGTTTGGCCCAACTAGAGATTGAGAAAAGGAATATGACGGCATAGAGAAGTTTCATCATCGGAGATCAACTAACCAGAATGTTTCTTTGTATACAGGGAAAACGGCACCAAGAGTAGTGCAATCACGGGCTAATAATTTGAATTATTAGTGGTTTATCGCTTTTACCACGTTTAATACAGGCTAAGGGTCAAAGTTGACACAAGTTGCGAGCGTTTAATGGTCGGGCTCACATTTTTACTATGGGAGAGGGGATGTCAAGTGGCAGAAAGAACAAGCCGGAGCAAAAGGCTCCGGCTTGGGGAATAAAGCGTCGTCAGGTTAAGCGTTCAGTACCTGTTGGATTTCAGCGGTAGACAAGTGGTACTGACGTGGGCAATTGCGCCATGTGCGTAGCATACGTTGGTATTTTTCCAGCATAGGTACCTGACTGTTAAACATGTGCTCGGTTTTGTCGAATTGTGGGTACAGGCCCTCTTCCTCTGTTAGGAAGCGCACATAGTGGACATGCTGCGCTTCAGAGGCGGCATCAAAGCCTAGGAATTGAAGGCGGCGCTGATCAACCTGGTTCTGGTTGTCGTCAGACAGCATTTTGTAAGACTCTTGCATTGCGTGGTGCATTTCCATGAAGTCGATGATTTCACGGCAATTGTCTTCGGGCAGGTCACCAAACTCTTTGTCCAGTTCACGCATTTGCAGGCCGTAACCACGTTCTACAATCGTCTGCAGGCGGCGGTACTTGGTTTCGTTCTCAGGCGTGAGCTTAGACATCAAGTAATATTGGTTAGATAGGATCAGGCGTTGCGCGTTGGTCATTTCCATAATGATAGGCCTTAAATTTTTTATTGAGCTGGCATTGAGGTTAACAGGATAAAACGAAAAAAAATTGATCTGGTTACGTCTTGCTAACTTTTTTTTGTTAAAAATTACTAATTGTATAAAGTCTATCCAAAGCCACGGTGAATAGGCGATATAATTAACTATGTCCCTAATTATTACATGTATTTTGGGGTTTGTTGGGTTGAGATGATTGTTTTGAGGCACGCTATTGACGTTATGCTTAGATCGGCATGAGTCAGTCCTCCTGATGGTCAGTGCCAGAGGATGAGGGCAAGGAGTAGAGGCAAGGATGTCAGGTGTGTTGAGTGGGGTTCAATTAGCAGGTTTTGTGGCTACAGCAGTGATACTGGTACTGGGCTTTCCGAGGGAGTTCTGGCCCAAGTTTCGGGCCGAGAAGGACTACCAGCACTGGGTATTGGCCAGTATGTTAGTGCTTTTTCTGCTCTGGAGCCTCAAGGCTGGATTAGCCGATGGGTTACAAGTACATTTTTTGGCATTAACCACGTTGGCATTGTGCCATGGTTGGCGGATTGCCGCCTTGCTGGGGGTAATTCCGTCGTTGTTGCTAGCAGGATTCGGCTGGTTACCGATTGCGGATATCGGGATTTATCTCGCGGTATCCGTCATTTTCCCTGCTTGGCTGAGTTATTGCTTGTTTCGTCTGACGTATTGTTACCTTGCTCGCCATCTATTTGTGTATATCTTTGTTGCGGCTTTTCTTAACGGTGCATTAACCATTGCAGCGCACCAATTGCTCAACGGTGGTGTGGTGTGGTTTAGCGGCCTCTATAGTTGGCATTACATTGTCGACAACTATTTGGTACTGACTCCCCTGTTACTGTTTCCCGAAGCATTACTCAACGGGATGGCTATCACGTTGCTGGTGGTCTACCAACCACAGTGGGTCAGAACCTTCCATGATAATGATTATCTCGGTCAATAGATTTTCCTTGTTAGGTTGGCAAACCCGATGGAAATGACGTTAATTCCCCCGCTTTGCCGTATTTACTAGCACTTGGTTCGGGATTGCTTGAACTTGATCACAATAGTGCTACGCTGCGCGCGTTTTTCTGCACGGTTTTACCGTGCCCACTCGCATATTGCGCGAGAATCCCCGTTTTCTTCATTCATACGAACGAAATGCCGCCAGGAGGCAAGGATTCAAAGCAGAGGGAAATCGAGTGCATTTGGTGCCTGAGGTTTTTTCTTTAGGCAGAGGTGTACCTAGGTAGCGCCCCAAGCACTTTGGATCGGCTTGTTTTGAACAACGAACAGCTCTGGACAGCGCGGTTCAGGGTGCGGCACTGCCTGATTGTTTCTATGAGTATATTTATGCAACTTCTATCCAGTCTGATCGGTATTCTACTGCTGATTGTTTTGGCTTATTTCCTTTCTGAACAACGTGACCGTATTAATTGGCGTACAGTGCTAGGCGCATTGGCAATCCAGATGGGGTTTGCTGCCATTGTGTTATACAGCAAGATTGGGCGTGAGGCTCTGTCTGACTTTTCCGCTGGTGTACAGCTCGTGATCAGTTACAGCAACCACGGGATCGGTTTCCTGTTCGGCGGCTTGGTGTCTGACAAGATGTTCGAACTATTCGGCGGCAATGGTTTTGTCCTCGCCCTACGGGTGCTGCCGGTGGTGGTGTTTTTCTCGGCTTTGGTATCAGTGCTTTATTACCTTGGCATCATGCAATTGATCGTGAATACACTGGGTCGTGCATTGTCCCGTGTGCTCGGCACGAGCCGTCCGGAATCGATATCTGCTACAGCCAATATCTTCCTGGGTATTTCTGAGGCGCCGCTGACTATTCGTCCATACCTGCCAACCATGACCCGCTCGCAACTGTTTGCCGTGATGGTCGGTGGCATGGCATCGGTGGCCGGTTCGGTATTGGTCGGTTATGCCCAAATGGGGATCCCGCTTGAATACCTGCTGGCTGCCTCGTTTATGGCTGCCCCAGCCGGTTTGATGATGGCCAAGCTAATGATCCCGGAAACCGAGGATGCCGCTGCGTGTGTGGAGGAGCCTGAGTCGGAGCAGCAGCGTCCCGCGAATGTCATTGATGCTGCAGCGCAAGGTGCTGCACAGGGGATGCAGGTTGCCTTGAATATTGGCGCTATGCTGTTGGCTTTTGTCGGCCTGATCGCGTTGTTCAACGGCATGCTATCAGGTCTTGGTGGCTGGTTTGGGATGCCTGAGCTGAGCCTGGATATGGTATTTGGTTACCTGTTCTTACCGTTTGCTTTTATGGCGGGGATTTGGGATTTCGATTCAGCCCAGCAGATGGCGGTTATTTTCGGTACCAAAACCACCATCAATGAGTTTGTGGCTTTTTCGCAGCTTGCCCCCATGATTGCCAGTGGCGTACTGGAGCCGCGGGTTGAGGCGATTATTGCCTTTGCGCTATGTGGCTTTGCCAACTTTGGCTCTATTGCCGTGATGTTGGGGAGTATCGGGGTGATGGCGCCAAGCCGTTACCATGAAATCGCAACGTTGGGTGTGCGCTCTTTGGTCGCGGCGACCTTGGCTAACCTGCTTAATGCGACGGTAGCAGGGCTATTTATCAGTTTGGTGTAAGCCGGACAAACAAAAACGCCAGCATAAGCTGGCGTTTTTGTTCGATACAGGTTAGCTCGTTCAAGGCTGTCCGGTTAGCTCAAGCCGATGATATTGCCGTCAGCATCGATATCCAGTCCAAGGTAGGCAGGTTTTTCCGGAAGGCCTGGCATGGTCATCACATTACCGCACAAGGCGTAGACAAAACCGGCACCGGCACACAGCTTCAATTCACGAACCGGTACAATAAAGTCACTCGGTGCGCCTTTCTGGCTTGGATCGTGGCTGATAGACAGTGGCGTTTTCGCCATGCATAAGGCTAGGTTGTCATAACCCTGGGCTTTGAATTGGGCAAGTTGTTCTTTGGCCAGCTCTGAGAGCTCGACACCACGACAGCCGTAGCCGACTTCAGCAACCGTCATCAGCTTTTCTTCCAAAGTCTGTGACAAGTCGTAAAGCGGTTTGAAGTTGGCGGGTGTTTCACAGGCGCGAGTGACGGCCTCGGCCAGTTCAATTGCACCTTCACCGCCTTTGCCGAAGGCTTCGCTGATCGCTACATCGACGTGGGTCGCGAACTGCTCGGCTTCAACCATCTCTTTCAGCTGTACCAGCTCCGCATCCGTGTCTTGCGGGAAACGGTTGATGGCAACCACGACAGGTACACCGTATTTGGCGGCATTATTGATATGCCATTTCAGGTTATCGAAACCGGCAACTAACGCTTTGCCGTCTTCTTCGAAGATAGCTGGTGGCAGGGCTTGGCCCGGACGTAGGTCATACAGGCCTGAGTTGGCTTTCAGGCCACGCAGAGTCGCAACAACAACGGCACAATCTGGTCCTCGGCCCGCTTGCTGCGCCTTGATGTTACAGGCTTTCTCAAAGCCCATATCCGAGCCGAACCCACCTTCGGTAATGGTGTAGTCAGCAAGCTTAAGCGCAATACGGTCGGCAATGATAGATGAGTTACCGTGGGCAATGTTGGCAAAAGGACCGGCATGGATCAGTGTCGGTACCCCTTCCAGCGTTTGCATCATGGTTGGCTCAATCGCTTCCACCATCGTCACCGCCATCGCACCGGCAACCTGCAGATCTTCTGCGGTTACTGGCTTACCGTCCAGATCATAGGCCAGTACCACGCGTCCGATACGCTGGCGCATATCAGCAAGATCCTTTGACAGGGCAAGAATAGCCATCAGCTCAGAGGCAGCCGAGATATCAAAACCGTCTTCACGCTCAACGCCGTTGATGGTTTTGCCCGGTTCGTTCTGACCGACAGTGATCATGCGCAGGGCACGGTCATTGTGGTCCATTACGCGTCGCCAGACGATACGGTTTAAATCGATACGCAATGCTGGCATACCGGTTTTTTCGCTAAAGCCTTCGTAGCCGTGGCGCTCTTCGTGGTACACACGGGCATCAATAGCCGCCGCTGCAAGGTTATGGGCTGCGGTCACTGCATGGATATCACCGGTCAGGTGCAGGTTGAGTTTTTCCATTGGCGCTACTTGGCTGAAACCGCCACCGGCAGCACCACCCTTAACACCAAATACCGGGCCCATAGAAGGCTGGCGGATACAAGCCATTACTGACTGGTTGATTTTTGCCAGACCTTGGGCAAGACCGATAGTGGTGACAGTTTTACCTTCACCCAGTGGGGTTGGCGTGATAGCGGTGACGACAACCAGCTTACCTTCTTCCTTGTCGGCTAGGCGTTTTAGGGCTGAAGGCTTTACCTTGGCTTTCAACGTGCCTTGCGGAGTCAGATCTTCAGGTAGCAGGCCAGCCTGCAGAGCGATGAGATCAATCGGAGTGAGCGATGTATCGCGGCAAATTTCAATATCACTTTTCATGGGCGACCATAACCTCGCATTCGGTAACTTGATATATATCGCGCAACTAGGTTTTCCGAGTTGCGCAATCGTTTGCGTTGGATTTATACCATAATTTTATCACGGGTAAAGCGATAAATACGGATAGTTATGTCACGAGATTGGTTAATCTTTATGGGGATGTTGCACGGGTAATGCGTTGTTGTTCAGAAGTCTTTGATGAATAAGATAAAATGCAGTGTTACTTTTTTGTATATAGGGCGCATTTTCGTCTCATTGGAGCTGGATTAATTTAGCCCCTGTCAAGGACTGGATACAAGGCGTATCCAGTCCAGAGAGCAATGCGGTGCTTAGCCCAAATGGCCAAGGACATTGATGTTTTTGTCTTCTGGAATTTCGTTGTACGAAAGCACGACCAAGCCTTTGGCAAAAGTACGGGCATAGCGGGCCAGTAACGGCCTTAGTTGTGGTGTGACCAATAAGATTGGCTTGAAGCCGTTTTGTTTCAGCTGCTCTTTGACCGCTGGCATATTCTGCTGCAACTGGGCCAATAGGGTTGGCTCGACCGGGAAGCTATCGAGCGAGGTCTGGCCACCATTTTGCTGGGCCTTACCCAGCGATGTTAGCAGCATTTTTTCAAGGTTGTCACTCAGGGTGTAGATATTGAAATCCTTGCCTGAGCCAACCAGGCTATTGGTCAACGAGCGCTTGAGACCACAGCGGACATCGGCAGCGATCAGGATCGGATCTTTGGTGACTTCACTGCTTTCAACCATGATTGAGGCGATATTGGCGATGTCTTTGATAGGGACTTGATCGACCAAAAGCTGGCGGAATACCCGCATCTGCTGCTGGTGGTTCAATTGGCTGGTCAGTGCTTCCATCAGTTTTGGGGCCGTGCCACCAAGGCGCTCCATCAGGCGCTCTACATCATCGTGGCTAAATAGCTCAGCCAAATGCTCTTTGATGATTTTGCTCAGGTGAGTGGCAACCACGGTTGCTCCGTCAACCACGGAATAGCCCTGATTAAGCGCTTGGGGTTTGTTGGCAGGCTCAATCCAGACAGCATCGAGGTTGTAGGCTGGATCTTTACCGAGTACCCCATCGAGTTGGCCATAGACTTCACCGACGGCAAGGGCCATCAGGCGTTCGGGATCGATTTCGCCCTGCGCGATAACCTCACCGTGCAACAGCAGTGAGTATTGGGTTGGCTTGAGCTTGAGGTTATCTCGAATGGCGATTTCCGGGATCAAGAAGCCAACCTGCTCGGTAATGGTCTTTCTCACTCCTCGAATACGCTGTGCGAGCGGCTCACCCTGATTTTTATCGACCAGGTTAACCAAGCGGTAGCCCAGCTCGAGAGCGATAGGGTTGACGACAGGGACATCATGCCAGCCAAGGGACGGGGTATTGTCTTGAGCAATGGCTTCGGCAACGGCCTCAGCCTGTTCGAGAGGCTCGGGATCGTTTTCAATCCGTCTTTGTTTCCAACCGGCATAAGCTAAAACAGCGGCAAAGATGAAGAACGCAAAATGCGGCATACCCGGCACCAAGCCAATGATCAGCATGATGGCCGAGGCGGTAAACAGGGTTGTCGTGGAAGCCAGCATCTGGCGGTGGACATCGACAGAGAGATCGCCACTGTCGTTGACCCGGGTAACAATAATGGCGGCAGCCGTTGCCAGTAGCAAGGATGGGATCTGGGCGACCAAGCCATCACCGATGGTGAGCAGGGCGAAGCGCTGGAATGCCTCACTGGCGGCCAGGTCATGCTGTACCATACCGATGGTAATACCACCCAAGATATTGATGACCAGAATCATCAATCCGGCAATGGCATCACCACGGACAAATTTGGACGCACCATCCATTGAGCCGTAGAAATCAGCTTCGCGGGCGACTTCTTCACGGCGGGTTCTGGCTTGGTTCTGGTCAATGAGGCCGGCGTTCAAGTCGGCATCAATGGCCATCTGTTTACCCGGCAGGGCATCAAGGGTAAAGCGGGCAGAGACTTCCGAGATACGCTCGCCACCTTTGGTGATCACCACGAAGTTGATGATCATCAGGATGACGAATACCACAATACCCACGAAGTAGTTGCCACCGACAACCACATCACCAAAAGCTTGGATCACCTTACCGGCAGAGTCACCGCCGAGGTGACCATTAAGCAACACCACGCGGGTAGAGGCGACATTGAGGGTGAGGCGCATCAAGGTGGCGACCAACAAGATGGTCGGGAACACCGAAAAGTCCAGCGGTCGTTTGCTGGATACCGCAACCAGCAACACAATGACGGCCAGTACAATATTGAAGATGAACAGGGCATCGAGCAGCCACGGCGGCAAGGGTAAGATGACCATGGCAAGGATCGCCAGCAGCATAATGGGGATCCCAAAGTAGCTGGTGGAGAGGTTCGGAAACAGTTGTTGCAGTTTCGCTTTCATAGGACTTCTAGCTCAAAGTTGACGTTGCTTGTTGTTGTAATCGTTGGTTGAGAATAATCAGGGCGTTACAGGTTTTCTGTTAGCTATTTTTTGTCAATAAGTGCTTGGGGATAGCAAAACTCGGCAGTGGCTGAGGTTTGTCATTTCTCCCCTCTTTATACGCTCTTAGCTGCATCACGTACGTCAGTACATGAGCCACGGCAACAAACAGCGGCCCCGGGATTTCTTGGTCTACCCGAGTATTGAAGTAGATTGCCCGCGTCAGCGGTGGCAGGTTCATTACTTCGATGTTGTGCTGTTTGGCAATGGCTTTTATTCGAAATGCTAATTCGTCTTCGCCTTTGGCAACCACAAAAGGCGCGCCGGATCGGCTGAGATCATATTTGAGTGCAACGGCATAGTGGGTCGGGTTGGTCAGGATGACATCGGCTGTTGGGACCGAGTTATCTATCCGCCGGCGTGACATCTGTTGCTGAATTTGACGGATCCGTTGTTTCACCTCTGGGCGGCCTTCGCTGTTTTTGTGTTCGTCTTTTACTTCCTGCTTGGTCATCTTCAGCTCTTTGGTATGGTTCCACAGCTGGTAGGGCATATCGATCAGACCGATCAGCAGCACGACGATACCGAAATAAATCAGGGCTTTGATAATGTGGCTGAGAGTGATCCCCATACCTTGCTCAAAAGGAGCGCGCTGTGCGGCAATCAGGGTGCTGAGGTTGTTATCGAGCAGGACGTACAACACGGTTGATAGCAAGGCTATCTTGAGGATGGACTTGACCAGTTCAACCAGTGATTTGATAGAAAAAAGCCGCTTGAGACCGGCAAGCGGACTGATTTTGTTGAGTTTGGGCTGGATAGGTTTGAGTGACATCACCCAACCGCCCGGGACCATGGAGGCGAGAATGGTCATGATGATCAAGACCATCGCCATCGGGACAAAGATACCGGCCAGTAGGCGTACGCTCTCAGCGAGCTTGCGGGTCATGATATCGGGCTCTTTCAGTTCGGCGGCACTGAGTTGGTAGTTTATGGTAAACAGCTTCTCTGCTTGCTCGCCGAGGAAATGGCCATAGGCCCAAAGGAACAGGGCTATGGTGATAAACAGTACCCCAACGACGAATTCTTTCGAACGGGCAACCTGTCCTTCGCGTTTGGCTTTGCGCAGTTTCTGGGGGCTGGGTTTTTCGCTTTTGTCTTGGCTACTCTGTTGTTGAGACATGTTAGTTTCCTCCCATCAGGCGCATCTCGGCCAAGATCTGGTGGCAAAGCTCGGCATAGATCCCCGGCAGACCAGAGGTGGATAGCAAGACGGCACACAGCCCTAGCATCATTGACATCGGGAAGCCCAAGGCAAACACGTTCAACGAAGGAGCGGCACGGTTCATTACCCCGAATGTCAGGTTGACGGTAAGCATGGCGGCAATCGTCGGCAGGGCGATGGTTACCGCTGCGGTCATCATCCAGCTAAACAAGTCAATCAAGCGGGCAAAAGAGACGTCATCGAAACCGCCTCCGACCGGGTAGCGACCGAAGCTCTGGACCACGATGTCCACTGCCACAAGGTGGCCATCCAACGCCAGAAACAGCAAGGTGGTAAACATTAAAAAGTAGTTACCCAGCAGGGCGACGGTTACCCCGTTGGCTGGGTCATTCATCATCGCCATCCCCAAGCCCATCTGCATCGACATGATTTGACCGACCATCGCCATGGCCGCAAACAAGAACTGCAAACACATACCGAGCAGGGCGCCGATAATGATTTGCTCCCCAGCCAGTACCACAGCATTGAGAGAAACGGGATCAACCGCTGGCATTGGTGGCAGTAGTGGGGCGCATACCAAAGTGATCGACAACGCCAACAACAGCCGGGTGCGGTTGTTGATATGCGCATTACCGATAAATGGCATGGTCATGAAGGCGGCCGATATACGAAAAAATGGCCACCATAACTGGCCAGCCATCGCTGTGATTTCGGCAAAGGTGAGGTTAACCAAACTATCAGCTAACGACATTGGCGATCGTATGGAAAAGGGTGGTGAAAAAATCACTGATGTTACGCAGCAACCAAGGCCCAGCAAAAATCAGCATCAACAGCGTGGTGAGTAGCCTAGGTAGAAAACTCATCGTCTGTTCATTGATCTGGGTAGTCGCCTGAAAAATAGCGACCAACAGACCAACCAGCAGGCTTGGGCCAATTAAGATGACAACCATGGAAATAATCATATAGATGGCATCGGCATACAGGCTCGCGGTTGCTTCAATCCCCATCACAAGCCTCCAAAGCTGGCTGTCAGGCTACCGACCGTCATGGTCCAGCCATCCACCATCACAAACACCATCAGCTTAAACGGTAGCGAGATGATAAGGGGTGACAGCATCATCATACCCATGGCCATCAATACACTGGCGACCACGATATCGATGATCAAAAACGGAATGAACAGCATGAAGCCGATCTGGAAAGCGGTTCGCAGTTCACTGAGAACAAAAGCCGGCATCAATACCGCAAAGCTGATCTCTTCCGGTTCGAGGTCGAGCGGATCGCCGGCAATACGTAACATTTGCTCGAGCGAGTTCTCATAGGTCTGTGCCAGCATAAAGGCCCGAACAGGCTTCTCTGCGGTGGCGACCGCCTGCTGAAGCGTGATCTCACCGCGGTCATAAGGTTCGTAGGCATCGGTATAGATCGGATCCCAAACGGGTTTCATCAGCAGCATGGTCAAGGTGAGGCCAATCCCGATCAGAATTCGGTTCGGTGGACTTTGCTGTAAGCCCAGAGCTTGGCGGAGGATCGCCAGTACCACGATAATGCGGGTGAAGCTGGTCATCATCAATAGCATCGATGGCAAAAAACTCAGCGCCGTCATCAGCAGTAAAATCTGTACCTTAACCGAATATTCCTGATTGCTTTCACCGTCAAATACCGACATGAAAGCGATCCCCTGATCGGCCAATGCCTGGCTGGAAAAGCCAAGCATCAGCATCACAAGGGGAAGGAGTTTTAGCCAGTTAGGCCTATTTTTTTTATGCGGTAACGTCATGCAATGCATCTTCGGCAATGTCGGTGAGGCGCAGGCCATATTTGTCGTTAATCACCACGACTTCGGCATGGCCCAGTAAGCGCCCGTTGACCTTGACATCCAGCGGCTCGCCATTGAGTTTGTCCAGTTCAATAACTGAATTTGGGCCGACAGTCAGTAGCTCACCCAATGCAATGTCAGTGCTCGCGACTTCCAAAGTGACGGTCACGGGGATTTGGCGGAAAAAGCCAAGATCGCGCGGTGCCTGCGAAGTGTTTGCTTTCTTGTCGAGGGTTTCTGATGCTGCAGGGGTATCGAAGATATCTGCGACATCGGCATCGATATTCAGATCGCCATCAAGCAGATGTTGGATATTTTGTTCGTTCATAGTCAGTGTCGCTCCTGAGGAGTAATGTTGTCGATAACTTGCAGTACAAGGTGGCCATTGCGCTCTACGACATGGGCCTGATAAAGCGGTAGCGTACCTGCGTGAACATCGATAACTTCTTGGATTTCGGTAGAGATGATGTCGCCAACATTCAAGCTTATGACTTGATCTAATGTCAGGGTTTGGCGGCTAAGTACCGCATTGAGGCGAAGGGGAACCTGTTTGAGGTGCATTTCCCTCAAGCTCGCAATTTTCGCCGGTTCGACCTGCGTGACAACATCCTTCGCGGTCAGTTGAAGCAGGAGATCATCATCGAGATGGAGATGGATTTCGCCATGGCTATCTTCAATTTGGATAGCGAATTTGGCATGCAGCACACCATTACTAAATCTCGGTTGCTCGGTTGATACCTGCCATTGATGACTGATTTGGTTCAGTAGGGTCGCGGCAAGTCTGGCTTGAACGCGTTTTTCACTGGCATTCATTGGCTTCCCACTCGTGTTCTCTTCCTCAGCCAAGGAGTCTACCGCTGTACCCGCAATATCACTTGGGTCGGTTTTACCCTGTAAAGAAAAGCGTGGCGTGCCACCATAGAACGCTTCGGCAATAAGGTGGATCATTGGCTGTGAAATACTGACAAGACACTGGCCATCAAATTGATTATGGGTAAAGCAAATAGGCTCTCTATCTTTAATTTCCTGGTAGCTAACTTCCAAGCCATAGCTGAGAAGCTTTACATGACAGTCGGTTCTCCGGGTTATGTTGTTTAGCGTTTGTTCCAGTACTTTTACCGATTGATAAATATAGGGAGATAAAGACTGCTGAGCAGCATTTAATGGTCTTCCTAATGAACGAATGTCGATAGGAAATACATTTTTAGAGCTATGTATATTCCTCGGTTTGATTTTATTCTTGCTAATGCTCGGTTTCATTAATAATCCCGAAGATATAAAAGTTAAACTTTAACTGCTTAATAAGCTCAATTATTTGCTTGTATCGTTAAGGCGATTATTTCTAACAGCATTAGCCCAATAGTTCAAATGCTTATAAATAAATGTCAAAACCCTGCAAATTAAATTTTTTAAATGAAATTTCAATTATTCGATGAATCAAGATCACAAAATCATTTTATATATCAATGGGTGTAAAATATCGCTTGTCTTGAAAGTGTGCGTGAGTGCATGTTTTTTCGGCTGTTTTGTTTTGTTGTTGTTAACTTTCTGGGTTGGTTCTGTGTTGTTTGTGTCTGGGATGTTTATTTTTCCTATTTGTAACCAAATATTAAACTGTGATCTTAAGCCAAGCGAAATAAATAGCGCTAATATCTGTCTAGTAAATCAATTAAATGCTGCCTAATATCCATCCACAATGTCTTGCTTTATTGACAAATATAATAATAAGTGTGTCGCGTTGCATATAATCATGCTGAATATTAATAAAGATACGCTTGCAAGCATTCTTATTCTCGTTGATTTGTTATACGGGAGTGAAATAAATATTACCAGTTAGGCAATTTGTTTAATATGAAAGCAATCAAATCAACCGCAGTGCTTTCTTTGTTAGTTTTTTTATCAACCAGTGCACAAGCAAAACCCATTATTGCGCCGTTAGATAAAGTAGATTGGCAATTCTCAGGAGATCGCTTTTCTTGCAAATTAACAAAGGAACTTAAGTTCGATGGCAGTGTTGCGTTTATTGCAAACTCAGCTCAGCCATATTTGGTTTCCTTTACTAGTAGCCAACGACCTTATTTTGTCGATAAGGTATCGTTAAGCGTCAATTATTCGCCGTGGGAGCAAAATAAGCCTCTGCGTGAACTGCTACAAGGCCAAGAGAATGGCCAGCATGGGCTGACTTTTGAAGGAACGGAATCGCTCCACTATCTGCTCAATAAGATGGAAAAAGGCGCCTGGGGGCAGATCTCGGTCAGTTATAACCAGCACCAAGAAACAAAACGCTGGGATATTCCGGCGGTCAGCTTTACCCCGTCTTATCAAGCGTTCAAATCATGTTTGGCACAGATGCTACCAGTGGGATATGAGCAAGCGAAAGATAATACCTTCCTGTTTGCCAGTAGTGAAAGTCGGGTGAATGCAGAGCAAAGAAAGGTGCTGAGTGACATTGCCCGTTATATTCGCTACGACAAAGGGATTAGTGCACTACTGATTGACGGCCATACCGACTTAAAGGGCGCTGCTCTGGATAATTTATGGCTGTCGCGACAGCGTGCTGAAGCGGTTGCTGACGAGCTGGTTGCACTGGGTATCCGTCGCGATCTGATCCAACTTCGCGCCCATGGTCAGCGTTATCCCGATTATCAAGGCACGAGTGAAAATGCTAATCAGCGTAACCGCCGGGTACAGCTTCGATTGGTCAAGGAGGGGGCATGACATTCAGTGAAGTGATTTTTGCTCACCGTTGCCTTATTCAAGCGGCGGCTGCGATAAAAGTGTTGAGTGCGGAAGGTTACACGGTGCGTAATGCCTCTACCGCAACGGACGCCTTGGCGAAATTGCGTCAACAACCTGATAGCTTGTTATTCGTGGCTGATAACCTAACAGATATGGATATGCTGTCGACAATCCGCTGCGCCAAGCAAATGGTCACAAAGGGGACGGTGGTCGCGATTGTTGATTATCAGCAAAGCAAACTGGCCAGCGATGCCATGCAGGCTGGTGCCGATGACTATCTATTGCAGCCATACCAGCCAGATCAAATTACCGCGCTAATGAAGCGAAGCCAGACGGTGCAATCGCCAAAGCGTGAAGTGGTGGCAACCAGCCGTCGTAGCTTGCAAGTGCTACAAATGGCCCACCGAGCTGCTCAGACGGATGCCACGGTGTTGGTCACGGGCGAGTCGGGCACCGGCAAGGAAGTGTTGGCGCGTTATGTTCACGACCACTCGCCACGCAGTGAAGGGCCATTTGTTGCTATTAACTGTGCCGCTATTCCTGAAAGCATGTTGGAAGCCGTGCTATTCGGCCATACCAAAGGGGCGTTCACCGGCGCAACCCAAAGCCAAGCCGGTAAGTTTGAAGAAGCAAATGGTGGCACCCTGCTGTTGGATGAAATTGGCGAGATGCCGCCGGCCCTGCAGGCTAAATTGCTGCGGGTACTGCAGGAGCGTCAGGTTGAACGCCTAGGTAGCCACCGCTCGGTGGCTTTGGATATCCGCATTATTGCTGCGACCAATGTTGATTTGCAGCAGGCGGTTGCTGAACGGCGTTTTCGCCAAGATCTTTATTACCGCTTGGATGTGCTTCCTTTGCAATGGCCGCCATTGCGAGATCGCAAAGAAGATATCTTGCCTTTGGCCGAGCACTTTGTCCGCAAACTCAATGCGGGATGTACTGACTCTTGCAGTTTGTCGGAAGAAGCGCAGCAGGTACTGCTGAGTTATAGCTGGCCGGGCAATATTCGAGAGTTGGAGAACACTATCCAACGAGCATTGGTAATGCGGCATGGGCACTGGATCACGGCACAAGATCTGATGCTGAACGATATGTTGAGCACCATGGTAGAAGGGGCGATTACCGAGGTGGTTGAAGATGCCAAGCAAGCTCTCAAGCAAAGCCGTAAGAACGCCGAGCATCAATTTATCCTTGAAACCCTCGCTCGCTTCAATGGCAAGCGCAACCATACCGCCGAAGCTCTGGGTATGTCGACCCGCGCGTTGCGATACAAGATTGCGGCTATGCGCGAACAAGGGATCAACATTGATTCTTATATTCACCAATCCGGCACAGCGGCTTAAGGAGAAGGACGGACATTATGTCGAATCAAACCTCAATGATGCAGAGCGAGATGCTGCAGCGTATGGCTGTTATGCGCGAACAGGCTCAAACAGGTACTCAGGTCGCGGTCAATGTTTCGCACCCGCCAACGGGTAACTTCCAGGTTGCCATGCAACAAGCAGTGCGTCGGATTGATAACCAGCAGCACCATGCCCACCAATTGACGGCGGATGTGGATGCCGGTCGTTCGGATGATTTGGTTGGTGCGATGGTCGCTAGCCAGAAAGCCAGTATTTCTTTTTCAGCATTGACACAGGTAAGGAATAAGATCCTGGCTGCCTATGACGATGTGCTGAAGATGCCTCTGTAGTGAGAAGAAAATGAGTACAACAGTAGCTGAAAACCCAGGACAGGCACGGCCAAGCAAGTGGCTGTCATATATAGAAAAAATCCAACATCGGTTGGATGGAAAGTACAAGAACGCCGCCTTGATCACGGCGCTGGCGGTGATGGTGTCGCTATTTATTGTGGTGGTGATGTGGACGCAGGCGAGTCCGTACAAGCCCCTTTATGGCACACAGGAGCGCTACGATAACAGTGAGATCCTATCGGTACTGGAGCAGGAAAAAATTCAGTTCCAGTTGGAAAGTGAATCAGGCCAAATCATGGTGCCGTCAAATCGTTTGGCGGATGCCAGGATCATCCTTGCTGCTCGTGGTGTAAAGGCCAAGTTACCGGAAGGGTTGGAAATTCTTGATCGTAGCTCGGGCCTTGGTACCAGCCAGTTTATTGAAAATGCCCGCTACCGCCAGGGACTGGAAGGCGAGTTGGCACGCACTATACTGGCGATCCGCTCAGTGAATCACGCCAGAGTACATTTGGCCATCCCGAACCGTACCTTGTTCGTGGGTATTAATGAAGAGAAGCCATCGGCTGCGGTAATGCTGGAGCTGGAGCCGGGGATGCAGCTTGATCAACCTCAGGTGGAAGCCATTGTCAATTTGGTCAGTGGTAGCATTACCGGTATGGCGGTCGAAGCGGTATCTGTGGTCGATCAGTACGGCAATTTGTTGAGTGCTGACTTAGCGATGGGCCAGCAGTCACAGGTTAATGTGCGATTCCATGAGCTTCAGCAGCGGGTGGAGCGTGACATTGTGCGCCGTGCCGGCGATATGCTAGCGCCATTGTTGGGTGTCGGTAACTTCCGGGTACAGGTCGCGGCGACGCTCAATTTCGACCAAATCGAGGAGACTCATGAGTCTGTCGATACCGATCCTGTACTGCGTACTGAATTCACCAAGCAAGATAATACCCTAGGCCAGTTGGCGATGGGGATCCCCGGTGCACTGAGTAATCAACCGACGGGGGAAGAAGGTCCAACAAATAATGAAACACGTAATGAACGTGCTGAACTCAGCCGTCAATACGATGTGGGCCGCAAGGTTCGCCATACCCGCCATGCCCAAGGCGGGATCGAAATGTTATCTGTTTCTGTGTTGCTTAACGATGATGTTCATGAACAAGGTTGGCAACAAGCACAATTGGAGCAAGTCGCTCAAATGGTTAAAGATTCTGTAGGATATGTTGCTGAGCGTGGAGATCAATTCAGCCTGCATGCATTTAATTTTGCCCGTGCGGTAGAGACGGCGCCGCTTGATACCCCGTGGTGGCATGATCAGCAATTGTTGTTGCTTGCCAAATATGGCGCCTTCACTCTGCTTGGTTTGTCATTCATTTTCCTTGTGTTACGCCCACTCGTTAAAGCATTGCAACGTTCGGCACCGGTGTCCACGGCATTGGCTCCCGTAGCTGCTGGTGCTGAGGTGATGCCTAGCGGGGAGGTACCGGCGGTCGAGCCTGTTAGTGAATTCAAGCCTGTGAGTATCAATTCGTCGGCCGGTAGTGAGCAGGATCTGGCTGATGCGCTATTAGACTCTATTGCCCAAGGTGGCATGGTTACCGAGGAAAGTGCCTCACAGCCTACCGGGGAAGCTGATTTTGATTTATCGACGCTGCCACCCCCAGGATCCGAATTGGAGGTTCAGGTGAAGCACTTGCAGAAATTGACTGAAGTAGAACCAGAGCGTGTCGCAGAAGTTATCAAGAAGTGGGTGAATAGCAATGAGTCTCAGTAATTTTAGCCATTTGGCAGACGGTGATGTACTGCTGGATCCAATGGAGCAAACCGCGATTTTGCTGCTCAGCATGGGCGAAGAATCAGCCTCTCAGGTCATGCGCCATATGTCACGGGATGAGCTGCTTAAAGTCAGCCATGCCATGGCCCAGCAACCGGCTATCCGTAGTATTGAAGCGCGCTTTGTATTGCAGGGCTTTTTTGAAGAGTTCCGGGCCCAGTCGGGGATCAGCGGAGCATCGCGTCCTTTCTTGCAGCGCACCCTAGACAAGGCGTTGGGTGGCCGCTTAGCCCGTAATTTACTGGATACCATTTACGGCGATGAAATCCGTACCTCGATGCAGAGGTTGCAGTGGATTGAACCCAAGCAACTCGCCAAGTTCTTGATGAACGAGCATATTCAGATGCAGGCCGTCTTCATTGCCTTCTTGCCTCCGGAGATCGCTTCCCAGGTTCTGGTTGAGCTGTCCCTGGATGAGCAGAAGGATGTCTTGCGCCGAATTGCGGTGTTGACAGAAGTGAGCCGTGACGTCGCGGTGGAACTTCAGGATCTCGTCGATCGCTGTATCGAATTCCTGGCGGAAAATTCAGGGGCGGTTATTGAAGGTGAGAAGCAGGTTGCCGACATCATCAACCGTTTCACCGGTGATCAAATGAGCTTGATGACTGCCCTTGAGGAGCATGACACGGAACTGGCCGAGCGGCTCAAGAACAAGATGTATGAATTCTCTATTCTTATTCGCCAACCGGAAGCGGTTCGCCTGCGTATTCTCGAAGAGATCCCCACCGATCTGCTGGCAATGGCATTGAAAGGGGCCGAGCCGGCTCTGCGTAAGTCATTGCTTACCATCCTGCCACGTCGTATGCAGCAGTCGATGGAGGGAGAGATTGCCCAGCTTGGTAAAGTGTCACTTCGTCAGGTACAAGAAGCCCGTTCTGAAATCATGGATTACGTGCGTGAACTGAATGAATCCAAAGTAATTAGCCTGCAGCTATATCAAGATACGACGGTGGAATAGAGATGTTTAGACGAAATAAAATCATGCGCTTGCAAGCAAGCCAGTTTCGCAGTCATAGATTTCCACCGCTGATTGATCCGTCCAGTCTAGCGCAGGCCGTGCCTGCTCGTCATCAGGCCGGGCTGGAACTTAGCGAAGGGATTAACAACGGCCTAGATGATGGGTTTCTGGATGATGACCTGGGTTTTGATAACTTGGCGATGGATGATTTTGGCCTCGATGAGCTGAATGAGGATGCCCGCGTGATGGCTGGTATGGAAGGAGAGTCGTTGCTTGATGATGTTTCTGAAACGCCAGCTTCGCCCGAAGATTTTCAAGTCCAGTTTAACCAAGGATTTCAGCAGGGGGTGACCCGTGGCCACGAAGAAGGGTTGCTGCAAGGTATCGAGCAAGGCCAGCAGCAAGGCTTTGAACAAGGAGTGTTGCAAGGTCGCGAGCAAGGGATGGTGCAGGGTATTCAGGAAGGCAAAGCACAGTTTGTCGACGCGGCGAAGCCGTTTGCCCAACTGCATCAGCAGACCGCTGAGTTGTTCGCCACGCACGAACGGCGCCAGCGTGAACAGGTGTGCGAACTGGTACAGAAAGTCGCCCAGCAGGTGATCCGTTGTGAGCTGGCTCTCCAGCCCCAGCAGATTCTGGCTCTGGTTGAAGAAACACTCGAGAGCCTGCCCGGTGAACCTGTGGGCTTGAAAGTCAAAATGGCCAGTGAGGAGTTTACCCACCTTGAAAAAGTAGCCAGAGACAAAATAGCGGACTGGAACATTGTCTGTGATAGCACGCTACGTCAGGGTGAGTGTCGAGTCGTAACGAATAATGCTGAAGCTGATGCTGGCTGTGAGCAGCGTCTTGACACCTGTATGTCTGCGGTAAAAGGCCATCTGCTTGATGAGCAAGTCGTGCTTGAGGGTAATACTGATAGTGACACTCAAGGCAACATGGCAGGTAGCCCGACAAAAGCCTTTGCCAAGGAAAGTGATGGGGCGATCAAGCAGGCATCATGAGTAACATAATCGATTACCGGCTAGAACAAGCACTGGCCTCACTCGACGTTGTCCCGGTGGCGAAAGTCACCGGGCGGTTGGTGAAAGTCACCGGATTGATGTTAGAAGCGGTGGGCTGCCGCCTGCTCACCGGGCAGCGATGTTTGGTGGAGACCGGAAATGGCACCAAGATTGAAGCGCAGACCGTGGGGTTTAATCGTGAAGTCGCCTACTTGATGCCTGTCAGTCATGCCGCGGGTTTATTCTCCGGTGCCAAGGTTTGGCCGCTTGAGGGCGAGAGTCAAATCCGTATCGGCCCGCAATGGCTTGGTAGGGTGCTTAATGGCCTTGGTGCTCCTTTGGATCGATTGGGGCCCGTTGGCGGGCAAGATGATATCAGCCTAGATGCTGAGAACATTAACCCAATGTCACGGCGGCCGATTGATGGTGCGCTGGATGTGGGGATCCGGGCCATCAACAGTTTATTGACGCTGGGCAAAGGTCAGCGGATTGGCCTTTTTGCCGGTAGCGGGGTAGGTAAAAGTGTTTTATTGGGGATGATCACCCGCCAGACCAGTGCCGATGTTGTTGTTGTCGGCTTGATTGGTGAGCGTGGACGAGAAGTGAAGGAGTTCATTGAACACTCACTCGGTCCCGAAGGTCTGGCTCGTGCTGTGGTGATTGCCGCTCCGGCGGATGAATCCCCATTGATGCGCTTGCGTGCTTCTCAGCTTTGCCATCGGGTTGCGGAATATTACCGTGATCAGGGCAAGGATGTGTTGTTGCTGATGGATTCCTTAACCCGTTTTGCGATGGCGCAGCGTGAGATAGCCCTTGCGCTGGGTGAGCCGCCAGCCACTAAAGGTTATCCACCCTCGGTATTCAGTATGTTGCCGCAACTGGTTGAGCGGGCAGGTAACAGCGCCTCGGAAGAAGGCAGTATGAGTGCCATCTATACGGTGCTCACTGAAGGGGACGACCAGCAAGATCCCATCGCCGACAGTGCCCGGGCCATTCTCGATGGTCATGTGGTGCTGAATCGCCAGTTGGCTGAAGCCGGGCATTATCCGGCCATTGATATCTCTCAATCTATCTCGCGTACCATGCCGCAGGTTGTCAGCAAGGATCAACTTCGTCATGCCATGCGCTTCAAGCAGCTTTACAGTCGTTATCAGGAAGTCCGCGAGTTGATCCCCCTAGGGGGGTATCAGCCGGGTAATGATCCGGATATGGATCAAGCGGTACTGGCCCACCCCAAGTTGGTGGCTTTCTTGCAGCAAGAAATGGATGAACAAGCGGACTGGGAAACGGTGAATGGCCAAATGAGCCAATTGATACAGGAGCTAAACCTTGGCTAAACAATCAAAGGCACTGGATCGGTTTCGTCAGATCAGGCAGGGCGAGTTGGAAAAGCTGGGCCAGCAATATCAGAAGAAGCAGCAAGACTGTGCCAGTCACCTCGAGAAACTGGAGCAGCTGGATGCGCTTTACGATTCTTGTCAGGTGGTAGCGGGAGAAACGGCGTTGGCATGGACTAATCGCTTTGCTATCCGTGATCACCTCAAGCACCTGACTGAAATCCAAACCCAAACACTCGCATTATCCCAGGCAGAGCAGGCGGGCCTAAAGCAGCACGTTGTCCAGCAGCATGTGAAGGTCAAAAGTTTGGAGAGCGTGATAGAGAAGCGCCGTCAGCAGCACGTCAAGCTTGCGGCCAAGAGTGAGCAGAAGCTGATGGACGAGATGGCCATGCAACGGTTTATTCGCCCCATTTTCTAATTCATCAGCTTAGCCAAACCTGCATCAACGCCACAGTCGTCACTGTGGCGTTTTTTATGGCGTTAAACTGGCAGAAGAGTCGATGAGGGAAGGTAATATCAAATTCAGTAATATTCTGGCCTATCAGCGAGAGGGAAAAGGGATAGAGACGAGGCACTTGATTGCGGGGGGGGGGGG
>NZ_JAKJSK010000021.1:0-82701 GCF_050336935.1 Photobacterium satsumensis
CCATGGCATGATCCGCTACCGCTACCTAGGGGCATTGGATGAAGACGTATGGAAACGGGAATTCGTACCCGTGATCGAGTTTTTGCAACAGGAAAAGAGAACGAATGGGTAAGGAAGTGATTAGCCGAATGAAGTCATTGTTGGTGGCTATCAGCATGTGTTTATTGGTCGTGAGCGTATCGGCAGTCGCACAAACAGATCAAATTTTTGTAGCCGCTGATACGGAGCTGGTTGAGTCAGTCGAGACCTTCCAGTTTCGCTCTTCAGCCGAGCAGCGGCGGGCTATCGAACTGTCGCGCCGCTTACGTTGTCCTCAGTGCCAGAACCAGAACCTGATTGAGTCTAACTCTCCGGTGGCGAAAGACTTGCGACTCAAGGTCTATCAAATGGTTAATGACGGTGACAGTGACGAAGATGTGATTGAATACATGACATCCCGATTTGGCGATTTCGTGTTGTACAAACCACGCTTGAACCCACAAACCTACCTGTTGTGGGGAGGCCCCTTCTTATTGCTTGGTTTATTTGGCTCAATCATTTGGGTAACTATTCGGCGCCAGCAGCGAGCTCGTTAAACAATAGAGGTTAATACCATCCCCGGTCTCTTATACCTTCATACCCAAGTAACTAGAGTCGTTACTTGGGTATGTCGGAGTCACTGCTCAATCATCGACTAAGAATGTAACTCTTGCTTTTCCTTTCTGCTTGAAAGCAGCGTATGCACATGAGAAATGATCGCCATCACGCAGACCGAGAAAACAATCCGACCCCAGAGAACCATATTCAAGTCAGCACCGATAAGCAGCACTAAGGCAGTATCCTCGATAATGCTGTGTAGCAGGTTGAGCAACAAAACAGTGATTAACGCATCTTTTGCGGTTAAATTTCCTTTTTTGCTTTCGTTAATAATAAGACCCCCGCCATAGGATAGACCTAATGTAATGCCGATAACCGCTAAGTTGGCAGCATCCTTACTGACTTTTAAAATCTTCAAGAAGGGCATCATTACAAGTGACATTAATTGTTCGATTTTTAGAAGTTTCAGCAGTCGGAGTAGGGTGATAAGTACAGCGATAACCAGAAAGATGCTGAACAGGCTTTGGGCTTGGCTCATGGCCCATTGCAGGTAACTGTCGCCAATAATCGGTTCGTTTTGCCAAAGGATCTGGGCGGTATGTTGATTTGTGGCGGAATATTCGTAATAAACATTTTGAAGCCACGCAAAGGTAACACCACCGCCAATCCGTAACGTTAGTACTGCCCACATGGGTACACCGGCTTTTTTAGATATCATCCCTTCGATAGGTAGCCCGTGGCTAATTAAGAGTAAGCTACTTAATACAGTAACCTGAGCAACGGTAAGTGTGGCATCGGTGTTGATGAGCACCAGTAACCCAGCATAAAGGTTGGTAAGCATAGTGGTAGCCCAAACCAGTGCCATGGAACTGGGTAATCCGAGTACCCCCATCAGTGGCTCAAGGAGTTCACCGAGTAGTGTTACTGCACCGAGTTCATCCGCTATTTTGATCAAAATAATCACTGGGATCATTATCTTAAACAATGAAACTGTGGTTGAAACTATGTCGCGGCCTAACTGGATAAGCTCTTTGGTGACGCGTCCCATTCTTGTGTCCTATCGAATTTTCTGAAGGGTGATATGATAAGAAATGCGTGATTAATAGTATTTCTTAAATGGTAAAATGAGTATCAAATATTTCTTTTGTCATTAAATAATGAGGAAAATGTTTTGCATTTTGGGGCATTGAAGAAATTATGGATTTAGACCGGATAGATCGCAAAATCCTCATGATTTTGCAAAAGAACAATAGAATCGCGAATGTTGATTTAGCTGAAGAAGTCGGACTTTCTCCTCCTGCTTGTCTCAAGCGAGTAAAGCGGCTGCGGCAAGAAGGGGCGATTATTGGTGATGTGTCGCTCATCAACCCTGAGCTTATTGGAAATATGATGACCTTCGTGGTTTCCATTGAAATGGACAGCGATAGGGGAGATGTTTACCACAGCTTCCGCCGCTCAATATTGAAGTACCCAGAAGTCAGTCAGTGCTATCAAATTTCAGGGAGCTATGACTTTTTGCTTATTGTTCAGGTGCGTGGCATTGCAGAATATGAAAACTTTATCGAAGGCTCATTGCGTAAAGATCTGAATATTAGAAAATTCCACACGTCAATTTCCCTAAGGACAGTTAAGTTTACGACCGAAGTTAACCTTAGCCATATTGAAGACGAGTAGAGCATTCGTCACGAATTGCGGGCTATAGCGGGGTAAACGTTGGGGAGCCTCCAAAGGAGACTCCCCTTTTGTGTTTAATGATTTACGATGGAGAGTTGTTGCTTACGAGAGTACGCCAATTTTCTTGAAAGTAGGATCACGCCACACGGCAACAGCCAGCTGGCATTGGCAGAGTAAAGCGGAAGCCAGTCATTAAAACTCTTGTCCAACGCACTCGGTACGACATCAAGGATGCTGGCGGCATCAATACTGCCGAAGACGAAAGCGGTAGCAATGGCTGCTATGTATGTGCTCCGGTACTTTTTTTGGCCCGGGTAGAACAAGGCACACAAAATCAAGGCAATAGCGACAGGGCAAAGCATCAGGATAGCCGGTAGGCTCAGAGCCAGAATTTGCTCAAGTCCGACATTGGCGATAATACCGGTCAGCAGAACAACAATGGTAGCAGTACGGCGGAAGGGTACCCCAAAGGTTTGCTGGTAATACTCAGTACAGGCGTTGGTTAGGCCGACGGTGGTGGTTAAACAGGCCATGATGATAATGGCTGCCAGCAGTAGTTGCCCATATTCGCCAAAGTGGTAGGCAACAAAAAGAGTTAGCAGCTCCCCGCCATTGGTTGCTTCGGAGGCAATAGGGCTCGATGTGGCACCGACATAGCCCATTGCCAGATAACATGCCCCCATCAAGATGATATAAATCAGGGCAACATGGAAGGTAGACTTACCAACCGCTATCTTGTCAGTTACCCCCTTGCTATTAATCGCTTTGATGACCACCCAGCCAAAACCAACAGCGGCGATCGCATCCATGGTCATATAACCTTGCACCAATCCTTGGGTAAAGGCGAAATCAACATATTCGCCTTGAGGAGGCTGCGGCGCAGACAGCGGGTTGATAACCGCGGTGATAGCTAGTGTGCACAACATGATGATCAGCATCGGTGTCATGATCTTGCCAATGAAATCGACAAGTTTTCCCGGATGGAAGGCCAGCAATAGGGTCAAGCTACAGAAAATGAGGGAAAAAAGAGGTAGCTGATTGCTATCGACAAACGGGTTGATGCCCATCTCATAGGCCACCGTTACGGCACGGGGCATACTGAATGCTGGGCCAACGGCGGTAAGTAGGGCTACCCAAATAAGGGTGGCGAGCCAGTTTGGTAGTGGGTTGGTCAGTTGCTTGCTGTCGCTTAAGCGGCCAAAAACAATCAGGGTTAGGGCTGGTAGGCCGACAGCTGTGATCAGAAACCCAGCCATTGCTGGTAGTAGCTGTGTACCGGCTTCCAAGCCGAGGAAAGGTGGAAAAATGATGTTGCCAGCGCCGAGGAACATGGCGAAGGTCATCAACCCGATGGCGAGTGTATCGTTAGTCTTCATTGGACGAGCCCTGTGTTTGCTTTTAATTTTTGGGACCGTCAGGGGCTGGGAAGATAAACGTGGTGATATGTTGATTCTCCGTCAGCCTGGCTGACGGAAATAGCCGCCAGCCTAGATAACGATGACTAGGACGACGACAGAGACGACTGATTGTGTTGTACGCAAAACCGCACGCTTGGCACGAGCCAAAACGGTAGTAGCAGCGGTTTGATTATTAAGGTTTAGCATAGTGCTTTATTTCCTAATGCGAACAACGAGTATCTCTAAGCAACTTGATGTCACTTCGGTATACAACATATAAGCATTTTTCTGGACTGTAAACAGGAAAAGTGAAAAAAGTCACAAAAATGAATCACGCTTAATTATTGAGCTGTCAGGCTTGGGTTGCTTGGTATTTATATTGGTATTGGATGAGCTTTGTGGTTTTTTATCTGCTGGTGGAGCTATTTTACTGAGGTGTAATCAGTGCATTAAATGACTAAAACTGCGGGTTAAGATAAAGCCGCTACTGTTTGTGAAGTAGCGGCTTTTTTGGTTTTTTAGCGACGTGATCGTGGATCTTATGTCTATTTCGCTGAATTGGTTGTTACTGTTTTTACTCGTCGAGTAAGCGAAGCATTGGCTAACAGGCTAAAGAGCAGGGTGGTCAAACACGGCAGCAGCCAGCTCGCATGGGCCGCATAGAGAGGCATGAATTGGCTCAGTACCGCTTCCCATTGAGCCGGAATCAAACCAAGGATATGCAGGGTATCGATGGTGCCAAACACCAGCGTGACTGAGACGGTTGCGACAAAAATAGTTCGCTGGAACGGCGAAGACTTAACCACCAAGGCCGTAATGACTAAAGCAATGGCAACCGGGCAAAGTACCAAAATAACCGGTAGGCTGACTTCCAGAATCTGCTCTAGGCCGAAGTTGGCAATCAGGCCGGTAAGTGCACACACGATCACAGTTGTTACCGAGAATGGCGCATTAAAGGTTTGCTGATAGTACTCGGCACACGCATTGGTTAGGCCAACGGTGGTAGTCAGACAGGCCATGATGATGATGACGGCAAGTAGATACTGACCGTAGATGCCAAATAGGCTCGCGACATAGTTGGTTAGGATTTCTCCGCCGTTGGTTGCGCCGCTTGCGACTGCCGAAGAAGTGGCTCCGACATAGCCCATTGCGAGATAGCAGGCGGACATAAGCACGGCATAGATCAGGGTGACTTTTACGGTGCTGGAGAATAAGGCCCCACGTGAGCTCACGCCCTGATCCTGACTCACGCTTTTATCTTGAATAGTTTTGATGATCACCCAACCAAAGCCAACGGCGGCAATTGCATCCATGGTCATATAACCTTGAATAAGCCCTTGAGTTACGGCTTGGTGTTGGTAATCACCACTTGGCAGGGTCATCGGACTAACAGGTGCGACACAAGCGGCAACGGCTAATACGGCGAGAAGTAAAACCAGCAAGGGAGTCATGACTTTGCCAATGTAGTCGACTAGCTTGCCCCGTTGGAAAGCGAGGAGTAGGGTAACTGCCACAAAAATCAGCGAGAAGGGCAGTAGGAGATCGCCATTAGTAAATGGCGCGATACCCATTTCATAGGCGACTGTGACTGCACGCGGCATACCAAACGCTGGACCGATGGCGGTAAACAGCAATACCCAGAAACCCGTGGCCATTGGCTTTGGCAGGGCTGCGGTAAGCTGCTGGCTGTGGCTAAGGCGACCAAGAACGACTAACGTCAGTGCGGGTAGGCCTACTGCGGTGATAAGAAAGCCAAGCATAGCTGGCAAGTAATGGGTACCGGCTTGCAGGCCCAGTAAAGGCGGAAAGATGATGTTCCCAGCGCCGAGAAACATCGCAAAAGTCATTAGGCCTATTGCAAGGGTGTTGTGTTTATTCATTCGGACAAGTCCTCTGATATTACTCAGTTTTTGTTATGGACCGTCAGAAAGGCTGAAGAAAAACAGGTAGGTTAAGACATTGCTCCCCGTCAGCCTGGCTGACGGGTGAATAGCCGCCAGCCTAGTTAATAATCACTAGAATAGCAGCAATAATTTCGCGCGATACAAACGTTCCGCCTGTCATCTTCACAGGCTTGCAAACTGAAAGCTGGCAAGTAGGTTTAAACATGGTGTTATCCTGAACGTAAATATCGAAATCAGTTACAACATATAAATAAAACACTAGTGTGTAAATAGATGACATGAAAATACATTGTATTTATTTGCTTTGCTGGTAGATAGTACTGCTCCGTTGCGTTT
Source organism: Photobacterium satsumensis (assembly GCF_050336935.1). Taxonomy (NCBI): domain Bacteria; kingdom Pseudomonadati; phylum Pseudomonadota; class Gammaproteobacteria; order Vibrionales; family Vibrionaceae; genus Photobacterium; species Photobacterium satsumensis. The sequence goes on from NZ_JAKJSK010000021.1 coordinate 5,888, forward strand.
GTGGTGATGGCGTGAGACAGTGAAAATTGCTTACTTAGATTAATGATTAATAAAGGGTTATTCATGTTAAAGGCGATTCATCACGCTGCGATTATCTGTTCGGACTATCGCCGCTCGAGAGCATTCTACGTTGATATTCTTGGCTTAACTGTCTTGGCTGAGCACTACCGCGAGGCAAGAGACTCATGGAAATTGGATCTGCAACTACCAGATAACAGCCAGATAGAGCTGTTTTCGTTCCCTAATCCGCCAGAAAGACCGAGTTTTCCAGAGGCGAGAGGACTGCGCCATTTAGCGTTTGTCGTGGACTCGGTTGAGCAAGTGGCTGGGTATTTAGAATCAAGAGGAATAGAAGTAGAAGCAATCCGGATCGACGAATATACAGGCAAAACGTATACGTTCTTCCAAGATCCGGATGGGCTGCCGCTAGAGCTTTATCAAGCTTGAGTGAGACATATAAAACTAAGGAAATGTTAGCTGAGGATGCCCGTAAGCAGGCCAGCGAAGACCAAGCTGGCCACGCCGTAAAATCCGAATTCGATACGAGATTCAACAATGCTGTTCCCGTTAGTGGGTTTTACTGTCGCCATGGTAAAGAAGGAACCGCCTGCTAAGCCGAGAAGCAGTACGATCAAACCAAATAGCGTACCTTCGATAAGATAAGTGAAATTCATAAACAGGCCTAATCCTTTGTGGCACGTGAAATGATATAGGGATAATACACATCTCAAGATGTCTGGCAAAGGATTATTAATTATAAACCCTATAAAAAACAGGGTTTTAGTTGGTTATGTTGTGCATGTGAATGAATAGGCAGCAATAGGCGCATTGCTGCCTGAATTATAACCGCCGCGATGATGGGAAAGTAATCAACGCGGCTGTGGGCCTAGTTCATGGGCTTGTTGTTCTAAACGGGATGCATCTCCGCTAGAAGCTGGTTTCCACCACACTGGTTACTTGGTGTTCCTCATCGGCAATACAGATGTATTTCCACTTATCAAATGTTAGGCACGGATGAGAGGTGGAAAAGGCAATCACATCACCCACATGAAGCTCACGACCTTCCGGCACGGTGACGAATGTGTGCTGATCCATAATTGCAGTGGCTTCCAAACCGCCTACCTCAATACTTTTTCCATCGCGGTAGCCTCGCTCAGGAATTGGCAGGCCAGCATCAAAAGCCACGTCGCGTTTGCCAAGTCCAATCACCGCTTTGCCCGGCTCTGGACGGGAGATCACATAGGCCCATACCTCCAGCGCTGATTCAAGATCACCACCAAGATCACATGCATAACCTTGGTTAGTTTGCGCTCTTGCCATAACATTGTTTTGGGCGTCTTGGTAGATACCGGTGTCGTGGATCAAGTAACACCCAGGGCGGATGATCGCCAACAAGTGCTGGCAGTCAGTGAAACTTTCGGCCACCACGTCATACCAAGCAGATCCCGCACCGGTCACTATTGGTCTATCAAGCTGGATTAACCCATTTTCCTTGAGTTGCTCGACCGTTTTTACAGTCGTTGCCAAGAAATTACGGATAGCCTGCTCGGCGTTATCGCCATGGATCACGCCTTCATATACTTCGATACCAGCAAGGGTAATGCCCGGCAATGCGTCAATGCATTGTGCCAACGAGACCACCTGTTCTGGTGTGCGGCAACCACAGCGTCCGCCTTCGACACCGAATTCGATCAGTACCTGGACAGTAACGCCTGAGCCTGCAAAGTATTCAGACAGTTGCTCGGCATTGGCTTGGGAGTCTACGCAACAATAGAAGCTCACATCATATTGCGTTAACAGCCGCTTAATCATCGCCATGTTGGCCTTACCAACCAGCTGGTTTGCCATCATGATGTGCTTGGCACCCGCAGTTGCGGCAACTTCAGCATGAGGCGCTGTCGCGACCGTGAGGCCCCAAGCACCAGCTTTAAGTTGTTGCTCAAAGAAAGCTGGGGTCATGGTTGTTTTGCCATGCGGCGATAACTTCACGCTGTGGTGGTCAGCAAACTGTTGCATCCAGTTAAGGTTGTTATTGATGGATTGTTGCTTGATAACCGCTGCAGGTAGGCTGATCTCCTCGTTAATTAGGCTGTATTTCCCCTCCGTTTTTTCATCCACCCATATCCCTTTTGTACCTACGGGAAATTTTTTGTGATGGACGTCTTGGTATTTACTAACATGCTTTTTATTTGCTTGGGTCATTTATTATTCTCCTAACATAGCCCTCAGGGCTTGTTGTTACTGCCTTTTGGCGTAGTGATAATATTATCGGTGTTAGAAAGTATCAAACATTGCTGGTCGATTTGTGGTGTTTCTCACTGTTTTTAACCTGCCCTGAAATTACTATTTGCCCTGTCGAGAGAAAGGTGAAAGCCGTGACAATCGAAGTTGATATTGTTTCAAGAATTACTGAACGCTTCTCGCAATTGCGTGAAGCCGAGAAGAAAGTCGCCATGTTGCTGAGTGACGATTTGGCTGCTGCCTCGGGGTATAGCATTACCCAGATGGCAGAAGAAGCTGGGGTGAGTGAAGCGACGATCACCCGTTTCGCCAAAGCCGTAGGCTGTAAGAATGTGCGCGATTTGAAGCTCAAATTGGCGCAGTCATTGGCAATTGGTCAGCGCTTCATTCATGAATCGCCAGATCAGTCGGGGATCCAAGGGGTTTATGAGTCGATCAAAAACGTGATCAACATAAACCGCAAGGTTGTCGATGAGCAGGACATTGCGACCGCCGTCGACATTTTGCAAAACGCTCGCCAAATTTTGGCCGTCGGTATGGGGGGGGGTTCAACCATGCTATCGCAGGAGTTGCAGTTCCGCTTGTTCCGCTTGGGCTACCCGGTAACAGCATACAACGATGGCTTGCTGGCAAGAATGGTGGCTTCAACCGCCGATGCCAATGATGTGATGGTGGTGATATCCGCTACTGGCTACACACCAGAAGTGGTTGAGCCAGCATCGATTGCCAAGCAATACGGTTTGAAGGTGATTTCAATCACGCCGAAAGAGTCGCCATTGGCTGAAGTCAGTGATTTGGTATTGCCAATAGTGACCAAGGAAACCGATTTTATTTACAAACCGTCGGCTTCACGTTACGCCATGATGGCGTTGATTGATGTGTTGTCCACGGAGTTGGCTTTAAGCCATAAGCGCCGAACCCGCGATAAGCTGCGCCGCTTGAAGTTGGCACTAGACAGCCATCGTGGTGGAGAGGATAGACAGCCTCTCGGCGATTAACACAACCTAGGCCGAACAGTTCGGGTTAACGGTTGTGAAGAATTAGCGTCATAAAGAAGGAAGTTTCATGCAGTTCGATACCGTTTTCCGAAATGTTCAAGTTGTTGATGGCTCGGGTAGTGAGCCTTACAACGCAGATGTTGCTATTACAGGGGATCGTATTGCAGCTATAGGGGATCTTGCCGGGTGTGAAGCCGCTGAGATCATTGATGGACAAGGCAAGGCACTGGCGCCGGGCTTTATTGATGTTCATACCCATGATGATACCAATGTGATCCGCTATCCCGATTGTCTGCCGAAGATCAGTCAGGGGGTAACCAGTGTCATCGTCGGTAATTGTGGGATCAGCGCATCGCCAACAATTTTAGCTGGCGATCCACCGGATCCGATGAACCTGTTGGGTAAGAAGCAGGACTTTAAATACCCAACCTTTGCTTCTTATGCCAAGGCCGTCACAGCCGCTCAACCTGCTGTGAATGTTGCTGCGTTGGTGGGCCATACCACTTTGCGCAACAACGAAATGGATGATTTGTACCGGGCAGCATCGAGCGAAGAGATCGCGGTAATGAAAGCCAAGCTCCACGATGCAATGTCGCAGGGTGCATTGGGATTAAGCTCAGGGTTGGCTTACGCCTCTGCAAAACAGGCTCCAACCGAAGAGGTGATGGCCCTTGCTGAAGAGCTTGCTGAGTTCGATGGCATCTATACCACTCATATGCGTACCGAGTTCGAGCAGATCCTCGAGGCTATGGAAGAAGCCTTTACGACAGGCAAACACGGCAAAGTACCCGTGGTGATCTCTCACTTGAAATGCGCCGGAGCGGGAAACTGGGGCCGTACTGTTGAAGTACTCGACTTGATGGAAAAAACCGCCAAGCACCAAGATGTCGCGTGCGATTGTTACCCGTATTCAGCCAGCTCATCAACACTAGACCTGAAGCAAGTGACTGATGAGATCGACATTTTTATCACTTGGTCAGAGAGCTACCCGCAGCATGCCGGGAAGATGCTCAAGCAGATTGCCGAAGAAATGGCGCTGCCTTTAATGGAAGCAGCCAAGCAATTGCAACCGGCAGGGGCGGTGTACCATTGCATGGATGAAGCTGATGTCGAGCGGGTCCTGAAATACCGGCTCACCATGGTGGGTTCAGATGGCCTGCCAAATGATCCACACCCACATCCGCGTCTATGGGGATCGTTTCCACGGGTTCTGGGCTACTACAGCCGTGAACGCCAGTTGTTCTCTTTAGGGCAGGCGATTCACAAAATGACAGGTATGTCGGCCAAGCGCTACTGCCTGAAAGACAGGGGGGAAATTCGCGAGGGGGCATATGCCGATATCGTGATGTTTGACCCGAACACCATTATCGATGTTGCAAGTTTCGAAAATCCGATTGCAGCAGCGAAAGGGATTGACGTAGTCATGGTTAATGGCTGCATCAGTTATCAAGACGGTCAGGTGAGTGAAAACCGCCATGGTCGCTTCTTACACCGTCACCAGGATTAAATACCCTGGGACAGTAAATTGAACTAAGTAACACAACGTTGGAGAAAGAAATTATGACTATCACACGCTACGGCATCGAAGGCGGTACAGGCACTGGCGGTCAGCACCTACCTTTTGCACGTGCAACTCAGGCGGGTGGTTTCCTGTATGTCTCTGGTCAAACACCAATGACAGACGGCGAAGTAGTTGAAGGTGGCATCGTTGATCAGTCGCGCCTAGCGATTCAGAACTGTGTCGATATCATGGAAGAAGCAGGCTACGGCTTGGAACATGTCGTACACGTGAAAGTGGTACTGACAGATTCGCGTTACTTCCAGTCATTCAACAAGGTGTTCAAAGAGTTCTTCGGTGAGCACCCACCGGCACGTATCTGCATGGTATGTGACTTGGTTGTTGACGTAAAAGTTGAAGTCGATGTGACGTGCTACCGCGAAGATCGCCGTTAATTCAGGCATTATCTTCGGGCCCCGCATATAAACAATAAAGTCGCGGGGTCAGCAGAAGCCTACTTGATAGACGCAGGTCAATAGCGCTGGTTAAGAGGCGCAGGCCACAACGGACGTTGGCGAGCTATTACAACAAGAGCCGGAAGGCCAAAGAAAAAAGGTTGGCAAAGTACCAACCCTAAAAAAAGCAAAATACTGAATGTTCAGTAATTCATGGGGTAGTAAGTGATGAGACTATCCCCAAGCAAATAAAAGCAATGACGGATTATAAGAGGTATGGGATGAACAGTACACTCTTTCTCACCGGTTTCGGTGCGTATGTGGTTTTTTTAATCTGGTTAGGATGGTTTGTATCGCGTAACCAGAAATCAGGCGAAGACTTTCTACTTGGAGGTCGTGGTCTTCCGCTATTTTTGGTACTGGGTACCACAGTAGCCACCATGGTGGGTACGGGCTCGAGTATGGGCGCTGTTGGCTTTGGCTATAACAATGGCTGGGCGGGTGCACTATATGGCATCGGTGGTGCACTGGGTATTTTATTGCTCGCATACTGGTTTGCCCCAGTACGTAAGCTGAACTTCATGACCATGAGTGAAGAGCTGTCTTACTATGTTGGTGCTAACAAAGTTGTCAAAAATGTCGTGGGTATTCTGATCTTTACGGCTTCTATCGGCTGGTTGGGTGCCCACATTCTAGGTGGCGGTATGTACCTTGCCTGGATTGCAGATATTGACATCAACACGGCGAAATTGATTATTGCCGCTGCTTTCACCATATACGTCGTTATCGGTGGGTACACCGCGGTAGTGTGGACTGATACCATTCAGGCCGTTATCCTCTTTGGTGGCTTCATTTTGATGGCTGTGATGTCTGTCGACCACATTGGTGGCCTAGACAACCTGTATGCGGCAATGGAACCTTCATCGATCAGCTTCCTAGGTTTGCAAAAACTTGGCATGATCCCGGGTATCTCACTGGCACTGGTTGTGGGTGTAGGTATCTTGGCAACGCCTTCTTTCCGCCAGCGTATTTACTCTGGTAAGGATGTCTCGACTATCCGCCGCTCGTTCGTGATGTCGGGTGTACTGTACTTGTTCTTCTCAATTATCCCTGCGGTTATCGGTATGTCAGCACATGCGATTAACCCTGAATTGAATAATGCGAACTTTGCATTCCCGTATGTTGCAGCCACGGTACTTCCGGTTGGCATCGGCATGATTGTTCTGATTGCTGGCCTATCAGCGACTATGTCGAGCGCAAGTTCTGATGCGATTGCCGGTGTCTCTATCTTGCTGCGTGATATCTACATCATGTTTACTGGTAAGGTACCGTCAAAAGACAAGATGGTGACATACTCACGTATCGCTTTGGTCATCTGCATCGGTTTGGCACTGTTGTTCGCCCTGACCTCAAATGACATTATCAGCTATATCACCAAGATGATTTCAACGGTAATGTCCGGCATGTTCGTGTGCGGTATGTTGGGTCGCTTCTGGGGCCGCTATAACTGGCAGGGTGCACTGGCTACCTTGGCAGGAGCTTCGGCAGCATCGTTCTCTATCATGTTCAATGCAGACTGGACGGCATTCTGGGGTAACCCGGTGATCCCATCAGTGACAACGGCTTTGATTGCCGGTGTAGCGGTGAGCCTAGTAACGCCAGCCAATGCGGTTTCCAAGGAAGAGGCCAAGGCGATTCTTGATGCAGAGCGTGCAGCGATGGAAAAGCCTGAAGAGCAAGGCATCAACGCTGAACCAGCCACTGCAAAATAATCTTCTAAAACTCGTCAAAATGCAGGCCTTTGTTGTGATGTAAGGCCTGCATCTTCAATTACGCTTTAAATACAGTTCGAATAAATAAAAAGGTGGCAGTGTGAAAATTGCTTTTTTTGGTGAGTGTATGGTTGAACTCAGTGGTCAACCGCTACAACGGACATTTGGTGGCGATACGCTAAATACAGCGCTTTACTTGTCACGTCTGGGCACGAGCCGTGATATCGCTGTCAGTTACGCAACGGCCTTGGGCATCGATAACATCAGCCAAGATATGTTGAATGCTTGGGTGCATGAAAATATCGAAACGTCGATGGTGTGTAAATTACAGAATAAGTTACCGGGCCTTTATTTGGTGGAAACCGAGCCAAGCGGTGAGCGTCACTTCCATTACTGGCGCAATGACAGTGCAGCGAAATTTTATTTTGCTGGCGGCACATCACCGCTTGAGAAAGCCATCGAAAATCATGAATTCGATGCCTTGTATATCAGTGGGATCAGCTTGGCGATCTTAGCGGAAGATGCCAAAGCAACTTTGATTACCTTACTGCAAAAACACAAGGAAAAAGGCGGGAAAGTGTTATTCGATAATAACTTCCGCCCTCAGTTATGGACGTCAAAGCAAGCCCAGTACTGGTATTCACAAGTCCTGCCGTTCGTGGATATTGCCTTGATCACTGAAGACGATGATCATTTGGTTTGGGGGCAGACGAATATCATTGACCGTTGCCAATCCTTTGGCTGTCAGGAAGTGGTGATCAAGCGTGGCAGCGATCCTTGTCTGGTCGTTAGCCAGTTACAATCTGCCGAGCCGCATGAGTCTTACATTGCGGCAAACAAAGTGGATAAAGTCATTGATACCTGTGCTGCCGGTGATTCTTTTGCCGCGGGGTATTTGGCCGGCCGTTTAAGCGGTGGTAGTGAATCGGCATCTGCCGAATTAGGGCACCACTTGGCTTCAATTGTTATTCAGCACCCCGGGGCGATTATCCCAGTGGATGCAATGAAAGATTTAATGTAAAAGATAAAATATAAATAGGAACATTGAAACATGTCTCAGCAGATCATTGAAAAATTAAAAGCCTTCAAAGTTATCCCGGTTATTCAAATTAACGATGTGTCTCAGGCTGTGCCTTTGGCTAAGACTCTAGTCGAAAATGGCCTGCCGGTTGCGGAAGTCACATTTCGCACGGAAGCTGCGGCTGAAGCCATCCGCTTGATGCGTGATGCGTATCCTGAGATGTGTATCGGTGCTGGTACTGTGCTGAATGCAGAACAGGTTGACCGTGCCAAAGAGGCTGGCTCGGAGTTTGTGGTTGCGCCTGGCCTTAATCCGAATACGGTTCGTTATTGCCAAGAGCAAGGGATCCCGATGGTACCGGGTGTTAATAACCCAAGCCAAGTTGAGCAGGCGTTGGAGCTGGGGCTGACATTCTTGAAGTTTTTCCCGGCTGAAGCATCAGGTGGCATCAACATGGTCAAGTCGCTGCTGGCACCTTACGTGGATGTGTCCTTCATGCCTACGGGAGGGATCGGTAAGGCTAATATACGTGATTACTTAGCCATTGATCGGGTCATTTGCTGTGGTGGTACCTGGATGGTGGCACCAAAGCTGATTGAAAACGGTGATTGGGACGAGATTGGTCGCTTGGTACGCGAAGCGGTTGAATTAGTGAGTGAATAACTGAGGCGAGTCGCCTCTGCTTTGTGCTTATGATAAGCCCACCCCTGGTGGGCTTTTTGCTGGTTGTCCACAGCACGTTTAGTAAAACGGGGAACCGAGGAAGCTTTTCAATTGATGGTATTCCATACGAAAGAGGTCGTTTTTTTGGCTTGATGTGTTGGAATTTGTTCAGTTGAGGCAAGTTATTGTATTTTTGTTTGACTCATCCCTGAAAATCAGTAAATTACACCTCCGTACCGCAGCGGCATTAGCCGAAATAAAGCGGTAATTAGTTAGAAAAGATGGCGCGTTGGCAGAGTGGCTATGCAGCGGATTGCAAATCCGTGGACCTCGGTTCGACTCCGGGACGCGCCTCCATATTTCAGGTTTTGGTGCCTTGTGGGTATCAGTAACCGGACAAACCGCCTAGAGGGTGAGTTTGGACAGTTTGGCGCGTTGGCAGAGTGGCTATGCAGCGGATTGCAAATCCGTGGACCTCGGTTCGACTCCGGGACGCGCCTCCATATTTTAGGTTTTGGTGCCTTATAGGTGGCAGTAACCAGACAAACCGCCCAGTGGGTGAGTTTGGACAGTTTGGCGCGTTGGCAGAGTGGCTATGCAGCGGATTGCAAATCCGTGGACCTCGGTTCGACTCCGGGACGCGCCTCCATATTTCAGGTTCTGGTACCTTGTGGGGTTCAGCAACCAGACAAACCGCCTAGAGGGTGAGTTTGCACAGTTTGGCGCGTTGGCAGAGTGGCTATGCAGCGGATTGCAAATCCGTGGACCTCGGTTCGACTCCGGGACGCGCCTCCATATTTCAGGTTCTGGTACCTTTTGGGTGGCAGCAACCGGACCAACCACCCAGTGGGTGAATTTGGACAATTTGGCGCGTTGGCAGAGTGGCTATGCAGCGGATTGCAAATCCGTGGACCTCGGTTCGACTCCGGGACGCGCCTCCATATTTCAGGTTCTGGTACCTTGTAGGTGGCAGCAACCGGACCAACCACCCAGTGGGTGAGTTTAGACAATTTGGCGCGTTGGCAGAGTGGCTATGCAGCGGATTGCAAATCCGTGGACCTCGGTTCGACTCCGGGACGCGCCTCCATAACAAAAGGCCTAGCGGAAACGCTAGGCCTTTTTTCTTGCTGTTTAGTTAGTGTCAGCTTGGCTTGTTCTTCCTATGGGTAGGAAGATGCGAGTTTAGATATCTCCGCCGACTGGCAGGCCACTAGGTACTCGAGTTGGAATTTCTTGGTAAAACCCATCATTATCTAAACTGCGCAAGAACGCTGAAATATCCCCGACATCATCATCTTCCATCGTCACTTGCAAATCCCCCCTATCTTCATACAAGGCGACTGCACCATCTAAGGTTGCGACATCTCCCAAGTGCATATAAGGAGCAGTTTTGGAGATATTTCTCAAGCTTGGTGTGCGTACCGCTTCGAAATTGGTGACGATCTGATCGGAGCGTAACTGGTTATCGGCCAAGAGTGGGCCCGAGTGGCAGCGGGCGCATCCTCCGTTGATAAACTTATTCAAGCCGGTAATTTCCTGATTAGATAGGGCTGATTCATTGCCAGCAATAAATTCATCAAAACGGCTGTTAGGTGAGAAGACTTCACGCTGAAAACTGGCTAACGCTTTGGCGATGTGGCCTTCATTGATATCGTCGGCAGACGTTATTTCGTCAGGAAAGGCGTAGCTAAACATATCAATATACTCAGGGATTTTCGCTAGCCTGCTGACGACCTCCGGCAAGATTTGATCCTCAGAAAAGCGTTCCCCGCGCATTTCGATCTGGTTCTTGACGGGTTCAAGCGCTTGCTGCTCAAGTGTGTCTACTCGCAAATCCCAGAAATAGCCGTTGGCGACAAATGTATCGGTGTTTTCCCCAGCAGCAAGGCCGGTAAAGGCGACATTCATAATTGTCGGAGCATGTTTGGGGGTTATTTGCGTACCGCTACGATCGGGTCCTAGTCCTTTGCCGTCAGTACCGATTGACAACGCCCGCCCATCAGCCCAACCGAACGCAGGGTGGTGGCAGCTAGCACAGGCGACATTCTTATCGCCCGAGAGGATAGGGTCCCAAAATAACGCTTCGCCTAGCTCAAATTTTTGTTGATTAAACGGGTTTTCAGCGGGATGAATTGTTTCTGTTGGTAGGGCTGAGAAAAAGTCAGTATAGGGCTGGCTCGGGGCTGAGCCAGAGGCGCCGTCTCCATCTTCACAGGCAGTCAATAGGGTGGCTGTTAGCAGTGGTAAGAGAAATTGAGTTGGCTTCATAGGACCTCGTTTCTGTTTGTTATCGCCGATGTTTTGTACGTTAAAGCGGACGGTGTGAAAGAAATGTCATTTTTATAGGTTGGTGTTCTGTATATGTCCAAGTAACTTGGGTATAAAGGTTGTCAGCAAGGAGAGGATAAGATAAATTACCCGAAGTTACGGTATGTTGTACTGTTTGGGGTGTGGATGTCGTATTCAGTTTTTGATGAAGAAAGAAAACTAAAAATCAGAGTGCTAAATTGCCTGTTTATCGTTGTGGGTGGACTGGCGATAGTTTTATCGGGGATCAATTGGTTTATCCATGAAAGACACTTTTATGCGGTAGCCCTTGCCGGGTTTTCGGCGTCATCAGCGGGTTTGTATTTCTGGCTTTACACCAATCAGCATGAACAAAGGAATGCTGGCCACAGTGAATGCACGAGTGAGCATCGTGTGGTTGAAGCGTACATCTTCTATTTAAGTGTGCTTGTAGTATGGGGGTGCATTGCCAGTCGTATTGATAGTGGGCTGCTGTTTTGGACATTATTACTATCGACCATTTTCTACTTTCTGCTCGGGGTACGCTTAGGCGCAATGTGGAGTGGGATACTGCTGTTCGTTATTTTAGCTTTGATGTTTTGGAAGCTGCAGTTCGGCCTATTCAACCCAAATATGATCGTCAATTATGTCGCTAGCTATACCAGTATTTGGGCAATCTCACATTATTACGAAAAGCACCGGCAGCAAGCGACTATTAGCCTTCAGCATCTGGCGCTCCGTGATTCGTTAACGTCCACTTTCAATAGGTTGGCGTTAGAGCAAGAATTTGCCAAGTATAACGGCTCGAACCACCACATTCATTTCATCGCTTTCGATATCGATCATTTCAAGCAGGTCAATGACACGTATGGGCATCTGGCTGGAGATACCGTACTTAGACAGGTTGCGAAGCGGATCCAAGCTATAGCGGGTGAGCCTTGGGTGTTTCGCTTAGGCGGTGAGGAGTTCTGTGTACTGGTTGTTAACCGGAGTCGGGACGAGGTTTCTGCGATGGCTGAAGCAATACGTCGGAAAATTGCAGACACCCCTTTTGAGGTGGATGGCCACCAGATTGTGCTCTCAACCAGCGCAGGTATTGCCCAATCTAAGCGTTCTGGTTGCTTAGAGTCATTGGCACATGACGCAGACCGGTTACTTTATCAGGCAAAAGCGGCTGGAAGAAACAGGGTGCATATTGCAGCGAGACATCCTGCGCAGCAATAGCCAGCTAACTGGCGAGCTCGATAAAGTTATTGACCCCAAACAGGCAAATGACCAGCCCGCCTAACAATTGCAGGTAGAAGGGAAAGGTGATGCTGTCATCATCTTTGAATGCAAATCCGGAAAGGGCAAGCAAGCACTGGACGATCAAGCTACCCAAAAAGATGGCACCGGCAAGCTGCATGGCAAAAATCAAATCCACTTGCTCGGTAGAGTGGCCAATAAATGCCGATAAGGCGATGATGGCAATCGGGTTGGCAAGGGTGAGGTAAAAGGCTGAACGGAACCCGAGCCTTTTGGCAGGCCGATGCACCTTTGCTAGCAGCTTGGTATTTTTCATGGCATTGAACATCATGTAGAAGCCCATGAAAATGAGTACCCAAGATGAGAGCAGAATGATCTGATAGTGGTATTGGTCGAGTTGGCTGATCAGTAAACTGCCGGATACGAAGCTGATCAATGCGTAGCAATAGTCTGCCAGAGCTGCTCCAGCAGCACTGCGAACCGCTGCCATATAACCATGGTGCATCCCATTGTTGAGTACCAAAATGGCGATTGGCCCGACGGTTAATGACAAGATAATACCGAACAGAATGGCTTTCATCATTTCCATGGATTCCCCCTCTCAGATATCCACCGCCTCATTGATTGTTTATGGGTGGTTTTATTTTAATCATAGTCAGAAATGGAAATGATGTGCTAGAAGAAATAATAAGATTTTTAGCAGTTTATAATCGATGAGACAGTAATGGTGAGAGAGTACTGGAGACAGGGATTGTATGAATCCCAGATGCTGGTAGGGCAGCATCTGGGAGATAGAATTGCGGTCTATTTGTCTGAATCTTCCTTACGTTTTATCGGCTGATCGCCGATGGTCGTTTTTCCTGGGCAGACTTTCTTAACTGGACACTTTGGGCACCCCCATACAGCGGCGTACGGACATAGCGCCATTTCCTTGCTTTTCTTCGACATTGAATACCTCATTGCTTTCTATTGCTATATAAGAAGACTGGGCCGTAGAGGACCCAGTCTTTATTAACGCAACGATCACTTCACTAGTTCAGCGATCACTAACTTGCGAGTAATTTTCTCTTGAAGGTTCTCTGGCTTGTCGAGTCCCACACGCTTAAGCAGAATGTCTACATCATGGCCTGCTTTAGGTGCAGACAAAGATTGGGCGATTGCTTTTAGCTTGCCTGTTGGCGTTGCGCATTTAGACTTCAACGCTTTTAGGGCTTTGCCCAGTTTCAATTCTTGTTCGGTAAAGCTACAGCCAAATGGGAATGGCCCGAAAATATCTTGATCGGTGTACTTCTTGTAGAAAGCTTGAATGGCTTCTGGGGTGTTGTTGGCGAACTCTTTCGGGATTTGGTAATCCTTGGCCACTTTACCTGCTGCCTTGGCTTCTTCTAGTAGCTGCTGCTGGAAGCGTGAGTCGGCAATCTTGATCAGCTCTGTGTATACCACGTGGTCAGGCTTGCTTCGGAGATTGGCAATACCGTATTCTGTTACCACAATATCACGCAACTGGCGTGGAATGGTGTTGTGGCCGTAGTTGAACAGGATGTTCGAGCGCAGTTTTCCGTTTCGGAATGAACAACTGCGGATCTTGATGATAGAACGGGACTCACGCATTTGCCCTGACTGGGCGACAAAGTTGTACTGTCCGCCAACACCGCTAACGACTTGACCGTTTTCAAGTGCATCAGAGACCACTGAGCCATCCAGTGTTACCATCATGCCTGAGTTCATAAAGCGAGCATGCTGGCGCTGAGCTTGTTTTAGTTGCTGGTTACCTAGGAAGTGATCATATAAATCATTGACGTAATTCACACTTGTCATGCAGAACTTGTCATGATCTTCTTGTGTGAAGTTATTCAGTTCTTGGTAGAAGTCTTTCGGGCCAATGAAGAAGGCACCGTGCATTACCGTACCGCCCTTGAGACGCTGGCCGAGTGCGTACTTGGTGATCCATTCCAGGGCATCTTTGTCTTGGATGTTGGCTTTGCTGGTGCCGTCATTGGTGACCAATTTACCGTCGACGTACTCAACCTTGTCGTTGAAAATACCAAAGCGTTTAAGATAACTCACATCCGCGTCTGTTAATTCAGCTGAAATTGCTTCTCGCTCTAGTAACGCGAGCAAAGTGATTACAGAGACTTCATGGTTAATCAAGCCGTCATTGAGCAGGCGCTGGATAGTGAGATCTTCGAATACTTCACGCTTCAAGATCCCTGCTCGGTATAGGTGAACAAAGCCATCGACCATCAGCTCGCTACAACCGTAAAGCCCTTGGTCGAATACACCAGTATCACCCACTTCTTTACAAATTGGGAATTTTTCGTAAATGTTTAGCTCAGACAGCATCTTGTTGTAGATGCGGTTTTTCTGGTGACGTACCAAGGCGCTATAGCTAAGTGCACTACTGAGCGAACCAATACCCACTTGCAGGGTACCGCCATCTTTGATCAGGGCACTGGAATACAGGCCAATCATATGATCTTCAGCTGAGATACTGGCGTGAGGGGCGGCAAACAGTTGGTAGTCTTTGTGATCGGGTTGGCTGTTGCCATCTAAAATGAAATCAAAATCTGAGCTGGCCACCTCAGCATGGTTTTGCATGAATGGCATATTGCTGTTTACTTCGCCAATAATGGCGATATTCCGGCCTTGTGCATTGAGCTTTTCGATCTCAGGGATAAAGTCCAGAGCGAGATCTGAGTTACTGCATAAACTGTAGGTCGTAACGCCATCAACAGTGCGAGCAGCCACTAACTGGCCGATAACATTGACGCCTTTATCCAGCAAATCACGAACGGCGTGAGTGTAGTTAGTTGAGGTGTAGTTCTGTTGTTGTGGCGAGTTCATGAAACTGCCAGCTTTGAAGAAGAATTCGCTGATGGTGACGTTGCTTGGTACTTTACCGGCGCGAAGATCCATGACGTAGTCGATGTCTGGAACATCAGCAAACTCACGGGCAACAAAAGGTTCTAGGAAGCCGCGTTCGATTTTGCTTTTGCCAACAGGCTTCTCAAGGGTGATCCCGGTTTCGATACGTAGGTTAATACTTGGATCTTTCTTTGCCCGCTGATAAAGCGCATTAACAAAGCTTACAGGTTTACCGATAGCAAGCGGGGCACCCAGAACAATATTCTTACCCACAGTGGCAATGATCTGATCAACCATCTCATCTGCTGTAGCAACGACAGTAGCGGGAGTCTTTGTGGTGTGAACAGACGCTTCAAGGGGTGGGGTTGGGTATGATGAATCTACGATTTCTAAAACTGACATAGTGCATTCCTTGTTCGATATTATTCATATAGGTTCTTATTGTTGTTATCTCCCCATTGTTACCCCTGAACTTAGAGCGTTCACTCTATTTTTGGACAAAAAAGCCCCAAAATTGATTGGTTGTTTTGTTTTGGGACTTTTGTCACGCGTATGCGTAGTCAGCATTGCTACTGTGTTCAGACGTCGTAGAACCAGCGATTTTCTCGTGTGAGAAGATGTGTGAGCGACTTACCAATTCCTTTCTTGAATTAGAAAGATTGATCTAATTCTACTTGGTAGGGTTGAAGCATCGAGTATTCCCAAGTTATTTGGGTACTACATCTCTCTGATTTGTTGAGGATAAAATGATGATTAACCCTAAAAAACTTATTGGTAGTGTTAAATCGGCCACCCAGATGGGTGAATCTTCAGTTCGCACTGTGATTTGGGCAGGGCTTGGTGCATATAGCAAAGGTACCGAGCAAGTTGGTATGGCACAGCATATGATGACCAAGCAATTGCAAGATTTGGTTTCTAAAGGCAGTGACGTGGAAACTGAAATGGTTGAGCGTATTCAAGAGACGAAGCGCGGATTGTTTGGCCAGGCTGAATCACAATTCAACCGCGGCTTTAATGCGACATGCGGTATTGACCGCGATCGTATGAGTAACTTTGAGAAGAAAGTCGATCACCTGCAAGAGATTGTAGAAAAGCTGGCTGCAAAGTAACGGACTGTACACATTAAGCGACAATGGCAAAGGGACAGACCTTGATTGGTGGTGCTAATTCTCTTCGGTAACTATCAGAAGTTACGCCATCAATCAGACCATGCCACAACGCAAAAAAGGAAAAGATTTATGCCGAGTTTGTCTCTGCTGGATTTCAGCTTCATTGCCTTTGAAACGGCAAAAACCCCAATGCATGTTACTGGTTTGGTTATTCTTGACCCACCAGAAGATCATGCAGGGACCTACGCCCAAGAACTTTACGCCAATTTCCTGCAGCAACCGGAAATGGTGCCACCATTTAACTGGAAACTTAACTGGTCTCTGACAGGCCGCCCTAGTTGGAGTACGGTTAACCAAGTTAACTTGGAAGATCACCTTCGCATCACCATGCTGCCTTCCCCTGGAAACGAGCAGCAACTACAGAAGGTCGTCGGGCGCTTACATAGCCAGGTATTGGATCGTAGCCGCCCAATGTGGGAAGTTTGGGTGATTGGTGGTCTAGAAAATAATCGAGTTGCGCTGGTACTGAAAGTTCACCATTCGATGGCTGACGGTGTAAGAGCCAGTAAGATCTTTACCCAAAGCTGTGCAACATCGGTTGAAGAGTCATTCACGAAGCCTCTGTGGCAGTGTGACTTGAGAAAAACTTCGCGCCAGCGCCGTGAGGAAACTCACCTTACCGATATGGTGATGAAAACGGCGGTGGCTGCTACCAAACAGATTTCGCTGATCCCATCAATGTTCCGCTTAGGCAGCAAGTTGGCGCTAAAAGCGGTGAACCTTGCCGATTGTGACTTGAAAGTCCCGTTCACGGCCCCCAAAACGCCGTTTAATCTGAGCCCTAAACGTAGTCGTGCTGTTAGTCTCGGTCATTTCTCTATCTCTCAACTGAAGCACATCAGCCGGATCACTGGGGCGTCAATGAACGATATCCTGTTTACCATCAGTGATATCGCGCTTAACCGCTATCTGAATGACCGTGCGATCCCTATCCGTAAGCCATTGGTAGCGATGATGCCAATCAACCTACGTACGGCGGGTGAAGAAGGGAAATCCGGCAATAAGATGTCGATTGGCCACGTTGAGTTGGGTAAACAGGGCTTGTCACCGCTTGAGCGTCTGGAATCGATTCAGCATGCGACGACGGATTTGAAAAATGAAGCGCTGAATATCTCACCGGATGCGTACATCAATTACTCGTTGCTTGTAAATGGTGTTTCTTTGTTCAGTGGCAAGTTTGGCCTGAACAACTTTATTCCACCTGCTAGTAATTTGTTGATATCCAATGTACCTGGTGCCAAAGAAGAGCTTTACTTCATGGGGGCCAAGGTACGTGAGCAGTACCCAGTTTCATTGCTGATGCCGGGGCAGACGCTGAATATCACCTTCTTCAGTAATGCTGACATGATGTACTTCTCGCTGGTGGCTTGTAACCAATCGCTACCGGGCTTTGAGGTGATCACTGACTATATGTGTGATGCCTTTGCTGAAATCGAGCAAGAAGTGATGGAAACGGCTGCACAGGCTGTCGCTGAACAGTTGGGATACCAGCATGATGAGTCATTAGCGGTCGAACTTGCTGTAGAAGCTGCGCAGGATTCGCTGACACCAGAGGATGACGAGTTTGAAAAGCTCTATCAGGAAAAGCAGCGTAAAGTTGAACAGCTTGAAAAACAGTTGGCGAAATTAACTGAAATGTTATCAGCAACGGTTGATATTGACCCGGAAATCCCGGCGACTAACCAAGACGATCTTAACCAAGCGCCCAAAAAAATCAGGGTAAGAAAGACTAAGAGTGCAAGCTAATAACACTTAGCGGTTAGTCAAAGAACCTTGAAAATGAACAGTAAGGCCTGCGTATGCAGGCCTTTTTTCTTGGGTTTAGATGACAGACTCTCGCTTGATCTGGCTGAGGCAATGTAGTTTCAAAGAGCAATAAAAAAGGCCGCATAGCGGCCTTTCCAGAAAGTTGGGAGCGATATAGGTGTGACTTATGCGTAAGCTGCAGACAGTTCGCCAACTTTGTCGACATATTGTTGCATTGCAGTTTCAGCATCCATACCTTTTAGTTTTTCCCAAGCGTCGTATTTTGCGCCGCCTTTGAAATCGAACATGCCTGGACGCTTGCCTTTAACGTCACCGTCTGTTGCTTGCTTGAACAGCGAGTAGAGTGCAAGTAGCTCGTCGTTAGATGGGCGCTTAGTCAGTGCTTTTACGTCAACTTGAGCTTGTTCAAAACTCGCTTTTAAATCTGCCATGATGTGTTCCTTTACTTGTTCCTAGCCAGCACAAAATAGTGTGCCGAGATAATTGATGAAAACTCTAATTATCCAATCAATGGATGAGAGAAAACCGTTAGGTTTTATGAATTCAGAAAACGCTAGTAATAGCTTTATTCCTTTAACAGATACATATTCACACTGGTCTGAGTTCTTGTCTTGCACTAAATGCAAAAAGTTTAATATGGATCACTTTTTATTTTTATCGAAAAAATAAATGTAAACATGTGATGTATTTGTCATCAAAGAATTAAACTACACTATGATTAAACAATACTTAAAATTAGATGATAAAGACTGGATTAAATAATTGGCTGGCTGAATAAGGATATTGTATTGAGGGAATGTTATGTATGACTTCATTATTGTAGGGGCCGGCTCGGCAGGATGCGTGCTTGCAAATAGATTATCGTCCGACCCTTCTATAACAGTCTGCCTCATTGAGGCCGGCCCAAAAGATAGTAGCCCGGTTGTTCATGTCCCTCTGGGTATCATAGGGATGATGCATTCAAAGAAAATGAACTGGCGCTATTACACAGACCAAGAGCCAAACTTGAAAAGCCGCAAATTGTTTTGGCCTAGGGGGAAGACGCTGGGAGGAAGCTCATCCTCGAATGCGATGTGCTATATCCGCGGCCATGCCAGTGATTATGATGAATGGGCATCGCTGGGTAATCAAGGCTGGAGTTACGATGAGGTGTTGCCATACTTCCGGAAATCCGAGACCCAAGAGCGCGGTGGAGATGACTACCATGGAGCGGATGGGCCGTTGTATGTCTCTGATCTTAGAATAAATAATCCGCTGTCTGATGCCTTTATCAATGCGGCAGAGCAGGCGGGACACCAGATATCAACAGACTTCAATGGCAAAGAACAAGAAGGTGTTGGCTATTATCAGGTCACGCAAAAAAATGGCCAGCGCTGTAGCTCGGCTGTGGGCTATTTAAGACCGGCAGAGCAGCGACCAAATCTAACGGTTATCACGGATGCAACTACCACCAAGGTGTTGATTAAAGAGGAGAAAGCCTTAGGTATTGAGTACCTTAAAGCGGGTGAGCGGCAACAGATCACGGCAAGGCGAGAGGTCATCCTCAGCGGTGGGGCAATCAATAGTCCGCAGTTACTAATGTTATCTGGAATTGGTGACCGGCAAGAGTTGGAAGGGCATGGTATTGAAGTGAAACATCACTTGCCGGGAGTCGGTAAGAACCTTCAAGATCACCTTGATGTATTGGTGGTCACCCGTGAACGCACCTTCCACTCCGTCGGTTTTTCGCCTGTTGCGTTAACCCGGTCGATTAAGGGGATTTTTGATTACCTATTGTTTAGGAAGGGAAACTTTACCACCAATATTGCTGAAGCCGGTGGCTTTGCCAAGACATCCCCTGAACTTGATAAGCCGGATGTTCAGTTTCACTTTTCCCCTTGTTACCTGGATAACCATGGCTTAAACCTATGGCAAACCGTCAAGCATGGCTACTCACTTCATGCGTGTAATCTGCGTCCGAAAAGCCGTGGTAGTTTGGGATTAGTCAGTGATGACCCGTTGGAGCCGCCACGTATTACAGCCAATTACTTAAGTCACCCTGAAGACATGGAAGTTATGCTAAAAGCCATCAAACTGTCACGGCAAATCTTGAAGCAAAGTGGTTTTAACCACTACCGTGGCAAAGAGGTTTTTCCTGGAAAAGAGGTACAGTCGGATGAGCAACTGGCGGAGTTTATCAGGCAAAAGGCCGAGTCTATCTATCATCCTGTTGGCACTTGCAAAATGGGGCATGATACACAGGCTGTGGTTGATGATCGGCTACGTGTTCACGGGGTTCAAGGTTTACGGGTTGTCGATGCGTCGATTATGCCAACGCTGGTTGGGGGTAATACTAATGCGCCAACCATTATGATTGGAGAAAAAGCCGCCGATATGATTTTAGATGATATTTCAGTTAATAAGACAACGACAGCAACGGTTAAAGATTGTGTTGCTTAAATAGGTTAAAGAATAAATAGACTGGCACGGTGAACTTAATTTCATTGTGCCATTTTTTATGTAATTAACACATTAGTATGAATATTCTAATTTTTTATTCTATTATATTCGGTTAATTGATTTTATATTCCCTTATCTGTTTTGTTTTTATAACTGGAAATACCAGTTCCTATCCCAGCCAAAATCGGTTGTTAATTCTAATCCATATGCTTAATATCAGACAAATAGAAGGAAGTTTATTTGAGGTAGTAATGATTTCTAAAGATGAATGGAGCGAAAAGCTCAAAAGCCTCAAGGAAGATATTTCTAGCAAAGTGATAGAAAACTCGGAGCTTGCTAAACAACGTGTTGTCGAGTTGCTTGAGCATGGATTACCGCCAGCGCAGAGTGATGCGTTGTTAGCAAGTTTCAACGGTTTGGTCGGCGATCATTTGCTCCAAAGGAATAGTCGCTTTGCTATACCGATGGTGTTTACTGATCATACCCAGCATCTAAGTGATGATCCGGCAGAGCTCGAAGCGCAATTGCCAGAGGCGTCGAGTCGCATTG
This sequence comes from Photobacterium satsumensis, assembly GCF_050336935.1. Classification (NCBI taxonomy): domain Bacteria; kingdom Pseudomonadati; phylum Pseudomonadota; class Gammaproteobacteria; order Vibrionales; family Vibrionaceae; genus Photobacterium; species Photobacterium satsumensis. The sequence goes on from NZ_JAKJSK010000021.1 coordinate 26,856, forward strand.
TTTTGTGTGTCCATGGTTGGTGTATGGCAGACAAAGGTTGGGTCAGAAAGGGGCATGATCACGGCAAGCAATTTATTAATGCGGGTTATACCCCTGTCTATTTGTGGTACAACACGGGCAATCATATTTCCCTTAACGGTGAAGAGTTTGCGTTCCGTTTAGAAAAGTTAGTCCAGGCTTGGCCATGTGAAGTGAAAGAACTGGTGATCATTGGTCACAGCATGGGGGGACTGGTAACCCGCAGCGCTTGTTATTATGCAGGGCTCAACCAGTTGCAGTGGCTGACAGTGCTACGTACATTCATCACCCTAGGCACCCCGCATAATGGTGCACCGCTGGCTAAGCTTGCCTGTTGGATCGATGAACAGGTCTCTGCCACACCGCAGCTGAAGTTTCTGAAAAAATTGGGTGAGATTCGAAGTAGTGGCAGTAAGGATCTTAGCCGGGGTTACATCGTCCACGAAGATTGGCAGGCGCCTACTATACCGTTCAAGCAAACGGAGCAGGATACAGCCACCAGCACTGCACTGATCCAACGCCCAACACTGCCTGATACGGTGCAGTGTTATGCTATTGCGTCTTGCCTTGGCAAGAATATTCAGGATGAGAACAACCGGAAGCTGGGGGATGGTCTCGTACCTGTGTCCAGTGCGCTGGCTGAGAGCTCGAAAGGAGTATTGGCGCTGAACTACCCAGCTGAACATAAGTGGGTGATCGGAGGCGTTGATCATCTCGATTTGCTCAATCATCCAGCTGTAGCGACGAAAGTGAGTAAATGGGTCCTAGCCAATACCGTGTAACGTGAATGATTCAGCGCCGTTTCATTGCTCAAAGGATTTACATATAAAGGAAAGCATATATAATGAATTCCATATATAAATAGTTGCCGCGAGTCACATGAAACGTATCTTATTTTTATGTACCGGAAACTCAGCCCGTTCTCAGTTAGCAGAAGCCGCAATGCGGCATATGGCGGGTGAGCATTACCAAGTTGTTAGTGCAGGGATGGCACCAGAGGAAGTGGATCCTCGTGTATACCGTGTATTGGCCGAGCGCGGCATCAACAGCGATAACTTGAAGAGTTGCTCGGCTGCAGATCTCGAAGGGCAGCATTTCGATACGGTGATCACCCTGTGTGACAAAGCCAGTAATGAATGTGCCTTGTTCCCGGATTCAGATGCACTTCTTCATTGGGATTTCAAAGATCCAAAGCCACAGCGTGGTGATCAGCCTTTCCGTGACACGCTTGATGGCCTTGAAAACCGAATCGCCTTGTTCCTGATGCTAAATGGGGAAGAGCAAGACTCGGTAATCGGTCCGGTGGAGTTTTTCAAGGTGCTCAGCGATCCTCTGCGCCTTCGTATTTTGATGATGATTGAAGACGAGCAAGCGCTTACCGTTGGCGATCTCGTCGAAGTGCTTGATGTTAGTCAGCCGAAAGTATCCCGACATCTCGCTTTGCTGCGCGACGGTGGTGTGTTGGAAACCCAGCGGGAAGGGCAATGGATCTTTTATCACCTTGCTAGCCAACTTCCGGTCTGGATCCGCCATATACTTGCGACTGTGAGAAATGGTAATCCCGGTATGATCAATGGTGAGAAGATCAAACTCAGCCAGCGTAGTGAACGAAAAAAGCCGGGCTTCAGCAAACTGAGTTAGTCATTCAACTTCCTATGTTTATTAAATCGCTTGGCTAGATTACTTAGTTTGGTACTACTGAGACCGAGCGGTTAAAGAGATTAATTAGAACTAAGTTACTTATTTATAGGTGCAAATATGTCAAACACACACCCATTCTGGACGTTGCCTTTAGATGACAGCGGCACGCTGCTTCTGACCCCGTGTCCAGGTACTAAAGAAGTATCACTGCATGATTCTCTTGTGCAATTGAAAGAAGCTGGCGCAGCTGCAGTATTAACGGCATTGGAGCCAGAAGACCTACCTGAAGGTGGTTTGGAAGCATTGGCAGAAGAGTGCCGTGGTCTAGGTATGCGCTGGTTCCATCTTCCAATTGAAGATGATTGTGCACCGGGTGCCCAGTTTGATGCCAACTTCCCTGAAGCGAACAAGGCGGCTCAGGCGATGTTGGATAACGGTGATGCTATTGCTGTTCACTGCATGGGCGGTTCTGGTCGTACCGGTCTGATTGCTGCGCGTATCATGCTATCTCGCGGGGCAGAATTGAGTTCGACTATTGAGAAGATCCAAGCGCTTCGCCCTGGTGCTTTCCAGCGTCAACCGCATATTGACTACATCCAACAGTACAAGTAAACCGTTGTAGTCATCGCACTCCAAATTTAATGCCCTGCCATGCAGGGCATTTTTATATCTGCGATGCGATAAATAATCGGAAAAAGATCTGGAAAAGTAGTTCGGAACTGGCTAGTATATTCGCTATACCGTATATATGAATTATCGTATATTGTAGCGAGCAGTTTAAGGAAAGTGGATTATGGCTATCAAAGTAGGTATTAACGGTTTTGGTCGTATTGGTCGTTTGGCGTTGCGTGCAGCGTTTGACTGGAACGAAGTAGAGTTTGTTCAGATCAATGATGTAGCGGGTGATGCTAAAACATTAGCTCACCTGTTAGAGTTCGACTCAGTTCAAGGCCGTTGGCATCATGCTGTTTCTTCCGACGGACAATCAATGCAGATTGGCGACGCTGTGATCAGCTGTACCCAAGAGCGTGACATCGATGCGGTAGATTGGTCTGGTTGTGACGTTGTCTTGGAAGCAACCGGTGTTCACCGTGAAATGGAATTTTTGAACAAGTACCTGGCACAGGGTGTTAAGCGTGTTGTTGTTTCTGCACCGGTAAAAGATGACAGCGTGCTGAATGTGGTCGTAGGTGTGAACGACTACCTGTTTGATGCAGATAAGCACCAGATTGTGACAGCAGCATCGTGTACTACTAACTGTATTGCACCTGTTGTTAAGGTTATACACGAGAAGTTTGGCATTGAGCAGTCGTCGTTCACGACTATCCATGATCTGACCAACACCCAGACTATTCTTGATGCGCCGCATAAAGATCTACGCCGTGCCCGTGCTTGTGGCATGAGTCTTATCCCAACCACAACCGGTTCAGCTAAGGCTATTGTTGATATCTTCCCTGAGCTAGAAGGTAAGATTAACGGTCACGCTGTTCGCGTACCGCTGGCGAATGCTTCTCTGACAGATATTATTTTTGACTTGAGCCGTGATGCTACTGCTGAAGAAGTGAATGCTGCGCTTAAAGAAGCCTCAGAAAATGAGCTTGCGGGTATTCTTGGTTTCGAAGACCGTCCGCTAGTGTCTATCGATTACAAAGGCGATCAGCGTTCTACCATTGTTGATGCGCTTTCAACTATGGTGGTAAATGATCGCATGGTGAAAGTGTACGCTTGGTACGACAATGAAATGGGTTACGCAACACGTACCTCTGAGCTGATCCGTAAAGTTGGCTTGGTGTAAGTTAAAGCGTTCTCTAGTGGGCCAACCCACGCTAAACGCATAGTGGGTTGGCCTTAGCAACAAACAGAAGATGTGAGTTATTGCATGATTTCGGCTATTGCCAACCTCTCCAAAGACGTTCGCCAGTACATGCTGGTGACATTCAATTACTGGAACTTCACTATAACCGACGGCGCACTGCGTATGTTGGTTGTGCTGCATTTCCACCAGTTGGGTTACAGCTCCCTTCAGATCGCCTCTCTCTTCTTGTTCTATGAATTCTTTGGGGTGGTTACCAACTTAATTGGTGGATGGTTAGGGGCTAAGCTGGGCTTAAACCGCACCATGAATATCGGTTTGGCAATGCAGGTTGGCGCATTGGTGATGCTCGCGGTTCCGTCGGCTTACCTGACAGTCCCTTGGGTAATGTTGGCACAAGCTGTTTCTGGTATCGCCAAAGACTTGAATAAGATGAGTGCCAAGAGTGCCATCAAGACCTTGGTTCCCGGTGAACAACAAGGGGCATTGTACAAATGGATTGCTATTCTGACCGGATCGAAGAATGCCCTTAAAGGTGCAGGTTTCTTCCTCGGTGGCCTGTTATTGGCGGTTATCGGTTTCAAAGGCGCAGTATTGGCGATGGCTGCTGTTTTGGCGCTAGTCCTTATCTTGAGCCTTGTGTCGCTTGAAAAAGACATGGGCAAGGCAAAGAACAAAATCAAGTTCAAGCAGATTTTCTCCAAAAGCCCAAGTATCAACATTCTCTCTGCTGCCCGCATGTTCCTGTTTGGCGCAAGGGATGTATGGTTTGTTGTCGCGTTGCCGATCTATCTGAGTCAGGTCTTTGATTGGGACCACACCATGGTGGGCGGTTTCCTAGCATTGTGGGTTATCGCTTATGGTTTCGTTCAGGGCATTGCACCGAAAATTACCGGTAAAGCCAAAGGCACAGTGCCTGATGGCCGCGCTGCGATGGGGTGGGCAGGACTGCTTAGTCTTATTACTATTGCGGTAGCACTGGGCGTTCAGTTCAACTGGCAGCCGGAATTAACTATCGTTGTTGGTTTGTTGATATTTGGTGCAGTCTTTGCCGTTAACTCTTCATTGCACTCTTATTTGATTGTAAGTTATGCCAAAGATGACGGTGTATCACTGGATGTCGGTTTCTACTACATGGCCAATGCCATGGGGCGTCTGATTGGTACTGTACTCTCTGGTTTGATTTATCAAATGGCAGGTTTGGCTGCGTGCTTGTGGGTGTCAGTCGCTTTCTTGGTTCTGACAACGATTATCTCTATTCGCTTACCTGCTCACCCAGAAGCAAAAGCAAAGGCTTAATTAGATAATAAAAAACTGTGCAGCCCGGCCAATAGCGCCGGGCTGTTTGTTTCGGGTTACTCAGAAAATAGAGTCACTTAGAAAATTGTAATCCGTTGGTTGAAAAATGTGACATATTGCAGGGTGTTGATCGAGTTTTATCCAGTTGAATCAAAAGACTAAAAAAACGCGTTGACTCATTTCTGTAATCGGTTAAAGTACATCTCGTCTTCAGGGCAAAGCCCAAAAGACCAATGCGACACTAGCTCAGTTGGTAGAGCGCAACCTTGCCAAGGTTGAGGTCACGAGTTCGAACCTCGTGTGTCGCTCCAGATTAAAATCTTACGGTGAGGCAACAAGCGGTAAGATAAAGATGGTGTTTAACTTTTCAGTTAGCGCATCGCAAAGAATTGCGTGCCCTGGTGGTGGAATTGGTAGACACAAGGGATTTAAAATCCCTCGACGTTCGCGTTGTGCCGGTTCAAGTCCGGCCCGGGGCACCATCTACATAAGAAAGCCTCAGCAGAAATGCTGAGGCTTTTTTTATGACGATTATTCTAAATTTCTATTAGAGCTTCTCTCCAACACATTGTCTTTATCGGCAAATGAAACTGTTAGGTGGTACTCGACAATTCCCCGATGGATACGCCGTTATTTTCTCCATTAACTTCTCGGTGAGCGGATAAGTCCTGCATTTTTCCTGACTCTTCTTTTAAATTCTACTGCGAGGGGATTGTCCTGAGTTTGGGTTCTTTCCCAGATGCCGAGATGGTAATACCAGATTGAATAATTGACGTTTAGGGTAGTTAGGCGTGGGTTTTTGATATGTTTGGCGAGTTGGCTCGATATACACAACAAAAAGTCAGATTCATCGACGAGTTTAATAGCCATATCGAGAAAGTCCGTTTCAAGGACATAATTGACCTGGCTTGCTCCTTGCCGCTCTAACAGTTTGTTTATATGGTTGAGTATCCCCTCTGATTGCTGGAAGGCAATCCAGGGAAAATGGGTGAGTGGTTGTAACTCATTGATTTCTTGGTTTGCCAAGGGGTGGTTGGCCCTAACGAGTAGGCATAGATGGGCCGAGGTCAGTGGCGTGAAGGCTAGTTCGTTGTTTTGTACCAGAAGCGCACCGTCTTCACCTCCCAATGCTAAATCCAACTCACCTTCGAGTACAGGTTGTATTAGTTCGCAGATAGGTCCAGCCTTTATCGATAACTTTACGTTGGGATAGGTGAGGATAAACTTAGGCAGGAGATAAGTGATAAGTGGTTCCCATGCTGGACCGGCACCGATGCGTAATGATTGGTGTGCTGATCCAAGCAGGTTGAGATCATGCTGGTAAGATATCAGCTCTCGCTCAATGCGCTGTACGCGATCTAATAGTAATTGTCCTGATTGAGTAAGCTCAATCCCCCTACCATGGCGTTCTATTAAGGTGGTTTGGTACTTATTTTCCAGCAGTTTTATGCTCTTGCTGATTGCCGGCTGGGAGACCCCTAAATAGTATGACGCTTGGGTGATGCAGCCATGAAGTGCTGCTTCTTTAAAATGCAGTAGCTGTTTTTCCATGGTATTAGCAGGCGACCTCAATAAGAATTTTCTTAGGGTATCAAGTTATCCTACTGGGCATATTAATAACCCGCGGGAATGAAGAGGGCTTCACAGCCCTCATGCTAAATTAATGATCTGTGATCAATTTTTTTGCTGTATCTTTCTTCTGCTTGCCTTGCCAGAGTGAGAAGGCTTTGTTCAATACATAGATACTGATAAGAGAAACAAGGGTGATCAAGGTTAAATTCCGTGGAATATCCTCTAGGGGAGCAACGACACCAATTGGTGAAGCAATTGCATAGGTGGCGATCATCAAAACGATGGTTGAGATAGATGCTAGTGGCAGGTGCTTCCAATGCTCGATATCAACAGGCGCTTCGTCTTTCATTTCCTGTTCGGTTGCCGCTGGGTACTTGCGAGTCAGGTACATAGTCACGGCTAGGCCACAGGCAAAGTAAATGGCAGTTTTGTGTAGGAAGTGCAGTTCCCACCCTGTGTATCCGAAGCGGAAGAACAGATATAGCAACATATAGGTGACTAGTCCCGGAATCGTTGATCTAGCCGTGGCTTTTTTCGATATCATACCCACCAGTATCATCAACAGCATTGGGACAGTAAATAGGGCATTAAATTCTTGCATGAACATGTATAGCCCTTGCGGAGCATGTTTTATAAACGGTGCACATACGGCAGCAAAGATTGCCAATGCAGTTCCGAAGTACTTTCCCGCCCGGATGCAGGTTGCGTTGTCTGTTTCACCTTTTTTCAGTGGCTTGTAGATATTAATGGCAAAGATAGTCGAGCAGGAATTGATCGTAGAGTTAAAGGTGGATATAACAGCCCCAAACAATACCGCTCCGAAGAAGCCAACCAATGCCTGTGGCAGCATACGATTGACTAGAAGCGGGTAGGCTTCATCACCACGGATCCCTTCATTCCCATAAAGGTGGTAGGCAATGATTCCCGGTACAATCAAAATGACAATACTGATGATTTTAATAATACCGGCAAGCAGCACGCCTTTTTGACCTTCAGCCACTGATTTGGCCCCCAGAGCACGCTGAATAATGACCTGATTAGTACATGCCCAATAGATATTGACCAATAGCATACCAGTGAAGATAGCACCGAAGGGGACATTGACTTTCGGTGAGGTAACAGCGTTGAGCATTTGGGGCTCTCGGGTAACCAGCTCTACCATACCTTGCGCGGCGCTGCCATTACCAAGGGCGCTTAATCCTAGCACGAGGACCAGAATACTGCCGATGAAAAATCCAATACCATTAATGGTGTCTGAAACCACAACTGCTTTTAGCCCACCGAAAATCGCGTATACGCCTCCGATAACCGTGATAAAGATGATGGAGAGCGTCAGTGCTGCAGAGTCAGACATATTGAAAAGTGTTGAAATATCAAATATTTTACTCATGCCAAGAGCCCCAGCATACACCACGGTGGGTAATGCAATTGCAGCCATGTTGATTAAGATACACCATGCGATGATATTCCTGGCAAGTGGCCCAAAACGGCTTTCAATATAGTCAGGAATGGTGGTGATACGTTTTTTAATAAAAAATGGCAAAAAAATGCAGGCCATCATGACAAACGCAATGGCAGAGGTCACGGCCCATCCCATATTGGAAAGCCCAACAGAAAAGCCTTGTCCATTGAGGCCAATCAATTGTTCGGCAGACCAGTTGGTCAGCAGGATTGAGAAGCCAATTGATATGCCTGTCAGGCTCCTTCCACCAAGGAAGAAACCATCACTGGTTTTAAGATCTTCTTGCTTGGTGGCTATATACGAAATGATTGCGACTATAGCGGTAAAGCCAATAAAGCTCAGTACTGTCCAGAGGTTCATAGGGAATGTCCTTATTCTTGTTCGAATGCGGTTGCGGGTCCATACTGCGCCATACCCACTAGGATATAGGGATTCAAGCTCTGATCATTAGCTTGTTCTGCAAAACGCCAAAGTTTTTTGTACATCGACCTGATCTTGCCGCTGTATTCTGGGTGTTTAGCTAAGTTATTGATCTCGAAGGGATCACTGGTTAAGTCATAGAGTTCGTCAATATCATAGGTGTTGTGGACAAACTTCCATTGATGGTTAAACACTGCACGTTGAATACCATATATCTCATTACCGTTCGTTTGGGTGTAAAGGTACGAATGATGTTGAGACTTTTGATTGTGCAAAAAGGGTAGAAGCGATTTTCCGATCTGCGCTTGATCCAGAGAGGTATCGGTGAGTGCGGTAATTGTTGGTGCAATATCTGCGAGTGATACAAGCTCTTTGATTTCGCGTCCTCCATCCACAATGCCCTGTGGCCAATGCATAACCAAAGGAATATGGTAGGCCCCCTTGAAGGCGGGTAGGCCCTTGCACCACAGGCCATGTTCACCGTTGTAATCACCATGGTCTGAGGTAACAACAACGAGAGTATTGGATAAATCATGGTACTCCAGCTCGTCCATTAACAATCCCAGCAAATGGTCTTCGTAAGTGCAGAAGGCCCAGTAGTGGCGTATAGCCTGTTTTTTTTCTTCTAATGATAACTGGTCGAACAGTTTTTTGATCTTGCGGTTGTAGGTTGGTTTGTCCTCCATGGTATCGAAGTGGATATCACTCAGTTCAATGTTTACATCTTGGTACATATCGATAAACTCTTGCGGAACGAAGTAGGGGTCATGGGGCCCTAAGGTTCCGGCATACATCAACCAGGGGGCTTTGCTTCGCCGTAATTGCCGTAGCTTCTCGATCGCAGAATGGATGACATCTTCATCATTGAAAGGATTATCGGTTGTGCCGTAATGGTAGTAGTCAGGATAGCCAGGACGTAGGATCTCACCGGGTTGGCGTTCCTTGGCGATGGTGTTTGCGGCTAGTTGTTGGTACATCTCCCAACCGGGAGACATTGAAATGCTTGATGGATCTTGCTTGGACTCTTTATTACAAGTGACAAAAAGCTCTTCAAATCCATGATCTTCCGGGCCAGTGTCATAGCAAACGTGCCATTTGCCTGCGAAAAAGGCCCGATAACCACTTTCAACCAGCGGGGTAGAAAAACATTGGCTTTGCGGGTTTAAAGATCGAGAAAGGGTGTTCTGAACACAGACGTTATTCCATACACCATGCTGTGTTGGATACTGCCCTGTTAGGAATGTTGCCCGAGAAGGACAACAATGTGGAGAAGGGCAATACGCGTTACTGAAGGTTAAGCCTCCAGCCATCAGTTTTCTGATATTGGGAAGGTGGATCCTCGGGTCGGAGACTGAATCGCCTCGCTGCTGGTCTGTCATGAAGACAAGAATATTTGGTTTTTGTTTCATAGCCGTCGCCTTGGTGATTTGTTTTCATAGTAGAGCGACAGGAATAAAAAAAGTCGTGGTAGATCACGGCTTTTTGATGGTATTTAGAGCGCTTTCCATACATTTGATAACGCAATCATTAGCTATAACCTAGATAAGTTTGAGCGATAACTTTTGGTTATGGCTACAAAGAAAATGCCATTGCTATTTAGTGTTTGGTGCCCACAGATAGACAAAATAACCAATTGCTATTAGTGCAATCAGTACTGACAGATATGATTTAACCCAGTACTCTTTGGCTGAAACTGTTGTGTTATTGTCGAATATCTGCGTAAAGCGATAGCGGCAGTAAAACATCCCCAATATTGCCGACAGCAATGCGATAACACCCATTACGGGTAAAGACGTGATGACACTTTGCTGGGTGACTTTGAGGAATAGTAGCCCTATTGTAAATAGGACTAACTGGGTTCTGAGCCAAGACATAGCAGTTCGCTCTGGTTGTAAGCCTGGATCCTTATTCATAGGGTGATGACCAGTATCACTACAGCTGTGAGAAACAGCATAATAATGCTGATGAGTTTGAGAAAGCCGGTGTAATGGAGCTCTGCTTTAGTGCGCATCGCTTTCTCGTTCAGTGCCCAGCGGCGGTAAGCAAAAACAGCCAGAAGACCTGAGCAGAGGCACAGAAAAGATGAAATCAATATTCGAACGGTAGGGTTGGCGAGATCGGGGGTGAGTTGGTCGATACCGATAGCGCCGGCAAGGAGAGCAAGGGCTGTGCGTATCCAGGCCAGATAGGTGCGCTCGTTGGCAAGGGAGAATCGGTAGTCTGGGGCTTCTCCTTCATTTCGCCAGGCAATTTTAGAACGTTGCTGTGTGTTTTTCATAAATAACTTAATTGAGCAGTAATGATTTTCGGTAGCTGGCTAATTGCTTTAGATCTACTGGAAGCGGTTTTCGGCTGTTTTTGTCAAGAATCCCTGTGTCTTTCAATGTCTTGCAATATCTAATAACAGTCGTGGTATCTGTACCGCTGTATTCACCAATTTCACGGTAGGTCCAAGGATATTGAGGATATGTTTGAAACATATAAAAAATCGTATCGAGAATGCGTTTCTTGGCACTGAAGGCATTAAATTGCATGAGGCGCTTTTCAGCTTCGCCTAATTCGGCGCATACTTCCTGCATTAAGAAACTGGCTAGATTTGGGGCCGTCGTGTCGAGAGATTTAAAATCGTTTACATTTACCCGGATCAATACGCTATCTAACATCGCTCTGGCTGTGGAGGGGTAGTTTTGTGCGGTAAACAGGGAGCGATAGCCAAAGTAAGAGCCCGGTCCATAGATCCTTAGCAGTGACTCTTTTCCACTTTCTGAAACTTGGTATAGCCCCACTAAACCTTGCTCCACATAGTAAAACCCCTTAGCAGGCAGGCCATTATGGTAAACGACTTGTTTTTTGCTAACACCAACGGTTTCTATGGGGGCAGTTAAATGCCTGCGAATATCAATAGCCATTGTTAGATTATGTCTGAGAAAGTCACTAGGGATACCTTACCTGATAATAAGATAAACAAATATGATCATCACCATAAAACCTAAGCTTGCTGATCCCGTAAAGTAAATAATATGAAAGCGTTTACAAGCATATAATTACAACTGTTAATTGGGGTTCACATATCATGGATATGGCAGATCTTTTCGTGGGTGTATTAGCAACAGAGGCCTTAATGCTAAAAATAGCTTTGGGGAGTATTTTTGGTTTATGTCTGGGGCTAACGGGTGTTGGAGGTGGGGTGTTATTAATCCCGATGCTCCAGTTGTTTTGCGGTATGCCTCCTGTACTCGCGGTGGGTACCGCAAGCTTGATATCCGCTTTGGTCAAAGTGAATGCATCTATCGTTCATGTGAAAGCAAACAATGTGTCGTGGCGGAAAATTTCAATACTGTTTGCTGGTGCTTTGCCAGTCACATTGCTGGTGACGCAGGTTGTTATTTATTTTAATCAGCACCCATTACATCAAGAGACAACGCAAACAATTATTACGAGCCTTGTTACCGTCGTTATGATTGGTTCATTGTTATCGGTATTTTATAAGTTTAAATTCTCACCAACAGTAAAACCCACATCATCAATTGTGAATAATAGCGATAAAAAGGCTTTAGTTTCAGGTATGTTTTGTGGGTCAATTCTCGGCTCAACCGGTGTTGGTGGCGGTGTTTTGCTGCTTCCTGTGTTAAACAATGTCTTAAATTTGGATATCAAGAAAGCGATTGGTTCATCTGTGGTGTTGGCACTTTTCCTATCAGGCTTTGCTGCTCTTGGCTATGCCAAAGGGGGACAGGCGGATGTGTATACCGCAATTTGGTTTGTTGTTGGATCATTCATAGGTGTACCTGTCGCAGCGTCTCTACTAAGCAAGATATCAGAGAAAACAACTTACATTATTACGTTAATGGTTATATTAGTGAGCTTAGTCCTTTATACATTATTTTAATGATTACCGTTTGGCAGTTAAAACCTACAAAAAAGCCCGCTCCATTTTCTGATATTAGGAGGGGCTATTTTAAAATTAATTTTCTAGTTTATTGAATATTAGAAGTATAAATTGAGAGGATGTTTGAAAGTTCGTCAACTTGAAAGCCAATTGGTTGAGTAAAGTTGGTCAAAGCAATCAACCCGCCATCAAGTTGGTTGATATCAGCAAGCATAGCTGCGTTTTCAGCTTTCAGTCCACCGCCGTAGACAACCGGCAGCGATACGCTGAACTTGGCTTCTACCGTCTGTTTGATGAAGTCGGTGATAAGGGCAATGTAGTCGCTGTTAGGTGGTGTTTTGCCCGGACCAATAGCCCACACAGGTTCATAGGCTAGTAGTACGTTGTCTTTCAGTTGTTCGGGTTGGATTAGGGAGAGGCTGGCAATGATCTGGTTTTCTAATGTACTTTTTGCTCGTACTAATTGTTCTTCCTCTGTCCCGTTTCCACGTTCTTCAGCTGTTTCGCCAATGCAGATAGCCGCTTTCATTTGCTGTTCTAGGGCACAACAGGCTTTTTCACTAATGATTCCACTCACGACCTTGTTTGCAGAATCGCTGCAGAAATCTTCTGCGCCAGTGTATTGAGAGATAACAAAGTTCAGGTGGCGGCGTTCTTCACAGTGCCCGATAATGCTGGCTTTGCTGCCGAGTGTTCCCTGTGTGGCTGCTATCTGATGTGAGGTAAAGGCACCGAAATTTCCGCCTACGGTGACATCTTCGCGGTGACAGCTTTGGCTGCCAATAGACATATTACTGATGTTCGTATCAGGGTTGGCATGTAACTGTTCGATGGCAGCATGTAGGAGAATGTCGGGCACGAATACGGAGAGGTTTATTTTATCATTTTTACCCCAGCCAGCATTAATAATACTTTGGATAGTTTCTCTTATCCACTTAACAGGGTTATCTGATGGACATACTCCACCTTTTTCATTGTTCACTTCAAATCTTTTTAAATTGATAAGTATGTTTTTTTTCATTTCTATTGTTCACATCGTGGTTGGATAAGTGGAGAAAATATATCAGTGTTGGTTGGTCTGTTTTGTGATCTTTGTCGCTCAATTAAATAAAGAGATCTCTGTCACATTACCTATTGAGGTGTTGTATCAACTGAGCTTGTTCAACACCTTTTAGGGCGGAAATTTGGTTTGCAAGCTCTTGTACATCGGGGCTTTTACCTATGATCACCGTATTTTCGAGGCATAATTCCTGTTGTAAGTGTACGTGCGTCGTACATTGAACCTGAGTGCGGCTATCATGCTGAAGGTGATTGATTTTTTCACTGAGCCCCCGCTGGTGGTGGTTGTAGACGATGCTTAACACACCAACTACATTACGGTTTGGTGTTCGCCAGTCGTCATTTGTGCGGTTTTCACGAAATAGATCGCGAAAATATTCAGAGCGAGAGCCATATTGACGCTCAGCGAGGGTATCCATCATTTCCTGATAAAGTTGTTTGGGAAAGGATAATGAAAATCGGACAATTTCTTTCTTTGAGTTGCTCATGTGATATAGATCACTCTTATTGTTTGTGTGATTTGTGTCACTCACGTTAACACGGAATTGATGATAGTGTTAACTGCACTTACCGATTAAAAAATTAAAAGTGTGATGTCATCGAAAAAGTATTTTATACAAATCTTTGCGGTAATTTGTTGCGTCTTTTTTTCTTTCCAGCTTTATGCGACAAATACTGAACAATGGATTTTAGGTCTCAGTGAAGAGCCTGAAATGGGGTTGGATCCGGTAATGGGCTGGGGAAGGTATGGTGACCCTCTTATTCAGTCAACATTGTTAAAGCGAGGAGATGGCTTGTCACTCCAGCCGGATTTAGCCCGTCATATTTCGGTTTCTGATGACCGTCATGAGTGGACTGTTGCTTTAAGAGAGGATGCACGTTTCGGTGATGGCTCAAATTTGACCTCTGAAGATGTTGCCTTTACGTACCGTCAGCTTCAACAGGGTTTATCTTTACACGATGCCAGTATGATTAGCGAAATAATCATCGAAGATAATTACACATTACGTTTTCGTTTGGCTGCACCTGATTTAGGATTTGCTGACTTACTTGCTTCTGTTGGTATCGTGTCGAAACAGGCTTATGGACCCAGCTATGGTCAGCAACCACTGGGCAGTGGGCCGTTTCGATTTGTTCGCTGGGATAAAGGACAGCAAATAGTACTTGAAACAAACCCCTATTATTACGGTCAGTTGCCTGCTGTTGATAGACTGATTATCCTATTTGCCAGCGAAGATAGCCTTATTTCACTGGTCCGTAGTGGCCAAATTCACTTGGCTTCAATTCCACAAAGATATGCGCGCCTTGTCCCTGATAACTATCAGCTCGTTACCGTTGAGACTAATGACAACCGTGGCATCGTTTGGCCTTTCAATGCACCTTCGGCGTTGCAACAAGGTAATCACGTCACCTCTGATATCGCGATTCGCCGTGCTGTAGACCAAATTATTGACCGTGATTTGCTGGTAGAAAGTGTTCTGCAAGGCTTCGGCCGCCCAGCTTTCTCTCTTGCTGACGGTTTACCGTGGGGGCCAACTCTTCAACACCGCGAATTCGTCGATACGAGTGACATTACTCAAATGCTCGAGCAGTCTGGCTGGATTTTGGATAAGCAGCGTAACATCAGGGTAAAACAAGATATTACTGCTAGCTTTACGCTCTATTACCCTGCTGGAGACAGCCTCCGGGAGCAGCTATCACTGGCGGTTGCGGCAATGGTCGATCCGCTGGGCATCAAGGTGACAGTGCGTGGAGCAAGCTGGACGCAGATTGGACATGTGATGACGACAAGCCCTGTACTCATGGGATTTGGCAGTCATGCAATTAACGAGATGTTCCTCGTATACGGTAGTGAGCATGCAGGAGAGGGGTGGTACAACTCGGGTTATTATGGCAGTAATGTGGTTGATACATCATTGAATGCCATTAAACAAACCACAAATTATCAGGCGGCACAGCCATACTGGGACAAGGTCTATAAGCAATTAGAGAAAGATCTTCCATGGAGTTGGTTGGTGAACATTGACCACCTTTATGCGGTGAATGAATGTCTTGATATTGGCACCCCGCTACCTGAACCTCATCAACATGGTTGGCCCGTCACCCGTACCATAGAACAGTGGCAATGGAGATGTCAGTGATGAGGAATAAAGCCCATAGCTTGGCCACGGGAGGACGATTTTTATTATTGGTTATCATGGTATTGGCCATGACCTTCAGTTTGCTGGCTGTTTCTCCTATCGACCCAGTGCTTTACTACACGAGTGAAAATTTGTTTGCGATGAGCACCGAACATACTGCGCAGTTTTCCGCGCAGTTAGGATTGGATCAATCCCTTACAGCACGATTTGGCAGCTGGTTTTGGCACTTGTTACAAGGGGATCTTGGTTATTCTATTTCACAGCAACAGCCCGTTGCAGAAATTTTACAGCAGAGAGTACCTTTGACTCTGCGCCTGATGATTATGGGTTGGATAGGCTCTCTTACATTAGGTTATTGCTCCGGCATTTTTGCTGCTTTCTTCCGTGGGAGGCCTATTGACCGGTTTATCCGTGGTGTGTGTTGGGTTTCAGCAGCTGCACCTGCATTTTGGATTGCGTTGCTCGCGTTAAGTCTGTTTGGGGTTTATCTGCAATGGACTCCGGTATGTTGCGGGGCTCCGATTGGCGTATCCCCTGATTCTATTAGCTGGATTGAACAGATGCCTTACTTGGTACTGCCGACCATTGTTCTATCGCTAACAGGTATGGGTCATATCGCGATGCATACCCGAGAAAAAGCTGTTCAGGTATTAGCTAGCGAACATGTTTTATATGCCCGGATGCATGGTAAAAAAGGGTGGGTAATATATCGTCAGCACCTGCTACGAAATACCCTGACCCCTGCGATCGTTTTGCAATGTGCCGGGTTGTCAGAATTGCTTGGAGGCTCTGCGCTGATTGAAACAGTGTTTAATTTTCCCGGTATTGGAATGACAATGGTTGTTGCCGGGTTAAACGGCGATATAGCGCTCCTTATGGCAGTAACGATGTTGTCGATGCTATTGGTGTTTACCGGTAATGGAATTGCCCGTTTGGTGAGTGTAAAACTCCTTCCAGAGGGGAGGGCACATGTCTAATCCAATAGAAAAAAGTATTCATCGTTTACAGCAGAATATTACGATCCTCACCGTTATTTTCATTGGTATCTTATTTTATTGTTCTGTGCTGCCTGTACAGAGTCAAGCTATAGACCTACATCAGGTGTTAATGGCGCCATCAGTTGATAATTGGTTTGGAACTGATGCCATGGGGCGCGATATGTGGGGGCGCACCGCTAAAGGACTGCTGCTTAGCATACAAATTGGCGGTGGCTCAGCCCTACTGAGTGGTTTTATCGCGTTGGTGCTGACGATTGTTGCAGGGCTTAATCAACGCTGTGAGTGGGGCGTTTCTTTGGTTATCGATATGTTTATGGCCATCCCGCATTTGCTGTTGCTGATTATCATGACGCTTGCTTTGGGGGGAGGGATGAGTGGAGTCATATGGGCTGTTGCCCTGACTCATTGGCCGAAGCTCACCCGTTTGCTGGTGGAGGAGCAGCGCGGACTACTAAGGTGTCAGTTTGTTCAGTTGGCTAGGCAGTTTGGTCGGCCGAAATGGTCTATCCTGTGGCATCATGTGCTGCCATTCCTTTCCCCCCACTGCCTGATTGGTGTCTTGCTGATGATCCCTCATGCTTTGATTCATGTTTCGGGGCTGACCTTTCTCGGTTTTGGCTTAGAGCCGACCACACCTTCCATAGGTATCCTCCTATCTGAAGCAAGTCGTTATATGCTATCGGGAAATTGGTGGTTGGCGGTATTCCCAGGCTTGGTTTTGCTAGCTGTATTGCTCTTGCTTTCATCAATAGGGCAAGCATCAGTTCGAGTCACTCAAATAAGGGGCTACTAATGTTGTTAGTTAATCAATTAGCTATTTGTTGCGGGGAAAGTTGCTTACTCGATGGCGTTACATTCACCGTTAATAGCGATGAGAAAGTTGGGATAGTAGGCGCAAGCGGAAGTGGAAAAACAATTCTTGCGCATGCACTGCTGGGCTATTGTCCTGAAGGGTTTGAGATGAGGGGATCCATTGATTCCGTCGGTGAAATTGCGCTGATCCCTCAATCTGCGGCTTGCCTGAATCCGACATCACGAATTAATAGGCAACTAGCAGAGATGTCCCGCAGTGACGATGAATATCGTAAGGTCATCAAACATTGCCAATTGGATGAGGCGTTGCTAAATAAGTACCCCGGTGAGCTATCGGGGGGAATGGCAAAGCGCGCGCTGATAGCTTTAGGTTTAGTGCAGGGAAAAGAGGTTATTATCGCCGATGAGCCTACTTCTGGTTTGGATAATACTCGAAGTGAACAATTGCTGACGCTATTGACTTCATTAGCGGCAAATAGACAATCAATGATAGTTATCAGCCATGATATTGTTGCCCTTACAAGGCACGTAGAGCGCTTGTTGGTATTTAGAGATGGTCAGTTGGTTGATGATGTCACTATTGAACCCGGTTGGAATAATGACTGTCACCCATATACACAAGCCTTGTGGCAAGCTGCCCCAGAGCATTGGCACGATATAAGCGAGGACCACTATGCTAAGTCTGCGTAATGGTGCGTTTGAATATGGCCGTCAGCGGTTATCCTTCCCTGATGTCAGTATCCAACCGGGTGAGCGTGTTGGTTTATACGGCCCTAGCGGTTGTGGTAAATCAACGTTGGCGCAGGTGTTAGCTGGGGTGCTTGTGCAGTCACATGGAGTACTGTCTCAGCCATTGAAAAAAGCCAGTACCGGTTCTCCGGTTCAATGGGTCAGCCAATCTCCTGAGTTCGCGTTTAATCCCCGCTGGCGCCTTTCTCGGTCTTTAGCAGAGAGCTATTCAGTATCAGAGGCAGTACTGGCTCGTTATCAGGTGAAACCGCAATGGCTAGAACGGTTACCTAAGCAGCTTTCGGGGGGGGAGCTACAGAGGT
The DNA here is from genome assembly GCF_050336935.1 of Photobacterium satsumensis. NCBI lineage: Bacteria > Pseudomonadati > Pseudomonadota > Gammaproteobacteria > Vibrionales > Vibrionaceae > Photobacterium > Photobacterium satsumensis. The sequence continues at coordinate 45,033 of NZ_JAKJSK010000021.1, forward strand.
TGAATATCGTTAGGGCGCTGGCCCCTGCTACTGAGTATTTGATTTGTGATGAAATCACGGCACAACTCGATACGATTACCCAGCAAGATATATGGCAGGTGTTACAGGAGGATCTAGCGGCGAGAAACATGGGGGCCCTAGTCATTTCTCATAGCTACCCTTTGCTGAGAAATGTCTGTGATAGGGTGATTGAATGGCAGGATGAAAAGTGCTAGAAGATTGGCTGATTAGAAAGTGTAAAATGTTGCATGTCGTGTTATAGCCGCTGTTTCTTTATTTCGGGTTTTATGAATTAATGTTTGAGTTCACTGTTTTACTTGCCGCGTTTCTGATTTTTCTCGGTTCCTTTGTGCAAACGGCTATCGGTTTTGGTTTAGCGATTGTTGCAGCCCCATTACTGTTTCAGATCTCCCCGCAATATGTACCAGCGCCTATTTGCATTGTTGCGCTTGTTATTTCTTTGATAAATTCTTTTAAGTTACGCAGCAGTGTTTCAATTGGAGGTTTGAAATCTGCAATTATAGGTCGGGTGCCAGGTTCCTTTGTCGGTGGTTTTTTACTCACTGTCGTATCTGGAGCAACGTTATCGCTTTGGCTCGGTGGGATGGTACTGCTTGCTGTTGGTATTAGTGCTTTGCCTTATCGATTAAAGCCTACCCCTAAACGCATGCTTATTGCTGGTTTTATGTCTGGAGTTATGGGAACCAGCTCTTCAATAGGTGGTCCACCTATGGCCTTGCTAATGCAACATGAGGAAGCCGCAAAATTACGTGGCAATTTGTCTGCATTTTTTGTTATTACCTCACTGATGTCTTTGTTTGTCCTCTATTTATATGACCACTTCACGCTAGAACATATTTTTATAACCCTGCCACTTCTCCCCGCAGGTTTGCTAGGTTATTGGCTTGCTAATAAGGTTGTGAGTAATTTGCCTCAGGCAAAAGTCAGAGTATTTGCGTTATTGCTTTGCTTGGTAAGTGGGCTAACTGCAATTATCCAAGGTTTGGTTGGATAAGGAAGTAAAAGCACTGCTCATAGAGAAGACCCCATACAAAATCCCCTCAAATAGATGGCTATTTAGAGGGGTTATATTTACGGACAGTCGTGAAGTGAAAACTAAACAATTAAGAGTGGCGCAGTACTTCTTGGGCTTTTTCGCACTCGGAAAGCTGTCTGGCTCCCATAAATTCGCAGCTCAGTGCGGCCACATGGTTAGCGGTGTCGATGGATTGTTCGAAAGGCAGCCCTTTACCTATTTGCATCGCCAATATGCCGATGAAAATATCTCCCGCGCCAGTCGTATCTGCCACGTCGACCTGGTGGCCGGGTAGGCTGTCAAAGGTTCCTTCATGTAGCCAAGCACAGCCGCGCTGGCTGAGTGTGACCACAGCAGATCCACCGACACGTTTAATGGCTTTGTTCAGAGCCCGTTTGTGCTGAATGTCCGATGTCATCGCCAGCAGTGAAGGGTGGTTGAAAACACAGCAATCGGCGAGTTCTAGAAGCTCAATCAGCGCGTTGTCAAAGTAGCTGACCCGAAGGAAAGTCGGGATACCTTTTTGCTTGGCAAGTTCAAACAGCACCTTTGCGCCTTCCGGCCATGTCAGGTCGGCGACGATGGCTGCGGTGTTTGACAGATCCATACCAAAGAGTGATGACGTGTCTTTTGGCATTGAGGGATCGTTGTAGACATAGATTTTCGATGAATACTGTTCATCTAGGATGATGGTCGCAATTGATGACTGGACTTGTTCGTATCGTAGGCAGTGTTCAATGTTGACACCATGAGCAAGGAGTTCATCTGATATCTGTTGACCAACCATATCGATACCCATACGGCCGATGAAGTCGACCTGCTCACCCGAATTTGCAATGGCTACCGCTGCCGTGGCGGCGACACCCCCTCCACTGACCGAGAATCCCTCAGCGTAAGACTTTGCGGCTTGAAGTTGCGATGTATTGACCGAAAAAGTTTGGTCCCAAGTTGCGTTTCCGATGCAAATGACTGTTTTCACATTAATCTTCTTTTAATAGTTGTTTGGTAACCAAATTATTGAATATTGTAACGGATAAGCTTTTTAAGTGGTATTGAAAGTCACTTGGTGAAGAATCGGGCCACCGAAGTGGCCCTAACCAGTACACCTGAAGGTGCTATGCGCCTGGTATGTGCGCGGGGCTCGTTGAGTCGCTAAGTTTTGTATTAACGATAGAATTGGTTGATGAGTTTAATCGCCGCGCAGGCTGCACCAAAGCCATTGTCAATGTTGACCGTGGTTAATCCGGCTGCGCAGCTGCCTAAACAGGATTTCAGAGCAAGGTGGCCACCTTCGCTAACGCCGTAGCCAACGGAAGTTGGTACTGCAATGATCGGATTGGCGATCATGCCAGACAGTACGGTAGGTAAAGCCGCTTCCATCCCTGCAACGGCAATAATGATCTGGGCTTGCTGTATTTCGTCCAAGCGATTGGTCAGGCGCCAAAGCGCGGCCACGCCGATATCTTCATAGCGCTCGAAGTGAATACCGTGGTATTGCAAGGTAACAGCGACTTCGTTACACACTGCAGCGTCAGATGCACCACCTGACACAATGGCGACCGTTGCCTTTTGGCTGGGAGACTCCAAGTCTCCCAGCACTGCAGTTCGTCCTAGAGGGTCAAACATCAGCTGCTCTTGATGAGCAGATTCCAGCTGCTCAAATTTATCCAGGCTAAGTCTAGTGAGCAACAATCGGCGTTGTTGTTCGTTGGCCATCTTGATGATGGTGTTAATTTGTCCGGCTGTTTTACCTTCACAGAAAACCGCTTCTTCAATGCCACAACGAGCACGGCGTTCAAAGTCCATAGTAATATTGCTCATTATGCTACCCTCACGAATGCACTGCCTCGTTTGTATGGGGCGACATCTACCGGTAATGTCAGGCCAACTTCGTTCGCCATTGATTCTGTATCTGCAATGATGCTATCGATCAGCGTTTTGTGGAGTGTGCTGAGTTTGTCTTCATCAATTTGCAAAACCAGTCGCTGGGCGAGCAGACGACAGCGGATATTTTCGGCATTGATTTGCTGGCGAAGGCTAGTCTCAACCCGGTTGATTAGGTCGAGCTGCTCAGGTTGGATGAAGACTCCTGTTTCCACACGGCTTGCTAGGCAAGGGGAGGCTGGCAGAAAGGCAATATCAGCCAATTGAAAATGCTGGGCAATTTGGCGAATGGTGGCTTTGTCGATTTCGGCTTCTACGAATGGATGGCGGATAGCTTTTTCTTTCGCTGCTATCAGCCCCGGCCTGTAATCGCTAAGGTCGTCCAAGTTTGTACCGGACACCACTTGGCCAAAATCTAATGAATTCAGGGTTGAATAAAGCGCGGACTTGCAATGATAGCAGCGGTTGACTGGGTTATTTCGGTAAGCCGTATCTTGCATCTCACCGGCTTGAACCAACGCCAGCTGCCATCCTTGTTCCTTGGCGTATTTCTGGATACGACGTGTATCTGCGCTTGGTACGGCAGAAGAGGTCGCATGTACCATTTTGGCCTTGTTGCCCAAGGTTTTATGAGCCACGTAGGCAAGCGTCATGCTATCAACACCGCCACTTACTGCGACGGTTACTTTGCCGGTTTGTTGTAATATGTCCTGCAACGCCTTTAATTTTGTAGAAATACTCATAGTTTGTACTCCTCAGCATGTTGTTCTATCGCATGTTTTAGCTGTTGTTTTTTTTGATAGCTGTTGCCTGCCTCATTGAGGTGATCCGCTTCTAGTTTGCTGGTGTAGCTACCATCAGGACGTTGGACGGTTTTTACGTTGAACTCTTTGCCATCATGGCTAATCTGGTGGTGAAGGCGCGGTAGACTGACCCTGTCACAAAGCCAGTGTCTAACCCCGAGAGTGGACGTTTGGCTGAGGATTGCGTCGATGACCTCATTGAGGTGATGGGGTTGGCATAGTAGGGTGAGTGTGCTTATAAGCCGATGTTTTTTACCGTGAGCGACCGTTTCTGTAATTTCCAATACTCCGGACTGTTGACGCAGCGACTCTCTGGCATTGGCAAGCATCTCGCCTGTCATGTCATCGATATCACACTGAACGATGGCGATTTGCTCTTTCAATTGAGGTTTCGAAGGCTTAATCAAGCTCGCTCTGACGACGTTGGCGCGCTGCGTGAGCTTTCTGGTGCCGAAACCATAGCCTGCCATTTGAAATTTCCCGGTTGCAACTGTCTGCTCTGGCGATAACCAAGCTAAAATAGCTGCGCCTGTTGGCGTGATACGTTCGCCGTCTTCACCGTCATCAATAAAGTTGAAGCCTTTTAGCAAGTTAAGTGTTGCCGGTGCCGGTACGGGAATGATGCCATGGGCACATTTAACCGTACCGCCGCCCCAAGGTAATGAAGACATTGACCAGCTGGTGGCATGGCTATGATGGATGAGCCAGGCTGCCGAAATGATATCAACAATACAATCCCAAGCACCTACCTCATGAAACTGAACATGGTCAATCTCCATGTTATGTACTTTAGCTTCCGCGGCCGCCAGTAAACTGAATATGCCAATAGCGTTTTCTTTTACTTCAGCGCCCAATGCGCTGTTCATCAGGTAATGGCGAATGTGCTGCCAGTCATGATGGTGGTGGTGATCGTGATTATGCTGGTGATCATGGTCGTGTTGGTGAGCATGATTATGATCGTGGTGATGATGATGGCTGTGATGGTCGTGTGAACTTTCTATCAGGTCCACACGAAAGCGCTTACCGTTGAGTCCTTTATCTTCACCATGGCTAAGTGCTACTGACACTTGCTCTTCAAGCTGTAGTGAATTGAGCATGTCGAGAAGAGGTTGCTCTAAATGCGGGTGCGCATCTAGCATTGCTGCAGAGAACATATCTCCAGCAATCCCGCCAATTATATCAAGATGAATATGCATTTTTGCCCCACGCGTTGTCATCTGGATGGAAAAAAGGCCACCGCTGGAACGGTGGCAAACTAAGGAAAATATTGTTTACGTTATAGTTCTTCTTTGCTGCCTAAATGCATCGCCGCTCGAGTGAATGCCTGTGGCAGTGCAAGGATATTGGGGTTGGCACCGGTGTAACGAACCGCATCAGCCAAAGCATCTTCGAAAGTGGCTCGGGTTTTCATTCCCATCTGTCTTGCCAGCCCTGGTTCCTGAGCACCAACGATATACACCGCTTTGGTATTCATTTCGGCAATATGGCCACATGATGTCATGGAGAAACCATGGAAAGGGTGGTAGCCATAATTGAAGCGGTACTGTTTGATCATCTCCTCGTCACGGGCGATATATTCGATATGCTTGTTGATATCGACAAGCGTATTACAGTAGTCCGTCTGGAATAGCTCAAATAACTTACGGTATGAAGGGAATTCTTCATCGTGGAAATATCCATTACACAGTGAAGAGCAGATCACAACGCAGTTATCAGACATCACTCGCTTATGGCGGATGATCTGTGCTCCGATGGCCTGCATCATCAGTACGGGGTTGGTGCCGTGGCCGTTTCCATAGTGGAAGTTCTGTGGCATACCAAAGACCATGATGTCGTATTTTTTCTCAGCCCAGTTGGCATAGGTACGTTTGTCGGCATCGGCGAAACAGAATGGTTGAATATCTTCACAGCCACCGGTGTACACCGAGAGCTGCTGGGAGAAAGTATTGAGCACCGCATCACAGGTAAAGAACTTCTTACCCATGCGAAGTTCCATATGTTTACCAATTTGATCAAACTTCTGACGCATCAGGCTTTTGCTTGAAACTGGAGTGAAGTCATCGCGGTGCATAACCCGTGGAATGTGATGTGAGGCAATGCATTCCCAGTTAGTAATACCTGTCGCACAGTGTTTATAGCCGCCCGAGTAACCCCCATAAGGGTTCCCGAGGGTATGACCGATCATAACCGCGAGATCAGCTTCGAACACGGTTTTGTTCATGACAACTTTATCGCCATGTTCATTTCGACCTAGGTCAACAAGGTTATCCCAGTCTTCACTGTCATGGTTGACTACCTGACCTTCCCAGTAAAAGGCATTGAATACCTCATCTCCCAAGATTTCACGCAGCTCTTTTTCTGTATTCTTGCGGTGCAGACCATTACTACAGATAAGGGAAATATCTTTTTTCTCAACCCCTGCCTTACGGCATTCTTCCAAAATGATTGGGATTGAAATTCGGCGATGCGCGGTATCGTGGCAACCACCTTTAACACGGTCTGGGAAGACAATAGCAACCTTTGAACCTTGCTTAACCTGCTCACTGATTGGTGGCATACCAATTGGGTTCAGGATTGAGTCACGCGTGGCGGAAATAGGGTCAACCAGTGCCTCTGGATCTTTGACTGTTTCTCCAGGAATAAATACGTCTGCAGAGTCTGGCAATTGTGCGGCCATAAAACCTGGGCCATATTCAAATTGAATTGTTTTCATATTTTCCTCAATATAATTTTTATTTACCCAGTGGATTAATCAGCCTGACCGCTACTACCAAAGACTTGCATAATTCGAGCTGCATGCTGTTTAGTGGCTTCAATAGCGCAAAGAATAGTTTCGTGGTAATACGCTTCGTCTTTGCTATTCAGCATGGCTTGAACTTGCTTACCGACATCGTGCGACATGTTAGTGAAGTAATTAATCTTGCACACGCCACAGGCAATAGCATCACGATAAACGCTATCGTCCAAGCCAGATCCCCCGTGCATGACAAGAGGTACATCGACGGTTTTGTGAATTTCGCGAAGGCGGTCGAAGTCAAGTTTTGGTTCACCGTGGTAAAGGCCGTGGGCGGTACCAAATGCCACCGCAAGGGCATCCAGATCTGTTGCGCCATCAGCAAAGGCTTTGGCTTCTACTGGCTTGGTGAGCTGATCTTCAGTTTGTGCTTCAGCAGCCTGAACTTCTTCTTCATCACCCGTTTCTGTATTACCGACTTTCCCGATTTCAGCTTCAACAGATGCCCCATAATATTTAGCAAAGCGAATAACTTCTTGAGTATTCTTTAGATTCTCTTCAAAAGGTAATGCTGAACCGTCATACATTACTGATGAGAATCCAAGGCGCAAAGCGCGAATACAGGTCTCGACATCTTTACCATGATCGAGGTGTAGTACGACAGGAACTGAGGCTTCCTGCGCCATTTTTACCATAGTTGGAGCGAGCAATTCAGGTGGAGTCAGTCTAAATTGACCTTGACCTAAATTAATAATAATTGGTGAATTTTCTTCTTCCGCTGCAGCAATTAAGCCGCGAAGAAGGTTAAAATCAACAGCATTAAAACTGCCCACAGCATATTTATTTATTTTTGCGTGAGTTAATACTTCTTTTAGTGTGACAAGGGCCATAAATATAATCCTGTTTTAATGCGATTTAATAAAGTGAATAACTTGGTCGTAGTCTGGAATACCGGCTCGGCCTCCAGGTTTTGTACATTTGAGTGCCGCAACGGCATTTGCGAAATTAACGGCATTCTCTCCGCGGAGTTTTTTGGCAATGGCAAAGGCCAGAGCGCCGTGGAAAACGTCACCTGCACCTGTGGTATCGACGACGTTTACCTTATATCCAGAGACATGCTTAACAATATTGTCTTCAACCCAATAGCAGCCGTGCTCACCATTGGTGACATATACGGTACCTTGGCTATTTTGTTGCGCTGCTAATAATGCTTTTTCGATGTTCGTTTCACCTGTCATTTGACATAGTGCAGGGTAAGAAAAAGCAACATCAGTACCTAGACCAACTAACTTGGCCATGGTTTCTCCACCTAAATCAGCGTCAATAACTGATGGGATACCTTTATTATTGGCTAGGGTTAGTAGTTTTTCTGCACCTTCACCCCAGGTACAGTCACATAAAATACAGTCGACATTTTCAAGTAATGATTCAGTAATCCAGTCACTGTTTACAGGTAAACTAGGATCCCTATGAACGGTGATTTGACGCTCACCAGCAGGATCAACATGTACTACAGCGTTACTGGAAATGGTGTCATCAAATTGCTGTAGCAGAGATGTGTCTACTCCCCATTTAATAAGATCTTCTTTAATTGTACGTCCAACGTTGTCATTACCCAGACGTGCTACCAAAGAAACATTTGCCCCAAGTGTTGCAATTGCCACGGCAGCTGTTGCCGCGACTCCACCACCAATTTCGTGATATGAAGTTGAAAAGTACTTTGTTGCCTCTGAAGGGATTTCAGTCACATTAAATATGCGATCCCAAGTGGCATTACCAATACATAGAATATTCAAAACGAGCTCCTCATAAATAAATATATTTGGAAGCCAACAGAATCTCAAACCAGAGCCTGTATTGTCATCCTAAATGCATTGTTTGATCAATACCTCACTTTTTAAATTAGTGACCGGCATCAACTTAAATAAATATTAATATTTTAAATCAAACGGTTATGTTTTTTGTCCTGCTGCTGTAGATCACAAAATCAAGGTGACATAGATCACATTATTAATTAATGTGATCTGCATCGATAAAATCATTCAAGCAAATGGGTAAGTTAGAAAAAACGGAAGCCAGACAAAAGAGCTCATTACAAATGAGCCAGTTCAAACCAATAACTATGTAATTCAAATAATGTGAATAAGGAAATAATATGAAGAGGTCTATAACTGTTCTTGCTGCTGCTCTAACTATGGCAATAACTTCTACGTCAGTCTTTGCTAAGAACACTCATTTGACCATTGCTAATACAACGCAAGAAAATACACCAATGTCTCAGACAATGATTGCGTTTCAGGAAAGAGCACAAGAACTCTCTGATGGGGCGATTACGGTTCAGACGAGTTTTGGCGGTGCATTAGGCAATGATACTCAGCTATTGCAGAAAGCCCAGATTGGCAGCCAAGTGCATGCAGCACAAACTTCAGGTGCGAACTTGGGGACGGTTGCAGATGCTTTTAAAGCATTTGATGTGCCATTTTTGCTAGATGGGCCTGAGCAGAGTATTGAGTTGCTATATCAAGAAGGCCAACTCTCTGGTGAAGTTGCAGATAAGTTGCAAGCATTTCTAGGCGAGAAGAACCTTCGTCTGCTTTATGCAACACCGTTCGAATTCCGTGGGGTCCTTACCAATGGTAAAGAAGTTCGTACAATGGATGATGTTGCCGGCATGAAATTCCGTGTTACCCCCAACCCTGTTGAGCGCGGTATCGTTGAAAGTTGGGGGGCGGCAGGTACCACAATGGGTATTTCAGAAGTATACACATCCCTACAAACAGGTATTGTTGATGGCCTAGCTATACCGCCTGTAACAGCTCAAGCGTTTGCCTTGAATGAAGTAGCTAAGGTGTTCAATAACCTTAATTTCCAAGCTCATCCCACATTTGTTGTAATTAATAAAAGATTCTGGGACCGTTTACCAGAAGAGCAGCAGGCAATACTTCAGCAGGCTGCGGATGAAGCCGTAATGACAACGAAGCAACTACACTATGATGCAATCGATTTGGCCTTCACTTCATTTGCGGATAATGGTGCGACGGTTATTCAACCTACCGACGAAGAGTTAAATTCGTTCCGCCGAGCAGCCATTGAAGCCGCTGAACCTTTAGCAACACGTGGTTTAAGCGATGATGAGCTTGAGTTTATCAAGTTGATTAAAACCGCTGCAGCACAGTAATTCTGCAAAAACGTCACTTGCACTTCGGTGCAGGTGACTATTAGTAGAGGTAGTTATGTTACTGACCATCATTAAAAAAATTGACCAGCACTTTGAAGAGTTCTTTTGTGCATTAATGCTTGGCTATATTGCGATTTCTTTAAATGTTGAAGTATTAAACCGATACGTTTTCATGTCGCCATCAGCATTTACTGATGAAATAGCAAGGATGCTCATGCTATTTATTGTTTTCCTCGGAGTGCCATGGGCTGTAAAACGAAATAGACATATTATTATTGATCTATGGCCTAGAGATATTTCACATACGAAAACCCTTATCTTAGATATTGTTTCAAATACTTTATTTTTGATGTTTGCATATGTATTTACTCAAGCAGCATTAGAAGCGGTTGAGTTTCACCAGATGCTTGGCACTAAAACAGAAGCGTTGGGATTTGAATATTGGATACAACTTTCAATGTTACCTTTTGCTTTTGGTTTAACGTGCATTCGTATTATTCAAAAAATCATTTCCGCTGTAATAGATTATAAAAACTCTGGAAATACAAAACTAGCACTTCATGAGGAGGTGTAAGCGATGACCACTATACAGGTATTAATGCTAATCTTTGGCTTTATCACCATGGTGATGGTCAGAGTACCAGTAGCAATAGCAATTGGTATTGTCTTAATTATTTATAACAAGTTACTCGGCCTCGAAATATTCGAGATGGCGTTAGATACTTTTCAGTCAATAGACAGTTTCCCGCTTTTGGCAATACCGATGTTTGTATTGGCTGGAACCATCATGGCGACAGGTGGCGTTGCTCAACGTATTTTGGACTTGTCTGAAGAGTTTTTCGGTCATATGTATGGTGGCCTTGCGATTGTAACCATTATGACAAGTGTGATCTTTGGTGGTCTTTCCGGCTCAGCGCCGGCTACTGTTGCTGCGGTGGGAAGTATCACGATACCTGCCATGATAAAGCAAGGTTATAACCCTGGCTTTGCGGCTGGGGTCGCGGCGTGTTCTGGTGTTATTGCCATCATTATCCCGCCAAGTAATCCGATGATCATCTATTCACTTACTCAGTATGCCACATCGGTTTCCAATATGTTCTTAGCCGGTATTATTCCTGGTTTCTTATTAGCCGTTGGAATGGCCGTACCTGCATGGTGGATCTCTCGTCTAAATGGCTGGGGGGCGCACCGTGAGAAAGGCACCTTCGAGACTCGCTGGGCGGCATTTAAACACGCACGCTGGGCCATTTTGACTCCGGTTATTATTCTTGGTGGTATTTATTCAGGTATTTTTACGCCAACAGAGTCAGCTGCTGTAGCGTGTTTCTATTCGTATGTTATTGGTGTATTTGTTCATAAAGATTTGAAAATACAAGATACATTCAAAGTGCTGTCAACAGCCGCCATGATTACTGTTGTCGCCATGTTCCTGATGACCTTTGCAACGGCGTTCGGTAAAGTACTTACCTCTCAGGATGTACCGGCAATCGTTGCGGGTATGATGTCAGATAACGTCAGTACGATGTTAATGACATTGCTGATGATTAACCTTTTCCTATTATTTGTCGGTTGTTTTATGGATACACTGGCGGCAATTATTATTCTGACGCCACTGTTATATCCACTATTGCAACAATTCGGAATGGGGGTTTATCAGTTCGGTATTATGATGATTATTAACTTGGGAATTGGTTTTGTGACACCACCTTTTGGTGGCAATTTGTTCATTGCCAATCAGCTAAGTAATACCTCGGTACCTCAAGTATTCAAAGGCGCATTTCCTCTCGTCTTAGGCATGATTGTGTCGTTGTTGCTGATTACATTTGTTCCTTTCTTCTCAACGATGTGGCTGTAATGATTATGGGAACTTATTCGATATTAGGTAAGCCTCGCCACTATGCTTGGGGAGGGATGAATTTTATTCCATCTCTCGTCGGTGTGAAAAATACGGATTCCAAACCCTTTGCAGAGTGGTGGTTAGGCGCGCACCCTGATGATTCATCATTGGTAGAGGTCAATGGTGAGCAGGAGCCGTTACTTGAGTGGCTGAAGTCGAACCAACAGGCGCAAGCGCAAGAGGAACGGCAAGGGGAATTTCCGCTTCCTTTTTTGATGAAAATCCTCGATGTCAATCAAATGCTGGCGATTCAGGTACACCCGACTAAAGCTCAGGCTGAAGAAGGGTTCGAAAGGCAGGACAAGCTTGGTATTGCACGAACGGCATCTGAGCGAACATATCGAGATCGTAACGATAAGCCTGAGATGATGGTCGCGTTGACGCCCTGTTGGTTAGCACATGGTTTTATGGCAGCAGAGACGATAATCAACCGTTTCTCAGTGTATTCCTCTTTTGGGCAACTGTGTGATCAGCTGCGCTTGTTTGGAGTTCAGGCCGCTTTTGAATTATTGATGCGAATGCCGCAGTCTGAAATTAATATGCTATTAGGTGAAATCATTGATACTCACCAAGAGCGATATACACGTGGCCACATTTGCCAACAGCAGCCGGAGTACTGGGCTTGTCGTGCGGTGCTGATGCATCGTAGTGGCTACGATCGCGGCTTAGTTGCCATGTTCATGATGAACATCGTTCATGTACCTGTGGGTAAGGGGATCTACCAGAGTGCAGGGATCCCCCATGCTTATCTTGCTGGACAGAATATAGAAATTATGTCGAATTCAGATAATGTGGTACGTATCGGGCCTACGAAATTACACGTCGATCTTGATGAAGTGCATCGTTTGATTGATTACTGCGAGGTTGCTCCGAAACTATTATCACCAACGGAAATTGAAGGCGAAGTAAATATTCGACGATATCCACATGGTGGCACAAAAGCATTTAATTTAAGTCAACTTATGCTCAATGATGAAAATACTGAAGTTGAATATCAATCCTCTTATTTAAGTATGATTTTTGTTGCGCAAGAACGGTTATCTGTTTCGTCTGAAGGTGATTTAAAAAAATATGGTCAGGGTGAGACATTTATCATACCTGCCAATACCAAAGTTTTATTAAGCTCTACAAATTGTGTGGGGTATATTGCAAGTTATGGAGCAAAAAATGCTAACTATTAATACTGAATACCTTAACCAAGCAGTTAAAGGTCATGAATACATTCAATTAGCGCCTTATGCGAAGTTGGCCCATCATCAATTGGTGAGTGGTGAAGGGGTAGGCAGTGACTTCCACGGTTGGATTCGTCTTCCAGAAACCATTGACTTGGAAGAAGTTGCTGATATCAAACAGCGAGCGGAAGCTATTCAGCAACAATTTGATGCGTTTGTCTGTATCGGGATCGGTGGCTCATATCTGGGCCATAAAGCGATTATGGAAGCGCTTCAACCGGCGGTTGAGAAACAAGATAAAACGGAAATTTTATTTACCGCGCATAACTTAAGTTCTCGTTACCTTGACGAGGTCATGCAGTATTTGGCTGATAAAAATTACTGTATCAATGTGATTGCAAAAGAGGGTATGGCACTTGAAACCGCTGTGACGTTCCGGATTTTGCGAGCTGAACTTGAGCGCCGTTTTGGTAAAGAGGGTGCAAGGGAACGCATTATTGTCACAACTGATAAGTTCCGTGGTCCGCTGAAGGATATCGTTGCTGAGCAAGGCTACCCAATGTATCACCTACCGCATGAAGTAGGAGGACGTTTTTCAGTATTCACACCTGTTGGTCTGTTGCCGCTGGCCGTTGCCGGTATCGATATTGATGCCCTGCTTGCTGGTGCAAAAAAAATGATGACGGTTTGTGAATCCGATGAGGTAGAAGCTAACCCTGCACTTAAGTATGCCATTACCCGTAATATCATGACCCAAAAAGGCAAAGAGATTGAGCTTTTTGTCAATTATGAACCTTATATGGTGTATTTTGCTGAATGGCTGAAACAGCTGTTTGGTGAAAGCGATGGTAAAGATGGAAAAGGATTATTCCCTGCGAGCGCTTTATACTCCACCGATTTGCACTCATTGGGCCAATGGGTACAAGAAGGAAGACGCAACTTGTTCGAGACAGTACTTCATGTGAGTGATAAGCCGGTTGATGTCGCTGTGCCAGGCCTCGAGGAAGATTTGGATAATTTAGGTTTCCTTGCCGGTTCGTCATTGAATCATATCCAAGCCTCTATCAAGCAAGCCAGTATGGTGGCTCACTCAGAAGGCGGTGTGCCTAACTTAGAGATCTCTATTGCAAAGCTCGATGAATACCATTTGGGTGGCATGATGTACTTCTTCATGATGAGCGTTTCAATTGGAGGGTACATGGCAGGCGTTAACCCATTCGATCAAAACGGTGTGGATCAATACAAAGCTGAAATGATGAAAATATTGAAAAGTTAATAATTCCATATTTGATATTTACGTTAAAAGAGCCGGCTAAATGCCGGCTCTTTTCTTTTTTATGGCTTAATAAAAAAGTCAATCGACAAAGGCATAGGTGGAAAAACAAAGTGATAAATTGCTTGTTGGTTGTAAAGAGTATTACTGAGAGCTGTAAAATTAACACTAAATAGGATTTTAAAATGGCTCGGTCACAGAACATAAATTGCTCAATTCCTCTAGAATACCAAATAGGGTATATTTTAAATATGAAATGTAAGGGTCAATTACATATTTGGAATTAGCGAATCATCTATCCCAAAACCGTTAATAACTGTTTTAATAAAATATTTAAAGGAAACCCTATGCGTGTGTTGTACCTTGATCTTGATACTCTGCGTCCTGACCATTTAGGTTGTTATGGATACCAACGTAATACTTCCCCTAATATTGATAAAATTGCTGCACAAGGCATTCGGTTTAATAATTACTATGCATCAGATGCGCCTTGTGCCCCATCGCGAACGGCAATGATGACAGGGATGCAGGGTATTCATAATGGTGCTGTAAGCCATGGCGGCACGGCAGGAGATATCCGAGGTCAGGGAGCAAGCCGAAAATTCAAAAGTTATGTTGAACATAATGCACTGCCAACCCTATTCAGACAGAATCAGATGCGCACGGTTTTGGTTAGCCCATTCCCTGAGCGCCATTCGTTATTTCATTACTATGCTGGTTTTACAGAAATGTATAACACTGGCGGTTCGGGTCATGAATCAGCGGAGGAAGTAACACCCACTGTGCTTGATTGGATTGAGCGAAATGGCGATGAGGATAATTGGTATCTGCACGTTAACTACTGGGATGCGCATACGCCGTACCGAGCACCAGAAGACTTTGGAAATCCGTTCAGGGATGATCCTCTACCTGAATGGATGACTGAAGAAAAGATGGCTGATTATTGGAAAAAAGCCGGTCCGCATTCAGCCCAAGATTTCAACATGTGGGACAACAACACCTATGAGCAATATCCCCGTCAACCCGGTGATATTGAAGGTATGGCTGGATTCCGTCGAATGATTGATGGTTATGATTGCGGTATTCGATATATGGATCAGCACCTAGGCCAGATCTTTGCGGCCCTTGAGGCTAAAGGGGTGATGGACGATCTCATTATCGTGATTAGCTCTGACCACGGAGAAAAGTTGGGCGAACTAGGGTTATTTGGTGAGCATGCAACTGCAGACAATATTACCTGCCGTGTGCCATTTATTGTCCGTTGGCCAGGCATGCAAGCGGGTATTGAGAATAATGCATTGCATTACAATATTGACTGGGCTCCAACGCTGGCGGAAATGATGGGGAAAGCGCCGCTACCATTATGGACCGGCAAGAGTTTTGCCTCTGCGATTACAGAAGGAAAAGAAGACGGCCATGAATCGTTGGTACTAAGTCAGTGCGCCCATGTTTGTCAGCGTAGTGTCCGTCACGGTGACTACATTTATATTCGAACATACCATGATGGCTTGCATCTTTTCCCGCAGGAAATGCTATTCAATATACAGAATGACCCTCATCAGCAATATAACTTGGCGGATGAGTTGCCGGAGGTGGTTAAAGATATGGCTTATCGTTACCTACAATGGCATGACCATATGATGGAAACACAACCGTTTGGCAATACAGAGGATCCTATGCGTGTGGTAATGCAAGAGGGAGGGCCACACCATGCTAAATGTGAGGACATCCATGCTTACTTTAAAAGACTGGAAGAAACAGGGCGTGGAGATCAAATAGAAAAAATAAAACAAAAACATCCAACTATTACTAAAAAATAGTTTTTTACGGACTAAATAAAAATAAATGGGCTGAGTCTAATTCAGTCCAGCAATAAATAACTAAAATCCAATAGCGTGAATTTCGGAGTCTAATATGACCGTAGCAAAAGCAGCGGCAGATCCTGCCGTTATAAATAAGCCAAAGAGTAAATTTTTGGCAACGTTATCGAAAAAAGAACTCTTTGCGTATGGTATGGGAGGAGTCGGTTCAAACTTGATGTTCCATTTTATTGGTACATTCTTGATGTTCTTCCTTACTGACATGTATGGCATTGATCCATTAACGGTTGGTAAAATCTTTCTGGTTACGCGCCTTATCGATGCGGTAACTGATCCTCTCTTTGGCATGATTTCTGATGCTACCCGAACCAAAATGGGGCGGTATCGTCCTTATTTGATCTTTGGTGCGCCAGTGCTTGGCTTAACGATTGCTGCTCTGTTCTGGGCCCCAGAATTATCGGTAACGTCAAAGGTCGTGTTCGCTTATGTGGCCTATATTACCTACTCACTTGCGCAAACCGTTATTAACGTTCCATATCATGCGCTAACGCCGGTAATGACCACCAATTACCATGAACGGACAACGGTTGTTGCCATGAAACAAGGGCTGGGGATCTTGGCTACTTTTGTTGCTACCGCATTGCCATTGATCATGGTTGACTGGTTTGGCGGTGGCATTGATGGCTGGCGTGCAACCGGTGTTATTTTCGGTGCACTGGTAACGGTAAACTTCTGGATTTGTGCTTATGGGGCCAAAAAGCGTGATACGTTGGAAAATGCACAACAAGTCTCTGCGCAAAAAATCACACCTAAGCAGGTTTATAAAACGGTTAAGTCTAACAAGCCATTGATTGCTTTGGTTACAGCCCATGCAACCAATATCTTTGGTTTTGCTATGGAAACCTCCATTGCAATTTACTTTTTCAAGTATTACATGATGAATGAAGCCTTATTCCCAATGCTTAAAGGTGTTGGCAGCTTCATTCCATTTATCATGGTGATTTCTTTGCCATTGTTGGGACGTCTCTTCTCTAAAAAAGGCATGTTCCTTGGTGGTAGCTGGGCTGGTTTGCTTATTTGCCTATTCTGCTATTTCACGGCTGACTTTCTACCGGTCTGGGTGATGTTCAGTCTACTAGTTGCTTCAATGGCATGTAATGTGTTTGCCGGTAACTTGACTTGGGTGCTTATTCCAGACTGTGTGGAATACGGTGAATATAAAACGGGTAATAACGCTAACGCCCTTACGACGGCAATTATGACCTTTGTGGCTAAGTGCAGCAGTGCGATGGCGGGCATGCTGACAGGTTATGCATTGGCGTCTGTTAACTACACACCAAATGAAATTCAACCAGATGACGTGCTCAGTACAATATTAGTTTTGAAATTCCTCACTGTGGCGTTTGCCCATGCCTGTTCAATTCTTGCGATGCGTTGGTATTACATTACGCCTGAGTTGTTTGAAAAGATTACGGCGGAATTGAAACTTCGTCGTGCAGCAAAAAACGAAGCTTAGTAGAAGTGTTAATGTCGCAATGAGCCCTTCTCATTGCGACATGATGATAAAGGATAATTATGACTACACCGGACTATAAAAAACCTGATTTACCAATTGTGGCTCGCGTTGAAGATTTGATTAATCGTATGACTGTTTCCGAAAAAATTGGTCAACTCTGCCAAACACCGATGCGCAATTATGATCAGCGACGCGAAGAACATTTGGATGCGGTAAGGCAAGGACGTTTTGGTTCCCGAATTCTGGCTGATACGGCTTGGGCTGGTAATGCGCCTGCCGAAGTTGTCGATCCGGTGCAGCTCAATGAAATACAGCGAGCAGCAGTAGAAGGAAGCCGGCTGGGGATCCCTTTGATCATTGCCCGAGATGTCATTTATGGTCAGCAAACGGTTTTACCCATCCCTTTGGCTCAGGCGGCATCCTGGAACCCAGAGCTGGTGGAAGGGGCATATCGATGCGTGGCGACAGAAGCCGCATCGCTGGGCATACATTGGACCTTTGCCCCGATGCTGGACATTGTCCGTGATCCGCGCTGGGGTAGGGTGATCGAGAGCAGTGGTGAGGATCCTTATCTCAGCAGCCAGTTTGCTAGCGCGGTAGTTCGTGGTTTCCAGGGCAAAGACACTTTTGAACCTGATTCTCTATTAGCGTGTGCGAAACATTTTGTGGGCTACGGTGCGGCAGAAGGGGGGCGTGATTACGATACCACTGAGATCACCGATAATACGTTGCACAATGTATATTTGCCTCCGTTTAAAGCGGCACTCGATAGCGGTGTAGTGACCCTGATGTCAGGCTTTAATGATCTGGGAGGGACTCCTGTTACAGGCAGTGAGCGATTGATTCAAGGATGGCTAAAGACCGATCAGCAATTTGACGGTCTGGTGGTTAGTGATTGGGGATCTATCTCTGATTTGAACTATTTCGGCGTAGCTGAAGATTTGGCAGATGCAGCAGCACAAGGGCTCAAGGCTGGTGTTGATATGGCCATGACCTATGAAGTCTATGATGAAAATTTGGCTCAGTTACTCGAAGATGGTCGCATTGATGAAGCTAGGCTGGATGATGCTGTCAGCCGGGTTCTGACGGCTAAGTTCAGGGCTGGTTTGTTTGAAAGGCCTTATGTCGATGAAGAGTGGCACAAAACAGCACTGCGTGCCGATGAGCATGTTGATAAAGCCCTGCAGTTGGCGGAGCAATGTATAGTGATGCTCAAAAACCGCGAGCAGGTGCTGCCATTGCCAAAAAAGGGACTGAAACTTGCTGTGTTGGGCCCTCATGCTCATTCGTATAGGCAGCACCTTGGATCTTGGTGTCTCGACGGGAAGGCCGAAGATGTGACCTCTATCTTTGATGGTATCGTTGCCGCTGCACCTGAACTTGAAGTGATCACGGAATCAGCCGCTTTTAGTGATGAAATGGTCGAACAGGCCCATCGTGCTGATATTGTGGTTCTCTGTATCGGTGAGAGCCACCGCCGTACGGGAGAGGCTAGAAATGTCGCTGAACTGGCACTACCTGCTGGACAGGAAGAGTTGATTGCCGCGATAGGAAAAGTGGGCAAACCAATGGTTGTAGTGCAGTGTACGGGACGACCACTCCCTTCACCATCGATAGAACAGTATGCCGATGCACTGTTGTATGCATGGCAATCGGGGACAGAAACCGGCAAGGCTGTGGCGCGTATTATGTTTGGTGATGCCTCGCCAAGTGGTAAGTTACCGATGTCCGTACCTCGCTCAACGGGGCAGATCCCTATCTATTACGCTCGAAAACCAATAGGGAAGATGCGTGCCTATCAGGAATACATGCCGTATAAAGATCAGCATGACACACCTCTCTATCCATTTGGCTTTGGTATGACATACACCACTTTCTCTTATTCTGATGTTAGAGTACAGAAGTCAGTAGTGGCAGGGCAAGATAACCAAACGGTTTCAGTTACTGTCACTAATACAGGTCAAGTAAAAGCGTCCGAAATTGTTCAGTGTTATATTCGCCAGAATGTAGCCCGGACTGCACGTCCTAATCGGGAGCTGAAAGATTTCAAAAAAATTGAGCTTGCTCCCGGTCAGTCGGAAGAAGTGGCCTTCGTCTTATCTCCTGAAAAGTTGAGTTATTATTCAGATGATGGGGGTTTAATTTTATCATCTTCTCGAATTGACGTTTTTGTGGGTGATAGTTCGATAACGCAGAACAGTGGTTATTTTAATTTGTCTGTTCAATAACACCATTTTGTGTAGACATACTCATTTCCCTTACTGATGGACTGTGAGTGATTTAAGTGATTTAAGTGATTCGGCCAATTGCCATAGATTTATTTATGGCAATTGATCACTCCATTTCTATCAATATAATTATTAATTAATACATCGAGTTGGTCACACATCAAAAAGATATGCCTATTTTTAATTTTAATTTTTGGTATGTTTTAAATATGAAATTTAATGAATCTGATAATTATTCAGCGCCAGCCTGTGCGCGGGGATTTTGGGTGCTGCAGTGTCTTAATACGGCAAGAAAACCGTTGACGTTGGAGCAGTTGTTCCAAGTATCTGGTGTTCCAAAAGCGACGCTTTCGAGAATTCTAGAGACTTTGTTACAGATGGAGATCCTTTATCGAAATAAAGATAAAACCTACGAACCACGTCGACAATTAACGGCGATTCATGATGAGGATATTGTAAGTTTCGAAAATTCGCTGAAGGTTGAAATGACATCCTTGAGTAAAAAATGTGGTTATACGGTCGAGTGGTATGAATACTCAAAGAGTGGCATGGTGTTGCAGCAAAGCATTAGTCCTATCCAGGAGAGGAGAGTATGGGCAAAGGAAGGGTATATACGCAATTGGTTAGGTGAAGTTGATGCGGTATATATCGTTGGTAAAGCTTTTTCGGAAAGCTCGTTAGTCGAAAATGAAACTTCCTGGCGATATGGCCCCAAAGGAGTAAGAAACGTAATCAGTCACCAAGAAGAAGCGATCAAAGTCTCTTTGGCAAAAGAGAAAGGTTACTACATTGATCTCATGTTCAATGAAAATGGAGTCAGGCGAAGTGCCGTTGCTCTTTCATATCACGAGAGGGTAAGAGGGGTGCTTGCGATTGCCGAGTGCTGGACACCTTCTATTAATGTTGAAGAGAGCGATGCGGTAAGTCATCTGAAAACAATAAGACAGAAATTTACATCATGAATGAGCTTGCCATCTTGCCTGCAGCCTTTACTCAGTTTCAATCGCGATTAACTGTTGGGCGGCCTGTGTTCGGGGGGCAACGCTGGAAGGTGAGTATCCAAAGCGTTTCTTGAAGACATTGCTGAAATGAAAAGCGTCAGAAAAGCCAAGGTCATAGGCAATTTGCGAGACAGATTTGTTCCCTCGTTTCAGAACACCCAAGGCGATATCGAGTTTGAGTTGGAGGTAATATTCTTTCGGTGATCGACCTGTATGATTTAGAAATAGCTTTCTCAAATGTTGTTCACTACAGCCAATAAATGTTGCCATCGACTTCACATGCCAATTTTCAGAAAGTCTATGGTGCATTTCTTCTATGACTAACTTGACCTTATCATATGATTTGGAACGTTGCTCATTGCTTACCGTCAGAAGCCATTCGTAAAATATCTTATTGAATAAAGCAGCTGCGTAATATTTGAATGTATCTTTCTGTTTTTTCAGTGAATCAATAAGTTCTTCGAATTGAATTTCGAAATGCCTATGATTATCAATTTGGATCACTGTCTGTTTCGGTATATCCATTGAGGCTTTTTGCTCAATGAAAATTTCTATCCAATATAGTTTCCAAATAAAGCCATCACACCAGTAGCAATTTATTGTTTTTGGATCGAGAAAAATTAAGCAGTTACCGCGGATCTGAATTTTCTCCCCGTTTTTTAACTCTATAATTCCATTGCCTTTTTCGGTGTAAACCACAACCAGGGTATCATTGGATATTGGTAGCCGCCTGTCCCGAGGCCAATCATTAATGTAGCTCTCATCGCCAATCACATCCCAAAACGAGCGAATGCTAACACTGCTGAAGTTCACATTTCTAGTAATAACTAATGGTTGATTTTTCATAGTTTCGTTTTTTACATGGATTGGTTCGTTAAGTACATCTAATAATGTATGAAATTAAATTATATTCCTAGCTGATATTTAGATGCGAATAATGTTTGTGATGGCGGTCAATAATATTGGGTGCATATTAACAAAGCGAAAATTTGCATAAAGATAGAACATTTTAAAGCGTATAAAAATAATAAACGCTACCTACATGGAGAGTTTACACATGATAGCAATGAGCTCGTTCATCTTATTTACCTTGTTGGTTGCTTTGATATCATACAAAGCAACAAGACAAGAAAATCTTAAACAATCAACAGGATATTTTTTAGCAGGTCGGAGTTTACCGTGGTTTGTGATAGCCGGTTCGCTGTTCCTGACTAATATATCGGCGGAGCAGCTGACAGGACTAAACGGTAACGCATTTGCCAACGGTGCCAGCGTGATGGCATGGGAAACCGTTGCTGCAGTGACAATGATTATCTTGGCAGTCGTTTTTCTACCAAGGTTTCTCAAAGGAGGGGTTGCTACTGTTCCTCAGTATTTGGAAGCGCGCTACGGTAAGCGGATGCGTTCCGTGGCGTCATTCATCTTTATTTATGCCATTGTGATCGGGTTCCTCCCTTTTGTGTTGTACGCAGGAGCCATCACTCTGGGGAAACTGTTCGGTGTCGCTGAAATCCTCGGTGTCAGTGAAACGGCTGCGACCTGGATTATGGTCATAGGGCTTGGTTTTGTCGGTGGTATCTATGCCGTATTTGGTGGCCTCAAGGCAGTCGCTGTATCAGATACTGTCAATGGTGTTGGTTTGCTCTTCGGTGGCTTTCTTGTTCCTATTCTGGCGCTGTATCAACTCGGTGATAGCAGTGTGGCCGAAGGGTTCAATATCCTGATTACAGAATCCCCCGAGCGAATGGCGGCGGCTGGTGTAGGGGAAGGTGCTGCAATTCCTTGGCATACTTTATTCTCCGGTATTTTGTTAATTAACTTGTTCTACTGGTGTACGAATCAGGCAATAGTACAGCGTTCGCTGGGAGCAAAAAATTTATCGGAAGGCCAAAAAGGTGTATTAGCCGCAGCGGCAATGAAAGTGCTAGGCGTTGCTATGTTGGTTCTCCCCGGGATTATTGCATGGCACATGCATCAAAAAGGTATGCTTACCATACCCACACGTGGTTTTACTGAAGCTGGGGAGGCAATCCTGGCTAAGGATATGGCATACCCAACCTTAGTGCGAGAGGTCATGCCGTCATGGTTAACAGGCTTCTTCGGAGCGGTATTGTTTGGCGCTGTAATGAGCTCTTTTAACAGCGGGGTAAACAGTCTTTCGACACTAGTCAGCCTGGATATCTACAAGCAAATCATCAACCCTAAAGCGGATGATTTAAAAGTAGTGAGAATGGGGAAAATTTTTGGTGCTGTCACCATTGTCATCTGTGTCTGCATCGCCCCATTTATCGCTCAGGCAGATGGTCTGTACACCTTGATGAGAACCATTATGGCGGTTATCAATGTACCCATCTTAACCGTGATATTGGTTGGTATCGTGTCTAAACGTACACCAGCACTGGCTGCTTATATTGCTTTGCCGATTGGTATGGTGTCTTTCTATACCGCCCATTTCGTACTTAAAGGTGACTTTGGCTTCGTTCAAGTTCACTGGCTCCATCTTGTCGGCCTGAACTTCTTATGGATGGTCGGCATTATGATGGTAATTCGTTATTTAAAACCGATGTCCCAGCCTTACGAGCAAGTTTACACGAATCAAGTTGAAGTCAAACCTTGGAAATATGCTGTTCATGCCAGTTGGGCAATTGTTGGCTTACTGGCTTTGCTATACACCGTATTTTCTGAAATTGGCATACTTGGTGAGCAGGGAAGTGCAGGCAAAGTTATGGCTGTACTCTCTCTTGTCGCTGTATGTTGCTTTGTTATTAATCGGGCATTGCAACGTCACAATACCAAGAGTGTTTCAACAGCAGAGGTAGCCAGAGAAGCCTAGTTTCTTGCAAATAAAGGCAGGGATAACCCCCTGCCTGCTTTTTAATTTAATCCCCTTGTTACTGTGAGAATAAAATATGTCGTCTTTTGAATATTCTGGCAAGATAAGTAAGTTCCTGAACCCAAAGTTGCGTCAGGGAAGTTATTGCGTCGACTCTGCTGTTAAAAAACAGAATATCGTCTTTATTACGGTCGATATGATCTCTCCTGATTGCTATTTTGATACAAGGCCGCTGTCCAAGGTCATCAATACGCCTAATCTTGATTCGATTGCGGCAGAAGGAACGCGATTTAATCGCACCTATACCACGAGCCCTTTGTGTGGGCCTGCGAGAGCCGCTATGTTTACCGGGATGCACCCTCCTTATTTGACCAACGGTGAGCGTGCTCCTTGTGGTTCTCAGGTCGATTTGGGTGTCGATGATGTTATTTTCCAGGATTACCTGAAATCTGAAGGGTATGTACTCAAACATGCCGGGAAGTGCCATGTCGGGGTGGATAAATTTATTCGTACTTTTGGTGAAAACTTACATGCCTGGGATCGGTGGGGCCCTCCGGTTGCCGACGATGACCGGTATCTGGAATACCTTGATGCATTGAACGTACAACCTCCGCGTTACCGCAGGGAGCTACGTGGACTGAGGGCCGATAAACAAACGCCGGCCAATTCTTTTGGCGGCTGGATAGAGCAGTCTGATGGTACTGATTTTCCTAAAGAGGCCCATTATTCAACGTTCCTTGCGGATCTGACTATCCGACAGATAAAAGCGGCTAGGAGGCAGGAGCCTGATCGTCCCTTCTTCGCTCAATTGGATTTCTTTGATCCTCACCAGCCATATTCTATCCCGAGTGGGTTCGAGTCTCGTTATGCAGAAATAAAGCGGTCAGTTAGATTACCAGCGAGTTATGCCGAACTGCAGGAAAAAGACACGCTTCCGGATAACCCAATTTATACGTTATACCGAAAGTATTGGGGGATGTACGATGAAGAGACCGTGATCGATTATATTGCCGGTCATCTGCTACAGGTCGAGGTTATTGATTATGCTGTCGGCCGCTTGGTGGATTATCTAAAATCGGAAGGGCTGTGGGATGATTGTGCCATTGTATTTTCAGCAGATCATGGTGATATGAATGGTCGCTTGGGAATGGCTGATAAAGGTGTTTACTTTCAGCCTGATATTTTTTCCATCCCACTCTATATTAAACCGCCAAAGACCAGTCTACCGGTACTGGAGACCGTAGAGACGGTCTGTTCTGCATTAGACATAGCCCCAACCCTGTTGGCCATGGCTGGTATAGAAAAACCGGCTCATATGGAAGGCTGTGACTTGAGTAAAGTGGCAAGAGGTGAAGACCGTGAGCCATTGGTGCAAGTCTTTCAAACTGGTATGCATGTGGGTATGAACCTTGGCGCTGCAATTAGATTGGAGTTGTCCGGCAAAGAATGGTTCTATGGTTACAATGCCTCCACGGGATATCAGGAGTTGTACGATGTTGACGCTGACGTGCAGGTTAACCAGTTCTATGAGGAGCAAGGGGAGGCACTACGGCAGGAACTTGTCGAGCAAATGGCTAAAGTTCTGAGCTCGGATGTTCGCTGGCGTGGCTATTGGGCTTCATACCGGTTGCACAATATGGAATATCTATCTGACGATATCGGCGCTGACATGCAAATGCTTAAACCTGTTTAGGGTGTAGGGTAATTACGTTTAAATACTCTCGTATTCTTTTATCCCTATTAATATGACAGACTGGCAAACAGTCATAGTTAAGGGTTGCTAATAGGGATAGAAATGAAACGTGTATTAATAACAGGGGCGACTAGCGGCATAGGGTATGCACTGACTCAAACACTGTGCTCAAAAGGGCATACAGTGGTTGCGACAGGGCGAAACAGTGACAAGTTGGTACAGCTTAGCGAACTAACTGGCTGCCAAACGATTCAGGCTGATCTGAGTGATCCGCACCAAGCTTTGGCTCTTGTCGAGCAAGCCGTAGAAAAACTCGGTGGATTGGATGTACTGGTCAATAATGCAGGGATGAACTCGCGTAAGTGTGGTATCGATGAATTCACATTGGAAGAGTTTGATTACCAGTATGCCGTTAACCTGCGGGCACCAGCTGTGCTATGCCGTGAAGCGTTGAAGGTGATGAAGCCTGCCAAGAGTGGCCATATTTTCAATGTGCTCAGCACAGTAGCCAAGCGCTCGAATGAAACAATGGGTGTGTACACGGCGATGAAGCAAGGGCTCGCGGGTTTTAGTGCCATCCTCATGAAGGAGGCGCAGCCGCATGGTATCAAAGTGACTTCTTTATTCCCTGGCGGTACCGATACCAACTTCCGAGAGGCTGACCGCCCACAATATATGCACCCCAAAAGTGTTGCTGAGACGATTGCGGTACTGTTGGAGCTACCTCAAGATGTTGTGATGCATGAAATGGTGTTCAGGCCGCCGGTAGAGTTAGAATAAAGTATTATTATGAAAGCCTCAGCAGCAATGCTGGGGCTTTTTTGTTCTCATCTTGCACTCCTTTTCTAATTCCTTGATAACTTAGTGATAAGCTTGCTATAGGGACAACGAAAGGCGCTTCTATGCAAACGACTAGGCAAACTCACGCTTCATCAAACAGCACTATTTCACACAAAGCATCAGACCCAAAAGCTCAACGCAAAAGCCTGAGTATTTTGTTCGAACTGGTGAAGTTCGTTCGTCCATATCGAGGCCGCGTGTTGGCCGCGCTGGTGGCGCTAATCTTCACCGCCTCTTTGACGTTATCGGTCGGCCATGGTGTGCGTATCTTGATTGACGAAGGGTTCTCGCAGCAATCGACTCAACAGCTCGCCAGCGCGATCCAGTTTATTCTTGTTGTCACTGTACTCATCTCTATCGGGACTTTCTTTCGCTTTTATTTGGTGTCCTCTGTTGGCGAGCGAGTCAGTGCGGATATCCGGCTAGCGGTGTTTAACCATGTCATTACTTTGCATCCCAGCTATTTTGAAACCAATGGCAGTGGTGAGATCATGTCGCGCATCACCACGGATACGACCTTGCTACAGAGCATCATTGGTTCGTCTTTTTCAATGGCAATGCGCAGTGCACTCATGTGTGCTGGCGCCATTATTATGCTCTTTGCCACCAACATAAAGCTGACTCTAATCGTATTGGCATCGGTGCCATTTGTATTGGTTCCGATCATTATCTATGGCCGCCGGGTTAGAGCCTTGTCTCGTAAAAGCCAAGATTCGATGGCCGATGTGGGGAGCTACGCGGGCGAGGCTATAGAGCACATCAAAACAGTACAGAGCTACAGCCATGAACAGCAGGAAAGGGCGACGTTTTCTGTTGAGGTAGAAAAGGCATTCGAGATAGGTCGCCAGCGAGTTATGCAGCGTGCGATTTTGATTTCCGGCGTGATTGTCATTGTATTCAGTGCGATTGCTGGCATGTTGTGGGTTGGCGGAAGTGATGTCATCAATGGCGTGATGTCGGCAGGTGATCTTGGGGCGTTTGTCTTCTATGCCATTATGGTTGCCTCATCGCTGGCAACCATTTCGGAGGTGATGGGGGAGCTTCAACGAGCAGCTGGTGCCACAGAAAGGTTAATAGAGCTACTACATGTCGATAGCCATATTGTTGCGCCGAGCCAAAGTGTGATTTCACCTAAGGCTCTGTCTGCTGAGGTGGGGTTTGATGATGTCACATTTTGCTATCCTTCAAGACCGGATCAGGCGGCAGTTAAAAAATTAATGCTAAAAGCGGAAGAAGGAAAAGTACTAGCGCTTGTAGGCCCGTCAGGGGCGGGTAAAACGACTTTGTTTGAGTTATTGCAGCGCTTTTATGATCCACAAGTTGGCAAAGTCACGTTGGGTGGCATTGATGTCCGTCAGTTTGAGCCCGGTGAGCTTCGTCATCAAATGGCGCTGGTACCCCAGCAACCAGCCCTGTTTAGCCATAATGTTTTCCACAACATTCGCTACGGCAACCCGCAAGCCACCGATGAACAAGTGATAGAGGCTGCTAAAAAAGCCCATGCCCACGATTTCATCATGAGTTTGCCAGATGGATACGATAGCTTCCTCGGAGAGCGGGGAGTCAGGTTGTCAGGTGGGCAGCGACAGCGAATTGCCATTGCCAGAGCCATTTTAAAAGATCCGAAAATCCTATTGCTTGACGAGGCGACCAGCGCGCTAGATAGCGAAAGTGAATATCATGTCCAGCAAGCGCTCGAAGAGCTGATGCGGGGTAGAACCACCCTTATTATTGCCCACCGACTATCAACGATTCAGCATGCCGATCAAATAGCGGTGTTTGATCACGGGCAGCTGGTGGGTATTGGTGATCACGCATCATTACTGCAAAGTAGCGAGCTATACCAACGTTTAGTTGAGCTGCAGTTTAAACGTATGAGACGTTAGTTCTGGTTTCATGCCGGGAACCTAAAATATTATATTTACGTTAAGGTGAATAAAAAACCAGACATTTATGTCTGGTTTTTGTTCTCTCATAAATAATAAATCGACTCATCTTGAGTAAATCCGCATTTATTCAAATTGTAAGAAAAAACACCTAACTAGTTTTGAAGTAAACAGTTTCTGGGAGCTTAAGTTGCTTCTTGAGTAATAACTGGAACAAAACATAACAACAGAAGGTTAGGTGTATGAAACTTCATGCTTTTGAGCGTATAAAGCGGCACGCTCTATGGGGAATCGCTTTCTTATTGAGTATCTCTACGTTATCTGTGCAGGCATTTGACCAGGCGCCAAATACTGTTCAATTTACCTTTGAAGGGTGCCGTAATGATGGCGACCCAACATTATTGGCAGATAGAAATAGCCTACCTAATGATGATGGTAATTATACCTGTCAAGACCCTAGTACTTTGGGTGGTAATGATACGCCTTATACTCCGGGTAATTTGGGAAAAGGGTGGAATGAGCTTGATCTTGTTCCTTTTCGTTTAATAACGGAAAACGGTGATAGTGATGGGGTTGTAACCTTTGACGTTAGGGTTGCTGCTGATAACAAAAACAATGGTAACGAAGGTTTTGATCAAATTACCAATGTCCAAATTATTGGAGGCGGCCTTGATAATGATTTTTCAGATGCGAGTTGTACGTTGGTCAGCGTCGGTGCCCCAGTAGTAACCGATCAAGTCAACGGTGGAGCTGATGATGTCATTTATCGTGAGCTGAGAATTTCTCAGGGGCCAAACACAACCTGTGTCATTGACTGGGCAAATCGGTTGGCTATTGGAGCCAGCCAGTTTCCTGGTTCGTCACTGCAGGCTTATATTTTTGAGCAAGAGGGCTTCCAGCAAGGGCGGAGAACAATCTCTATCGATGTCGATGAAAACCAAGCATTTGGCGTTCGCAAAGACATGACGGCGACGATTGGTGAAGGCATTGTGTGGAATGTGACGAAGCAGGCTACTCCTACGACACTCAACCTCGGTAACACATGTGATACTACGCAGGATAACAGTGCCGAGGCAAAAATTCGTGTTGAATGGAGTGTCATCCCAACGTCTGCGGATAAAGTACGAGTAGTGACAAATATCTATGTATCGAACAGCCTCTCTAGAGATGTGGTCGTTGATATTACTGATCAAATTTTCGGTGATATTGGCATGGGTGAAGCGTTATTGGATGCTACTTCCTTCAATAATATATCAGTGCCTGCAACGTCTGAAGTCTTTGTTACTCACACCATTGAAACTGAGTCAGATGTTACAGGGTTACGCGATGTTGCTACCGCAACATTTAAGGACCCAGCCTTACCAGGTGTTCCTTCTTTCTCTGGTCAGCCATTAACAGCTGAGTTTGATCTTGTAGAGGATGGGGCTGGTATTCAACAAGTCAGTGGGGATTTGACTACCGCAACAGTGTCAGATACAGAAAGGTTGACCGGTAATGGTTTGAGCTACTTGGTTTCTCAAGTAACAGGGGCGAGTGGTACTTTTTCAGACAGTTATCAATTAAACACGCCCTTGACACCTTCTAGTGATGATTTGGTGTGGACGTCAGAAACTCAGCAACCCGGTGAATGTTCAAATCAGAACGGTTGCGATATTGGCTTTGTTGAATTTACCAAAATCATTTCTGCCGCAGAGGTAACGAGTACGTCTGGTACGTTGGCTGATTGGGCGCTATTGACCGCTTCTGACGGCACAATGGTCGAAAGCGGCACAGAGCAATCACCGGTGCAAATTATTGTCACCAGCTCAGCATTAGTCGATCTAGATGTACGGTTGGCTGTTCCTGCACTGGTTAATCCAGATACCTTGCAGTGTACGGTTGAGGTTAAAAACTCGTCCAATGTGATTGTTGAGACGCTAACGTATAATTTCGATAGCGCAGATAATGATATTACCCAAACTGTCGATGATATAGCGCCAGACTCTTATACCGCAGAAGTAACAAGCTGTGGCAATTTGGTTGGCGATAAAGTTGAATCGATTGATTTAACCTTCCCTGCAGAACCTACTCTAGATAATTGTTCCGGTGAACTGGAGTTTGTATTAATTGCACCAGAGCCTCCAGCACCGGTCTTTGCTGCGGTTGATAAAATTACCATGCCTTACGGCGAGGAAAATGGCTGGACGATGACACTGGAAGGCCCGAATACGGGAAATGATGGTATCGTCTTGGTAACCAGTGACTCTACACCTGGCGCATTTGAGGTTTTCCAAGGACAAAATGGAGACTTTGAATTAGTTGAAGGGGACTATACGGTTACAGAGACTGTCCGCGAAGGTTGGGTGCAAACTGCCAGTTCTGGTTGTGAGTTCACCGTTTCTCTTCCAGAGGATGAAGGAACGATTAAGCAGTGTTCATTTACCAACAAGCAGCTTGGCACCATTATTATTCATAAACTCACCAAGCCGAAATATGGTACTGGCTTCAGTTTCTCTCAGAATATCGAGGGTAGTGATGACTTCATGCTCAACCATGGACAGAGCAAAGTGTTTGAAGGCGTTATTCCGGGCAGTTACCAAGTAACAGAAAACGAGCCCGGGCCAGACTTCACCCTTATTGACTTGGTCTGTACGGAGACTGGATTAGCAAATACCCAAACCAACACATTGAGCCGCTTGGCAGATATTGTCTTAGATCCTGGTGAGACTGTTGAATGTACTTACACCAATCGTGAAAATGGTATGGTGCTAGTGAAAAAACTGACGAACGGTTATGCGACACAAGATGAGTGGAAGTTTACCTTGTCAGGTCCAGGGGTAAATACATTTGCTATGACGCCACCGTACTTGTTTGACTTTGATGGGATCAAGCTGACCCCATACGAGAAGTACACCTTATGTGAAGTGGATATGCCTTATGGCTGGCAATCATTCTGGATGGTTGATACCAACGGTGATCATTATCCTGATGAAAGGTTGAGGCTGGAGAATAGCGATAATGACTCGCCGATTAACTACTACCTCCAAGTCAGTGAGTTGTTTAACCCTGACTATGGCAACATCCAGTCTATTTATGATGATCTAACGCTATGTGTTAATTTCATTGTGAAACCTGGGCAGACTTTATTCTTTCAAGTGGATAATAGGCAGGTTAAGAAGACAGAGCCAGTGGCCTGCTACGATAAGCCTATCTATGGTAACTATCTAAGCAATGATGATCTACAGGCAAACACTTATATGCTTGGTGATTATCATGTAGATACTTGTGAAGAAGCAAAAGAGGTGTTGGATAAGCCTTCGTCATACGCAAGTGCTGATCATTTGGCCTCAAGGTTGCTTAGCGCAAAACTGCATGAGCAATATGGGTTGAATATATGCCAGCAAGCACAAACGGCAATGTATGAGACGCAATCTATGCTCGAAAGTTCTGGCTATAGTGACTATGGTCATCAGCCAAGTACCTGGAGCAACTGGCAAGCCAGTCATCTAATTCGTGATTTAGATACCTATATTGCCGGTTTCATGTGTCGATAACGTATAACCTTGGATGTTAGCCAAGAGGCCGAAGTGGACTTTCACTTCGGCCTTTTAATTTATGAAATAGCCTTGGACCCAAGACTGTTTTATGAAGCATGCAGTTACCCCTAAATGGAATGCACAACCTATTTCGCATGTTATGTAAACGATTGGATTTCATTAGAGTGATGTTAATCAATGTTTTGTTATATCCCTTTTGTGAATGCTCAGGTCTGCTTTTATCTCGTAGGGTCATGGGGTAAAGTCCGCAACGGGTGAAATAATAGTGTTGTTATCAAGCAGGCTGAAAAATGCCGCGGGTAATAATTAAAATGCTGATGGATTACAATAAAACAAATACCTTTAACCAACTTCGCGGAAAACAGCTCTTTGAGACGATTGGCCAGAGTTTGTATGAGGCCTATGCCGTAGACACCGTCCTTATTAGCTCTATAAGTGAAGAGTGTGAAGGCGCGAATATTCTCTCAAGCTGTTTTCAGGGTGAAATAGGAGAGGGGTATTATTTTCCTTTAACAGAAGTCCCTGAAGCCCAGATTGTAGAGAGCGAGGAGCCGCTCGTTGTTCCAAGTGCTTTTGACAAGAGGTACCCTTCCTACTCGCGTCAACATACTGAATCAGCAGAAACCTTCATTGGTATCCCCCTTTTTGCACGTAACCACCAGTTGGTTGGTGTCCTTTCCTGCGTGTTTAAACGCACATTCCATTCAGTGGATGCACTACTTGAGTATTGCAAGACGTTTTCAGGCTATCTTGGCTACGAGGTCGGCTATGAAGCTTTGTTGGTGCGTCAGTCACAACTGCAATGGCAATTGGAAGAGGGCCAAAGAGTTGCAAAAGTGGGAAGCTGGAGCTGGAACCTCCGAGAGCAGTACTTTGAGTGGAGCAAAGAAGTTTATCGTATCTATGATATTAAAGATGAGTCGCTACTGCCGACGCTATCTTTGCTCTCGGCTTTGATTCATCCCGAAGATCGTGAGTGGGTGCTCGACACGCTGCACCGGTCGATTGAAAGTGATGCGGTCAATTACAATTTGGTCCATCGGGTTCAACTCTGGGATGGCTCCATCAAGTATCTGCGTAAGCGGGCTGAAGTGATACGGGATCGCCAAGGTCAGGCTGTTGAGATGCGTGGTACCGTCCATGATGTCACTGATGTCTACCAAATTTCCGCCAAGCTGAATAAAGCCTCGCGGCAACTGACAACGACCTTCAACTCTGTAGAAGAAGGGATTTGGGAGTTTGATCTTGAACGTAGAGAGCTGGCGACCTCGGCGAAATTTTGGCATTTATTAGGCCGTGAAAAACCCAAGGACGGTGATGATCTGGAATCGTGGCTATCGTGCCTTGTTGAAGAAGACAGAGACGAAGGCGTTGACTACTTTGATCGTTTCATTCAGCTACAGCATGCTTCAGTGTTTCAGTTTGAATTTCGCCTTAAACCGAGTAGTCGCATTGCGCTAGATGGCAATGAATGCTGGCTAACCGTGAAAGGCAGCATAGTAGCGCGAGATGAGTTCGGGAAACCAACCAAGGTGGCGGGTATTCAGCGCGATATTACCCATACCGTCGAAGCTAAGCGTCAGCTGGATCGAGCACAGGTCGTGTTTGACAATACCTCTGAGTGCATTCTAATCACCGATAGAAATAACAAAATCATTTCGGTCAATCGGGCATTCGAGGAAATAACGGGTTATCGTGAGAAAGAACTGCTTGGCTTGTCGCCAAGTGTATTGTCATCGGGGATCCATGATGCCAAGTATTATCAGTATCTCTGGCATAATCTGAACCGCTACGGGCATTGGAAAGGCGAGGTTTGGAACCGGCGTAAGAATGGCGAGATCTACCCAGAAGAAATATCGATCAATGTGATCCGTGATGATAATGACGAGATCGTTAACTTTGTGGCTGTGTTTCGTGATATTAGCCATTGGAAAAAAGCGGAAGAGCAGCTGACTTTCTTTGCGTATAAAGACCCGCTTACCAGCCTTGTGAATCGTCGTAGTTTTGTTCAACGGGTGAAGAAGCATATTGCCTCTATCGATGACAAACGGGCCCAAACCTTCTCATTGCTGTTTATTGATATGGACGACTTCAAGTCACTCAACGATCTCTATGGCCATGATTTTGGCGATAAAGTCTTGGTTCACATTGCCAGCAGCCTTAAACAGGTATTCCCGGTTGCAGATGATATCTGCCGATATGGCGGCGATGAATTTTGTGTTCTCTTACCTGAAACGACTTCCGGAGCGGCTAGGGTATGGGGGCAGAAGGTTGTTGATCGTGTGGCGGAAGCGTTTGTACTCGATGATATTGAAGTGAATACCACCGTCAGTATTGGGATTTCGACTTACCCAGAGAGTGGAGAAACCCATAGCGACCTGTTAAAGAACGCTGATTATGCCATGTATAACATGAAAGGGCAGGGGCGAAATGGGATCTGCCAATATGACAGCGCATTACAGTCTGACTATATAGAAAAATTGAAAATGCGCGATCGGCTCAAGAAGGCGATATCCGATGAACTGCTTACGGTGTATTACCAGCCGGTTGTCGATGCTCGTACTGGGCAAATTAGTCGATTTGAAGCCTTGATCAGGTGGCATGATGAGGTTGAAGGGCATATCTCACCCGCTGAGTTTATTCCTGTTGCAGAGCGCTACGGCTTGATCAGACCGTTGGGTACTTTCGTTTTACACCAAGCTTGCCGTGATCTTAAGCAGTTACACCAAGCCGGTTTTTCTGATGTGACAATGAGCATTAACCGCTCGGTGAAAGAATTTATCGGTTGCAACGGGCTTCCCCCGATATGGGAAATTATCGAATCTTATGGTTTGCCGGTGAAATCTATCGTTGTGGAGATCACTGAGTCGACGGCATCGAGTGAAAGTAGCGATATTCAATCCTTGTTGGCATCGTTTAAGCAAAAAGGAATTGAAATTGCGCTGGATGACTTTGGTACAGGCTACTCTTCCTTGAGCTCTGTGGTCGAGCTTCGGCCAAACATTATCAAGATAGATCGCAGTTTTATTGAGGATATAGAAAAGCAGGACAACCGGACCTTGGTCTCTTTGATAATAGACTTGAGCCATAAGCTGGGGATTCAGGTGGTAGCCGAAGGTGTCGAAACGCGAAAGCAGCTGGATATTTTGCAGGAGATGAATTGCCATTATGTCCAAGGATTCTTCTTCAGTCCTGCAGTCCCGTTTACAAGCTGCTTTTCTATTCTAAAGGGGCAAAAATTAGAGGGAAGCGTTAGCTAAACAGGTGTGTAAGTCATCTTGACTTGGAACTGGTGGGCTTAACTGAGTAAGATGTCGGTCTTGTTGTTAGCGGAGTAAGCCCATGCAGGCAGTTTGTTTTGATTTTGATGGCACGTTGGTCGATTCTGAAATTTTCCACGCGCAGAACTGGAGCCATTATTTATCGGGCTTGAATATCGACATATCAGCACATGACTTTTTGGCTGATTTTGCAGGCGTTCCTTGGGAAATAGTCGCTAAACACTTCTCTTCAATCGCTACCATACCGCACCCTACTGCAAGCGTAGTGTCAGATATGGAGCGATTGACCTACCAAGCTATCATAGACAAAGGGATCCCCGCTAAACAGGGCGCTTTTGAGCTGATAAAGTCGCTCCATGGTTCACGGCCGTTGGCTGTCGTGACCGGTTCACCAAGGAATTATGTTGAGGGTATTTTGGCCCATCTTGGCTGGTTGCATTATTTTGACCATGTTTTTTGTGGGGACGATGTCGCACAGAACAAGCCAGCTCCAGAGATTTATCAACTGGCTTGCCGTACCCTAGGTGTATCGGAACACCAGGCTGTGGCGATTGAAGATAGCCAGACCGGCGCGCAATCGGCGTATTCTGCTGGGTTAAGGCTGGTGGTGGTCAATGATTTACACCCGGTAGGCGTAAATATGACACCGTATCGCTATGACAATTTGATAGAAGCACAAGCGCAGCAGGCTAAGTGGCTTGTCGCATGATAGGGGTAACTTTGCCTATGATATAGGTGAAGTACCCAAGATTCAGTAATCAAGATTGAGTAAACTGGCCAAGTTTAAGGCCCAGAGAAAGGCATTGTTATGCAAGATGAAGATATCATGACTGGCGATATGCTAGTCGAAACAGTAGAAAACCAGCTAGAAGAAGGTAATCCAATCAAGGTGAAAGAAACCTTGATGCGTTTGGTGATGACAGGTACGCCGAGAGAAGAAGCGCTTCAAATGATTGCCTGCGCACTATCGATTGAAGTGTTTGACGTGGCAAAAAATGACGGAAGCTTTGATTTGAAACGTTATAGTGAAAATTTGGACGCGTTGCCGGATATGCCTTGGGAGTTTGATGACTAACCTTTGGTATAGCTCACACAAAAGCCGCTTATAGCGGCTTTTTTGTTATCTATATGTTGTGTTTTTATTTCCTGGTGAGTGGCGTGTTGAGCTTGAAAGCACCTCTTTGCTAATGCCTTTAATAGATAAAAATGCTGTTAATAACCGAGTTGATGTCACTTTTCTTAAAAAAAAGACTTGAAAACAACAGAAATCATGACTCTTTCCTGCTGTTCTGGCTAGTGTTTATATCTGCTATATGGTGTGAGTGGTGGTTTAATTGACTACCTTTGGTGTAAAAGGTAGCTAACTGGTCTGGTTTGTTTCGTTTTGTTGGTTTTTTCTTGTGTGACCAAGTTCAAAAACAGTTTCTTGTGCTACATCAGGATAAAATTCCAGTTTGATTTGTTGGTTATAAGTTAAAAAACGGTCACACATTCCAAGGTTTTTTCATTATTGTGTGTACATCTTTTAATAAGGCAGCAAGGAAACAAAAGATGATTATTGGTGTACCTAAGGAAATCAAAGTTCACGAATACCGTGTGGGTATGGTCCCAGCTTCAGTAAGCGAAGCTGTTGCTCATGGACATAAGGTATACGTAGAGACCAATGCAGGTTCTGGTATCGGCTTTAGCGATCAGGACTACATTGATGCAGGTGCCCAGATTCTGCCAACGGCCGAAGCGGTTTTTGCAGAATCCGAAATGATTGTAAAAGTTAAGGAGCCACAGGCCGTAGAACGTGCCATGCTTCGTGAAGGCCAAATTCTATTTACTTACCTTCACCTTGCGCCAGACCCAGAACAAACGCATGACCTTATCAACAGCAAGGCTGTGTGTATTGCTTACGAAACGGTAACAGACGATAAAGGGCGCCTACCACTATTGGCTCCAATGTCAGAAGTTGCTGGCCGTATGTCAATCCAAGCGGGTGCACAAGCGCTTGAGAAATCAAGAGGCGGTCGCGGCATGCTATTAGCTGGCGTACCGGGTGTAGAGCCAGCAAAAGTTGTTATCATCGGTGGTGGTGTTGTTGGTGCTAACGCAGCTCAAATGGCAGTAGGTATGCGTGCTGATGTGGTCGTACTCGACCGCAATATCGACGTACTGCGCCAGCTTGATGCTCAGTTTGGCGGCACTGTACAGTGTGTATACTCAACCAAAGATGCGATTGAAAAACACGTTCTGGACGCTGACCTTGTTATTGGTGGTGTACTGGTTGCAGGTGCTGCTGCACCGAAACTGGTTACTGCTGAAATGATCAAGAAGATGAAGCCAGGCGCTGCAATCGTCGATGTTGCTATTGACCAAGGTGGCTGTGTTGAAACGTCTCATGCAACGACTCACAGCGACCCAACTTACATTGTTGACGAAGTTGTTCATTACTGTGTAGCTAACATGCCAGGTGCTGTTGCTCGTACATCAACATTCGCCCTGAACAATGTCACTCTGCCATACATCCTAAAACTGGCAGATAAAGGCTATAAAGCGGCACTGCAAGAAGACAAGCACCTGCTGAATGGCTTGAATGTATACCGTGGCCAGATCACTTGTGAAGAAGTATCGGAAGCGTTAGAACTGGCGTACATTTCGCCAGAGAAAGCACTAGCGTAATTAACGCCATATAGATTTAGCCAATGATTATAAATCCCTGCCTCGGCAGGGATTTTTTGTTGTTTAAAATCTCTGATAGGCGATAGGCGATAGGCGATAGGCGATAGGCGATAGGCGATAGGCGATAGTAATGCTTTAGGATAAATTACAGGGGTATAGGAATAGCTATAGAGGGTACAGTGATATTAAAACAAAGACATACTTACTGTTAGTAAGCATTTTTACACAATGATGTCACTATTATTTACCATCGTTGATAAACGATACTTGAGTCTTAATTTTTATGATAAAGACTGTTTGAATAAGTAATAAATACATAAAGATGTATATGAGTGTCAGTTTAATTAAGCATTGACGTAAATAAAATTAACACCACGCTACATAGCCAATA
>NZ_JAKJSK010000022.1:0-81492 GCF_050336935.1 Photobacterium satsumensis
TGTTAGGCCTGCCGCCAGCGTTCAATCTGAGCCATGATCAAACTCTTCAATTAAAGTTTTGGCTCAATGAAATACTGTTAAACCATTACCGAAGTAATGATTGAATTGACTGTGCCAAATAATAAGTAAACTTAATATTTGTATTGGTCACTCAGTTTCATTGATAATTCTTTTGTTGACTATCATTTCACGAGTGCCCACACAGATTGCATGGTCAAATTGTTAAAGAACAATACTGATTGGTTAGCGGCTTAAGTTGCCGTGCTCCGTGTCAGTGAGGTGGCATTATAGAGAGTTCGATCACATTGGCAAGGCTAATTTCAAAATAAATTCATCTTTCGAACCCAACTGCGCAGTAATCAAACAAAGGCGACGTTTTTAGATATTATTTACACCACATCAAGGCTAATCTGGCGGTATAAACTTAATTTTTTAAGGTTCTGTTTTATGGTTACACCTATTCGTCCCTATAAAAGTACTTATCCCATCATCGCTCCCAGCGCCTATGTCGATCCGTCAGCCGTCCTTGTCGGTGATATTACGCTAGGAGAAGATGCCAGCATCTGGCCTTTGGTTGCCGCCCGAGGGGATGTTAATCACATAAAGATAGGGGCAAGGACCAATATTCAGGATGGCACGGTCCTGCATGTCACACGCACTAGTGATGAGAACCCGCAAGGTTACCCTTTGCTCATCGGCGATGAGGTGACAATTGGCCATAAGGCCATGCTACACGGATGCCAAATCGGCCATCGTGTTTTAGTCGGTATGGGCGCGATTATTCTGGATGGCGCTATTATCGAGGATGATGTGATTATTGGCGCCGGTAGTTTGATACCTCCGGGCAAGGTGCTCAAAAGTGGCTTTCTCTATATAGGCAGTCCGGTGAAGCAAGCGCGCCCTTTAACCGATAAAGAACGCGCCTTCCTTCCTGGCTCGGCAGACAACTACGTCAGGCTGAAAAACGAATACCTAGCAGAAGAATAGAGTTAGGCGATGTCGATACCGCCATCGGCATTAAACTCTTCATTTTCAATCAAGGTTTCTGCGATGTCTTCCAAATCAAAACGGCATTGAACAAACGCCGTAAGAACAGCGGCCTCATCAGCCAGTGTTTGGCCGCACTCTTTCTCTAGCCAAGTTAGGCTCACCCAGCAATGTATCAGTGCGCCACCTTGTTGTGCGGGGAAGTTTACCGCTTGGCGCTCACTGTCCCACATTTGGATATCAGCAAATAAAATATCTTGGTTCATAATGCTCTTTATTGTTGAAGTGTTCGGCGCAGTTCATTCTGCACCTGTTTCGCCCCAGGCCGAATACCACGCCATAACATAAAACT
This sequence comes from Photobacterium satsumensis, assembly GCF_050336935.1. Lineage (NCBI taxonomy): Bacteria > Pseudomonadati > Pseudomonadota > Gammaproteobacteria > Vibrionales > Vibrionaceae > Photobacterium > Photobacterium satsumensis. Next base: position 1,340 of record NZ_JAKJSK010000022.1, read on the forward strand.
CTCTGCCGCTTGGCCGACTAGCATCCCCAAGCCATCCAACGTTACCCGAGCGCCGTGCTCTCTGGCCCAGACATTGAAAGTCGTCGGCTCTGCACCGTAAACCATGTCGTAGCATGTCACTTCTGGACGGATCAAACAGGCGGGGATCCCAGGCAACTCACCACTGAGGCTTGCCGAGGTAGAATTAATGATAACGTCAAACTGTTCCCCCTCAAGCTCGGACAAAGCCATTGCTTGTACCTTGCCATGGGATGAAAACAATTCAACCAAGGCGTCTGCCTTGGCTACTGTCCGGTTGGCAATAGTCAACGATGCGACACGCTGTGCCAACAGAGGCAATACCACCCCACGAGCCGCGCCCCCCGCACCGATAAGCAAAACCCTTTGCCCCTCAAGTAAAGTACTGTGCTGAATCAGATCCTGAACCAGGCCTTCACCGTCGGTATTGTCACCAAGAATAACGCCGTCATCGAGTTTCTTCAGGGTATTAACAGCACCCGCCAGACGAGCCCGTTCAGTCAACTGGTTGGCATAGGCAAATGCGTCTTCTTTAAAGGGCATCGTGATATTGCAACCACGGCCACCAGCAGTAAAAAATGTATCTGCCGCTTCTTTAAAGCCGTCAACCGGCGCCAGTTGCGCTTCATAGCGCATGTCCTGCCCAGTCTGACGAGCAAAGAGAGTGTGAATAAAAGGGGATTTACTCTGGGCAATCGGGTTGCCAAAAACAACATACTTATCCATCTGCCGGGGTTCCGTGTTTTCAAACCAATAAAAAGGGCCAGTATTTCTACTGACCCTATCACTGCAGATTCAAGGACTCAAACCCTTTCAGCCACCTTACCAGTTTCGGGGCTTGAGGTAGTTGTCATAAAGATCAGCTTCCTGGGTTCCCGCCTCAGGGGTGTAGCTGTATTCCCAGCGGGCGAGGGGAGGCATGGACATCAGGATTGATTCGGTACGGCCACCACTTTGCAAGCCAAACAAGGTACCACGGTCGTATACCAGGTTGAATTCAACATAGCGGCCGCGGCGGTAGAGTTGGAACTGACGCTCACGCTCGCCATAAGGGATAGGGAAGCGCTTCTCGACAATCGGCAAATACGCATCTAAATAACCATTACCCACAGCCTGCATGTAAGCAAAGCTCTTTTCAAAGCCCCAAGCATTGAGATCATCGAAGAACAGGCCACCCACTCCGCGGGTCTCATTGCGGTGCGGCAAGAAGAAGTATTTATCACACCATGCCTTGTGCTCATCATAGACTGACTCGCCGAAAGGCTGACACAGCGCTTTGGCGGTATCATGCCAATGCTGGCAATCTTCTTCAAACGGGTAGAACGGCGTCAAATCAAAGCCCCCACCAAACCACCAGGCCGGCTCTTCACCTTCCTTCTCAGCAATGAAGAACCGTACATTGGCATGAGAGGTCGGCACATACGGGTTACGCGGGTGGATCACCAGTGATACACCCATCGCTTCAAAGCTACGTCCAGCAAGTTCAGGCCGGTGCGCCGTCGCAGATGCTGGCATCTTTGTACCGAACACATGAGAGAAATTTACACCGGCCTGCTCAAAGATACGGCCTTCGCGTAATACCCGGCTGCGGCCCCCACCGCCTAGCTCACGCTGCCACTCATCTTGCTCGAAACCCGCTTGCCCGTCCTGCTCGGCAACGGCGTTACAGATCCTATCTTGCAGATCCAGTAAAAAGGCTTTGACGGCTTCTTTATTTACTTGTTGCATGATTTCAATCCTATCCTTGGCGGAAAATATTGCCGGTAATGGCATCACGGATTTCAGAAGGGTTGTTTCGCCCTCCGGTTTCACCCTGCAAAATCGCTGATAATTGATTACCAAGCTGGGCTTCAACATCGGCAACCGTACGTCCGGGCTCTTGGCCTGTCAGGTTGGCACTGGTTGAGGTCAGAGGCTTACCAAAGGCAAGGCAGAGCTGTTGCACCTGAGGATGATCGGTTACTCGCACCGCAATCGTGTCGAACTGCCCGGTCAAGTAACGCGGGACACCTGACTTCGTTGGCATAACCCAGGTTACCGGTCCCGGCCAGGAGGCAAAAATTCGGGCTTTCTGCTCTTCGCTCAAGGCACTGTCATCGATATAGGGAGCCAGCTGTTCGTAATTAGCTGCAATAAGGATCAGGCCTTTTTCAATCGGGCGCTGCTTGAGCGCCAACAGCTTGTTGACGGCTGTTTCACTATCAGGATCGCAGCCCACACCAAAGACAGCTTCGGTTGGGTAAGCAATAACATCCTGCTGCCGGAGGGCAGCAACCACTTGGCTAAGGTTCTCCACAGGTACCTCTTTGAAATGACTGACGTCAGTTGTAACGTTCTGTTTACCTATCTTACCGACTCCTTACTAACAACTCCATGCTCGTTAATCATTGTTGCAATTTACCCGACGCAAACGTTTTCCTTCGCAAAAAATACTCGTATAATGCGCGGCACATGCATTAATACCTCACCGTTTAGTTACCCCAAAGGAGATCGGGATGAAAGTTGGGATCATCATGGGCTCAAAGTCAGATTGGCCGACCATGCAGCATACAGCTGAAATGCTGGACCGCTTCAACATTGCTTATGAAACCAAGGTCGTTTCAGCTCACCGTACTCCGCACCTCTTGGCTGAGTACGCAGAGCAAGCGCAACAACGCGGTATCAAAGTGATCATTGCTGGTGCCGGTGGCGCAGCCCACTTACCAGGTATGACAGCCGCCTTTACCAGCCTACCTGTCCTTGGGGTACCGGTTCAGTCCCGCGCCCTGAAAGGGATGGACTCACTGCTGTCGATTGTCCAGATGCCAAAAGGCGTCGCTGTCGGCACCTTGGCTATCGGTGATGCTGGTGCTGCCAATGCCGGCCTACTGGCAGCGCAAATCATCGGCACCCAAGACAACACGGTCATGGCCGCTATCGATGCATTCCGCAAAGAGCAGACCGATAGCATTCTGGCCAACCCGAACCCGGCCGAGGAAGCATAATGAAAGTACTGGTACTGGGTGCCGGGCAGCTCGCCCGAATGATGTCACTTGCTGGCGCACCACTGAACATCGAAGTCTTTGCTTATGATGTCGGTACTGGCAATGTCGTGCATCCGTTGACCCAGCAGGTCATGCTGAAAGGACTCAACACGGCTATCACGTATTCCGATGTGATCACCGCAGAATTCGAACATATCCCCCACGAAGTGTTGGATATCTGCCAGCAGAGCGGTAAGTTTCTGCCGACCACTGACGCTATCAAGGCTGGCGGTGACCGCCGCCTTGAAAAAGCATTGCTCGATAGTGCCGGGGTGGCGAACGCCACATACCACCAGATCAACAGCCGTGAGGATTTAGATACCGCGATGGACACCGTTGGTCTGCCGATGGTATTGAAAAGTGCCTTGGGTGGCTATGATGGCAAAGGACAGTGGCGCCTGAAACAGCGTGAAGATGCCGATAAAATCTGGCCTGAGATGGCGGAATGCATGGCCCAGACCGACAACCAAGCGATCGTTGCCGAAGAATTCGTCCCGTTTGATCGTGAAGTTTCCTTGGTCGGTGCCCGCGGTAAAAACGGGGAGATCTCGGTATATCCACTGGCAGAAAACACCCACACTGAGGGAGTGCTGAGCCTGTCAGTTGCCCTGACCGGTAACGAAGCCCTGCAAAGCCAAGCCGAAGCGATGTTCCGCTCACTGGCTGACTCAATGGATTATGTCGGTGTATTGGCGATTGAGTTCTTTGATGTCGGCGGCAAACTGCTGGTCAACGAAATCGCACCACGGGTACACAATTCTGGTCACTGGACCCAACAAGGTGCCGAGACCTGCCAGTTCGAAAACCATTTACGTGCCGTGACCGGTTTACCATTGGGTAGCACTGCACTGCTGCGTCCGACAGCAATGATCAACATCCTTGGTGAAAACCGCTTGCCAAGCGCTTTGCTAAGCCATCCCCAGTGCCATATTCACTGGTATGGTAAAGAAAAACGCCCAGGCCGCAAGATGGGGCATATCAATGTCTGTGCTGATACCCAAGAGAAACTGGCTGAGTCACTAAGTACGATCGCCGCCCACCTCGACCCGACAGCGTTCCCAGCCTTAACCCGCTAGTTAAGCAAGCGCCTGATACAACAAAGCCAGCATGATGCTGGCTTTGTTTTAAAGTTCGCGGCTTACCCTAACCGTGCTTACTCCTGGTATGCATGGCAACGTCGGTCGGCACATTGCAGCTTGGTGCCGCTGGCCAGTTTCTTCTCTATCAACAGACCAAAGCCACATGTCTGGCACTGGCCTTCCACCGGTTTGGCATTAACCGCAAAGCGACAGCCCGGATACTGATCACAGGCATAAAACGCCTTGCCGTAGCGTGACTTTCTCTCGATAAGACTTCCCTTCTGGCACTGCGGGCAGGGCACTTGAGTCGACTCGGCTTTTTTCTCTGGCGATTCAATATGGTGGCATTGTGGATAACCACTACAGCCAATGAACATACCGTAACGACCTTGGCGCAACACCAACTCCTCGCCACAGTCAGGGCAAGGCTGACCCAAATGCTTGACGATATGACCGTCATTGTGGGCTAAGGACTTGATATATTCGCACGCCGGGTAATTGGTACAGCCCAGAAAAGGACCGCGCTTACCATGACGCATGGCCAACGGCGAACCGCATTCAGGGCATAATTTATCATGTTCTAGCGCGTGCTCATGGGCACTAAACAGCTGGGGGTTAATTTTTCCAGACATACGACTCAATCATCTTCAGTAACAACCCACCTACACGGTTTTAGTGTATGTAGCCATCTTCCATGCCGTACAGCAGCTCTTCCATCTGGCTGTAGGCGCTTTCATTGCCCGGTGCATTGAATAGAACCATCAAAATGATCCATTTCAGATCATCAAGGTTAAAGTCTGAGGTTTCCAACTCCATTATCCGGTCAATGACCATTTCACGGGTATCGGCGCCCAGCACATGAATTTGCTCTAGGTAGGTTAAAAACCCCCGACAAGTGATATCCAGCCGTGACATTTCTTGCGCCGTATAGATACGCATAGCGGTCACTGAACTGGTGTTCATATATGGGGTTTCTTCGGTTTCTTGCAGGGCCGCTAGCTTTTCAAGCCACTCTAGCGCCTTGTAAATATCTTCCTGGTGGAAACCAGCACGAAGCAACTCTTCAGAAAGTTCATCCTGATCAACCATGAGCTCCGCATCGCTGTGGATATAGGTTTCAAACAGGTACATTAGGATATCCATCATAACTAGCCCCTCCTCGTTCTGACATAGCCACCTGGTACAGCAGCGACCATTCCCTGCAATTCCAATTCAAGTAACTGCATCATGACTTCATGAACGGGTAGCCCGCTGCGTTCAGCAACTACATCTACGGGTGTTGCCTCATTGCCTACGTTAGCCAACAGCGCTGGAAATGGCAATTTTTCATTTTCAGGTTGTGGGACACAATGAACTGACTGGCTACTTTTTGCGCACTCTGTCAGTACTCCGACATCCTCAAAGATATCGACCGGCGATTCTACTAATTTAGCACCGCTTTTTATCAGCGCATGGCACCCTCTACTCATTGGACTATGGATCGAACCGGGCACCGCAAAAACATCGCGTCCTTGCTCCAATGCATAACGGGCGGTGATCAAAGATCCGCTTTTTTCCTCCGCCTCAACCACTAATACGCCGACTGACAACCCACTGATCACCCGGTTACGCCGAGGAAAGTGCTGAGGGCGCGGTGATTCATCGGGCCAGAACTCCGATACCAGTGCGCCTTGTTCGGCAATCGTACCGGCCAGCTCTCGGTGTTTAGCGGGATAAATACGGTCAAGCCCAGAGCCTAATACCGCCACCGTGGCACCACCATTTTTCAGCGCACCGTAATGGGCTCGCCCATCAATACCCAACGCCAAGCCACTGGTCACGACGTAGTCCGCCGCCACCATGGCAGCGGCAAACTCTCCGGCCGCCTCCAAACCATCAATACTGGCCGCCCGGCTGCCGACAATTGCCAGCTGTGGTTCGTGCAGCCAACGCATCTCACCGCGGACAAACAGTAAAGGAGGGGGAGACGGGATTTCTTTGAGCAAAGCCGGATAAAGCGGGGAGTCGAGGGGGATGATCTGCTGGTTGGGCTGCTGGTGCCAAGCGAGACAGCGGTCGATACGCTGCTGTGGCGGGAATGCCAAGTGCTGACATTGACGCTTGTTCAGTCCGAGTAAAGTCCGCTCCCGCTCGGACATCGCACATAGCTCAGCAGGCGAGGTATGCTCCAACAGGCGGCCAATACGAACACCGCCAAGCTGTGGCGTGGAGGCCAAGGCAAGCCAATCGCTAAGCGATGACATTGTACCGCTTAACCTCTCAGGGGTGACACGACGCGCGACCCCACCCTGAAAGGCTCGGTTGCCCGAGTCACCACGGCGAGGCTGAAATACTCATAAGGACGGATCACTATCACCTCACCAATCAAGATATCTTGCAAACGCCCTGATTCCGAAGAAGGAAAAAGCGAAGACGATAACAGTGGACTATCCGGGTCACTGTACTCATAACGGCCTTTGTCACCGGTATAACCCGCGCCAGGCCGAATGACGCTAAGCACATGCCCAGCTTCGAGGCCATCAAGGTGGCCCTGGTTGAGCACAACGACCTCATGGGTCGCGATATATGCCATTCCCCCCATGCTGGCGACGACCTCGGCTTCGCTTGACGCCGGGGAAGGAGAGGGAGAGAAGCTCATTGCCCCTTCATGTCTAGGCAACGGGGTAGGAAGCAGTACATCATTGGGCTTAACTTCCCGGTAGGCATCGGTCAACACGACGGCACTGGTTGTGTTGGTGGCACGCACCACTTCGCCACGGGCGACTTCTTTCAGGCTCGATATTATTGTTTTTTCCCCTGATGGCAACGTGCGTTCCAGGGGGGATGAAGGCCGGTAAACTCCCCAGCGGTCACCGATAACCAATGGCATATCGACCCAGACCGTCTCCCCTCTGGCAATATAGCCCTGCGCCAGGCTGTCACCAATCACATGGGGCAGATTATCCCGCTCCTGCTCCACCAGTAGCTTATCCTCAGCTAAATAAGGCAAGAGCAATTCAGCAGGCAAAGTGGTCACCGGTTTGGGTGTCACTTTTATCTTGGGCGACAAATAGCGCAGCGGTTTACGTAGCAAACGGGGCTGGCCGTCAACAAAATGCAAGTGAAGCTGGTCACCGGGGTAAATCCAGTGGGGATCAGCCACCGTATTACGGTTGCTCTGCCATAGCTCTGGCCAGCGCCAGGGACTGGCCAGATAGTACGCCGAAATATCCCAGAGGGTATCTCCCTTCTTAACGGTATAAACAGCTGGCGCTTCTGCTTTAACGCTAAGCGCAGGAGGTTGAGCGTACACGGCAACGCCCATACTGGCGACGGCCAGCCACATCCCCCACCAAGACACCTTTTTCCACTGCTTCATCATCCCCCCACACGGCTGCTAGGCTTAAATTGTCAGGCTGTCACTGACCTTGCGCAGTGTCCAGAACACTGTGTCAGTTCGCCCACAGTTTTCGGCAGGCTTCACTTTTTCCGGCAGCGCGGTTGCAATTTACCAAGCGGTAGCCGACAGCTGACAGATAAGGCCCATGCAACGGGGTACTATTATTTGCCTTTTAAAATGACTAGAATTAGAACAATTAAACGATCCCTGTTATCAGTACTGTCTTTTAAAAAGAGTATCTATGTCTTTATTGCAAGTATTAACATTCCCTGACGAGCGCCTGCGCACCGTTGCCAAACCTGTCGAAGCCGTGACTCCAGAGATCCAGAAATTTGTCGATGACATGCTGGAAACCATGTACGACGAAGAAGGGATCGGCCTGGCAGCCACTCAGGTGGACTTCCACCAGCGCATCGTGGTGATCGACCTGTCGGAAGAGCGCAATGAGCCAATGGTACTGATCAACCCGGAAATCATCGAAAAGCGCGGTGAAGACGGCATCGAAGAAGGTTGCCTGTCTGTTCCCGGTGCCCGTGCCCTTGTGCCACGTGCAGCGGAAGTCACGGTAAAAGCCCTGAACCGTGACGGCGAAGAGTTCACATTTGACGCCGACGACTTATTGGCTATCTGTGTCCAGCATGAGCTTGACCACCTAGAAGGTAAGCTGTTTGTCGATTACCTGTCGCCACTAAAGCGTAAGCGCATTCAAGACAAGCTAGCGAAGATCAAGCGCTACAACGAAAAACACGCGGATAACGCCTAATTCGCCCACCTGATTTTAAGGACGCTACCTTGAGCAAACCTTTGAAAATTGTTTTTGCAGGTACTCCGGATTTCGCCGCCCGTCACTTGGCGGCGTTATTGTCTTCGGAGCACGATGTCATTGCGGTTTACACCCAGCCTGACCGCCCTGCAGGACGCGGTAAAAAGCTGACTGCCAGCCCGGTGAAGCACATCGCCCTTGAGCACGATATCCCGGTCTACCAGCCGGAGAACTTCAAGTCAGACGAAGCCAAGCAAGAATTGGCAGCACTCGATGCCGACATCATGGTGGTAGTGGCTTATGGTCTGTTGTTGCCACAAGCGGTGCTGGATACCCCGAAACTGGGTTGTATCAATGTCCACGGCTCTATCCTGCCACGCTGGCGTGGTGCAGCCCCGATCCAACGTTCGATCTGGGCGGGTGATGCCGAAACCGGCGTAACCATCATGCAGATGGATATTGGCCTAGATACCGGTGACATGCTAAAAATTGCCACCTTGCCGATCGAGCCGATCGATACCAGCGCTTCGATGTACGAGAAGCTGGCCGAAATGGGCCCAGTTGCGTTGGTTGATTGCCTGGCCGATATTGCCGACGGCAAAGCCGTGGCGGAAAAACAAGATGATGCGCTAGCCAACTACGCCAAGAAGCTGAGCAAAGAGGAAGCCTGCATCAACTGGACGGATGATGCCGCCCACATCGAACGCTGCATTCGAGCCTTCAACCCATGGCCGATGAGCTACTTCACCGTCGCCGAGCAGAATGTGAAGGTTTGGCAAGGCAGTGTCGAAGCCGATAACCAAGGCAAGGCACCGGGCACGGTTCTCGCTGCGGACAAGCAGGGGATTTTGGTGGCGACCGGACAAGGGGCACTGCGCCTGACCGAGCTCCAGCCGCCGGGCAAAAAAGCGATGAAGGCACAAGACCTGCTGAACTCGCGCCGCGAATGGTTCGAACCCGGCACGGTACTGTAACCTTCCAAGGGCCAGTGCTTGCACTGGCCTTACTTTTTTCAACCTGCCTCCACCGCAATAAGCGACGGACGTTAGGTCAATACATCAGGAAATCTGCATGAATGTAAGAGCTGCAGCAGCCAAGGTTATCTATCAAGTGGTTGATCAGGGCCAGTCTCTTTCTACCGCACTGCCGGCTGCCCAACAAGATATCAAAGAGCGCGACCATGCGCTGCTCCAAGAGATCTGCTATGGCGTACTGCGCTGGCTTCCACGCCTTGAATCGGTAACCCAACAACTGATGGACAAACCGCTCAAGGGCAAACAGCGCGTCTTCCACCACCTTATTCTTGTCGGGCTATACCAGCTGGGTTACATGCGCATTCCGGCCCATGCGGCGGTTGCCGAAACGGTCAATGCCACCAAGAACCTGAAAAAACCCCAGCTTCGCGGCCTGATCAATGCCATTTTGCGGAACTACCAGCGCCAGCAAGAAAGCCTAGACCAACAAGCCATCAGCCATGATGCCGGCCGTTACGGCCACCCGGGTTGGTTGCTTAAGCTTCTCAAGGCAAGTTACCCTGAGCAGATCGACAGCATCACCACGGCCAACAACACCAAGGCACCGATGTGGCTGCGGGTCAACCGCCAGCACCATAGCCGCGATGCCTACCGCGCATTGCTTGACGAAGCCGGTATCGAGACTGATATCCACAGCGAAGCGCCGGATGCCCTTAAGCTCCACGCGCCGTGCGATGTGAGCAAATTGCCGGGCTTTGCCGATGGGTGGGTATCGGTGCAAGATGCAGCCGCCCAGCTGTCGGTTGAATACCTCCAACCACAAGCGGGTGAACTGATCCTTGATTGCTGCGCAGCACCTGGCGGTAAGACCGCCCATATCATGGAGCGCCAACCGGATACCCAAGTGGTGGCTATCGATTGTGATGACAACCGTCTAAAGCGAGTCCATGACAACCTTCAACGCCTGAACCTTACCGCTCAGGTATTGTGTGCCGATGCCCGCTACCCGGATAAATGGTGGCAGGGCGAGCAGTTCGACCGTATCTTGCTGGATGCCCCGTGTTCGGCCACCGGTGTGATCCGCCGCCACCCGGATATCAAGTGGCTGCGCCGTGCCGATGACATTGCCGCTCTGGCCCAGCTCCAGTCGGAAATCGTCGATGCGATGTGGCAGCAGCTCAAGCCGGGCGGTACCTTGGTATACGCCACCTGCTCGATCACCCCGCAGGAAAACAGCGAACAGGTCAAAGCGTTCCTTGACCGCACCGCTGATGCTGAGCTGATCGGCAGCGACCGCCAGCAACCCGGCCGCCAGATATTACCTGGCGAACAGGATATGGACGGCTTCTACTACGCCGTTATGCGCAAAGCGAGCTAAATAACCGACAACGGAACTTGACCTTCAAGTTCCGTTTTTTTGTTAACATTTCGGGACGTTATGCCGATAATTCAGCGGTCAGTCTTTCTATCGCTGAAAACTAAGTTATTCTAAATGAGCAGAGTTCTGCATGACCCTTATCCCGAAGCGTAGTAACCTACAACGATTCTATTAATCAGGCATATGCTATGAAAATTATCATTCTCGGCGCCGGACAGGTCGGTGGTACCCTAGCCGAAAACTTGGTTGGCGAGAACAACGATATTACTATCGTCGATAAGGACCCTGAGCGCCTGCGCGAGCTGCAAGACAAATATGATCTGCGTGTCGTACAGGGCTTTGCCAGCCATCCCCGCACCCTGCGCGAAGCCGGGGCACAGGATGCCGACATGCTGGTTTCGGTAACCAACTCCGATGAAACCAATATGATCGCCTGCCAGATCGCCTTTACCTTGTTCAACACCCCGAACCGGGTGGCCCGTATCCGCTCGCCGGAATACCTCAAGGAAAAAGACCAACTGTTCCAGTCTGATGCCGTACCGGTCGATCATCTGATCGCTCCGGAAGAGCTGGTGACCGGCTATATCGAACGCCTGATCGAATACCCGGGAGCCTTGCAGGTAGTCGGGTTTGCCGAGGACAAAGTTGGCCTGGTTGCCGTCAAGGCCTATTACGGTGGTCCACTGGTCGGCAACGCCCTGTCAGCACTGCGTGAGCATATGCCGCACGTCGACACCCGGGTTGCAGCCATTTTCCGCCAAGGCCGGCCAATCCGCCCACGCGGCACGACGATTATCGAAGCCGATGACGAAGTCTTCTTTGTCGCCGCCAGCAATCACATCCGCTCCGTGATGAGTGAACTCCAGCGCCTCGAGAAGCCATACAAACGCCTGATGATTGTCGGCGGGGGTAACATCGGTGCCGGTCTGGCTCGTCGTTTGGAACAGAGCTACAGTGTCAAACTGATCGAACGTAACCCCGAACGGGCCGAAAACCTGTCCGAGATGCTGGAAAATACCATTGTCTTCTGTGGCGATGCGTCCGATCAGGAATTACTGAGCGAAGAGCACATAGAACAAATCGACGTATTCATTGCCGTCACCAACGATGATGAAGCCAACATTATGTCAGCTATGCTGGCCAAGCGGATGGGTGCCAAGAAAGTCATGGTGCTGATCCAACGCGGGGCCTATGTCGACCTCGTTCAGGGCGGCACCATTGATATTGCGATTTCGCCACAGCAAGCGACTATTTCAGCCTTGCTGACCCATGTCCGCAAAGCCGATATCGTTAACGTTTCCTCGCTACGCCGCGGGGCTGCCGAAGCTATCGAGGCGATTGCCCACGGTGACTCGAGCACCTCCAAGGTGGTTGGCAAGGCCGTTGGTGAGATCAAACTCCCGCCGGGTACCACCATCGGTGCAGTTGTCCGCGGTGAGGAAGTGCTTATTGCCCATGACCGCACAGTGATCGAACAAAATGATCACGTGGTGATGTTCCTGGTCGATAAGAAATATATCCCAGACGTCGAACGCCTGTTCCAACCTAGTCCGTTCTTCCTGTAGTAGCCAACATGGTCAACTTTCGTCCCATTATGTTCGTGATCGGGCTGGTCTTATCCAAGATCGCCCTGTTCATGTATGTCCCGACTCTGGTGGCCTTCGCCACCGGAACCGAAGGATTTATCGACTTCGCCACCGCGGTAATAATCACCCATGTGGTGGCTTTCCTGTGCCTGACATTCGGCCGGACCAGCGAGTTCAAGCTCGGGGTGCGGGATATGTTCCTGATCACCACGCTGGTCTGGACCATTGCCAGTGCCTTTGCGGCCTTGCCGTTTGTCTTTATTAACCACATCAGCTTCACCGATGCCTACTTCGAGACCATGTCGGGGATCACCACCACCGGCTCGACCGTGCTCAGCGGACTGGATGATATGGCGCCGAGTATCTTGCTCTGGCGTTCCACCTTGCAGTGGCTCGGCGGGATCGGCTTTATCGTCATGGGGGTCGCTATCTTGCCGATGCTCAATGTCGGTGGTATGCGCCTGTTCCAGACTGAATCCTCCGACTGGTCCGATAAAAGCTCACCACGGACCAAGAGCGTGGCCAAGAATATCGTCAATGTCTACCTCAGCCTGACCGGCCTGTGCTTCCTCGGTTACCTGCTGACGGGGATGAATACCTTCGATGCGATTAACCATGCGTTTACTACCTTGTCGACCGGAGGCTATTCGACCTCGGACGGATCGATGAATCACTTCTCGAACAGTGCCCACTGGGTAGCGATTGTGTTTATGTTTGCCGGTGGTTTACCGTTCCTGCTGTTTGTCCAGGCGCTGCGCAAACGGGAAGCCCGCAGCTTATTAAGCGATGCCCAGGTAAGAGGGTTCACCCTCTTGGTTTTCGCCGCTGGTCTTGCCGTGGCGCTGTGGCTGACCTGGCAATTAGATTACCGCTTCATTGATGCGTTCAGGGTCTCGCTGTTCAACATCATTTCGGTGGTCACGACCACCGGCTTCGGTTTGGATGACTTTACCGCCTGGGGGCCGTTCCCAACGATCGTGTTTGCCTTCATTATGTTGGTGGGTGGGTGCTCGGGGTCAACGTCAGGGGGGATCAAAATCTTCCGCTTCCAGGTCGCTTTTGCCCTGCTGCGCAAACAGATGATGCAGCTGATCCACCCGTCAGGGGTATTCATCCAGCGTTACAACGGCCGCCCGGTTACCGACGGTATCGTTCGTTCCGTGGTGGCCTTTGCCCTGACCTTTGTCCTGACCATCGTCGTGGTTGCCGCCGTTCTCGGTATGCAGGGGCTCGATGCGATTACCAGTATCACCGGCGCCGTCACAGCAGTGGCCAATGTTGGCCCAGGCATGGGCAGTGTGATCGGTCCGACCGGCAACTTTGCGACCTTGCCCGACTTGGCCAAGTGGACATTGAGCTTGGGTATGCTGATGGGAAGACTGGAAATCCTGACCGTGCTGGTGGTGTTCTTCCCGGCGTTCTGGCGCGACTAGCGGCAGCGACGAAACAGCCAGAAACAAAAAAGAGAGCCGCTTGGCTCTCTTTTTACATGCGAGATAATCCGATTAATCGGTGTGCTTACACCGGCTTAACGTAGTAATAAATCGCCAGGAAGTGGCAGACCGTTCCACCCAGCACAAACACGTGCCAGATTGCATGGTTATAGGGGATACGCTTGTTGACATAAAACACCACCCCCACCGAATACACGATCCCGCCCGCCGCCAGCAAAACCAAGCCACCAGTCGCCAAAGACGTCGCCAGTGGGTACACCGCGATCAGTGACAGCCACCCCATGGTCAGATAGGTTGCCAGTGACAGTCGCTTGAAGCGATAAACAAAGGCGATTTTCAGCACAATACCGATCAGGGCGATCCCCCAGATCACCGCCATCAAGGTGATCGCCAGCGGGGTGCGCAGAGTGATCAGGAGAAACGGGGTATAAGTCCCGGCAATCAACAGATAAATAGCACAATGATCAAAGGTCTTCAGTGCCCGCTTGGCCCGTTCGTAAGGGATGGCATGATAAAGGGTGGACGCCAGGTAGAGCAAAATCATACTGGCGCCATAGATACTCAGGCTGGTAATGCTCAACGCATCGGCACCGGCACTGACTGCCTGCATCAGCAACAAAACCAAGCCGATGATCCCAAACACCATGCCAAGGCCATGGCTGATACTGTTTGCTACTTCCTCCGTGACCGAATATCCCGACTCAGTCGCCAACGGCTTTGCCATTGCTGTTGTCCTCAATATAGAGTTTATGCTCAATTGATCAGCAGTATGGCATATTTGGCTTACAGGTGTAAGCTGAAATGGGTGTTTTTCATCTATCGCGCTTAGTTCGAGATCGAGGCCACAGCCCAGGCCAAACTAGGTTGCCTGATCTAAAAAGGCCAACACCCGCTCGCCCGCTTGCTGTGGGTGCAAACTGGCTGGGATTTCACAGTACCGCTTGAGCTCACCACGGCCAAGCATGCCCGATAACATGCCGCTGAAGCCACGCTGGCGCCGGTCGATTTCAAACCACATCTGCAGGCCCGATTCATCACGGAAGGCCACGACCTCCAGTTCACGCCAGCGGCCATGGTAGGGGCCGGATACCGGCACGAACTCAAACTCCTGGACAAACGGCAGGGCAAATCCCTTGGCCGCTTCGCATTCCACTTGACGGATCCGAAGCCCTGCCAGCTCTAGGGCAGAAAAGACGCCGTCCAACAGGGGATCGGGTCTGACAGTCAGCAGATCTTTATCCTTGGCATCAAAGGCCAATGGCATATCAAGGTGTGTTTCGAGCCAGACATGGGAATCACCAATGGTGATAGGCGTATTGAAAGGCAGCGGCAAACTCACATCGAAATGACGTTCTTCATTGGCACCAATAACAAACGAGTAGGGCAGTGACCACTCGGCCAAGCGACAAGTTTGGGTGATCTTTTCCTTGCGGTGCTGGCTATCCCCCCGACTGGTCTCCACTTCTTCTTCGTAGCGGCAACACAAGAACAAGAGGATATTGTCGATTTTCTGCTCTACCTTTCCGCCATGCACCTGCACATCGACCGTCAAGGGGTCACCCGGGATCAATACGTCCTGTGGTAGCACGGTATCGACCCGAGCTGAACCAATGCCAAGGCTGGCCAAGCTTTTGCGGAATAATGACATCAGAGCATCTCCTTTGCTGCATACACATGACCTCTACGGTCGAATGTGCACTATCAATATGAAATGATACTTATATTGCAGTGAACACCCTGTTGCCGCAAGGGCAGACTTAGCGATCTGGTGCACAAACAAAAAAACGAAGCCTTAGCTTCGTTTTGTCGGATTAGCGCAGCAGTTCGATAGTGGCCTGTCTGGCGGCTTCCGGATCGCGGGCCATAATGCCATCAACGACTTGCTGGTGCAGCTCCAGCTTGAGCAACTTCTCGCGGGTGATCACCCTGAAATAGCTCTCAAACACGGCTTTGAACAAGTTGCCGAACGGACTGATAAAATGATTACCCGAGGCAAAGTAAATCAGCTGGTGGTAGCGGGTATCGACTTCGACCCAACGATCTTGGTCAAACTTTTCACCCAAGGCATGCATCTCGGCCATCAGGTTACATAATTCTTGGCGATCAGCCTCATTGGCATTGATGGCGGTCAGGGCGGCAGCCTCAGGCTCAAGCGATATCCTTACCCGCTGGAATTCAGAAACCAGTTCACCATGCTGCTCGAAGTTGAGCCAAGCCAGCAGATCTTGATCCAGATAATTCCAGTTTCGCTTTGGCAATACCCGGGTACCGATACGCGGGCGGGGCAATACCATTCCTTTAGCCGCCAGCATTTTGATTGCTTCGCGGATAGCGGTCCGGCTGACACCGTACATTTCGCCCAGCTCCACTTCACCCGGTAGAATATCTCCCGGTGCGGTCTCCCCACGCAAGATCTGTTGCCCGATTGACTCTGCCAGTTTATAGGACAAGTTACGGCTGGTAACTCGTCGCTGCTGATCGTGATCCATTAACTCCCTCCAGAGGCTGTAGTTATTGTCCTGCCGTTACTTACCAGACAGGCCCTTATTGCCAGTAATGGCTGCATTAGACCACAAAGTGAAACCAGATAAACAGCTTATCTTCACAGATGACGAGACGGGTAACATTTCGCTTGCAAGGCCCAGTAAAAAACGAGAGTTAAGCCCCTTAAACGGCGGTCAAATAACACTCGACTTAATGATAGGTTGTTGCTATTCTCGCCGCGAAAATTAAACACCATTTTATTTCCGCACAGGAACGGCCCTGCCAACAATAAAGATGCAGAAATATTATATTCACCCTGGCCACGGAAGCGCCTGACCAATAGGTAAATCATGCGCCCAGCCTCGTTTGTCAGGTACAGCACACCTCGCAGCCCATCCCGCCTGCGTAGTACCTCTCACGCCCCAACGCTAAAAAGCAAAACAACCAAAGCCGCCATTCAGCCGCTGTCTGTGATCCCAGCCTCTCAACAGGCCGACATCATCAGCAGCGATAGCGAACAAGCAGCGTAGTAACACTTCGTGTTCAGGGCAGCCTCCGGGCTGCCCTTTTATTTGCATCTACCGGTTTGTATCCGTCCTTGCTTTGTTATACCGTTATCCCACTAAAAATAATAACCATACAGTTAACCAGCCTTTACTAAGCGGAGTTGTTATGAAGACCCATCGCGTCAATGAAATGATCGAGCTCATCCACCCTGAATGGCTCAAAGAACCAGACATGAACCTAGTGGAGTTCTTGCTGAAACTAGCACAAGAAGCCAAGTACGAAGGCAAGCTGGAAGATCTGACTGACGATATCCTTATCTACCACCTGAAGATGCGTAACAGCGAGAAGCAGGAAATGATCCCGGGTATTGCCAAGGATTGTGAAGACGACTTCAAGACCGCTATCTTGCGCGCTCGCGGCGTCATCAAGTGATCCCAGTGCTGGGCCACTCAGGCCCAGCATGTTCCGGCTTTCTTTGCTGCTCAGACTTTCTCTCCTTTATACCAGCCTCTCCATCCCCGTCACCTCACACTCTCCGGCATCCGTTGTCTAATTTATGACCTTGCTAGAGTATTCATGCTCCCGCCTGGGATATACTCTGCCGGTAACATTTATTTACCAATTCCAACTTTACGATTACAACGTACTGGCCGGCAACGTACTGGCCGAGCGCTGCCTGTGAAGCAGCATCCAAGGAAAGTAATGTCATGACCCAAGAGAAAATAAAGATTAAGGATGTCACCCCGCCGACGGTCAACCCCAAGACCCACAAAGGGAAGGCTGACCGCTTCAATCCCGGAAACCGGATTTATGTCCGGGCCGCCAAAGGGATTTACCAGCAACTGCGCCGCCGTATGGGCTGGCTACTGATGCTGCTATTTATGGGACTACCGTGGATCCCCTACGGCGACCGCCAGGCGATCTTGCTCGATATCGGCCAGCAACAATTCCATTTTTTCGGCACCACCCTTTGGCCCCAGGATCTGACCCTGCTGGCCACCCTGTTTATGATTGCCGCTTTTGCCCTGTTTTTTGTCACCACCTTCCTTGGACGGGTATGGTGCGGCTACTTCTGCCCCCAGACAGTCTGGACATTCATCTATATCTGGTGCGAAGAAAAACTCGAGGGCCCCGCCAACAAGCGCCGTAAACAAGACAGCATGAAACCCACCGCCAAGCTCATTGGCCGTAAAATCCTCAAGCACATTGCCTGGCTGGCCGTCGCCCTCATTACCGGCCTGACGTTTGTCGGCTACTTCCTGCCCGTCAAATCCTTGGTTGTTGATTTCTTTACCTTCGGTACCAGCTTCTGGGCTGGCTTCTGGGTGCTGTTCTTTACCGGCTGTACCTATGCCAACGCCGGCTGGATGCGCTCGATTGTCTGTATCCATATGTGCCCTTATGCCCGTTTCCAATCAGCGATGTTTGACAAGGACACCTATATCGTTGGCTACGATATTGCGCGTGGTGAAACCCGAGGCCCAAGACCGCGCAAGAAAGATCCCAAAACGCTCGGCCTCGGTGACTGTATCGACTGCAACCTCTGCGTGCAGGTCTGCCCGACGGGGATCGATATCCGTGACGGCCTGCAATATGAATGCATCAACTGTGGTGCCTGTGTCGATGCTTGCGATGAAACCATGACACGTATGGGCTATGACAAACGCCTGATCAGCTACACCACCGAGCACAAACTGGAGGGGCACAACACCCATGTCATGCGGCCCAAGCTGCTCGGCTATGGCGGTGTGATGCTGGCGATGATCGGCCTGTTTTTCTATCTGCTCGCATCAGTACAACCCATGGGGCTGGATGTGATCCGCGACCGCAGTCAGCTGTTCCGGATCAACAACGAAGGCTTGGTGGAAAATACCTATACCCTCAAGATCCTCAATAAAACCCAGCAAGATACCCGCTATACCCTCGCGGTCAGTGGTCTCGAAGAGGTTGAGTGGTACGGTCCGCAGCAAATCAATGTCACCGCCGGAGAGATCTATACCTTGCCGGTAAGCCTCGGGGTTGATCCCTATCTGCTGCAAGGCAATATTGCCGATATCACCTTTACCCTGACACGGGAGGGCGACGGTCACCAAATCCAGACCGAAAGCCGCTTTATTGGCGAGCTGCGCTAGCGAGACCACCAACAAAGAGTGAAAAATAGTGTAAAGAAAGGGCCATAAAAGGCCCTTTCTTATTATGATGTTATAATTGCGTACACTCTGTACCTAGTGGAAAGTCACGATGACACAACAACACGGCTTCAACTTTGCCGACCTGAACCCAGACTTATTGCTTGATGCCCTCGACAGCATCGGCATTCGAGCTGAATCCGGCCTGCTTCCGCTCAACAGCTATGAGAACCGGGTTTACCAGTTTGTCGCCGAAGACGGTGCCCGCTATGTCACAAAATTCTATCGCCCCCAGCGCTGGACCAACGAGCAAATCGATGAAGAACACCAGTTCACACTGGAGCTGGTCGAACAGGAAATCCCCGTTGCCGCCCCGATCAAGATTGATGGCCGCACGCTGCATCCATTTCATCAGAACCACCGCTTGGCCTTATTTCCAAGCGTGGGAGGGCGCCAGTTCGAGGTCGACAACTTTGACCAGCTGGAATGGGTCGGTCGTTTCCTTGGCCGGATCCACCAAGTCGGTCAACGTACGACATTCCAACACCGCCCGACCATTGGGCTTGATGAGTACCTTTATCAGCCTCGTCAGGTACTCGAACAATCTGCAATGATCCCCGATCACCTCAAGCATGCATTTTTTTCTGATCTCGATACCCTGATCCGCGAGCTCGAGCAGCAGTGGCAAACTGATTGGCAGTCAATCCGCCTGCATGGCGACTGTCACCCCGGCAATATCCTCTGGCGTGACGGCCCGCTATTCGTCGATTTGGACGATGCCCGTAATGGCCCAGCCGTCCAGGATTTGTGGATGCTGCTCAACGGCGATCGCCACGACCAACTAGCCCAGCTGGATACCATTCTGGAAGCCTATTGTGAATTTGCCGATTTCGATCAAAAACAGTTGCAACTGATCGAGCCTTTGCGCGGTCTTAGAATGGTACATTACATGGCATGGTTGGCACGACGCTGGGAAGATCCCGCTTTCCCACACGCATTCCCGTGGTTTGCCGATGCCAAGTACTGGGAAGGCCAAGTTTTGGCATTCAAGGAGCAGCTGGCAGCCCTCAATGAGCCGCCATTGCAACTGATGCCGCAATGGTAATAATACTAATCACCACACCGGAGAAATAACCTCGTTATTTCAGAACTTTGATTTAAGGGAGTAATTTGATTCATGTTTAAGAAGATCCTAGCTTTTGCCAGCGTGGCACTGCTGTCACTATCAGTACAGGCGGCGAAATTTACCGAAGGGGAATATTACAAGGTCTTGGATCTGCCAAAATCCAGCAGCCCTATCGTGACCGAGTTTTTCTCGTTCTACTGCCCACACTGCAATAGCTTCGAACCGATCATCCAGCAGCTGAAGAAAAACCTGCCGGACAATGCCAAGCTGCAGAAGAACCACGTATCGTTCATGGGCGGCAATATGGGCAAATCGATGAGCAAGGCCTACGCGACTTCTGTGGTGCTTGGTGTCGAAAACAAAATCACACCGGTACTGTTTGCCCGTGTCCATGACATGCAAAAGCCTCCACGCAACGACAACGAACTGCGCCAGATCTTCTTGGATGAAGGTGTCAGTGCAGAAGACTTCGACGGCGCTTTCAACAGCTTTGCCGTGAACTCGATGGTAAACCGTTTCAACAAAGCCTTCCAGGACAGCGGCCTAACCGGTGTTCCAGCCATCATCGTCAACAATAAGTATCTGGTTGAGGCCGGCAAGGTCAAATCCATCGACGAGTACTTCGAATTGGTGAACTACCTGCTGACCAAATAAGCCAGCACATACCAATAAAAGATAAAAAAGGCCTACGGGCCTTTTTTATTTTTCTATGTCTCCTTTCAGCGACACACTTCTCTCGCTACACCGCCTGTGCCGTCAACTGACGCAATAACCTGTCCATCGCCCGGTAACCCAAGGCCTCGGCAAGGTGCCGACGCTCAATGGCCTCACACCCCGATAGATCGGCGATGGTTCTCGCCACCTTGATGATCCGGTGGTAGGCACGAATGGACAACCCGAGCTGATGCAGGGCCGTTTCGAGAAATTCGGCGTCTTGCCTATCAAGCTTGCAGAACCTATCCAGCTCGCGGGTGCCCAGCAGGGCATTGACCCGGCCGTTGCGCTGCAACATGATCTCGCGCGCCTCCAGCACCCGCTCACGGATCACCGTACTGGGCTCGCCCCTATCACCGCCATCAGCCAAGGTCCCCCTCGGCAAAGCCGGGATCTCAATCGACATATCAAAGCGGTCCAGCAGCGGGCCCGACAACCGGCTGAGGTAGCGCAATATAGCCTGGGGGTTGGTCCGCGACTGGTTGCCCTCATAAAAACCGGTGGGACTGGGATTCAGTGCGCCAATTATCTGGAACCTGGCTGGAAACGTGGTTTTGCTGGTGGCGCGGGAAATGACTATCTCGCCGGATTCCAATGGCTCACGCAGCGAGTCCAGCACCTTGCGCTCAAACTCCGGCATCTCATCAAGGAACAGGATACCGTTATGGGCAAGAGAGATCTCACCGGGGCGGGGCACCGAGCCGCCACCGACCAAGGCAGCCATCGAACTGGAATGATGGGGGGTACGAAAGGGGCGCCGGCGCCAGTTGCCCTCATGAATTTGCTGTTGGGTTAACGAAGCCACCGCTGCCGTTTCCATCGCCTCCTCGATAGACATCGCAGGTAACAAGTCACACAACCGCGAGGCCAGCATGGTTTTTCCGGTCCCGGGCGGCCCAAGAAATAGCAGGTTATGGCCACCCGCCGCAGCTATCTCCAATGCTCGCTTGCCCTGTTGCTGGCCGATAATATCCTGCATATCCCGCTCTGGTGATCGGCTATCTTCCACATCGAGATTTTGTGATTGTGCCAGAGCGAGCCCCCCTTGGCCGTGCAAGTGGGCACAGACGACCAATAAGCTCGGTGCCGATTTATGACACTCCTTGCCGACCAACGCGACTTGATCACCATTGCCATCGGGCACCACCAAGCAGCGCCTGGCCTGCCCGGCAGCTAAGGCCGCGGGCAGGGCTCCCTTGACCGGACGCAACTCACCGGACAGCGCCAACTCCCCTAAAAATTCAAAACCTTGTAGCTTATTTGCTGGTATCTGCTCCGAGGCGGCAAGGATGCCTAGTGCGATGGGCAAATCGAATCGGCCTCCTTCCTTGGGTAAATCTGCAGGTGCCAAGTTGACCGTAATACGCCGGGACGGAAACTCGAACCCGGCATTGACGATGGCACTTCGCACCCTGTCCTTGGCTTCCTTAACACTGGTTTCCGGCAGGCCAACTAGCTGGAAGGCCGGCATTCCATTGCTGATATGCACCTCAACGGTGACGGCAGGGGCCTCCACCCCGACGCTGGCACGGCTATGAATTATGGCAAGGTTCATCTGTCGTCATCCTGCTGTTATTTCAAACAAAAAAGTTAAAAACTTTCACCAAATACGTTTCATCAATAGCCTATTTATGCAGTCGAATTGCAAATTAATTTTGAATTTTTTCTTGTCATGCGAGCGATGTCTGTGTTACCACTAGGTTAACACAACGTCTAAACATAAAAATCGGACAGACAGTCAATGCAATTTATGGCCAACGCCCTCCTACTCATTATCAACGTCATCGTGGTGCTTATTTCACTACGAGGGGGTCGGGCAGGCGTAAATTAGCTGACAAGCATACAAACGCAGAGAAGCCCCCTAAGCCAACAGGCCAGGGGGCTTTTTTTTGGACTATTTAATGAAACTTGCTGATTAAACCAACACATCAATCAGCATGTCGCAGGCAAGGAAACAGGGGAGAGCAGCGATGACGGGAGCAGAGTTAGTCGTAGCGGCGCTGCAGAAGCAGGGGATCAAAACAATATTTGGCTATCCAGGTGGTGCCATCATGCCCATCTATGATGCCCTCTATGACGGTGGCGTCGAGCACATTCTGTGCCGCCACGAACAAGGCGCTGCCATGGCCGCTATCGGTATGGCCAGGGCAACACAGGACGTGGCAGTATGCATGGCCACATCAGGTCCCGGAGCCACCAACCTGATGACAGGACTGGCCGATGCCTTCCTCGATTCAGTGCCGATTGTCGCCATCACAGGGCAAGTTGCCAGTTCACACATAGGCACCGATGCCTTTCAGGAAATGGATGTGATCGGCATGTCGCTGGCCTGTGCTAAGCACAGCTATCTGGTGACCGATATCGACGATCTGATCCCGACCCTAGCCGAGGCATTTGAAGTTGCCAAAGCCGGTCGACCGGGTCCAGTCGTCGTCGACATCGCCAAAGATGTCCAGCTCGCCCAGGCACCAGATGGCGATTTGACACCGATCACCCCACCAGCACTGCCTATGGCTTCAGCCGATCAAATCGCCACCGCCCAGCAGCTATTATCTGCCAGCCAGCATCCGGTCCTTTACGTCGGCGGGGGTGTCCAGTTAGCCAAAGCCACCCATACCGTGCGCACTTTCCTTGCCATGAACCCGATGCCATCCGTCAGCACCCTCAAAGGGCTGGGCACTATTGAACGCCACGATCCGCACTACTTGGGCATGCTGGGCATGCACGGCACCAAAACCGCCAACTTGGTGGTTCAGGAGTGTGACCTGCTGATTGTCGTTGGTGCCCGTTTCGATGACCGGGTGACCGGTAAACTGGATACCTTCGCGCCTCACGCCAAGGTGATCCATATCGATATCGATGCTGCCGAGTTCAACAAATTACGCCATGCCCATGCCCCGTTACGCGGTGATATCAATACCATCCTGCCGCAGCTAGAGCTGAGCCAAAACATCAATGACTGGGTTGACTATACCGCCAGTTTGCGCCAGCAAAACAAATGGCGCTACGACCATCCGGGCGATTTGATCTATGCCCCGCGACTAATGAAACAGCTGTCAGACATGATGCCTGACAGTGCCATGATCTCGACCGATGTCGGTCAGCACCAAATGTGGGCGGCCCAGCATATGCAGCCCCGCGAGCCACAGAATTACATCACTTCAGCCGGCCTCGGTACCATGGGGTTCGGCCTGCCAGCCGCAATGGGCGCCAAGGTAGCCCGTCCGGATGACGAATCTATCCTGATCACCGGCGACGGCTCGTTCATGATGAATATCCAGGAGCTGGGTACCCTCAAGCGACGCCAGATCCCGGTCAAGATGGTCCTGATCAACAACCAACGTCTGGGTATGGTGCGTCAATGGCAGTCCCTGTTCTTCGATGGCCGCCACAGCGAAACCATCCTCGATGATAATCCTGACTTTGTGATGCTGGCCAAAGCCTTCGATATCCCGGGCAAAACCATCACCCGAAAAGAAGAGGTGGAGCCGGCACTGAAGGAGATGATGGCAAGCAAGACGGCTTACTTACTCCATGTATTGATTTCTGAAGAAGACAATGTATGGCCCCTCGTACCACCTGGCGCGGCAAATCAAGATATGCTGGAGAATACTTAATGGACAGATATTTACTCGACATCAAAGCAGACGATAAGCCAGTATTACTAGAACGTATCTTGCGTGTGATCCGTCACCGTGGTTTTGTGATAAAACAAGTGAATGCAACCCAAAACCACGCAAGCAAAATCGCCAGTATCGAAATCCTTGTCGACAGCGACCGTCCGATAACGACGCTGATCAACCAAATCGAAAAACTCTGGGATATTCGTACCGTAGAAACCACACTCGTAGCTAACCGAGATTAGATTTTAAGGAAGGAACAAACATGGCCAACACAGCGGATTTTATTTGGTTCAACGGTGAAATGATGCCTTGGGGCGACGCCAAGGTGCACGTGCTAACGCATGCTATGCACTACGGCACCTCGGTCTTCGAAGGTATCCGCTGCTACAACACCCCGAAAGGTCCGGCGATCTTCCGTCACAAAGAACATATGGATCGCCTGAAGAACTCAGCCAAAATATACCGCTTCCCGATCCCGTATAGCGCTGACGAACTGATGGAAGTATGCCGTGAAACATTACGGGTGAATAAGCTCGACTCTGCCTATATCCGCCCACTTGCCTATGTCGGTAATGTTGGCCTGGGTGTCTGCCCACCGGTGGACACCGAAATGGATGTCATGGTTGCCGCCTTCCCTTGGGGGTCATACCTTGGTGAAGAAGCGCTGGAAAGTGGGGTCGATGCCATGATCTCCAGCTGGAACCGTGCTGCGCCGAATACTATCCCAACCGCGGCCAAAGCCGGTGGTAACTACCTGTCATCACTATTGGTTGGCGGTGAAGCCCGTCGCCATGGCTATGCCGAGGGGATCGCCCTGAGCGTTGACGGCTACCTATCTGAAGGTGCCGGAGAAAACCTGTTTGTCATTCGCAACGGTATCCTGTCGACTCCACCTGCGACCAGCGCCATCTTGCCGGGTATCACTCGCGATACCATCATGATCCTAGCCAAAGAGCGTGGTTATGAAGTCCGCGAAGAGAACATTGCCCGCGAAGCCCTTTACCTTGCCGACGAAATATTCATGACCGGTACCGCGGCTGAAATCGTCCCGGTCCGCAGCGTCGATCAGATCACCGTCGGTGAAGGCAAGCGCGGTCCGGTGACCAAGGTGCTACAGGAGGCCTACTTCGGCCTGTTCAATGGTACCACCGAAGACAAGTGGGGTTGGCTTGACTACGTTTACCCTGCCGACAAGTAAACACTGACTCAGCGGCCGGTGACCAAACCGCACCGGCCATGCAATACAGCAAAAGGATTTATCGTTATGCCCAAGTACCGTTCCGCCACCACCACCCACGGCCGCAATATGGCTGGTGCCCGTGCCCTATGGCGCGCCACCGGCGTAAAAGATGAAGATTTCGGCAAGCCAATTATTGCGGTGGTGAATTCGTTCACCCAATTTGTTCCGGGCCACGTCCACCTTAAGGATCTGGGCCAGTTAGTCGCGAAGGAAATTGAAGCGGCGGGCGGTATCGCCAAAGAATTTAACACCATTGCCGTTGATGATGGTATCGCTATGGGCCACGGCGGGATGCTTTACTCGCTGCCATCGCGCGAGCTGATCGCCGACTCGGTCGAGTACATGGTCAACGCCCACTGTGCCGATGCCATGGTGTGTATCTCGAACTGCGACAAAATCACCCCGGGGATGTTGATGGCTTCACTGCGCCTCAATATTCCGGTGATTTTTGTGTCCGGCGGCCCAATGGAAGCCGGCAAGACCAAACTGTCGGATCAGATCCTCAAGCTCGATCTGGTCGATGCCATGATCCAGGGTGCCGATCCTAATGTGTCCGACGAGCAGAGCGAGCAGATCGAACGCTCCGCCTGTCCGACCTGCGGGTCATGCTCGGGGATGTTCACTGCCAACTCGATGAACTGCCTGACCGAAGCCCTGGGTCTGAGCCAACCGGGTAATGGTTCGATGCTGGCTACCCATGCCGATCGTGAGCAGCTGTTCATTAACGCTGGTAAGCGGGTGGTTGAACTCACCAAACGCTACTACGAACAAGATGATGAAAGCGCATTGCCTCGCAACATTGCGACCAAGCAAGCCTTCGAAAACGCCATGGCCCTCGATATTGCCATGGGCGGCTCGACCAATACCGTACTCCACCTCTTGGCAGCCGCGCAGGAAGGTGAAATTGACTTCACCATGGAAGACATCGATCGCATGTCACGCCGCGTACCGCACCTATGTAAAGTGGCACCATCAACCCAGAAATACCACATGGAAGATGTCCACCGTGCGGGTGGGGTATACAGCATTCTTGCCGAGCTCGATCGCGCCGATTTATTCCACAATGATTGCTACAACATCCTGGGTGAGCAGTTCTCGGAAAGCTTCAAGCACTACGATATCGTTCAGACCCAGTCCGAGGAAGTGAAATCCTTCTTCCGCGCCGGGCCTGCAGGGATCCGTACTACCCAAGCCTTCTCGCAAGACTGCCGCTGGGACAGCCTGGATGACGACCGCGAAAATGGCTGTATCCGCAACAAAGAACATGCCTTCAGCCAAGACGGTGGCCTGGCCGTACTTTCCGGCAATATGGCACTCGACGGTTGTATCGTGAAAACCGCCGGTGTTGATGAGAGCTGCCTGACCTTTACCGGCCCGGCTGTGGTATTCGAAAGCCAGGAAACCGCAGTGGAAGGTATCTTAGCCGGCAAAGTGAAAGCCGGCGATGTCGTCGTTATTCGCTACGAAGGACCGAAAGGCGGCCCGGGCATGCAAGAAATGCTCTACCCAACCACTTACCTCAAATCGATGGGGCTGGGCAAAGAGTGTGCCCTGATCACCGACGGACGTTTCTCCGGCGGAACCAGTGGCTTGTCGATCGGTCACGTCTCGCCGGAAGCAGCCAGCGGCGGTACCATTGGTTTGATTGAAAATGGCGACACCATTGCCATCGATATCCCGAACCGCAGTATCGACCTACAGGTTGATGACGCCACACTGGCCAGTCGCCGAGCACAAACAGAGCTACGAGGCTGGAAGCCACTAGACCGCCAGCGCGAAGTCTCTTTTGCCCTACGTGCCTACGCCAACCTCGCCACCAGCGCCGACCAAGGGGCTGTGCGTGATAAATCGAAACTAGAAGGATAAAACATGATGAGCGAAGTAACCCAGGCCAAGGATGTAGAGCTGTTAAGCGGAGCCGATTACCTTCGCGATATTCTCCGTGCCCCGGTGTATGAGGTGGCGCAAGTCACCCCGTTACAAACGATGGATCGTCTGGCAGCACGGATCGGCAACCACGTACAACTTAAGCGAGAAGACCGCCAACCGGTCCACTCGTTCAAGCTACGCGGTGCCTATAACATGATGTCCCAACTTACCGAGGCCCAGCGCCAGGCTGGGGTGATTGCCGCTTCAGCAGGTAACCATGCCCAGGGTCTGGCGATGTCAGGCAAGCACCTTGGTGTATCGGCGACGATTGTCATGCCACGTACGACCCCGGATATCAAAGTGGATGCGGTCCGCGGTTTCGGCGGCAAGGTCGTCTTACACGGCGGCAACTTCGATGAAGCCAAGGCCCACGCCGAAATGCTCGCCGGCCAGCACGGTTATACCTTCATCCCGCCTTTCGATCACCCAGCCGTGATTGCCGGGCAAGGCACGATTGGGGTTGAGCTGGTGCAACAAAATGGTCATCTAGACTATATCTTTGTCCCAGTCGGTGGCGGGGGCATTGCGGCCGGGGTTGCCGTGCTTATCAAGCAGCTGATGCCGCAAATCAAAATTATCGGGGTCGAGGCCGAGGATTCGGCCTGCCTACGCGCAGCTCTGGATGCCGGGGAGCCGGTCACCCTAGAGCAAGTCGGTATGTTTGCCGATGGTGTTGCAGTAAAACGCATCGGCG
Organism: Photobacterium satsumensis; assembly: GCF_050336935.1. Classification (NCBI taxonomy): domain Bacteria; kingdom Pseudomonadati; phylum Pseudomonadota; class Gammaproteobacteria; order Vibrionales; family Vibrionaceae; genus Photobacterium; species Photobacterium satsumensis. Next base: position 29,440 of record NZ_JAKJSK010000022.1, read on the forward strand.
AAGAGACTTTCCGCCTGTGCCAGCAATACCTCGATGATTCCATCACCGTCAGCAGCGATGAAATCTGCTCGGCGGTCAAAGATATCTTCGAAGACACCCGAGCGATCGCCGAACCTTCAGGTGCCCTGTCTCTGGCCGGGCTGAAGAAGTTTGCCGAACGCCACCAGCTCAAAGACAAACAACTTGCCGCAGTACTATCGGGGGCGAATCTCAACTTCCACGGCTTGCGCTATGTCTCGGAGCGCTGCGAGTTGGGTGAGAAGCGGGAGGGCTTGCTGGCCGTCACGATTCCCGAGCGTCCGGGGGCGTTTCTCGATTTCTGCCACATCCTTGGCGGCCGTGCGGTTACCGAATTCAACTACCGTTACAACAACGACAGCTTGGCCAATGTCTTTGTCGGGGTAAGGTTGATCCAGGGACAGGAAGAGCTTGATAACATCATTGCCGACTTGCGCAAGGGCGGCTACCCGGTGGTCGATTTATCCGATGACGAAATGGCCAAGGTCCATGTCCGGTATATGATTGGTGGCCGGCCTTCCAAGCCATTGAAAGAGCGGCTGTACAGTTTTGAGTTTCCGGAGTATCCCGGTGCCCTGCTCAAGTTCCTCAATACCTTGGGCACCCACTGGAATATCAGCCTGTTCAACTACCGCAACCATGGTGCTGATTATGGCCGGGTGTTGTGTGGGTTTGAGTTGGAAGAGCAAGATTTGCTGTCCTTTACCAGCCACCTGCGAGAGCTCGGCTACAGCTGGAAAGACGAAACAGACAACCCCGCTTACCAGTTCTTTCTGGCCCAGTAGGGACAGGCCCCGCACCATCCAATACGATTACAAGGCAGCCCCTGTGGCTGCTTTGTTTTCTTCTCCGTCACCTTCCATATCAAGATGTTCGATAACCACTTTGAGCTGGTTGATATGGCAAGCCAACAGTTTACTGCGTAATGGCTCGGAGAGTTTCTCGTAAAGCACAGAAAGCTGGATCAACTCTGATTTTAGCTGTTCATGCTGCATCTCCGGACGCTGGATATCAAACACAAACCACCCGAGCGGTTGATCGGTCAGTTCTGCAATCCTCACCAAGGTGGAAATCCTCGGCTCCGTTTTTCCCGACTCGAGATCCAGATACGTTTGTCTGGCAACATCCAGATGCTTGGCCATCGCAACCTGCGAGATCCCTTTCCATTCCCGCGCATCCTTGATTTTTTGTGCAACCCACGATTTTACCTGTTCCATAGCTTCCCCACGTATACCCTCCCACCCACAGACCATACACTGGGCAACAGGGAGGAATATCTCACTTCCTTAATGAGTATAATGTCATTCATATGATGATTATTCATTAAGGACAATGGTTTACATAACAGGCAAGTTTATAAACTGTGACTCCCTCCCTTCGTTGACCAGCTATTAAGACACAACGCAAACCTTTATGTCGGCATACACCGACACAACTCTGACCACTTTATGACTTATCTCGCTGGGTTAACGCTCGGGTATACTCCGCCATAAATCCCGCCAAATTAATGCTTTGCTGCAAAATAACGTTCCTCGCAGAGTGGGGTAAACGACTAAAATACTGCAGCAGACGATCAATCTCTTCCTTGTACTCACTTTCCAGTATTTCAATGCCTTCATCACCGTAAACGAACCAGGTCAATGGCCGCTCGGTTATCGCCGAAATTTCCGACAGCATCCTCACCTTGGGCTCGGTTTTACCCGTCTCCAAATCCAGATAGGTCTGCCGTGCGACCTTGAGTTGCTGAGCCATGTGGACCTGGGTCAAGCCTTTCCATTCCCTGGCTTCTTTAATACGGGCTGCTATTTGAGCTTTCGGATCTGTCATGTCACACCTCCAATACACACAATGAATAATGCCTAGCTTTCATTACTGGATTGCACAACATAAGCCAACTTGGAGTTATTTTAATAACTAGATAAATAACAACGAGTTAAGCTCAAGCGCTATTTGCATTGTTGTAATTTGGTTTGCAAATAGTAACCAGGCTGTCTGAATTTTTTAATTCGCAAAGAAATCATTCAACCCTGTCTAGATAGTAGACCCTCCCATCTTGACCCAATAAAAAAGGCACCCACTTGGGTGCCTTTTCTCACTTTTGAGACAAACTACGAAGCTGTCATCTAACAGACTGATTTTTATTCGACTGTTACCGCCTTGGCTAGGTTACGTGGCTGGTCGACATCAGTCCCTTTGATCAGTGCCACATAGTAAGACAATAGCTGCATCGGGATGGTGTAGTAAATCGCCGCGGTAATTTCGCTGACGTGCGGCATGGTGATGATCTTCATGGTTTCATCACCCTCAAAGCCAGCATCGGCATCAGCAAAGACATAGAGTAGGCCACCACGGGCACGGACTTCTTCGACGTTTGACTTCAGTTTCTCCAGCAACTCATTGCTCGGTGCGACCACGACCACGGGCATATCAGCATCAATCAGCGCCAACGGCCCATGCTTCAGCTCTCCAGCAGCGTATGCTTCGGCGTGGATGTACGAGATCTCTTTGAGTTTCAGCGACGCTTCCATCGCAATGGGGTAGAACTCCCCACGGCCGAGGAATAGGGTATGATGCTTATCGGCAAAGTCCGTTGCCAGTGCTTCTATCTCTTTTTCGAAAGAAAGCGCCGCATTGATCTGCTGTGGCAAGGCATGCAGGGCTTCAACGATCTCTTTTTCTTTCTCTTTGCTGATACGGTTTTGCTGCTTACCCAGTGCCGTTACCAGCATCAGCAGGGCTGAAAGCTGGGTGGTGAAAGCTTTGGTTGACGCGACACCGATCTCAACACCAGCACGGGTCATGAAGGCAAAATCTGATTCACGCACCAGCGAAGAACCCGCCACGTTACAGATAGTCATTGCCGCCATGTAGCCTTTCTCTTTAGCCAAGCGCAGCGCAGCAAGCGTATCTGCCGTTTCACCAGACTGGGACAAAGTGATAAGCAGGCTGTTCGGGCGGGTAACAAACTTGCGGTAACGGAATTCAGAGGCGATCTCGACATCACAGCTGACACCAGCAATGTCTTCGAACCAGTAACGCGCGGTCATACCGGCATTGTAAGAGGTCCCACAGGCAACAATCTGCACATGATCAACCTTGCTGAGGATATCAGCCGCGTTGACACCGATCGCTTCAGTGACCACAGAATCAGCCGTGATACGGCCTTCCATGGTATTGATCAGCGCCGTAGGCTGCTCGTAGATCTCTTTTTGCATGAAGTGGCGGTACTGCCCCTTGTCACCCGCATCGTGCTCGGCGTTGGATTCGGTGATCTCACGCTCTACTTGCTCACCGGCAGCATCATATACCGTGACATCACGGCGGGTGATCTCAGCCACATCACCTTCTTCCAGGTACATGAAGCGACGAGTCACGTTCAGCAGGGCCAACTGATCGGAAGCCAGGAAGTTTTCACCCACACCAAAACCAATAACGATTGGGCTGCCAGAGCGTGCTACAACGATGCGAGAAGGGTCTCTGCGATCCAACGCCACCGTACCGTAGGCACCGTCCAGCTGCTTCGCCGTTTTCTGCAGGGCTTCAAGCAGGGTTTCGGAACTGCGCAGCTCCCACTCAACCATGTGGGCGATCACTTCGGTGTCAGTTTGAGACTCGAACACATAACCACGTGATTGCAGCAGCTCGCGCAGCTCCTCATGGTTTTCGATGATGCCATTGTGCACCACGGCAATGTCACCGGACATATGTGGGTGCGCGTTGGCTTCAGAAGGCTCACCGTGAGTAGCCCAGCGCGTGTGAGCAATACCGGTACCGCCAACAACATGGGTCTCATCTACCGCATCGGCCAGCTCCTGAACTTTACCCAGACGGCGGATTCGGGTCAGGTTCGACTCGCCATCGACAATCGCGACACCAGCTGAATCATAACCGCGGTACTCAAGGCGGCGTAGCCCTTCAACCAGAATTTCCGCCACATCTCGCTGTGCTACTGCACCAACAATCCCACACATAGTTTCTTGCTCCTAAATTTATTCTGCTGCGGCGCAGATAACCTGCACGCCATGCTGTTCAATCTGTTGTTTGGCTTCTTTGTCCAAGCCGTCATCAGTGATCAATGTACTGATGTTGTCCCACGGCAACTCAAGGTTGGGGATCTTGCGGCCGACCTTGCTCGACTCCACCATCACTACCACTTCGCGCGATACCTCGGCCATCACCCGGCTCAACCCCACGAGCTCATTAAACGTAGTTGTACCCCGTGCAGTATCTATGCCATCAGCACCGATAAAGAGCTGATCAAAATCATACGAACGCAGAACGGATTCAGCGACCTGGCCTTGGAACGCTTCGGAATGCGGGTCCCAGGTGCCCCCGGTCATCAGCAGGGTTGGCTCGTTTTCCAATGCGTTAAGGGCATTGGCCACATTGAGCGAATTGGTCATCACAATCAGGCCATGCTTGTCATTGAGCAGGCTGATCAGGCTGGCTGTAGTGCTGCCGCTGTCAATAATGATCCGGTTGTGGTCACGGATACGGGCTGCCGCCGCCTTGGCGATGGCTAACTTACGAACCGAAACTTGTTCTTCCGGCTCGCTGACCATTTCGGTCGGGATAGACACAGCACCACCGTACCGCCGTAATAGCAGGCCGTTCTTTTCCAACTCAGCCAAGTCTTTGCGGACTGTGACTTCGGAAGTGCTGAAGTGCTTAGCCAGTGAATCAACACTGATTTCGCCCTGTTCATTAACCATAGAGAGAATGGCATGACGGCGCTGTTGGGTATTTCGCTTGGACATTAAGTTACGAACTGATAGCTATAAGTTTCGATTTGAAAGGAATACTAGCAGATCAAAACTTTTTTGATCAACCATGTGCAATTAATTTTTTATTCGAAAGAAGAGGGGAGAGACTTTGATTATATTTGTCACAGGTATGAAAAAGGCAAGGTCAGAGCCTTGCCTTTGATCATTTGACGCTGAGAGTGGAGATGATTACTTCTTCTCTGGACGCTTCCAGCCCTTCACGGTACGGGCAGGCGCACGGGTGATCACCAACTCGCCTTCACCGACATTGCGGTTGATTGTCGCACCGGCACCAATCGTGGCACCTTTGCCGACTTTAACCGGGGCAATCAGCTGGGTATCGGAGCCCACGAAGACGTCATCGGCAATTTCGGTCTTGAATTTGTTGGCACCGTCATAGTTGCAGGTAATAGTACCGGCACCGATGTTCACACGATCGCCAATCTCGGCATCGCCAAGGTAAGTCAGGTGGTTTGCTTTCGAGCCCTTGCCCAAACGCGACTTCTTCATTTCAACGAAGTTACCAACGTGCGAGTCACCCACCAGCTCAGCACCAGGTCGTAGGCGGGTAAACGGACCGACAGTACAGTCTTCACCTACCGTCGCGCCTTCAATCACGCTGTAAGGGCGGATAAGGGTGTTGTCATCAATCTCACAGTCTTTAAGGATTGAGCCGGCACCAATCACCACGTTGTTACCCAGAGAGACACTGCCTTCGATAATGACATTAACATCAATTTCAATATCGGTGCCGCACTGGAGTTCACCGCGCAAATCAAAACGGGCCGGATCGCGCAGCATCACGCCTTGCTCCAGCAAGCGTTCTGCCTGCATGCCTTGGAAAGCACGCTCCAGCCTAGCCAGCTGAACACGGTTGTTGACGCCTTCGACTTCAATGGCGCGCACCGGGTGCACGGCTTCGACCGCACGACCTTCGTTGTGGGCAATCTCGATAATATCGGTCAGGTAGTATTCGCCCTGGGCGTTATCATTCTTCAGAGCTGACAACCAACGCTTGAGATCACCGCCATTGGCGACCATCACACCGGTATTGATTTCCTTGATCAACTTCTGCTCTTCCGAGGCATCTTTCTGCTCGACAATCGCGACCACAGGGCCATTGCGACGCACGATACGGCCGTAACCAGTTGGATCATCAAGCACCACGGTCAACAGGGCAATACCGCCATCAGGCTGGGCATCAAGCAAGTTTTCCAGCGTTTCATTGCTGATCAGCGGTACATCACCATAAAGAATAAGCACCTTCTCGTCGTCCGCCAAACCTGGGCAGGCCTGGTTAACCGCGTGGCCCGTACCCAACTGCTCAGCCTGTAGCACCCAGTTAACCGGCTCTGCACTCAGGGCAGCCTGCATCTGGTCGCCACCGTGGCCGTAGACCAGGTGAATATTGTTGGCGCCAAGGCCGGCACAGGTATCAATAACGTGCTTGGCCATGGGCTTGCCCGCCAGTGTGTGCAGCACTTTAGGCAGATTGGAGTACATGCGGGTTCCCTTTCCCGCGGCGAGAATCACAGCACTGAAGCTCATGAATTAGTCCTCTTGGTGCATATTAAATAAGTTACCTTGGGGCATTGTATAATGGCAACGGCAAAGGCGGCAGGAAAAATAGATATTTTTTTACGAGTAATAACTTACGCTTGCCACGAGGAATGACAAAGGTCGATAGCACCGACCAGTCAACAAGCATAAAAAAAGCGACCCGAGGGTCGCTTTTTTGGCCTTGCTGATAGTTAGCGGGCTTTTTTGGTCAGCTCGATGACTCGAAGCTGAGCAATCGCTTTCGCCAAATCGCTGGCTGCCTGAGCGAAGTCGATATCACCATGCTGGTTATGGATACGCTCCTCAGCCTGGCGTTTCGCTTCTGCCGCTTTCGCTGCATCCAGATCTTCACCGCGGATAGCGGTGTCAGCCAGCACGGTCACCGTGCCAGGCTGAACCTCCAGCATGCCGCCAGAGAGATAGATCACCTCTTCGTCACCATGCTGTTTGGTAATACGGACCATACCTGGCGTTATAGCGGTCAGCAACGGAGTGTGTCCTGCGTGAATACCCAGTTCACCTTCGCTACCGGTCACCTGAATGTCTTCAGCGCGGCCAGAGAACAAACGTTTCTCTGCGCTTACTACGTCCAGATGGAAGGTTATCGCTGCCATGTCGCCTCCTAGTCAGCTTAAAGCTTCTTCGCGTTTTCCAACACGTCTTCAATCGCACCACAGTACATAAATGCCTGCTCTGGGATATCGTCGTATTCGCCCGCTAGAATGCCTTTGAAACTACGTAGTGTCTCTTTCAGAGATACGTAGATGCCAGGGTCACCAGTAAAGACTTCTGCAACGTGGTAAGGCTGAGTTAGGAAACGTTCAATCTTACGTGCACGAGATACAGCTTGCTTATCTTCTTCAGATAGCTCGTCCATACCTAGGATTGCAATGATGTCTTTCAGCTCTTTATAACGCTGTAGCAAGCTCTGAACGCCACGAGCAATGTCGTAGTGCTCTTGGCCAACCACTAGAGGATCAAGCATACGAGATGTTGAATCTAGTGGGTCGATCGCAGGGTATAGACCAAGCGATGCGATTTGGCGCGAAAGTACAACGGTTGCATCCAAGTGAGCAAACGTCGTTGCTGGTGATGGATCCGTCAAGTCATCCGCAGGTACGTAAACGGCCTGAACAGACGTGATAGAGCCTGACTTGGTCGAGGTGATACGTTCCTGAAGAACACCCATCTCTTCTGCAAGCGTTGGCTGGTAACCTACCGCTGATGGCATACGACCCAGTAGTGCCGATACCTCGGTACCCGCAAGGGTATAACGGTAGATGTTATCGATAAACAATAGAACATCACGGCCTTCGTCACGGAAGCGCTCTGCCATTGTTAGACCAGTCAAAGCAACACGTAGACGGTTACCCGGTGGCTCGTTCATCTGACCGTAAACCATCGCTACTTTTGATTCTTCAGGGTTCTCAACGTTAACAACGCCCGCTTCCTGCATCTCAAAGTAGAAATCGTTACCTTCACGCGTACGCTCACCAACACCGGCAAATACAGATAGGCCAGAGTGCTGTAGGGCGATGTTGTTGATAAGCTCCATCATGTTAACGGTCTTACCAACACCCGCACCACCGAATAGACCGATTTTACCACCCTTAGCGAATGGGCAAATCAAGTCGATTACTTTAACACCGGTTTCTAGAAGTGCGGTTTCGTTTGATTGGTCTTCGTAGCTTGGTGCTTCGCGGTGGATAGAGTAACGCTCTTTCTCACCGATCTCACCACACTCATCAATTGGCTGACCCAGAACGTTCATGATACGTCCTAGTGTTGCAGTACCAACTGGAACTTCAATTGGGCGGCCTGTATTTTCAACAGACAAACCACGACGTAAGCCATCAGAAGTACCCATAGCGATACCACGGACAACACCACCGCCAAGCTGCTGCTGAACTTCCAGTACTAGCGTACCGTTTTCTTTCGCATCAACGTGTAGGGCGTCGTATACCTGTGGTACAGAGTCCTGTGGAAACTCTACGTCGACTACCGCACCGATGATCTGTACGATCTTACCTGTAGCCATCGTTAATCCTCTAAACTTATTAATTCTTTGCCTTAAACAGCAGATGCACCAGAAACGATTTCTGACAGTTCTTGTGTAATCGCCGCCTGACGGGCTTTGTTATACACAAGCTGCAATTCATCAATCAGATTTCCTGCATTATCTGTTGCTGCTTTCATCGCCACCATTCGTGCCGCTTGCTCACTGGCAAGGTTCTCGACAACACCCTGGTATACCTGTGATTCGACATAGCGAACCAATAGGGTATCCAGCAGGGCTTTCGGCTCGGGCTCATAAATGTAATCCCAAGAATGGTTACGCTGCATTTCTTCGTCTTCTGACTTAGGCAAAGGCAGCAATTGATCGATCACTGGCTCCTGAACCATGGTATTTACAAACTTGTTGTAAACCAGGTATAGGCGATCCAGTTGGCCTTCATCATATTTCTTCAGCATCACACCAACAGTACCGATCAGCTCATCAACCGATGGGTTGTCACCCAAACCGGATACCTGAGCCAGTACGTTACCGCCGTAGCTATTGAAAAAGCCAGTTGCCTTTGCACCAACCAGTGCAAGGTCAATATCTGCGCCTTTTTCATTCCAACCTTGAATATCTGTCATCACTTGCTTGAACAGGTTAATGTTCAAACCGCCACACAGACCACGGTCAGTAGAAACAATGATGTAACCCACGCGCTTGGCTTCACGCTCCTCAAGATAAGGGTGCTTATACTCAAGACTACCAAGGGCGATATGACCGATCACTTTGCGCATAGTTTGTGCGTATGGACGTGATGATTCCATTGCTTCTTGCGTTTTACGCATCTTAGAAGCAGCAACCATCTCCATCGCTTTAGTGATCTTCTGAGTGTTTTTAACACTACCGATCTTGTTACGAATCTCTTTTGCGCCGGCCATCGTTACTCTCCGTTAGTAGGTGATCGCAAGCGACCACCAACCAATTACCAAGTCTGGGTCGCTTTGAAATCTTCAACCAGTTTTACAAACTGAGCTTCGATTTCACCGTTCCACGCACCCGTTTCATCAACCTGAGACACAAGCTCAGCGAATTGACCTTTGGCATATGAAAGCAACGCAGCTTCAAAGTCAGCAAGCTTAGTCAGCTCAACATCGTTCAAATAGCCTTTTTCCGCAGCAAAGATAACCACAGCCTGTTCAAACACAGACATCGGTGAGTACTGCTTCTGCTTCATCAGCTCAGTTACTTTCTGACCGTGATCAAGCTGTTTCTTAGTTGCTTCATCAAGGTCAGACGAGAACTGTGCAAATGCTGCAAGTTCACGGTACTGTGCCAGTGCGGTACGAATACCACCAGACAGTTTCTTGATGATTTTAGTTTGAGCAGAACCACCTACACGCGATACAGAGATACCTGGATCAACCGCTGGACGAATACCAGCATTGAACAGCTCTGTTTGCAGGAAGATCTGACCATCGGTGATAGAGATAACGTTGGTCGGTACGAATGCCGATACGTCACCTGCTTGCGTTTCGATAATTGGAAGCGCAGTCAGTGAACCTGTTTTACCTTTCACTTCACCGTTTGTGAATTTTTCTACGTAGTGCTCACTGACGCGAGACGCACGCTCTAGAAGACGAGAGTGTAAGTAGAAAACATCACCAGGGAATGCTTCACGGCCCGGTGGACGCTTAAGCAATAGTGAAATTTGACGGTAAGCAACAGCCTGCTTAGACAGGTCATCGTATACGATCAGTGCATCTTCACCACGGTCACGGAAGTATTCACCCATTGCACAACCCGCGTAAGGCGCTAGGTATTGCAGTGCTGCTGATTCAGAAGCTGACGCAACAACAATGATGGTGTTTTCCAGTGCACCGTGCTCTTCCAGCTTACGTACCACGTTTGCGATAGTAGAAGCTTTCTGGCCGATAGCGACATATACAGAATAAATACCAGAGTTTTTCTGGTTGATGATGGCATCGATCGCCATCGCGGTTTTACCCGTCTGGCGGTCACCGATGATCAGCTCACGCTGGCCACGGCCGATAGGGATCATCGAGTCAACTGCCTTGTAACCAGTCTGAACTGGCTGATCAACAGATTTACGGTCGATAACACCCGGAGCAATCACTTCAACAGGAGAGTAAACTTCTGCCTCGATTGGACCTTTACCATCAATAGGCTCACCCAGTGTATTCACTACGCGGCCTAGAAGTGCAGGGCCTACTGGTACTTCAAGAATACGACCAGTACCCGTTACTTTCATGCCTTCCTGAAGGTCAGCATATGGGCCCATTACAACCGCACCAACCGAGTCACGCTCAAGGTTAAGTGCTAGTGCATAACGGCCACCAGGTAATTCAATCATTTCACCTTGCATCACATCAGCAAGGCCATGGATACGAATGATACCGTCGCTTACCGACACGATAGTACCTTCGTTACGCGCTTCACTTACAACGTTGAAATTTTCAATACGTTGCTTGATCAGTTCGCTAATTTCCGTGGAATTAAGTTGCATGCTCCAATTCCCCAAATCAAGACTGCAAAGTATCGCTCAGGCGGTCTAACTTGCCGCGTACTGAGTTATCGATGACCAAGTCTCCAGCTCTAATCACGACCCCGGCAATCAGGGTCTCGTCTACACTGCAATTCAGCTTAACCTTACGGCTCAAACGCTGTTCCAGCTTCTTACTGATGGCAGCAAGTTGACTATCATCCAAGGCAACCGCAGAGGTCACAGTGGCATCGATAGTTTTTTCCAGCTCACTCTTAAGGAGCAGGAACTCGCTGCATACAGCAGGAAGTGCTTTCAGGCGTCCGTTCTCGGCCATAACCTTAATCAGGTTCTGGCCGGCTTCGTTGAGTTGCTCGCCGCATACCGACAGGAAAATTTCCGTCAGCTTGTTCGCCGCGTAACCGCTATCCAAGATATCCTGGATAGTTTCGTTACGGGTGACTTCGGCAGCAAAGGAGAGCATTTCCGCCCATTGGGCCAGCTCACCTTTCTCAACCGCAAGGTCAAAGGCTGCTTTAGCGTAGGGGCGTGCGATAGTAGTCATATCCGACATGTGCTTGCCCCTTTAATTACAGTTCTGCAGTGACTTTGTTAAGAAGATCAGCGTGCGCATCTTTATCGATAGTACGCTCAATGATTTTCTCAGCACCAATCACAGCCAGAGTTGCAACTTGTTTTCTTAGTTCATCGCGTGCGCGGTTACGTTCTGCCTCGATCTCAGCAAGACCTTGAGACAGAATTTTTTCACGCTCAACGAGGGCTTCAGCCTTCGCTTCGTCGACAATCTGAGCTTTGCGCTTGTTAGCTTGCTCTACAATTTCAGTTGCAGTGCGTTTTGCTTCTTTCAGTTGGTCAGAAGCATTTGACTGCGCTAGGTTCAGGTCTTTGGCAGCGCGATCAGCCGCTGCCAAACCGTCAGCAATTTTTTTCTGACGCTCTTCAATCGCTTCCATGATTGGTGGCCATACATATTTCATGCAGAACACCACAAACATAAAGAAGGCGATAGCCTGACCCAGCAAAGTTGCATTCATATTCACAACGCATCTCCTTAAAAAGGGTTGCTATGGGTCCGTTCGTTTTGTGTTATTAACCAGCTAGCTGGCCAACGAATGGGTTTGCGAATGTGAATAGTAGAGCGATTACGATACCGATCATTGGAACCGCATCAAGCAGACCAGCAATGATGAACATCTTAACCTGTAGCATTGGAGCCATTTCAGGCTGGCGTGCTGCACCTTCAAGGAATTTACCACCAAGAAGGGCGAAGCCGATCGCTGTACCCAGTGCAGCAAGACCTACAATGATGCCCACGGCAATTGCAGAAAAGCTTAGTAAAGTTTCCATCACTATCTCCAGTTTATAGTTGTCGGCTAAAGTGCCAGTAAAAAATTGAATAATTTACAAATAATCGTTAATGATTGTCTTCATGTGCCTGAGACAGGTACACAATAGTCAACATCATAAACACGAATGCTTGAATTGTAATGACTAGAACGTGGAATATTGCCCACGGTACCGAGCCCAGCCATTGTGCCCACCACGGCATAAGTGCCGCGATTAGGATAAACACCACCTCACCAGCGAACATGTTACCGAACAGACGCATACCCAATGAAAGCGGCTTCGCCAGTAGCGAAACAATTTCAAGAAGCAGGTTGAACGGGATCATGACCGGGTGATTGAACGGGTGAAGAGCCAGTTCTTTCGCAAAGCCACCGAGACCTTTTACTTTGATGCTGTAGTAGATCATCAAGGCAAAAACACCCAGCGCCATTGACATGGTGATGTTGACATCAGCACTCGGTACCACCTTAAGGTAAGGAATACCCAACCAATGTTCAGCAGGATACGGAAGAAAATCAATTGGCACTAAGTCCATGATGTTCATCAGCAAAATCCAGCAGAAAATGGTAAGAGCCAAAGGAGCTATCAGCGGGTTGCGGCCATGGAAGGTTTCTTTGACGTTGTCGTCAACGAACTCTACTACCATTTCCACAAAACACTGTAGTTTCCCTGGAACTCCTGATGTCGCTGTTTTCGCAGCCTTACGGAATACCCAAAGAAAGAGTAGACCGGTCAGGGCTGAGAAAAACAGGCTATCTATATGTACCGCCCAGAATCCTTCACCGACCGACAAATTTGTCAGGTGGTGAGTGATGTAACCTGACGGCGTTAGCGCTTCACCTGGCGCAGCCATAACTCATCCTATTTGTTGTTGTTAATGAATAAAACCGGCCCAAAGATATTAACTCCGAGAGCCAGCAAATAGGTCAGTTTGAGGGGAACAAGTTCCACCTCGACATACAGGTAAACAATGGCAAACAAGATGACCGTGATGAGGATTTTCAACACTTCACCACCAAAAAATGACGCCATGACCAGCCGGGCCTTACGGGCACCGCTGAACAAAAACGCACAGGTCGCAAAGACAGCATTAGCGATCACAAAGATGCCGCCGCCGATTAATGCAGAGATTCCCCAGTCAACACTGACAGCAAAAACTGCCATGATTGCCGTTATCAAAACGACGCCAGATTGTAGTAACAGCAACCGTTTCGCCAAATGGCGTCCCGGTCGAACTAGCGCCGATACCATGTATTCGTTCCTCGAGTACGTTCCACTGCACTTACGACGTGCTGGGAAAACAGCGAAAATTATACGGCTCATTAGATTGAATGCAATCTAATCGCAGCAAAAAAAGATGTTAGATTTTACAACACAATAACTTGATCACGTCGTTGTAATTTTTGCAACAAAATATGCACGTTTTATATCACATTTCGTGACCTAACATTGCAATAATTTGCTGGAGCTTGTCAGCCTGTTCAAAACTGATAACGATCTTTCCTTTACCGTTTTTCTGCTGATTAATCGCCACCTGGGTGCCAAACTGCTCACTTAGCTGATTTTCTACCGCTTCGATTTTTGGGTTGGCAACCGCCACTTTGGGCTCAGGTTCCGGCGTCAGCATCTTCTTCACCAAGCGTTCGGCACCACGAACCGTTAACATCTTGGCTACAACAATTTGTGCCGCTTCCAGCTGGCGCTCATTCGGCAGAGCCAGCATGGCGCGGGCATGGCCCATTTCCAGCTGCTTTTGCTCTACCATGCGCTTAACAGGCGCTTCCAGCTGGTTCAAACGCAACAGGTTCGATACCGCCGCACGTGACTTGCCCACAGCTTCAGCGACCTGCTGGTGAGTAAGTGAAAACTCACTCTGCAGCCGTTCCAGTGCCTGCGCTTCTTCTATCGCGTTGAGATCTTCACGTTGGATATTCTCAATCAAAGCAATGGCCACAGTAGCCCTGTCGTTAACATCCTTAATAATACAAGGGACTTTCTGAAGGCCCGCTTGACGCGAAGCACGCCAGCGCCGCTCTCCGGCAATGATCTCGTACTGCTGCGGCGCCATTTCCCGCACCACTATTGGCTGGATCACGCCTTGGGCACGGATCGACTCCGCCAGCTCGGCCAATGCCTCTTCCGACATATCTTTGCGTGGCTGGTAGCGGCCCGGAGCCAACTGGCTGATCGCCAACTCTTTGAGGCTACCGTCAGCCGACAGTGTTTGTGCTTTATCAGCCTGCTGCAACTTGGTGGCCGCAACAGAGCTGGTGGCCAGCAGGGCATCAAGACCTTTTCCCAGGCCTCGTTTATTCATGTTCATGGTTAACCTTTATGCATCGACCGCGCCGGCATTCGCTGCCAGCTCGTCACGGCGGATAATTTCACCGGCCAAGGCCAAGTAGGCTTTGGCACCGCTCGAATACTTGTCGTAGTACATGGCCGGTCGACCATGGCTCGGCGCTTCGGCAAGACGGACATTGCGCGGGATAACGGTACGATAGACCTTGTCGCCAAAATGCTTCTTGAGCTGCTGGGACACTTCGTTCGCCAGCCGGTTGCGCGGGTCATACATGGTCCGCAGCAATCCCTCAATTTTCAGTTCGCTGTTGACGACAGCGGTAAGTTTGCTGATGGTATCCATCAATGCCGTCAGCCCCTCGAGCGCGAAATATTCGCACTGCATCGGAACCAGAACAGAGTCTGATGCTGTCATTGCATTGATTGTAAGAAGGTTTAAGGCAGGAGGACAATCAATAAAGATGAAATCATAGTTACCACGAACATTTTCAAGGGCTGTACGCAGCCGAACTTCGCGGGCAAAGACTTCCATCAGCTTGATTTCTGCCGCCGTGACATCACCGTTGGCGGCTATCAGATGATAGCCGCCAGTGGTGTCGGTGATCACGACATCGTCGAACGGGGTTTCTTCGACAAGAAGCTCATAAGCCGTTGCATCGACTTGGTATTTATCCACACCGCTGGCCATGGTGGCGTTGCCCTGGGGATCCAGATCAATGACCAAGACCTTGCGCTGCGTGGCCGCCAATGACGCTGCCAAGTTGACACATGTTGTGGTTTTACCCACGCCTCCCTTCTGGTTGGCTACCGCTATGACTCTTCCCACAAAAAAACCTCATCCTTTAATCCTTTGCCGTCAAGACTACTAGATGGCGCTCGCCTTCTAGCTCAGGAACGTGCAAAGATTTGACTTCCGTCACAGAACACCATTCAGGCAGTTCTGTCACTTCCAGCTGATTGAATTGCCCCTTCAGCGCCAGGAAACACCCGTTGCTGGTAGGGAGGTGGTGGCACCAAGATACCATATCATTCATTGAGGCAAAGGCACGGCTGAGCACGGCATCAAAACCGATTTCAGGCTGGAATTCCTCAACCCGGCTCTGAACCGGGGTGACATTGTCGATCTTCAGTTCATGGATCACCTGGCGGATAAAACGGATCCGCTTGCCCAGGCTGTCCAATAATGTGAACTGCTTGTCCGGGTTCATGATCGCCAGAGGGATCCCTGGCAGGCCCGGACCGGTACCTACATCGATAAACCGCTCACCGTCAAGGTGAGGGCTTACTACAATACTATCCATAATATGTTTCACCAACATCTCATACGGATCTCGTACCGATGTCAGATTATACGCCTTATTCCATTTATCCAGCATGGCTACATAGCCGACGAGCTGGTCAATTTGCTGATCTGTGACTGTGAGATCAGTTTGCGCTACCAGTTGCAACAGACGTTGTTTCACAAATTACTCCTATTCGCCTTTTTTCAGCAGGCCTTGCTTCTTGAGATACACCAACAGCAGGGAAATCGCTGCCGGAGTGATGCCTGAAATACGTGACGCCATACCGATGGTTTCCGGCTTAGCATCATTGAGCTTGGCAATCACTTCGTTCGACAAGCCTTTGACCACGCTGTAATCAAGATCCAGCGGCAGCTTGGTCTTCTCATGGCGCAAGGATTTTTCTACTTCGTCTTTCTGGCGATCAATATAGCCTTGGTACTTAACTTGGGTTTCCACCTGATCGCTGGCCTGGCTATCTTCATGAGCCGGACCGAATAACGCAATATCGGTAAGCTGGTTGTAAGTCACTTCCGGACGACGCAGCAAATCTTCACCGCTCGCCTCACGGGTGATCGGTGTCTTGAGAATTTGGTTTACCGCCTCAACCTGCTCTGAAGTTGGCGTCACCCAAATATTTTTCAGGCGCTGGCGCTCCTGCTCAATGTTTTCCAACTTCTGATTGAAGCGCGCCCAGCGCTCGTCATCAACCAAACCAAACTCGCGGCCGATTTCGGTCAAACGCAAATCAGCGTTGTCTTCACGCAACAGCAAGCGGTATTCAGCACGGGACGTGAACATGCGGTACGGCTCTTTGGTACCCATGGTCGACAAATCGTCTATCAGTACGCCCATGTAGGCCTGATCGCGACGCGGGCTCCACCCTTCACGGTCCTGAGCCAGCAGGGCGGCGTTCATCCCGGCTAACAAGCCTTGAGCCGCGGCCTCTTCGTAACCTGTGGTTCCGTTGATCTGACCGGCAAAGAACAAGCCATTGATAAACTTGGTCTCGAACGTCTGCTTCAAATCACGCGGATCGAAGAAATCATACTCAATGGCATAACCCGGACGGACGATATCGGCATTCTCGAAGCCTTTCATCGAACGGACAATCTGCATCTGGACATCAAACGGCAAACTGGTGGAAATACCGTTCGGGTACAGCTCATGGGTGGTCAGGCCTTCAGGCTCGATAAAGATCTGGTGGCTGTCCTTGTCGGCAAAACGCATCACCTTGTCTTCGATCGACGGACAGTAACGCGGGCCGATCCCCTCGATCACCCCGGAATACATCGGGCTACGATCCAGGTTATTACGGATCACATCGTGGGTTTTCTCATTGGTGTGGGTAATAAAACATGGGATCTGGCGTGGATGATCCGAGGCTTTGCCCATAAACGAGAACAGCGGTGTTGGGTTGTCACCATGCTGGGCCTGCAACTGGCTAAAATCGACACTGCGCGCATCAATACGCGGAGGTGTTCCGGTTTTGAGACGATCAACACGGAATGGCATTTCACGCAAACGTGATGCTAAGGTGATCGACGGTGGATCCCCGGCGCGACCGCCGTTGTAGTTTTCCAGACCGATGTGGATCTTGCCACCGAGGAATGTCCCTACGGTTAAAACGACCGCCTTGGCACGGAACTTCAGTCCCATTTCGGTCACGGCGCCGACGACACGATCATTTTCGATGATCAGATCATCAACCGCCTGTTGGAATAGCTTCAGATTCGGCTGGTTTTCCAGCTCTTCACGCACAGCTGCCTTGTACAAGGCGCGGTCTGCCTGGGCGCGTGTTGCCCTCACCGCAGGGCCTTTTGACGAGTTCAAAGTGCGGAACTGGATCCCGCCTTTGTCGATCGCCCGGGCCATTAAACCACCAAGGGCGTCAACTTCTTTAACCAGGTGTCCTTTCCCGATCCCGCCGATTGCTGGGTTGCATGACATCTGTCCCAACGTATCGATGTTGTGTGTCAGCAGTAGGGTTTTTTGTCCCATACGGGCTGCCGCCAGTGCAGCTTCAGTCCCTGCATGGCCGCCACCTACGACGATGACATCAAAATTTTCCTGGTAAAACATGAAACTACCTCGGATATTCAAAATTGGCAGTGAGTTATCTTTGAGCGAAGGAGCAATATTCTATCCTGTTTCAGTCGTGGAGAGAATCTTTCCTGAAGATCATTTGATCCTAGGAGGATACCGCTTTTGAATATAGATAAGATCTTTTAAATAGATCTTCTGTTAGATCTATTATATAGATCCGCCGATCGTGTGGATAAGTGATAAATGATCCTAATGATCATGATGTTATCGAGGATCATTTGTTGTGGAGCAGCATGGATCATTGCTGGGATTAGCTGGGATCAAAAACGGCAGTTATCAACAGCGGAATTGAAGGCGAGAAGTTATTAAATGGATAACTATGGGTTGATCACCGTTTAGATCTATAGTTATCCACAGAAAAAAGTTTAAAGATCGGCAAATTCTGGGTAAAAAACTGTCTATTTTTTATTCAAAGCAGGTTGTTTTTCCAGTTTTCCAGCCATGTTTCTGCCGGATCCTCCGGTACTGGATCCTGTGAGACATCAATTTCGAGCCTTTCTCCGAGGCGGATCGCCCCCAGGGTTGCCAGCTGTTGATCAATCTTCCTGGCGGCTGCACAGAAGGTATCGTAATTGGAGTCACCCAAACCGATCACGGCATAGCGCAAAGCGGTGAGATCCGGTTTTTGGTTGAGCAGTTGTTCGGCGAAAGGCTGGAAATTGTCGGGATATTCACCTGCGCCGTGGGTAGAGCAGACCACCAGCCAGATATTATCGGGAGACAGCTGTCCGAGATCGGCCTGATTGGTGATATCCGTACTATGGCCTGCTTGTTCCAGCAGTTCGCTCAAGTGGTCGGCAACGTATTCGGCGCCGCCAAGGGTGCTGCCGGTAATGAAGGTGATGTGGCTCATGTACTCAAATCCGTGTAGATATTCACAAAGGGTTTATACACAGTATTGTACTGGGTTGGATGTAGGAGGGAAGCGCGATCTTGCTGGGGAGGGGATCTTTTATCGGCAGTTTATACACAGCCTGTCACGAGGATCCGAAACAGGCTGTTGAACTGATCGCGATCGGGGATCGGCTATTTTCCGATACAGAACGAGGTAAAGATCCGGCCGAGCAGATCATCGGAGGTAAACTCGCCGGTAATTTCACTCAGGTGCTGCTGAGCAAGGCGGAGTTCCTCGGCAAGGATTTCTCCGGCCATGAAGCCTTCCAGCTGCTCTTTGCCGGTGTCCAAGTTGTTGGCAGCGCGCTCCAGAGCGTCAAGGTGGCGGCGGCGGGCCATAAAGCCACCTTCGGTGGTGCCGGCAAAGCCCATGCACTCCTTGAGGTGTTCACGCAGCGGCTCAACGCCTTCACCGGTACGGGCCGAGAGGCGGATAAGGGTCGGGTTGTTGACGTGGCAAATCCCTGTACTCTCTCCGGTCAGCTCCACTTTGTTACGGATCACTGTTATGCCTAAGCCTTGCGGTAAACGCTCGACAAATTCCGGCCAAATCTCTGCCGGGTCGGTGGCGTCGGTGGTGGTACTGTCGACCATAAACAGCACGCGGTCGGCTTGCTGGATTTCTTCCCAGGCCCGCTCGATACCAATGCGCTCTACCTCGTCAGAGGCTTCACGCAAGCCGGCGGTATCGATGATATGCAAAGGCATGCCATCAATGTGAATATGCTCGCGCAGTACGTCACGGGTCGTGCCGGCAATATCGGTGACAATCGCGCTGTCCTTGCCGGAGAGGGCATTGAGCAGGCTTGATTTACCAGCGTTCGGACGGCCGGCAATCACCACCTTCATCCCTTCACGCATGATAGCGCCCTGGTTGGCTTCACGGCGCACAGCCTCTAAACGGCCGATAATGCCATTGAGATCGCCGGAGACCTTGCCGTCGGACAGGAAGTCGATTTCTTCTTCCGGGAAGTCAATCGCGGCTTCGACGTAGATGCGAAGGTGGATTAGGGCCTCAACTAATTCATTGACGCGGGCCGAGAAGGCTCCCTGCAGCGATTTGAAGGCACTTTTTGCTGCTTCCTCAGAGCTGGCATCAATCAGGTCGGCAATCGCCTCAGCTTGCGCCAGGTCGAGTTTGTCATTCATGAACGCACGTTCGGAGAATTCACCCGGGCGCGCGGCACGGATGCCATCGACTTCCAAGATGCGGCGGATCATCATATCCATCAGTACCGGTCCGCCATGGCCTTGAAGCTCAAGGACATCTTCACCGGTAAATGAGTTAGGGCCCTTGAAGAACAAAGCAATACCCTGATCCAATGCCGTACCATCTTCATTTTTGAACGATAGGTATTCGGCATAGCGCGGTTTGAGCTCACGGCCGGCAACGGCAAGGGTGACCTCTTTGGCTTTCGGGCCCGAGACGCGGATGATCCCGACGCCGCCACGGCCCGGAGGGGTGGCTTGGGCAACAATGGTATCTGTATGTTCAGTCATAATTTTGGCTTAGCTTGATAAATACGTTGCAATTGTAAACAGAGTAGTGGCGATTGCCCAGCAATGGCAAGCGCTTGGGATTGGGATAATAAAAAAGGCGGCCTGCAGGCCGCCTTTTTCTTAACTCAGGACTGCATTATTTGCTATGCAGGCCTTTCTTTTCCAGTGAACGGTAAATCAACGTCTGCTGGATAAGCGTTACGACGTTAGATACTAGCCAGTATAGGACTAGACCTGACGGGAAGAACAGGAAGAAGAAGGTGAACATCACCGGCATGAAGGTCATGATCTTCTGCTGCATCGGGTCAGTAACCGTCGTCGGGCTCATCTTCTGGATCATGAACATGGTCGCACCCATCAGGATCGGCAGGATGTAGTACGGGTCCTGTGCTGATAGGTCGTGAATCCAGCCAAAGAATGGCGTATGACGAAGCTCAACCGATTCCATCAGTGACCAGTAAAGCGCGATGAAGATAGGCATCTGTAGCAAGATTGGTAGACAGCCACCCAGCGGGTTCACTTTCTCTTTCTTGTACAGTTCCATCATTTCCTGGCTCATGCGCTGGCGGTCGTCGCCCAGACGCTCACGCATTGCTTGCAGTTTTGGCTGCAGCATACGCATTTTCGCCATGGAGGTGTACTGCGCTTTAGTCAGCGGGTACATCGCACCACGAACAATGAAAGTCAGGATAATGATTGCCAGACCCCAGTTAACCACGATGCCTTGGATGAACGACAGCAGGCTGTGAAGCGGGCTTGCAATAAACCATAGCCAGCCGTAGTCGACTGTCAGGTTCAGGTTTGCTGCCGTCGCAGCCATCTGGTCTTGCAGCTTAGGACCAACCCATAATGTTGCTGTTAGTGATTCCTCACTACCAGGTGCAACAGTGGTTGTTGGCATACGCACACCGATGTAGCCCTGACCATTGCCGGTGCGGGTGTACAGGTTGCTCGCTTCTTCCGCGCGTGGGATCCATGCAGTTACAAAGTAGTGCTGCATCATTGCCGCCCAGCCTTGATTCATATCCAGGTTCAAGTTCTTGTCCTGCATATCATCGAAGCTGTACTTCTTGTACTTCACGTTGTCAGCCGAGTATGCACCACCGCGGTAGGTTGGCATGGTCAGGCTACCACCATCATCCATCAGGTTCTGCTTCAGCTGGGCATACATTTGCACGCTGGCTGGCTGCGCTGATTGGTTGTTGATGCTGTATTCCACATCAACAGCATAGCTGTCACGCTTCAGGATGAAGGTTTTGGTGTAGCTGATGCCGTCTTGCTCGTAGGTCATCGGAACACGCAGTTCGTCCTGGCCATCTTCTAGCGTGAAGCTGTCAGCGGATACTTGTAGCTGGGCACGACCGGCTGCTGTATCGATACCCTGGGCACCGATCAAGCCTGATTGAGCCGTGTAGCTGTGGCCCTGTTCGTCTTTCAGGAGAACGAATGGGTCTTCAGATTCCAATTCGTTGTCGTAAGCCAGTAGTTTGGCTTCGATGATGTCACCACCAAGCGTATCGACAGTAAGCGCCAGTACATCTGTATTAATGGTGATTAGGTTGTTTGACGTGCTTTGGTCAGTGATAGTCTGGCCGTCAGCGGAATGCGAAGGCACATCACCACTGTTGTTGACTTGTTGCGCTACACCCTGCGGTTGCGGGTTGCTGTCAGTATTCCACTGTTGGAACAGTAGGAAAGAGACAAACAGTAGGGCAATTAACAGAATATTGCGTTGGGAATCCATCGTTAATTATCTCTGTCGTTATGCTTGGTTGGCGGAACGGGGTCATAACCACCGTCGGTTAAAGGATGACATCTTAATAGACGTTTCGCCGCGAACCAACCACCTTTTATCGCTCCATGCGTTTTTATCGCCTCTATAGCGTATTGGGAACATGTAGGGGTAAAGCGACAGCGGGGGCCAATAAGCGGACTTATTGCTAGTTGGTAAAAGCGGACTAGTCTGATGACTAGCCACGCGAAGGGCGAGACAGGCGATGCCATAATTTCTCTAGAAGCTTGAAAAGTTCTTCGTTGCTCAGCTCACTGGCACTCTTCTTGGCGATAACGACAAAATCCTTAGCTGGCAGATCGTGTTGCTTCAGGCGGAAACTCTCGCGCACAATACGTTTGAATTTGTTACGGCCAACGGCAGTTTTGATCTGTTTCTTCGGGACAGCCAAGCCAAGACGCGGATGGTCAAGGTTGTTATTGCGGGCAAGAATAGTTAAGTGGGGAGAGCCAGCACGATGAGCTTGCTGGAAGACTTTTTTGTAATGTTCGGGAGTTAACAGACGTAACTCCCGAGAGAAAGCGTTCTTACTCAAAATAATCTGATGATTACTTAGAAAGACGCTTACGGCCTTTAGCGCGACGAGCGTTGATTGTTGCGCGACCGTTCTTAGTAGCCATGCGTGCACGGAAACCGTGGCTACGCTTGCGCTTTAGAACTGATGGTTGAAAAGTGCGTTTCATGGGTTTTACCTTAAATTAACTGATCAGTTTTTAAGTTTGGTTAGAGTTTAGCGACTGTTTTCAGTCGTTGCCTCTAATCAAAGAGGCGGAATTGTAATCACTGACTCTTAAATAGTCAATAATTATGCCCGCAGAGAACTACGGGCGCTGAATTATACTTCCTATTTGCCAGAGTGCAAGGATCCTTAACGGATCCCAACTTGGCTCAGGAACTTCTTCAGCCTCGGATCTTGCGGGTTCCCGAAGATCTGATCCGGAGTGCCTTGTTCGACAAAGCCGCCATCGGCCATAAAGATCACCCGATCGGCCACTTCGCGGGCAAATTGCATTTCGTGAGTGACCACCAGCATGGTCTGGTGCCGGGTGGCCAGTTTCTGCATCAGGCTCAATACCTCACCGACCCACTCGGGATCCAGTGCCGATGTCGGCTCGTCAAACAGCAGCAGCTCGGCTTCGAGCGCCATTGCACGACCGATACCGACCCGTTGCTGCTGGCCGCCAGACAGGGCGGCAGGGTAATGATCGCCCTTGTCGCCAAGGCCGATGTCGTCAAGGATCTGCTGGGCCTTCTGGTGGGCTTCCTCTTTGTTCCAGCCCTTAACGGTGATAAGGCCTTCTGCGATATTTTGTCGTGCTGTCAGGTGAGCAAATAGGGCGTAATTCTGGAAGACAAAACCGGTCTTGCGACGCAGTGCCAGTACCTCTTTTTGGCCGGCCTGTTGGCTGTCGACCGAGACATCGCCCAAGGTCAGATGTCCTTCATCGGCGGTTTCAAGGAAATTGACACAGCGCAGCAGGGTTGATTTTCCGGTGCCCGATGGGCCGATCACCACCACGATTTCACCTTTGCTGATGGTTAAATCGAGCCCAGAAAAAATTGTCGCATCGCCAAAGCGCTTGGTCAGGTTTTCAATCTTAATCATCGTGTATAAGCCCTGTTGAGTTTGGCTTCTGCCCAGTTTTGTATCCGGGTCAAGACTAGAACGATACCCCAGTAGATAAGGGCAACGGCAAGGAATGCCTCGAAGAACTTGAAGCTGGAAGAGGCCTCCATTTGGGCCATAGCCATGATTTCAGCCACCCCAAGGGTGAAAGCCAGCGAAGTTGATTTGATCATGTCGATGAAATAGTTCATTAGCGATGGCAGGGCGACACGCGTGGCCTGTGGCAGGATGATCCGGCGCATGGCCTGTAGTTCGGTCATGCCAATTGACAGGCTGGCTTCGCGTTGGCTGCGGTCGATACCTAGGATGGCTGCACGGATACTCTCGGCCATGTAAGCGGCAAAATGCAGGCTCAGGCCGATGACGGCGGCGGTAAAGGCATCGAGACCCACAAAGACTGGCATCACTTGCGGCAGACCGTAGTAGAGCAGGAAGAGCTGTACCAGCAACGGTGTACCGCGGAAAAAGCTGATATAGAGCTGGCTGAGCTGATCGAGTACTGGAATGCGGTAAGTGCGTAGCAATGCCAGTACCAATGCGATGATCAGGGCGAACACTAAGCCCCAGAGTGCCATTCCCATTGTTGTGCCGAGGTATTTGAACAAGGTCGGCATGAGGGAGAGCATGTAGTCAAAATCAAAACCCATATGGTGTCTTCTTTTTTACTGTGGTTTTTCAGCGACAAAGACCCACCCGAGGGTGAGCCTTTTGTTATGAAGAATAGCAGGTGTTTTTAGTGGGTGATGTCGGCATCAAACCACTTGATGGAAATCTCGGCCAGGGTGCCGTCTTTGCGCATCGCTTCGAGGGCAATATTGACCTCGTCACGCAGCTTTTCGCCTTTGTCGCCTTGCACGAACGGCCAGGCATTCTCGATGATTTCGAACGGTTCACCGGCCAATTCCAGTGGCAGGTTGGCTTTTTTGATCAGCTCAAGCGACGACAGGCGGTCCATTACGAAGGCATCGGTACGGCCAAGGGCCACATCGTGCTCGATACCGGTATCGTAGGTCTTGATGTTGATGGTGCCCTCGGTATCCAGTTTGCGCAAGAGTTGCTCGTAGTTTGAGCCCAGGTTAACCCCGACAGTCTTGCCGGACAGATCGGCCGTGCCAGCGATGGTGTCATTGCCCTTGCGCACGACCAATTGTGCTCCATCGACCACGTAAGGGTGCGAGAACAGGTACTTGGCCTTGCGCTCATCGGTCATGGTGATCTGGTTGGAGATCGTGTCGATTCGACCTGTTTCCAGCAAACCGAACAAACCGGAGAAGTTAGCGGTAACAAATTCGACGCTGTAGTCATTGCGTTTGCCGATCTCGTTCCACAGATCGACCTCAAAGCCTTGTAGCTGATCTTGCTTAACAAAGGTAAAAGGGAAATAGCGTCCTGACATTCCTACTTTTACATCGGTGGCAGCCATCGCTGTGTGGCTAACCGATAACGTTAGGGCGATGGCAGTCAATGAAGTTGTTACCCAGCTTTTCATCCTGTTTACTCCTCAGGTTGCTGTGATGATGTTCTGTAGGAATTATCCTATCTGTTAATAATAGGTTTCTTTAAATAACTTGGAGTTATTTTAAATAACTTTTCGTAAGAGAGATAAATGGGCGTTGTTTATGGATTTGTGGGTAAGCAGGGGTAAAATTGTGGTGATCGCGAGTATAATTGTGCGATCCATGTGAATAAGTCAGATCTTATTCACTTGATCTGCGATCTCTTTGCTGGCGATCCTGAGCCAGCGGGTATAAAATTGCATCCCTTTTAGTGTTTAGTTATTCAGTGTGGAGTCGAGCTTGTCATCTTCGCTTTGGTTGCAGTGCCTTCAACGCCTTCAAGAGGAACTCCCTGCAACAGAATTCAGTATGTGGGTTCGACCGCTTCAAGCCGAGTTGAGCGACAATACGTTGACCTTGTTTGCGCCCAACCGCTTTGTGCTGGATTGGGTCCGCGATAAGTACCTCAACAACATCAACCGCCTGCTCAATGAGTTCTGCGGTAACGACGTGCCGATCCTGCGATTTGAGGTGGGTAGCCGGCGCGTTGTCGCGCCGTCGCCACAGCGCGTTTCACCTCCACCGACCCTGACACCGGTTCCGGCCACGGTTGTCGCGACGCCAGCACCGCCTGTTGTCGACGATACACCTTCGCGTACCTGGGAGCCTGCGCCGTCGCCAGTGCAGCCCGAGTCGCAGTCAGGCTACCGCTCCAACGTGAACCCTAAGCACAATTTCAACAACTTTGTTGAGGGTAAATCGAACCAGCTAGGCCTGGCAGCTTGTCGTCAGGTGGCCGATAACCCGGGGGCAGCGTACAACCCGCTGTTTCTCTATGGTGGAACCGGTTTGGGTAAAACCCACTTGCTGCATGCCGTTGGCAATGCCATTGCCGATCGCAAGCCCAATGCCAAAGTGGTGTACATGCACTCCGAGCGTTTTGTCCAGGATATGGTCAAGGCGTTGCAGAACAATGCCATCGAAGAGTTCAAGCGCTACTACCGCAGCGTCGACGCACTGCTGATCGATGATATCCAGTTCTTTGCCAACAAGGAGCGCTCGCAGGAAGAATTCTTCCACACCTTTAATGCGCTACTAGAAGGCAACCAGCAGATCATCCTGACGTCTGACCGTTACCCGCGTGAGATCAATGGGGTGGAGGATCGCCTCAAATCGCGATTTGGCTGGGGCCTGACGGTGGCTATCGAGCCGCCGGAGCTGGAAACCCGCGTCGCAATCCTGATGAAGAAGGCTGAGGATCACAATATCCGTTTGGCTGATGAAGTAGCGTTCTTCATTGCCAAACGTCTGCGCTCCAATGTCCGTGAGTTGGAAGGGGCCCTGAACCGGGTGATCGCCAATGCCAACTTTACCGGCCGTGCCATCACGATTGATTTTGTCCGTGAGGCGCTGCGAGATTTGCTGGCCTTGCAGGAAAAACTGGTCACGATCGATAATATTCAAAAGACCGTGGCTGAGTACTATAAGATTAAGATGGCTGATATGCTATCCAAGCGCCGCTCCCGCTCGGTGGCCCGTCCGCGCCAGATGGCGATGGCTCTGGCCAAAGAGTTGACCAACCACAGCTTGCCGGAGATCGGTGATGCTTTTGGTGGCCGGGATCATACAACGGTGCTGCACGCCTGCCGCAAGATTGAGCAGTTGCGTGAGGAAAGCCATGACATCAAAGAAGATTATTCTAACCTCATAAGAACATTGTCATCTTAATATGAAATTTACAGTTGCACGCGAACAGCTATTAAAACCCCTGCAGCAGGTCTCTGGTGCATTGGGTAGCCGCCCTTCATTGCCGATCCTCGGCAATATTCTGTTGGTCGTAGAGCAGGGTTGCCTGTCGATGACAGGTACTGACCTTGAAGTAGAGATGATTGCCAAGTTGGCGCTGGAAGGTGACGTTGAAGAAGGGGCTGTCACGGTCCCATCGCGCAAGTTCCTTGATATTTGCCGTGGCCTGCCAGACAGTGCCAATATTGCGGTCTCCCTTGAAGGTGATCGTGCCATCATTCGCTCTGGTCGTAGCCGCTATACGCTATCAGTACTGCCTGCGGCAGATTTTCCTAACATCGAAGATTGGCAGAGTGAAGTCGAAATTACGCTGCCCCAGGGGCAGATGCGCCAACTTATCGACAGCACCCAGTTTTCGATGGCCCATCAGGATGTCCGCTACTATCTGAACGGTATGCTGTTTGAAACCGATGGCCAGCAACTGCGTTCGGTTGCCACCGACGGCCACCGGATGGCGGTCTGTGCGGTCGCGACCCATGATGAGCTTCCAGCCAAGCAGATCATTGTCCCGCGTAAAGGGGTGATGGAACTGATGCGCCTGCTCGATAGCCCTGACGAAGAGATCCGCCTGCAAATTGGTCATTCCAATATCCGTGCCGAAGTGAATAATTATATCTTCACGTCCAAGCTGGTTGATGGTCGCTTCCCTGATTACCGCCGCGTGATGCCACAGAACAGCAACAAGGTAGTCGAAGCGAGCTGTGACGAATTGCGCAAGGCTTTCTCCCGTGCCGCTATCTTGTCAAATGAAAAGTTCCGTGGCGTGAGAGTGAACCTTTCTCCGGGTGAGATGCGCATTACTGCCAATAACCCTGAACAGGAAGAAGCCGAAGAGTTTTTGGATGTTGACTACCAAGGTGAAGCACTCGAAATTGGTTTCAACGTCAGCTATGTGCTTGATGTGCTTAACACTCTTAAGTGCGAACAAGTACGCTGGTCGCTGACCGACGCCAATGCCAGTGCCTTGCTGGAAGACAGTGCCAACGGCGAAGCCATGTACGTGGTGATGCCAATTAGGCTGTAGGGTCATGTCGCTAACACGCCTGATCGTTAAAGATTTTCGAAACATTGAAGCCTGTGACTTATTGTTGTCGCCAGGCTTCAATTTTCTTGTCGGGGCCAATGGCAGCGGCAAGACCAGTGTTTTGGAAGCGATCCATTACCTTGGCCATGGCCGTTCGTTCCGCAGCCACCTGACGGGCAGGGTGATCCGCCATGAGCAGCAACAGCTGTTTGTCCATGGCCGGTTGCAATCCTCTTCAGCTATCGAACTACCTGTTGGTATCAACAAGAAGCGTGATGGCACCACCGAGCTAAAAATTGGTGGTGAAGGGAGCCAAAAGTTAGCCCAATTGGCCCAACTGCTGCCTTTGCAATTGATCACGCCTGAAGGCTTTGACTTATTGATTGGGGGACCGAAGTTCCGCCGCGCCTTTATTGATTGGGGCGTGTTTCACGTGGAACCGCAGTTCTACCATGCTTGGATGCGGGTAAAACGGTTAACCAAACAACGTAATGCCTTGCTCAAAACCGCTCGGCATTATCGTGAATTGAGCTACTGGGATCAGGAGCTCAGTGTGTTGGCTGAACAGATTTCGCAATGGCGCCACGACTATCTCGAGGCCGTAAAGCGAAAAGCCAAAGAGATCTGCGAAATCTTTTTGCCGGAATTTGATATCCAACTCGGGTACTACCGGGGTTGGGAAAAAGACACCCCCTATGCTGAGCTACTTCAGCGTAATTTCGAACGGGATAGCCAGCTGGGCTACACTGCCAGCGGACCGCACAAAGCGGATTTGCGGGTAAAGGTGGCCGGCACCCCAGTAGAAGATGTACTTTCCCGTGGTCAGCTAAAGCTGATGATGTGTGCTTTGCGCCTAGCGCAAGGATTGCACCTGACCGAAGCTACGGGTAAGCAATGTATATATTTAATTGATGATTTTGCTTCCGAGCTGGATAGCCATCGTCGGGCACTGTTGGCGCAGCGGTTGAAAGAGACCGGGGCGCAAGTCTTTATCAGTGCTATCAGCATTGACCAAATATCGGAAATGCATGATGAAAATGGTAAGATGTTTCATGTGGAACACGGTAAAATAACCGCAGGATAATTTAAGCGAGAGTAACTCAATGTCCAACAACTACGATTCATCAAGTATCAAGGTACTTAAGGGCCTTGATGCGGTACGTAAGCGCCCAGGGATGTATATTGGCGATACCGATGACGGTACAGGCTTGCACCACATGGTATTTGAGGTAGTCGATAACTCTATCGATGAAGCTCTTGCTGGCCACTGTGAAGATATCATTGTCACTATCCATGAAGATGGCTCTGTGTCTGTGAGTGATGATGGTCGTGGTATCCCGACTGAATTGCACCCTGAAGAAGGCGTGTCGGCAGCGGAAGTTATCATGACGGTACTTCACGCTGGCGGTAAGTTCGATGACAACTCCTACAAGGTATCCGGTGGTCTGCACGGGGTAGGTGTGTCAGTGGTGAACGCCCTGTCTGAAAAAGTGGAACTGACGATTAACCGCGGTGGCTCTGTACACCAGCAGATTTACCGTCATGGCGAGCCTGAAGCGCCTCTGGGTGTGATTGCTGATACCGATAAAACCGGTACCCGCATCCGTTTCTGGCCGAGTGCTGAAACTTTCACTAACATCGAATTCCACTATGAAATTCTGGCCAAGCGTCTACGTGAGCTGTCGTTCCTGAACTCCGGTGTGTCTATCCGATTGATCGACGAGCGTGAAGAAGACAAGCAAGATCACTTCATGTATGAAGGTGGTATTCGTGCTTTCGTTGAGCACTTGAACCGCAACAAAACGCCTATCCACCCGAAAGTCTTCCACTTCGATTTTACCCGTGAAGACGGTATCGGGGTAGAAGTGGCAATGCAGTGGAACGATGGCTTCCAGGAAAATATTTACTGTTTCACCAACAACATCCCGCAGCGTGATGGTGGTACCCACCTGGCTGGTTTCCGTGGTGCGTTGACCCGTACTCTGAATAACTTCATGGATAAAGAAGGCTATTCGAAGAAGGCCAAGACAGCGACGTCGGGTGATGATGCTCGTGAAGGTCTGACGGCGGTTGTATCGGTGAAAGTGCCGGATCCTAAATTCTCGAGCCAGACTAAAGATAAGCTGGTATCGAGTGAAGTTAAGCCAGCGGTTGAATCAACCATGGGTGAGAA
Organism: Photobacterium satsumensis; assembly: GCF_050336935.1. Lineage (NCBI taxonomy): Bacteria > Pseudomonadati > Pseudomonadota > Gammaproteobacteria > Vibrionales > Vibrionaceae > Photobacterium > Photobacterium satsumensis. The sequence continues at coordinate 59,647 of NZ_JAKJSK010000022.1, forward strand.
GCTGAGTGAATTCCTTCTGGAAAACCCATCGGATGCCAAGACCGTTTGTTCTAAGATTATCGATGCTTCTCGTGCCCGTGAAGCGGCGCGTAAAGCGCGTGAAATGACTCGCCGTAAAGGCGCGTTAGATCTTGCCGGCCTACCGGGTAAGCTAGCCGATTGTCAGGAAAAAGATCCAGCCCTCTCTGAACTTTACATAGTGGAGGGTGACTCTGCAGGCGGTAGTGCCAAGCAGGGTCGTAACCGTAAGAACCAGGCTATCTTGCCGTTGAAGGGTAAGATCCTGAACGTTGAGAAAGCACGCTTTGACAAGATGCTGTCTTCTCAGGAAGTGGCAACGCTTATCACGGCAATGGGCTGTGGTATCGGCCGTGACGAATACAACCCGGACAAACTGCGTTACCACAACATCATCATCATGACCGATGCCGATGTCGATGGTTCCCACATCCGTACGCTACTGCTGACATTCTTCTACCGTCAAATGCCAGAGCTTATCGAGCGTGGTCATATCTATATTGCTCAGCCACCACTGTACAAAGTGAAGAAGGGCAAACAAGAGCAGTACATCCAGGATGACGAGGACATGGGTCAGTACCAGGTTGCCTTGGCACTGGATAATGCTGCATTGTTTACCTCTGAAGGTGCGCCTGCAATTTCGGGTGAAGCACTGGAAACGCTGGTTAAGCAGTTCAATGGCGCGACCAAGCTGGTGGAGCGCATGAGCCGCCGTTACCCGACACTATTGCTGAATGAATTTATCTACCAGCCACGTTTGTCTGCCGACAAACTAAGCACTGAAAGTGATGTGGAAGGTTGGGTGAACGCGCTGGTTGTGGCACTGAATGCTAAGCAGTCTGGTGAGAGCCAGTACAGCTTCGAGGTTGTGCATGATGAGGAAAACGGTCTATGGCTACCGAAAGTCATTGTCCGTACCCACGGTGTTGAACATGAATACCTGCTAAGTGCAGATCTGCTTAACTCGAAAGAGTACGGCAAGCTAGCGGATCTATCTGAAGCGTTGTTTGAGCTGTTGGAAGATTCTGCCTATGTGCAGCGCGGAGAACGCAAGCAGCCGGTTACCAGCTTCAAAGAAGCACTGGATTGGTTGATCAAAGAGTCACGCCGTGGCCTTTCTCTACAGCGATACAAAGGTTTGGGTGAGATGAACCCAGAGCAGTTGTGGGAAACAACGATGGATCCAGAAACCCGTCGCATGATGCAGGTAAATATCAACGATGCTGTTGCAGCCGATGAATTGTTTACCACCTTGATGGGTGATCACGTTGAACCGCGTCGTAACTTCATTGAAGCTAACGCGCTGAATGCAAACCTGGATATCTAATTTTTAATATCCACGTGCTCAGTCAAGACTGAAAACGCCGCACATTCGTGCGGCGTTTTTTTTGGATCCTTGATCGTGATGTTATTGCGTCATGGCTGCGACTCCTCGTGAACCTAAGGTAAGCGGGGAGGATAAGGCGAGCGGAGTAGGAGAGCGGAGTAGGAGAGCGGAGTAGGAGAGCGGAGTAGGAGAGCGGGCCAAGATATGGGAAGTGGCATAGGGAAGGAAATTTTTTTTGTTAAAGGGGTTGGAATGACATTTTGTCGCCCCTATATCTATTAGTGAAGCGCAAGGTGCCACAGGTTGGGCCTGCAACCGGCTTGTCCGCAGTAGGAAAGTCACTTCAACAATTATTCGTTAATTCTATTGCTTCTAAAGAAGGATAAACACTATGCGAAACCTAGATTTCACTCCTCTATACCGTTCTGCTATCGGCTTTGATCGTCTGTTCAACCAGATGGAAAAATCAGCTTCTAATGCCAATGCTGGCTACCCTCCGTATAACATAGAGCAACAAGACGAGAACCATTACCGCATTACTATGGCAGTGGCCGGCTTCGCCGATGAGCACCTGGATATCACCCAGCAGCAAAACAAACTGATTGTCCGTGGTACTCGCGAAACCAGTGGCGAGACTGAACGCCAATACCTATACCAAGGTATTGCTGAGCGTGACTTCGAGCGTAAATTCCAATTGGCCGACTACGTAAAAGTGGTGGGAGCCGAAATGGAAAATGGTCTGCTTCATATTGATCTCGAGCGTGAGATCCCTGAAGAGCAGAAGCCACGTAAGATTGCGATTAACGGTAGTCGCCTGCTAGAAGGCGAGTGATTAGGATTGCTCCTGATTAACCGATAGAGGTGTGAAAGGTCAGCCAGAGTGCTGGCCTTTTTTGTATCTTTTGCCTATGTTCAGTTGCCTTAGCATTGAGGCGTCTACGTTTTCCAGTAAAGCCAGCCCGCCTGGTTGCCTGTTTCACGTGAAACCTCGTTTGGGATGTCGGGCTGTTATCTCACTATTATATATCGCCATAGTAACCAAGGTTACTGCATCGGTGCTGGCCCTAAGCTCCAGCTGCCGTATTTTTTAAGCTGGTGGATTTTAGTTGGCGTGCTGTAATGCGAGCGAGGACCTGTTCGAACGGGGTAAGGGTTGATAGCTGAGCTGAGATCTCGCCTGTTGATGACGGTTGGATAAACGAAACAGGCTACCTTCAGTAGCCTGTTTTGTGTGAGCGTTACTAATAGGGTGTAGGGTGAGGCTAAGCCAATTATTGGTGTTGGTAAGCCTTTTCCACTTCCTCGGCAATGATCTCGATACCCCTTCGCATTACGTCATCTTCCTGGACGTAGTTCATGCGCAGACATTCGTGGCCGTGCTGCCAGTCTTCATCCAGACCGATGAAGAAGTACTCGCCGGGAACAATGAGCACACCGCGTGCTTTTAGGCGACGGTATAACTCCAGGGTACTGATCGGCAAATCCTTGAACCACAGCCACAGGAACATAGCGCCTTCGGGTTTGTGGATCCTGAATCTTGGATCAGTAATGGCCTGTTGTAGCATTTCCACGGCATGCTTTGATTTACGCAGGTAGAACGGCTTTATGACGTCTTCGCTCAAACGCATCAAATCGTTTTGTTCAATCATCTTGTAGCCAAGGGCAGGGCCAACGCTGCCTGGCGCCAGGCTTAGCACCCCGTTCATATTAGCAATGGCCGTGGCAATTTCTTCCTTGGCGACCACGATGCCACAACGCACACCGGGCAACCCGAGTTTGGACAGGCTCATGCACAAGATCGTGTTGTCATTCCAAAGAGGGGTAACATCTTCAAAAATGATATCTGGAAATGGCATGCCATAGGCGTTATCGATGATCAGTGGGATAGCATGCTCGCGAGCGAGCTGATCAAGGTGCTGGATTTCTTCATCGGTCAGGACGTTGCCGGTCGGATTTGTTGGGCGTGAGGCACAGATAGCCCCAATGCTGTCATCGACCACCAAATGGTTGAAGTCAACATGGTACTTGAACAGGCCGTTATCAAGTAGGCTGATTTCCGGTTTGTACGAAATAAACATATCGTCACTTAGGCCGGAGTCACCATAACCGATGTATTCTGGTGCCAGTGGCAATAGGATTTTCTTCTTCCTGCCGTTTTTGAATTTACCTGCCAGTAGGTTAAACAGGTTGAAGAAGGCACTTTGGCTTCCGTTAGTCAGGGCAATATTTTTGGCGCTGATATCCCAGCCGTAGCGTGAGCTAAGTAACTTGGCAAGGGCGTTGATGAAGACATTCTTGCCTTGTGGGCCGTCGTAATTGGTCAACGCCTGGGTAAGCTCTCCTGTGGTGGCCATCTGGCTGCAGAGCTGGTTGAAGTACTCTACCATTTCAGGGATCTGGGCTGGGTTACCACCGCCGAGCATGATGGCATCAGGGTTGCGTAATCCGTCGTTCAAATCATCCATTAGCTGGGTGATACCTGAGTAGCGGGCGAACTTGTCACCAAATGTAGAAAACTCCATCTTTACGTCTGACCTCGGTGTGCTGTGTTTATCTTATTCGATATGGTTATGGTTATGGTTTATGTTGTGCTGTTCGTCAACATACCTTAACAAAGCCGTTTGTTAAACCCTTTGTACTACCTGATTTTCCTACCAGAGTGTTGCCCTTATTTTCGCTGCGGTTCCAATTAACTTATAAAGTGTAGTGGGAGTTAGAAGGGATACGTGATCGCCTCACTGTTCCACGTGAAACAGACAACTTTTCGTTTGGCGCTATGTTTTTTGGTGAATGTTTCACGTGAAACAGCGAATGGGCAGCAGTGGAAAGGTGTGGTGATACCCACGCGGCGTAGAGGATAACGTGAAGGGCGGCGGAGGGGCACTTGAATGACAGGCAAAAAAAACCCCAGTATAAACTGGGGCTTCAATGTCGTTGCTGGCGAATACGCTATTACTTTTGCAGTAGCGAGATATCAGCAACTTTTAGGAACTCGTTACGAAGCAGGTTAAGCATCGTTAGACGGTTCACCTTCAACTGCTCATCATCAGCCATAACCATAACGTTATCGAAGAAGGCATCAACGGCTTCACGTAGGGTGGCTAGTTCAGACAGTGCCTGTTGGTAATCGCCGTTCGCGAAGACTGGAGATAGGGAAGCCAGCATGGTTTCCACGTTTTCAGCCAATGCTTTTTCTGCATCTTCAACCAATAGGTCACGGTTGATTTCTGCCGAAAGCTCACCGTCGAATTTCGCCAAGATATTACCGACACGCTTGTTTGCTGCTGCCAGTGATTCTGCGGCATCTAGCGAGCGGAAGTGGCTCACGGCCTTAACACGCTTGTCGAAGTCAGCTGGCAGGGTTGGGCGGCGTGCCAGTACTGCTTGGATAACATCAACACTGTGGCCTTCGTCTTGGTACCAAGCACGGAAACGGCCAAGCATGAAGTCGATAACTTCTGCTTCAACGTTGTGGTTGGTTAGCTTGTCAGCCAGTAGTTCACGCGCTTTGCCAATCAGGTTCACAAGGTCAAGGTTGTAACCTTTCTCTACGATGATACGCAGGATACCCAATGCGGCACGACGAAGGGCGAACGGGTCACTACCTTTTGGCGCCTGACCGATTCCGAAGATACCGACTAGGGTATCTAGCTTATCAGCCATTGCAACGGCTGCGGATACATCGCTGCTTGGTAGGTCGTCACCCGCAAAGCGAGGCATGTACTGTTCATTTAGTGCAACAGCCACTTCTTCAGCTTCACCGTCGTGGCGTGCATAGTGCATGCCCATCACACCCTGGGTGTCGGTAAACTCGAATACCATAGAGGTCATCAAGTCACACTTGGACAGTAGGCCTGCACGTTCGGCATGCTCGACATCACCGCCGATTTGCTGGGCAATGTAACCAGCCAGTGCGGTAATGCGGTCTGTCTTGTCACGCAGTGAGCCAAGTTGCTTCTGGAACAATACACCGTCAAGTTCAGACAGGCGTTCGATCAACGGACGCTTACGGTCCGTGTTGAAGAAGAACTCCGCATCCGCCAGGCGAGGACGAACCACTTTTTCGTTACCGCTGATGATCTGGCTCGGATCTTTCGAGATGATGTTCGACACGAAGATGAACTTAGGAACGAGGTTGCCTTCAGCATCGTAAACCGGGAAGTACTTCTGGTCACCTTTCATGGTGTAAACAAGCGCTTCAGAAGGTACGTTTAGGAAGTCTTCTTCGAACGATGCAGTCAGTACTACAGGCCATTCAACGAGGGACGTGACCTCTTCAACCAGTTCGTCTTCAAGATCTGCAATACCACCGACTTCTGCTGCTGCTTGCTTGGCGCCAGCTAGAATGATTGCTTTACGTGCTTCGTAATCAGCCATCACCATACCACGCTCTTCAAGAAGAGCTGGGTATTGGTCAGCATTGTCGATAGTAAACTCTGCTTCACCCATAAAGCGGTGACCGCGGATTACGCGTGCAGACTCAACACCCAGAATCGTGCCAGGGATCAGATCTTCACCCAATAGCATGGTGAGTGTTTTTACCGGACGGATGAACTGGGTTTCTTTGTCACCCCAGCGCATTGGCTTGGGAATAGGTAGCTTGGATAGTGCTGAAGCTGCAAGTTCACAAAGCAGTTCTTGTGCAGGTTTGCCTTTGACTTCTTGTTTGTATAGCAGCCATTCGCCCTTGTCGGTTTTCAGACGTTCAGCCTGTTCAACGCTGATCCCGTTACCACGAGCCCAGCCTTGGGCTGCTTTGGTTGGATTACCTTCGGCGTCAAAAGCGGCAGCAACAGCAGGGCCGCGCTTTTCTACGACTTTATCAGGCTGGCCTTCAGCAAGTGCCGTCACTTTCAGTGCCAGACGGCGAGGGGCTGCAAACCATTTTACGCCCTGATGGGCTAGAGCTGCAGCTGAAAGCTCAGCTTCGAAATTGTCAGCAAACGCTTCGGCAAGGGTACGCAGGGCCTTTGGTGGTAGCTCTTCAGTACCAAGTTCAATCAGGAAATTCTTATCGCTCATGCCGTATCCTTACTTGTTTGTTTTACACATAGGGAAACCTAGGGCTTCACGAGATGCGTAGTAAGCTTCTGCAACCTGCTTAGTCAGGTTACGGATTCGCAGGATGTAGCGCTGGCGTTCGGTAACCGAAATGGCTTTACGCGCATCAAGTAAGTTGAAGGCATGGCCGGCTTTCAGGATTCGCTCGTACGCTGGAAGCGACAGTGGCGTTTCAAGCTCAAGCAGCTCCTTACACTCTTTTTCGCATTGATCGAAGAAGGTGAATAGGAAGTCGACATCAGCATGTTCGAAGTTGTATGTAGACTGTTCCACCTCGTTCTGGTGGAAGATGTCACCGTAGGTTACTTTACCTAGCGGGCCGTCGGTCCAAACCAAATCGTACACAGAGTCAACGCCCTGGATGTACATCGCCAAACGCTCGATACCGTAAGTGATCTCACCGGTAACAGGCTTACACTCAAGGCCACCAACTTGCTGGAAGTAAGTAAATTGAGTTACTTCCATTCCGTTCAGCCACACTTCCCAGCCAAGACCCCAGGCACCCAATGTTGGGTTTTCCCAGTTATCTTCTACAAAGCGGATATCGTGAACTTTGGTGTCGATGCCCAGCGCTTCCAGCGAGCCTAGGTATAGCTCCTGGATGTTGTCCGGCGATGGCTTGATGATCACCTGGAACTGGTAGTAGTGCTGAAGGCGGTTTGGGTTTTCGCCGTAACGACCGTCGGTAGGACGGCGAGATGGCTGTACATACGCCGCTGCAATTGGTTCTGGACCCAGAGCACGAAGACATGTCATTGGGTGAGAGGTACCTGCACCTACTTCCATGTCCAGAGGTTGCACAATAGTACAACCTTGTTGGCCCCAGTAATCCTGCAGCGCGAGGATCATGCCCTGAAAGGTTTTAATATCGTATTTCTGCATTGTCAGCTTCGCGTGATTAATGGATTGAGAGATTTTTAGTAACTATCCAGTATACCTCGGCAGCCCTTAAGCGAGTAGGGCTAGTGCATATTTTTTGGTCATCTTTGTTTAATTTGCTTAAATTAATAGGCCTGATTTGATAGGGCAAACGGATTTTTGACATTGTTCTGATATCTGCTGCTGGCAGACAGATACAATGCTGGCGCCAATGAAATAGCTTTGAGCTACAAAGAAGTTGCACACAATTACATCGGCACATAGCCGAGAAGACTAAAGGTAAACAATATGGATTTGACTAATCGCGCTAAGTCTAGCAAGTGGATGCGTAACCTGGTGTTTGCCACGGCAACTGCTGTGGTGGCGACTGGGTGTTCAACGACTAACCCGTATACCGGTGAAGAGCAAACAGCGAAAGCGACCAGTGGTTCTCTCATTGGTGCTGTTGCAGGCGCGGCGATCGGCGTGGCCTCTTCTAGCAAGAGCGACCGCGGAAAGGGTGCCTTGATCGGTGCGGCTTCTGGTGCTGCACTGGGTGGAGGGATCGGTTACTACATGGATGTGCAGGAAGCTGAGTTGCGGAAGCAACTGCAATCTACTGGGATCAGTGTGACCCGTGATGGCGACAATATTATTCTCAATATGCCGAACACCATCACCTTTGGTTTTGATGACACCGCGCTCAGTGGTCAGGCCAAGAAGGCGCTCTCCAATGTTGCGCTCGTTGCCAAAGAATATGATGAAACCATGCTGAATGTGTACGGTTTTACCGATAGCACCGGTGCGGCTTCTTATAACCTACGTCTGTCGCAAGTGCGTGCCAGCGAAGTCAGTAATGAGCTATTACGCGGTGGTGTTGCCAACAACCGCATTGTGACCAAGGGGATGGGTGAGTCCCACCCGATTGCGTCAAACGATAATGAGCAGGGCCGTGCACAGAACCGCCGTGTCGAAATCGTCCTATCGCCGCAAGGGTAATTCAACCAGACACCTTGTTGGTTAAAAGGAGCCCATGCGGCTCCTTTTTTGTACCTTGCGATCGCGGGGGGCAGTGTGTAGAATTGCCGCACCTTTGGGGAGTAGCCTCTTGTCCTGACAAGACAAACGTCAACATAATTGAAGCAAAATCTTCATGGCGTTTGTGACTCACGTTTATCCTACTAGTGAGTTTGGCGAGACCATCGGTAAACCAGCATGAACCGGGGTGGGGCGTGCGCGTTTACCTGTGGTTTTTTGTTATTTTCCTCGCCCCAAAGAGCATGTCGTGAGTGTTTTAGCTATCTCTATAACTTCTGTTGCCCTGGCGGAAATTGGTGATAAAACCCAATTGTTGTCATTGCTGCTGGCCAGTCGCTACCGTAAACCTATTCCCATCATTCTAGCGATCTTCTTTGCCACCATTGCCAATCATGCCTTGGCCGCCTGGCTTGGTGTTGTAGTGGCGGATTATCTAACCCCTGAAGTGCTCAAGTGGGTCTTGGTGGTGAGCTTTGTCGCCATGGCCGGTTGGATTCTGATCCCCGATAAGTTGGATGACGACGAAGCAGTGTCGAACCGTGGCCCGTTCGTGGCCAGCTTTATTGCGTTCTTTATTGCTGAAATTGGTGACAAGACACAGGTGGCGACCACCATGCTGGGGGCCAAATACAGCGATGCCCTGGTGTGGGTTGTACTGGGAACGACCATAGGTATGTTGCTGGCGAATGTACCGGTGGTGTTGATCGGTAAACTGTCTGCAGAGCGCATGCCGTTGGGTCTGATCCGTAAAATTACGGCATCCTTGTTCTTCGGTTTGGCACTGGCTGCTGCGTTTGGCATGTAACGGCTGAATGCGTGTTTCACGTGAAACTGACGGGTTCTATAGCTTTATTCACAAGCCGTTATGACTCTTTGATAACAAGGGTTTAAAGTGTGAGCGTGGCAGCAGAGCCGGGAAGTTTAGCGTGATATGTTGAAACCAGAACTTATGGACGGTTGTCGCTGTACAGGAGGGGGTTATGAACCGTTTTCTTGCAATATCACCCCAGAGTCAATTCTGGTTATTCAACTTTGCGTTGGCGCTGAATATTCTTGGTATGGTGCTGACCGATATGTGGGTACCTATGGTGGTCGGGGCTATTGTGACGACTTATCTGTCGGTGGATGCCTTGGTGCGATTGCGCTACGTGTTGCCGATGAAAAAGGAGATCCGCGATCTACGCCATGAGCTCGACAAGGCCAATCGTCAGTTGCGTGATGCTTACCGCGATGATGACTAGCTCGTGGGCAGGTCTCTGAATAGCAAAAAGGCAGCTCATTGAGCTGCCTTTTTTAATGGGGGTCAGTTGGTGCCTTTTCTGATCAAGTAACGGTAAGGCAGGTTGTCAGTTTCGGCTGCGATCAGGGTGTGATCCATGAATCGGCAAAAACTGGGAATATCCCTAGTTGTTGAAGGGTCATCGGCAGTGACGAGCAGGGTATCGCCTTCGGCCATTTTCCTTACGGTTTTACGCACCATCATCACAGGCTCTGGGCAGCGCAGTCCTTCTGCTTCCAAACTGTGGGTGGGATTGTCAAAAATAGCGGTCATAGCATCTACATCTTCTGTTGAAGACTGTGATCATACTTATGGACAAGAATTAATCAATAAGGGTTGGCAAATCAAAATAAAACGTGTAACTTATTTAACAAGTCATTAACGTTTATCTTCTGAAGGATTAGGAGGAACTATGTTGACTCAGATGGATCGCCTGACTATTTACAGCGTACTGTGCTTCATTACATTTTGCTCACTGATGCTACGTGCGCCCAATAACACCAGTTTTATTGCGCTGGGTGGTTTGATTGCCGCCGCGCTAGGACTTTGGCTCGAACTCACCAATTCTCCTGAGCTCGAGGAAGAAGAACGCTAACATTGCACATCTACTACACTCCCCCAGTTTTCTTGGGCTTCCCCGCTTTTATAGCGGGATTTTTTTTATCTGCACGATAGAATGTTTAACAGACTTTCCTCCCAAGGTAGCGCATTGTGGAATTAGAAGACATCTATCGCCGTGATTTGAATTTGTTGGTGGCGTTGCGGGTACTGATAGAAGAAAGCAGTGTCAGCAAGGCCGCGAGCCGTTTGAACCTCAGTCAATCGGCAATGAGCCGGGTGCTGGGGCGGTTGCGTGATTTACTGGGTGATCCGCTATTTACCCGCCAAGGCCAGCATTTGATCCCGACGGAAAAGGCATTGGAGTTTGATCGGGCGTTGGGTGAGCCGCTGGAGTCACTGCGGCAGCTACTTTCCCCGGTTGAGTTTGATCCGCGTTGTTGCGATCAAACGTTTACGATCGCGACAACGGACTACGCAATGCAGACTATTTTGCCGTTTGCCTTGCCGCGGATTTACCAGGAAGCGCCGGAAGTGTCGTTCGAATTCCTGCCGCTGCAACATGACAGGTTAGCAGATCAGCTGACTTATGAAGGCGCGGACTTGGCTATTTGCCGGCCGACCGGACCCGTTGAACCGCTGCGTAGCGAAATACTTGGCCGGGTCGGCGTATTGTGTCTGCTCTCGAAACATCATCCATTGGCCGATAAGGACATGAGCTTAACGGATTACCTCGCTCACCCCCATGCAATGATTGCAATAAGTGATGGGGTGAAGGCCTTGATAGAGCAAGCCTTGGTGGGCCAGCCCAAGCGCAAAATGGTATTGAGGGCGTATCACCTTGAGGCAGCGCTGGCGATTGTCGATACCATGCCGCTGATCATTACCGTACCGGCCGACTTGGCCTATCTGGTTGCTGAGCGCTATGACTTGGCGGTGAAACCTTTGCCATTTGCCTTTACGCCGTTTGATTATTCGATGATCTGGCATCCCCGCTGCGAGCATTCGCCAGCCCAGGAGTGGTTGCGGGCGATCGTCAAAGAAGAGTGTAGCCGCCTGATCGCCAAGCGAATTGATGACATGGGGTTGGGCTGAGATAATAAATACAGACAAAAAACAGACACAAAAAAGCCGGGAGTGATCCCGGCTTTTGCTTGCGATATCGTGGCCGCTGAACTTACAGCTTGATTACAACACGGCCGGTTACTTGACCGTTGGTAATATCATCTGCATACCTAGGCGCCTCGTCGAGTTCTACTTCGGTACAGGCTTGCTGGTAGAAGCTCTCAGGTAGTAACTCAACCAGTTTTTCCCATGCTGCGATACGCTTCTCCGTCGGGCACATTACCGAGTCAACACCCTGTAGGCGGACATTACGCAGGATGAACGGCATAACCGTGGTTGGCAAATCAAAACCGCCTGCCAGGCCACAAGCAGCAACGGCGCTGTTGTAATCCATCTGTGCCAGCACTTTCGCCAATACCTTACTACCGACTGTATCAACAGCACCAGCCCAAACTTGTTTTTCAAGTGGACGTGCAGGCTCTTCGAATTCCGTACGGTCAATGATGCGGCTCGCACCGAGTTTCTCTAGTAGCGGACCATTTTGCTCAACGCGGCCAGTCACTGCCGCCACTTTGTAGCCCAGTTGCGAAAGAAGGGTAACTGCGACAGAGCCAACACCACCGCTGGCACCGGTTACCACAATTTCGCCGGCGTCTGGTTTGACATCCGCATCAAGTAACGCCTGTACACATAGCATGGCGGTGAAGCCAGCCGTACCCACCATCATTGCTTTCTTGCTATCAAGACCAGTTGGCAGGGGAACCAGCCAATCTGCTTTCAGGCGAGCGCGTTGAGCCATACCGCCCCAATGGTTTTCACCCACACCCCAGCCGGTCAGCACCACTTTGTCACCGGTTTGGTAGCGTGCATCTTCAGAGCTGACGACAGTACCGGCAAGGTCGATACCCGGTACCATAGGGAAGTTACGGATGATCTTTCCTTTACCTGTGATGGCCAAGCCGTCTTTGTAGTTCAGGGAAGAGTAATCGACATCAATAAGAACATCGCCTTCAGGAAGATGGCTGTCGTCCAGCTGCTCGATCGCTGCGATGGTTTTTTTCTCTTCTTGGTTTAGAACTAGTGCCTTAAACATTGGGATGCTCCAAATTATACAAGCGTCTTAATTGGCTATGAGTGTAGACCTGAAATAATTATGAATAAAATGAAAGTTAATCATTTAATCTATGTTTATTACGCATAATAGGTCTAGATCAAAAAAAGCCCGCAAGTGCGGGCTTGTTAATGATAACAGGAACTTACTCAACCCGTTCGAAGACGGTAGCGATCCCCTGGCCTAAGCCGATACACATGGTCGCGAGACCAAACTGGACATCTTGATGCTCCATCAGGTTGATGAGGGTCGTTGAGATACGAGCACCGGAACAACCAAGCGGGTGGCCGAGAGCGATGGCGCCACCATTGAGGTTGACCTTCTCTTCAACAACATCCAACAGCCCGAGGTCTTTGGCACATGGCAAAGACTGGGCGGCAAAGGCCTCATTGAGCTCGACCATGCCAATATCACCAATTGTTAATCCTGCGCGCTTGAGTGCTTTTTGGCTGGCCGGAACCGGTCCATATCCCATGATTGAAGGATCGCAGCCGGCAATCGCCATGGCTTTGACCCGGGCGCGGATGGTAAGTCCTAGCGCCTTGGCTTTGTCTTCGCTCATCACCAGCATGGCTGACGCCCCATCGGATAACGCCGAAGAGGAGCCGGCGGTAACGGTGCCGTTGGCTGGATCGAATACTGGGCGCAGTGTGGCAAGGGACTCGGCTGTAGTATCCGGGCGGATCACCTCGTCCTGGCTCAATAGTGTCAGGCGACCATCGGCATCATGACCTTCGGTCGGGAGGATTTCACTGGCAAACCGGCCTTCTATGGTGGCAGCATGGGCCCGCTGGTGGGAGCGGGCTGCAAAGGCATCCTGCATTTCCCTGTTGATACCGTGCATTCGCCCCAGCATTTCTGCTGTAAGCCCCATCATTCCTGCGGCCTTGGCGACAGATTTTGACAAACCGGGATGGAAGTCGACCCCGTGGTTCATTGGGACGTGACCCATATGTTCGACGCCACCGATGATACAGGTATCAGCATCGCCAACCATGATCGCGCGGGTCGCATCATGCAGTGCCTGCATGGAGGAGCCACACAGGCGGTTGACGGTTGTAGCACCCACGGTGTGGGGGATCCCGGCCAGCAGGGCGGCATTACGGCCAATATTGAAACCTTGCTCCAATGTCTGCTGGACACAGCCCCAGTAGATATCTTCAATGCTGCTTGGGTCTACTTGCGGGTTGCGGGCCAGCAGGCCTTTCATAAGGTGGGCTGACAGGTCTTCTGCGCGGACATGGCGGTAGGCACCGCCTTTTGAGCGCCCCATTGGGGTACGGATACAATCAACGATTACAACGTTATTCATTTTCAATTCCTCATCCTTAAGCCATGATCACGCGTTGCTCGGTACAGGGTAGTAGCGGCCACCTTGGGCAGCTTTCTCACGCAGCCCTGCCGGTACTTCGTAAACAGCGCCAAGGTGAGCATAGCTATCTGCCAGCTGGACGTAGCTGTCCAGGCCAAGGGTGTCGAGGTAACGGAATACACCGCCACGGAATGGAGGGAAGCCTAAGCCGTACACCAAGGCCATATCGGCTTCGGCTGGGCTGGCAATGATCCCTTCCTCTAGGCAACGGACTACCTCGTTGATCATTGGTATCATCATCCGGGCAATGATTGACTCGGCATCATATTGGCTGGCATTACTCGAGACTGGCGCAAGCAACTGGGCCACATCCGGATCGGCAGTTTTCTTTGGCTTACCTTTGCGATCAGTGGTGTAGGCATAGAAGCCTTGGCCGCTCTTCTGACCATAGCGGCCATTTTCAAACATCACATCGACGCCATCTTTGTAGTCTTTGCCCATTCGTTCTGGGAAGCCTTCCGCCATCACGGCCTGGGCATGGTGCGCAGTATCAATACCGACCACATCCAATAGGTAGGCTGGGCCCATTGGCCAGCCAAATTGTTTTTCCATCACCTTGTCGATTTGCTGGAAGTCGGCTCCGTCACGTAGCAGCAAGCTAAAGCCAGCAAAATAAGGGAACAGCACACGGTTGACGAAGAACCCCGGGCAGTCGTTGACTACAATTGGGGATTTACCCATCTTGGCGGCATAGGCGACGACCCGATTGATGGTTTCATCAGAGGTATGCTCGCCACGGATGATCTCAACCAGTGGCATGCGATGGACCGGGTTGAAGAAGTGCATACCGCAGAATTTTTCTGGGTGCTTGAGCGACTTGGCCAGCAGGTTGATAGGGATAGTCGAGGTGTTAGACGTGATCACGGTATTTTTACCGACCAAGCTTTCCACTTCGCTGAGTACTGCCGCTTTGATTTTTGGATTCTCGACCACGGCTTCAACCACCACATCGGTCTCTTCGGCGCCAGCGTAGTGAAGGCTTGGGGTGATCGCGCTAAGGACCTTTGCCATGCCAAGGCCATCAAGTCGCCCACGTTCGAGCTGCTTGTTCAGCAACTTGGCGGCTTCCCCCATACCAAGATCGAGGGACGCATCGTTGATGTCTTTCATCAGTACCGGTACGCCCTTAAGCGCCGACTGATAGGCAATGCCACCGCCCATGATCCCAGCACCGAGCACCATGGCCTTGCTGGTGGGCTCTCCGGCTTTGGCCGCCTGTTTCGCCTGCCCTTTGATGTACTGGTCGTTGAGGAAGATCCCAACCAGTGATTTGGCGACATCGGTCTTCGCCAAAGTGACAAAATGCTTGTTCTCAATGACCAACGCCTCGTCTCGCTGGCACCTTGCTGCTTCCTCGATGGTTTTTACTGCTGCCATTGGCGCCGGGTAATGGGGGCCGGCTATTTGGGCAACCATTCCTTTGGCCATGGTAAAGCTCATGGTCGATTCGATTTTGTTAAGGGCCAGTGGCGCTTTTTTCTGTGTCCGGCGCGATTGCCAATCCAGTTTGCCGGCAATCGCGTCTTTTAGCATCGCCAGTGCGGCTGAATGCAATAGATCTGGTTCAACAACACCATCGACAAGGCCGAGCTTGAGGGCATCGAGGGCTTTCTTGTCTTTGCCGGCTGTGATGATTTCCATGGCGGAGTCAGCACCGATCAGGCGGGGCAGGCGGACGGTACCACCAAAGCCTGGCATGATTCCCAGTTTGGTTTCCGGCAGACCGATGCGGGCCTTGCTATCGGCCAAACGCAGATCGGTGGCCAGAATACATTCACACCCTCCGCCTAAGGCGTGGCCATTGACGGCTGACAGGGTCGGAACCGGTAAGTCTTCCAATTTATTGAAGATGTCGTTGGCATGGGCGACCCACTGTGACAATTCCTCGGCAGGCTTGGTAAATAAGCCAAGAAATTCAGTGATGTCAGCCCCAACGACAAATGCCTCTTTGCTTGAGGTGATCAAGAGGCCCTTGAGATCGCTCTGGTGGTAGAGCGCATTAAGGGCTTCATTGAAGCTTTCAAGGGTTTTGAGATCGAACTTGTTAATTGCGCCGGGAGCATTGAGGTTGAGCTCGGCGATGCCATCTTCCAGATAGCGAGCGGATAGGGTTTCACCTTGGTAAATCATCTTCTATCTCCATGAGTTCCGGTCTGTGCCGAATTTGATTTAACTGGTTTGACCTGTCAGTAGGTTAAATAATAGTCTGAACCTGTTGTGCAACTATTACAATACCTACTTTAAACATTTGTTTAACTTTTGTGGTTCGGGATAGGATCCATAGATCAGGAATGTGTGGGTGGATAAAGGTTTTTTATTCTGAATTTCAAATGGATGATGGTTTTGGGAAATGCATCTAAACCTTTTTTCATTTTGTTATTAATTTGTGGTGTTGAGCAGTTTACCGATCGTATATGGGGTATCCGCAGCACAGTGCTGCGGACATTATTCCATCGAAGGATCGATAGATATGAAGAATAAACTCACTCTCGTGTCTGCGGCGTTGGCAGCGGCATTGCTGCCGGCCAGTGGGCACGCGGTTATGATGATAAAGCCAGAGCCTGTGGCCACACCCGGAGTGGACTGGAGCTGGGTTCCGGATTTACCGCCCGGTGATCCCTTGTTTGTCCACCAGTGGCATATGCGCAATACCGGCCAGACTGGCTTTTCGCAAACGGCTGGAACCCCGGGCCAAGACATGAACCTTTGGCTTACGCATTTGTTGGGGATCCACGGTGTAGGTGTCAATGTCTCCATCATTGATGATGGGTTAGAGATTGCCCACCCTGATCTGGCGGCCAATATCCGGCCAGGCTCCTGGGATTTGGTGAACAATGATAGCGATCCGACACCGGAGAACCAGACTGATACCCATGGTACCTCTGTCGCGGGGTTGACGGCGGCTGTTGGCTGGAACGGGTTGGGGGGACGGGGCGTTGCTCCCCGCGCCGGGCTCAAAGGCTTCAATTGGTTGAAGAGCCAGACGGTTGAAGGGTGGTTGATGTCGCATGGGGCAGCGCCAAATACTGAAGATGTTCGGGTATTCAACCAGAGCTATGGTTACTCGCCGGTATTCCCTATCCCCTATGATTTGGCGAACGACACCAAGCTGGCGTTGGAAGAGCAGGTGTACGAGCATGTAACCCGTAACTCGAATCAAAAGCGAGGCAGTATTTTCGTTAAGTCTGCGGGTAACAGTTACCAATATTTCTACGGCTGGTTGGGGACGGACATCGGCGCAGCCTATGTACTGCCCGGTGACTTTTTTGATGCAGACCGACAAGGGCCGGCCAATGAAGGCTTGCCAATGCAAGACAGTAACCTGACACCAACCAAGTCCAGTTACTGGAATACGGTTGTGTCAGCCCTTAATGCTGACGGTGGTCTGTCGTCCTACAGTACTGTCGGGGCCAGTGTGTTTGTCTCGGCACCGGGTGGGGAATACGGCACAGCATCGCCAGCCATGGTGACCACGGATCTAACGGGCTGTGATGCTGGCCGTAATTCTGTGGCCTATACCCAGAATGCGCTCCATGGTGGGACTGAGTTGGATCCTAACTGTGATTTTCGGGGCACTATGAATGGGACCTCGGCTGCAGCGCCCAATACATCTGGGGCGGTGGCCTTGCTGATGTCGGCTAACCCGGCGCTTAACTGGCGTGATGTCAGACATATTTTGGCCTCGACGGCGACAAAAACCGATCCTGACCATGTAGGGGTACCGCTAGCCTTTACCCAGTCGTCGGGGGATATTGCGAATTACCAAGCGATTCCTGGCTGGCAGACCAATGCTGCGGGGCATGATTTCCATAACTTCTATGGCTTTGGCCGGGTTAATATTGATGATGCTGTGATGATGGCGTTGCAATATCAACAACCGCTTCCTCCGCTTCAAGTGACCGAGTGGAGGACCACTGACGCGAATACATCGATACCTGATGCCAGTCTCGAAGGGGCATCAAGTGAGATGGCTTACCCTGCATCTCTGGTCGTGGAAAGCGTACAAATTACCCTCGACCTTGATCACCAGCGGATGAATGATCTGGCGGTGGAGCTGATCTCGCCTGCTGGAACCCGAAGTGTGGTTCTGTCACCACGAAGCGGGCTTGTCGGCCAATCTCTGGATAGCACCGTTATCGGTTTTAACCAGCAATTGCTGTTATCACACCAGTTCTATGGTGAAAATGCCCAAGGCCAGTGGCAGCTGGTTGTGAGGGATACTAACCAAGAGACCAGCCGCTGGCTTGCGTATTTCGATTCGCAGAATATTTTCCCGATCGATATGCCCAATAACACCCAGGACGGTGTGATCAAGTCTTGGGATATCCGATTCTTTGGTCATCAGGGAGGATAAGCCATGAAATCATTATTTACCTTTGCCCCTTACGCTGCGTCGCTGGTACTGGGTATGAGTGCTTTATCTGTAAATGCTGGTGAACCGTTACCGCTATTATCGGCTCAAGCGCAGTGGCTATCTGCCGGTGAGGTGACCATCTCTGGCCAGTCCTATACTAAGCTGTCGCAGGCTCCAACAGCCAAAACCGCAAAAGCCGTTCCGCTTCCGATGATGTCGATTACCACTGGTGTGTTTGCTGGTGACCAGCTGCTGTCTTCAGATTCAAAGGTTGGGCCGGTATCTGTCAGTGGTGGATTCTTGGCACAGCTTGCACCGGGAGTCACCGCTCAGCAAGTTGCCAACGCCCATCAGCTGGAGGTTGTCTTCGTTGGGCAAAATGTTGCTTTATTTAAGTCTCAGCAGCAACGGGAGTTGTTGCTACTGCTTGAATCACTGGAAAACGATAGCCAAGTCGACAAAGTGTCTTTGGAGCTGGTGAACGGACTGAATATTCCCCAGTAGCCGCGGTGGTCGTAGTTGTTAAAGGGGGAGGCCGTCGCCTCCCTTTTTTCTGTATACCATTCGGCGGACAAATTACAGCAACTACTGGGGTTGTGGTATCCTGATCTATTCCACCTATAACAGAGAAATACGGCAGGATATGACCGTCAGTGAGCCTTACCTGATCCCGGCAAGCAGTGCGACCTTCGAAGAAGAAATTAAAAAAAGCCGTTTTATTACCTATTTGGCACATACCCCAAATGTGGAGGCAGCCAAGGCATTCGTCCAACACATCAAAGACAAGCACCATGATGCTAGACATAATTGCTGGGCTTTTGTCGCAGGGCGGCCTGAAGACTCGATGAAGTGGGGATTCAGTGATGATGGTGAGCCATCGGGAACAGCCGGTAAACCTATCCTCGCTCAACTGGCAGGATCGGGCGTAGGTGAGATCACTGCTGTGGTTACCCGCTACTCCGGTGGTATCAAGCTGGGCACGGGTGGCTTGGTCAAAGCCTATGGTGGTGGTGTCCAACAAGCCTTAACTGTGCTGCAAACCAAAGAAAAGTTAATAACTTCGGAACTGCTGATCAGCTGCGAGTATAATCAGGTATCGCTGGTGGAGTCATTGGTCTCGGAATTTGCGGGCCGTCAGGTCGAGGCTGACTATAGTCAGCGGATCACGCTGGTGATTGAATTGGATCGCCGTCAGGTCGAGGCATTCAGTACGACACTCTTCAGCCGCAGTGGCGGGCAGGTGAGTGCGGTCGACCGTTCAGAGTAGCTCTGTAACTTTTTCCATATATAGATGAGAGCCTAATAGGCAATGCAATTTCGTTCCATTATCAGGATTGTCGGGCTACTGCTCGCTTTGTTCAGTGTCACCATGCTGGCGCCAGCGTTGGTGGCATTTATCTATCGCGACGGTGCGGGTCTGCCGTTTGTCGTGACTTTCTTTCTTCTTTTTGCCGGTGGTGCATTGTTGTGGGTGCCTAACCGACATTACCGTAGGGAACTCAAAGCGAGGGATGGCTTCCTTATTGTGGTGCTGTTCTGGACCGTTATCGGCAGTGCCGGTGCAGTTCCCTTCATTTTGGCCAAAACGCCTGACTTATCTGTTACTGATTCCTTTTTTGAATCTTTTTCGGCACTGACGACGACCGGTGCTACGGTGATTGTCGGGCTTGATTATCTCCCCAAGGCCATTTTGTTTTACCGCCAGATGCTGCAATGGTTCGGTGGCATGGGGATCATCGTCTTGGCCGTTGCCATTTTGCCTGTTCTGGGTATCGGTGGGATGCAGCTGTACCGGGCTGAAATCCCAGGTCCGGTCAAAGACAGCAAGATGACCCCGCGTATTGCCGAGACCGCCAAGGCGCTTTGGTACATTTATCTGGCCTTGACCATCAGTTGCGCGCTGGCCTTTTGGTTGGCGGGTATGACGGCGTTTGATGCAATAGCCCATAGCTTCTCGACGGTGGCGATAGGGGGCTTTTCAACTCATGATGCCAGCATGGGGTATTTCAATAGCCCAACGATAAACATGATTACTGTGGTATTCCTGCTGATATCGGCCTGTAATTTCTCATTGCACTTTGCCGCATTTGCTAATGGCGGCATTCATCTACGCACTTATTGGCGAGACCCAGAATTTCGGGCCTTTTTCGCATCACAATTGATCTTGTTTCTGATCTGCTTTGGTATGTTGCTCAAGCATCACTCCTATACCTCGTATCATGATGCGTTTGATCAGGCACTGTTCCAAACTGTCTCAATATCAACCACGGCTGGCTTTACCACCACTGGGTTTTCGGAATGGCCACTGTTTCTGCCTGTCTTATTGCTATTTTCCTCTTTTGTTGGCGGCTGTGCCGGTTCAACTGGGGGAGGAATTAAAGTGATCCGGATGTTCTTGTTGTTACTGCAAGGTGTCAGGGAGCTCAAGCGCTTGGTTCACCCGCGGGCTATTTATACTATTAAAGTGGGCAATAAAGCCTTGCCGCAACGTGTGGTCGATGCGGTATGGGGGTTCTTCTCAGCGTATGCTCTAGTGTTTGTGATCTGTATGCTGGCATTGATTGCTACCGGTCTCGATGAGCTTACCGCCTTCTCCGCGGTGGCCGCTACGTTGAATAACCTTGGCCCTGGTCTTGGGGAAGTCGCCGTGCATTTTGGTGAGATTAATGATCCTGCCAAATGGGTACTCGTAATCTCGATGCTTTTTGGTCGTTTAGAAGTCTTTACGTTATTGGTTTTATTTACTCCAACGTTTTGGCGTAATTAATAGAGGTATGTATGGAAAAGGTATTATTGCTTCACTCCAGCAGTGATGGGCAGACCGTCAAAATATTACGACATATAGAAGATACACTCGGTGAAGACTGTGTTTGTGATTTGATTGACCTCAATAACGCAACATCGGTCAACTTTTCTGATTATAGTCGGGTGCTGATTGGCGCCTCGATTCGCTATGGGCATTTGAATAAAAAGTTATATCAATTTATAGAAAAAAACCTTCTTGCTTTAAAGCAAGCAAAAGTAGGTTTTTTCTGTGTGAACCTTACGGCACGCAAAGAAGGAAAGAATACACCAGAGACAAGTGTATATATGAAGACGTTCCTAAAGCGCTCGCCTTGGCAACCTGAATTACAAGCTGTTTTCGCTGGTGCACTGCGTTATCCACGTTATTCCTGGTTTGATCGGGTAATGATTCAGCTCATTATGCGTATTACCGGTGGGGAAACCGATACCAGTAAAGAGGTCGAATATACCGATTGGCAAAAAGTAGAGGCGTTTGCAGACCGTTTTAAGACGTTTTAAGCTGTCTTTTTGACGGCTTTGCCTGTTTTTTGTTCGAACTGTCTGGTTTGGTTGTTTTTTTTAAAAAAGCCCCTTGCCAATGTGATCGAACTCTCTATAATGCGACCTCACTGACACGGAGCACGGCAACTTAAGCCGCTAACCAATCAGTATTGTTCTTTAACAATTTGACCATGCAATCTGTGTGGGCACTCGTGAAATGATAGTCAACAAAAGAATTATCAATGAAACTGAGTGACCAATACAATTTAAGTTTACTGCTTCGGTAGTAAAAGTAAGTTGGCACAGTCAATTCAATCATTACTTCGGTAATGATTTAACAGTATTTCATTGAGCCAAAACTTTAATTGAAGAGTTTGATCATGGCTCAGATTGAACGCTGGCGGCAGGCCTAACACATGCAAGTCGAGCGGCAGCGACAACATTGACCCTTCGGGGGATTTGTTGGGCGGCGAGCGGCGGACGGGTGAGTAATGCCTGGGAATATGCCCTGATGTGGGGG
>NZ_JAKJSK010000023.1:0-53862 GCF_050336935.1 Photobacterium satsumensis
GGGGGGGGGGGGCATACCCATCAACATCAAGTCATAGGTATTAAGCCGGTTGGTAGGTGGCATCGCTGTCTTGGTGTAGTACCTGAGTGAGGATGTCTTGCTGCATCATCAATAAACGGCTGTTGCGCTCGTTTTGTGCCATGCAGGAATGGACCAAGTCCTTGAGCTGTATCCACTTACGCTCGACGGGTTGGCGATACTGATCGGGTAGGGCAGAGATCAGCCGATTGACGCTAGTCGGGGTGTTGTCCATGCCAAGTTGGTTTAGTAACCCTGTACGCTGATCAGCACGTTGTTGTAATTGCTGAATCAGTTGCTGATGGGGCTCAGCCATCGCGGTGAGCTTGTCGCCATTGCGGTGCAGCATATTATGATGCTGCACCTTCAATAGTTGATGAAGCTGTTGGTAATCCGTCAGATCCCGCTGGATATCTTGAATGAAGCACTTGATGACTGATGCTGACTTTGGGTTCATGGTATTCGTTCCGTGATGTTACTGCCGTAATGTTAAACGGGGGGCTAAACGTCGTGTCAGACAATCAATCGCGGCGGTGGGCGCCGCGGATACTTGCAGCCAAACCATCAAGATCGACTTCATAGCTACCGCTGGCCAGTAAAGTGCGGATTTCATTGACCTTGACCATGTCTACATCCGGAATGCGTTTTAGCTCTTGCTGTAAGTTATCCAGGCTTTGCGCTTGTGGGCTGACATCAGCACTTGGCTTTTTCACTGAAGAGACCGGCGCTGGTGAAGTGGATACCTCACTGCTGGTCGCTTCTGGGGTTTTCTGATGTTTATTTTGGATGGCAGTGGCTAGCTGCAAACCCGCCTTGGTTGACTCGATCATGATAAATCTCCTGACTTCTTCTCTGATACTAAGATTAAACGACCAGCCATTAGCCTTGATTAAATCAATTTAGAAAAGCGTTGTGACCAGTCCGGGCTTGGTGATAGTCGCTGTGATTTCCTTACCTGAGCTGGTGTTTCTCACCCGTATTTGCTGTTCGGCATAGCCTCCTTCTAAAGCGATGCCCTGCATGTTGGCGCTGAACTGTTCATTGCTGGCTTGAATGATCACCTTATCGCCGGCTGAAACCAGGTAAGCAGGACTTAAATGCGAGGGCGAAAGTTGCTGGTCGCGGCGAATTTGCCGTAAGGCACGAAGGCCGGTATAGCCTTGCGGTGAGGCAAAGAACTCCCGGTTGATATTTGCAATATCAGTCGGTTTGAGGGCGATGTCACCGGCGGTGACTACCGCATCCTTGCTTACGGTTCGGGTTGCAAAAGCCACGGGAACGATGACGCTGACATCGGCTTGAACCGTCAATTGCCACGTTGTTGAGCCAGGACAGGTGACGGCAAAGCGCAAGCGGCCTGCAGGGTAACGGCGACGGTCTATGCGCTCTACGATAAGGGGGGAGTCACACTCGGCTAAGCGATGGCTACCACTTGGTAGCCGGATTGAAATCTCAGGTTGGGTGAGTGGCCAGTGATGCTGTTTTGCTGCTCGGCTGACTTCCTTTCCGATAGTGCTTGTTACTTGGCTTTCAATCTGTGCTTCGACCGCCGTATTCGTTGGGGCCGAAGCGGTTTGGGCTGAGGCGGCTTGGGCCGAGGTCGTCAGTGATAGCAGCAAGGCAATGACAAAAGCCGTCGCTGAATTGCGGGTCAATCTAATCATTTGATGTCTTCCATTCTTCTTTTTCCTGTGCACGGAACGGCTTCCGCCTGCTGTTTCCGCTTACCTTCCTGTATCGGAAGTGTTGGTTCCGCTTTAAATCCATATCTTGTTCTGGTTGCTTTTATTTTACCTTAAATCAACAACTTAAAAGTTGGCATGCAATTTGATTGTAAGTGGCCAGTTTACGATTTCTTGCATTCAAGGACACCAAATGGGGATCAACTTTGACAAAGCCCTCGGGATTCACCCGCACACTTTAAACCTTCGTACCGAACGTGCCAAGGTGCTGGCCGGTAACTTGGCGAATGTGGATACACCGGGATTCAAAGCGCGAGATTTTGATTTTCAGGCTGCGATTGCCGCTGTGGAAGCGCAGAGCTTGGGAGGGCAGGTACAGCCCCAAGCTGCAACTGCATTGCAGTATCGCAACCCTTACAACAATACGATGGATGGCAATACCGTAGAACTGGGGGTTGAGCAGGCGCATTACGCTCAAAATGCCATGGATTTCGAAACCAGCCTGACTTTTTTGAACATGAAATTCCAAGGGCTGGCGACAGCCATTCAAGGACAGTAATTCATTATGTCATTTAGTGATATCTACCAAATTGCCGGCTCGGCAATGACCGCGCAAACTCTGCGCCTTAATACTATTGCCAGTAACTTGGCCAATGCCGATGCAGGTTCAACTACCGAAGCGGGCACGTATCGCAGCCGCAAGCCCGTATTTTCGACGGTGTATGAAAACAGCCAGTTTCAGACTAACCAGAGCGCCGGTGCTCGGGTAAAAGTGATGGATGTGGTACCGGTCGAAGGTGAGTTGTCACGCCGCTATGAGCCAAGTAACCCAATTGCTGATGCCGATGGTTACGTGTTCTATCCCAATGTGGATGTGGTGTCGGAAATGGCCGACATGATGTCAGCGTCGCGCAGTTTTGAAACCAGTGTTGATGTCCTTGGGCGTGCTCGCAGCATGCAACAGGGCCTGTTGAAGCTAGGCCAGTAAGGATCCCCCGATGAGCACTCCCTATGTGACCAACAGCAATGGCGCGACAACGACAAGTGGCCAAGACCCGATAGCCAGCAACGGCCAGCAGGACAATACCTTCCTGACCCTGATGATTGCGCAGATCCAAAATCAGACGCCATTGGATCCACTTGATACCACCCAGTTCATGACCCAGCTGGCACAGATGACCCAGGTGGAAACGATGCAGAACATGAATAGCACCGTCGTCAACCAGATGGTGCTGCTCGACAACATTCAGGTACTGACCACGGCCGGTATGGTTGGCCAAGACGTCCGTGTGACGACCGATACCCTGGAGCTGGAAGGCAATCCATTGAATGCAGTGATAGAGCTCGACAGTGCGGTCGACGATCTCAAAGTGGAGATCCGCAATGATGCCGGTGAACTGGTGGAAACCATTGAACTGGGCGCGAACAGTGAAGGTGAAGTGGCCTTTGCCATTGATCCTAAATCATTGGGTCTGAAAGACGGCCAGTACGATCTCACTGTGGTGACCAATGACAGCGACTATAAACCGGATGTCATGGTGGCAGGCACCATCGAGAAAATGCGCATTCCACCGGGCGGTGGCTCACCAGAATTTTTGATCTCTGGCGTGGGCTATGTGCCGTTTTTCAATGTTAACCAGTACGGCGATACGCAAGGTTCGGATTCTCAGTCTCCGGAACCGACCCCTTTATTTACGTTGGCTGGCCGCCGTTAGAGCGGTTTGCAAATATCTAGGTTAGAAGAGAAATAATAATGAGCTTTAACATTGCAATGAGTGGTTTGAATACCACCTCTCAGGAATTGAACACCATCAGTAACAACATCGCTAACGTCTCGACGGTGGGTTTTAAGTCATCACGCGCAGAATTCTCGGCGCTGATGAACGGTGGCATGGGCGGCGGTGTTGAGCTAGCCAGCTTATCCCAGTCCTTCAATGAAGGCGGCTTTAGCATGACAGGCCGCAACACCGATTTGGCGATTGGTGGCAATGGCATGTTTGTCCTTCAGGGGGATGACGGTGCCTACACCTATTCCCGTGCGGGTATGTTCAACCAAGACAAAGACAACTTCTTGGTGAATAGCGCAGGTCTGCGCCTGCAAGGCTACACCACAGATAGCAATGGCAACCTGCTAACCGGCTCTATGGGCGATATTCAAGTATCGAATGGCTCGGTAGCGGCACAAGCGACTGACCGTGTGGATTTCGCCGCTAACCTCGATGCTGGCGCGTCTGAGATTGTCGATGAAAATGGCGATCGTATTCCGTTTGACCCAGAAGATAGCGACAGCTTCAACTCGTCATACACGACTACCGTTTATGACTCTCTGGGCAATGAGCACACCTTGACCCAGTACTTTGTCAAAACCGGTGAAAACGAGTGGGAAGTGCA
This sequence comes from Photobacterium satsumensis, assembly GCF_050336935.1. Lineage (NCBI taxonomy): Bacteria > Pseudomonadati > Pseudomonadota > Gammaproteobacteria > Vibrionales > Vibrionaceae > Photobacterium > Photobacterium satsumensis. The sequence continues at coordinate 4,092 of NZ_JAKJSK010000023.1, forward strand.
CTACGCCATGAACGGTGAAGTGATGGAAGACGAAAGCGGTCAAGCTTTGGAGTTCGATGAGAGCGGCAAGCTGGTTGAACCAACGGGCAACATCAGCCTGTCTTTTGCCCCGGAAGGCGCTGCTGAGATGAACATTGCTCTTTCTATGTCCGGTACCACCCAATACGGAAGCGAATTTGCGGTATCGACCAACCGCAGCAATGGCCATACCGCCGGTGAACTGACCGGCATCACTATCGATGACAGCGGTATGGTCTTTGCTAACTACAGCAACGGTGAGCAGATGATGCAAGGCCAAGTCGTATTGGCTGATTTCCCGAATACCGGTGGCTTAATGCAGGTCGGCAATACCGGTTGGTCGGCCACACAAGCATCGGGTCAGCCACTGATTGGCGTTCCGGGTACTGGTACGTTGGGTGGCCTGTACTCGGGCTACATTGAGGAATCCAACGTTGACTTGACCGGTGAGCTGGTAGGCCTGATGACGGCGCAGCGTAACTATCAGGCCAATGCCCAATCACTATCAACCCAGCAGCAGCTCACCCAAGTGCTGTTCAATATGTAAGGGCGATAGTGTGGATCGTTTGATTTATACCGCAGCAAGCGGCGCAGGGCGTGTTTTCAACGCCCAGCAGGTACGGGCGAATAACCTTGCCAACATCAATACCCATGGTTTCCGTGCCGATATGGAGCGTGCCCAGGCTTTCTCTGTACCGGGCAATGGCTTTGACAGCCGTACCATGGTTGAAGCCCAGTCGGCGGGTACCCGTTTTGATGCTGCGGAACTACAAACCACTGGTCGCGATCTGGACTTGGCTATTCGTGGCGGCGGTTTCTTTACTGTCCAGTTACCTGAGGGTGATGAAGCTTATACCCGCTCGGGGGCGATTGAGCGCACCGAAAATGGAGATCTGATGATTGGCGGTCTCCCCGTGCTTGCTGATGGCGGCGATATCATGAATGTCCCGCTTTATAGCAGCATCGAGTTTGGTGATAACGGGCTGGTTAATATTGTGCCTGAAGGTGAGGTACTGGCGGTTGAAGTCGGCCGTTTGAAATTGGTGAACCCGCCGGTGCAGGACTTGGGTAAGTTGGAAAACGGCCTGTTTGTGACCAACGGACGTGAACCGCTTAATGACGATGAAAGCGTAATGATGGTATCGGGCTTTCTTGAGCAGAGTAACGTGGTAGCGGTTGAGGAAATGGTGGCATCCATGCAGCTGAGCCGTAACTTCGAAATGCAGCTGAAGATGATGCAGACCGCAGAAAAAATTGCAGAAGCAGGCAATCGCCTGATCAGAGCGTAAGGGATAAGAGATGAACGCAGCACTATGGATCAGTAAAACCGGTTTGGCCGCTCAAGACACCAAAATGGCGACCATTTCCAACAACCTCGCCAACGTGAACACCGTGGGCTACAAACGCGATCGCGTGGCATTTGAAGATCTGTTCTATCAAATCCAGCGCCAGCCAGGCGCCATGGCCGATGAAGTCAATGAATTACCAACCGGTATCCAGCTAGGTTCGGGTGTCCGCGTTGTGGGTACCCAGAAGGTCTTTACCGAGGGAATGTACCAAACCACGAATCAGAGCTTGGATGTGGCCATTGATGGTCAAGGCTTCTTTGAGTTGGAAACCCCAGATGGTGAGCAGGCGTTTACCCGTAACGGCCAGTTCCATATGAACTCTGATGGCTTGCTCGTGAATACTCAAGGCTTGCCGCTGGCACAGCAAATCCAAGTACCGGAAGATGCAGAAACTATCACTATCGGTAGCGACGGTATCGTAACGGCCAAGATTGCCAATGACGATATGCCACAGGAAATCGGCCAGATCACCTTGGCAAACTTTATCAATCCGGCCGGCCTTGAAGCGCTTGGCGGTAACCTATTCCGTGCCACAGCATCGAGCGGTGATGTGATTGACGGTATCGCCGGTGAAGGGGCATTTGGTCAGCTTAAGCAAGGGGTACTGGAAGGCTCGAATGTGCAGGTGGTCGAGGAGATGGTCGATATGATCACCACCCAGCGCGGCTACGAGATGAATGCAAAGGCACTGTCTTCGTCGGATGAGATGTTGCAGTACATTTCTCAGGTACTGTAAGCCATGCCAAGACTGACGAAGGTTAAAACCGTGAGGCGTTTGGGAGCATGGCTGGCCGCCATGCTTCTGGCCGGTTGTTCATCCACTCCCTCGTTGATGGACGAGCGACCGGCACCGGATGACTTGGATTATGCGCCGCCGATGCTTGATTACTCATTGCCGGATGCCCGCAGTGGGTCGGTTTATCGTGACGGCTATATGTGGACTCTGTTTCAGGATCGCCGTGCCTACCGCGTTGGTGACATGCTGACGGTATCACTGGATGAAGATACCCGCTCGAGCAAGCAGGCTAATACCAACTTTGGTAAAAACGCCAGTGGTGGCTTGATGGGCAGTTTTGCGACTGGATCCAGCAGCGGCAGCGCCAGTGGCGATATTTCGGGTAACCGGGATTTTCGCGGCAGTTCAGCCAGCTCGCAACGGAATTCCCTGAGTGGCTCCATTACTGTCATGGTACATGAAGTGCTGCCTAACGGTGTGTTGCGGATTAAAGGGGAAAAGTGGATCCGCCTTAACCAAGGTGATGAATTTATTCGTCTTGATGGCTTGGTGCGGGGAGACGATATCGATAACGGTAACCAGATCTCTTCCCAGCGCGTCGGTGATGCACGGATCACCTATTCTCAAAGCGGTGTACTGGCCGATGCCAACGACGCAGGTTGGTTAACTAAGCTGTTTGTTAATCCGCTGTTCCCACTCTAACGAGGCATTATGTTTAAGCAACTTATCATCTTATTGACGGTGCTGGTCGTGCCTTTCCTATTTGTCGAAGCAGCCAGTGCCGAAGCCAATGAGCGTCACTTGATTGACTTGGTCGATATTCAGGGGCTGCGGGAAAACCAATTGATCGGTTATGGCCTTGTTGTCGGCCTTGATGGTACCGGTGATCGTAACCAGGTGAAGTTCACCAGCCAGTCGGTGACCAACATGTTGCGTCAGTTTGGCCTGCAGCTACCGGAAAAAATTGACCCCAAACTGCGTAATGTCGCGGCGGTCAGTGTCCACGCGTCTATTCCGCCATTGGCCGGGCCGGGCCAAACCATCGATGTAACGGTATCGTCTATCGGTGATGCCAAGAGCCTACGCGGCGGCAGCTTGGTCATGACCCCACTGCGGGCGATTGATGGCCAAATCTATGCGGTTGCCCAAGGCAGCTTGGTGGTCGCTGGCGTGAAAGCCGAAGGCCGTTCTGGCTCGAGTATTACGGTTAACGTGCCGACCACCGGCCGTATTCCCGGTGGCGCGATTGTCGAAGATGAGATCCCGTCAGACTTTAGCTCTCAGTCGAAAGTCACCTTGAACCTACTACGACCGAACTTCACTACCGCGCGCAATATCTCCCGTCAAATTGACGAGGTATTTGGCCCGGATACAGCAATGGCATTGAGTAACGCCCGGGTCGAGGTTTATGCGCCGCAGGACTTTGAGCAACGGGTGATTTTCATGTCGATGTTGGAAGATATGACCGTCGATATCGGTCGCCAGCGGGCAAGAGTGGTGTTTAACAGCCGCACCGGTACGGTTGTCGTTGGCAATGGCGTGCGTATTGGTCGGGCTGCCGTCAGTCACGGCAACCTGACGGTGACCATTGCCGAATCGTTCAACGTCAGCCAGCCCAATGCGTTTGGCGGAGGGAATACTGTCGTTACTCCGGATAGTGAGATCGATATCAATTACGAACGCAACCCAATGTTCATCTGGCCGGAAGGCGTTGAGTTGGAAACCATTGTTTCCGCCGTTAACAGCCTAGGAGCCTCGCCCGATGACTTGATTGCCATTCTTCAGGCTCTGCATGCTTCAGGTGCCTTGGATGCAGAATTGGTTGTGATTTAAGGACAACGAATGACAGTAACTGTTTTACCGGTCAACACCATGGCACTTCAGCCAATGGCGACCAGCCGCATTGCGGCAAATTCCACGATGGGAACGGTGACCACATTCGACAGCCGCCAGTTGGCGGATCTGAAAGGCAGTGATGACGCGCAGCAGGCCATCCAAACGGTGGCCGAGCAGTTTGAATCGCTGTTCTTGCAGATGGTACTCAAGCAAATGCGTCAAGCCAGCGAGGCACTCAATAGCGATGATGACAATGCCTTGTTCGGAAGCCGTGAACATAAGACTTACCAGGCGTTTTTCGATGGCCAAGTGGCGATAGAAATGTCAAAAAGCCAGCTTGGCCTGGCGGAAGTGATTGTCCGCCAGCTTGGTGGTGAGTCGGCGTTTAAGGAAGCAGAAAATGAGGTCGCTTTAACTTCAAGTAAGGCAGAGCAAGGTCCGATAGCGGGCAGCGCATTTAGCCAGTCTTTGCTGCATTTTAACCGTGAGGGCTCTAACGTATGAGTTTGATGAATATCGGCTTGTCTGGACTTCAGGCAAGCCAAGTGGGCATGAATGTTACCGCCCAAAACGTGGCTAACATCAATACCCCAGGCTATAGCCGCCAGCAGATGCATCTATCGGCGATTGGCTCAACCAGCATGAGTATGAAAGATTCGGGTAACGGGGTGTCGGTCAGTGCGATCCGCCGGGTCACTGACCAGTACCAGACCAACCAGGTTTTCCGTGCCGGATCGATGCTGGGGGCGGCCTCGACCTCTGCCCAGCAGCTCAAGCGTTTGGAGACCTTGCTATCAGGCGATTCAATGGATCTCAGCCAAGGTTTTGACAGCTTTTTCTCGGCGCTCAATGGTGCCAGTGTGTCACCTTATGGCTCGGCCCACCGCTCGCTGATCATCAGTGAAGCGGAAGCCTTGGGTAATCGCTTCAACCAGTTGAGCAGCTCGCTGGATGGCCAGTACAGTGATCTATCCCAGCAGCGAAGCAGTGCGGTCGCCAGTGCCAACAGCATGCTGTCCAACATCAGCAAACTCAATGATGAAATCCGCAAAGGCGAAGCCTCTGGCGCGAATACCTCCGCCCTTCAGGATGAGCGAGATGTGTTGATTGCCGAGTTGTCGGAAATTGTTGATGTCCGGATTACCGATGCCGGTGACGGCACTCTTGATATTGCCCTGCCCAATGGCCAGCCGTTGGTGATGGGCAATCAAGTGGCTCAGTTCAGCTTGGAATCGGATCCGAACAATCCGCGCAGCGAGGTATTGTCGCTGTCACTCAATGGTCAAAGCTTCCCGCTGGATGATGATATCGGTGGCAAGCTGGGGGCGCTGGCGGAATATGAAAAGGATGTACTGATCCCAACCCAAGAGGCGATCAATGATATTGCCTTTGAGTTCGCCCAAGCCTTTAACGATCAATTGGCCGAAGGTTTTGATTTAAACGGCGATCCGGGCAAACCGTTGTTTGTCTTTGACCCGGAAAACCCAGCGTCAACACTTTCGATTAACCCAGACTTCAAACCGGAAGACTTGGCGCTGTCTGGTGATGGCACCCCAGGTAATACCGACAACCTGCTTAAACTTATTGAAATTAAAGACCAAGAGTTTGAAATTGGTGATCTGGGATCGCAAACACTGGGCAGTGCGTTCAATTCCTTGCTGGGTGATATCGCAGTGAAAAGCCGTCAGGCGCAGTCGGACCACGATGCTGCCAGTAATATCTACCTGCAGGCAACGATTGAAAAATCGGCGACCAGCGGGGTTAACCTCGATGAAGAAGCGGTGAGCCTGATGATGTATCAGCAAGCCTATCAGGCCAACATGCAGGTGATTAACGCATCGAACCAAGTGTTTGCGTCAATCATGCAGCTATTCTAAGGAAACCGTCATGCGTGTAAGTACCAACCAATATAGCCAGATGATGTCTGGTAGCCTGAGCCAAAACTCCTTGGGCATCAATAAAATCATGCAGCAGATGGCTACCGGCAAGCGCTTGTTGGTGCCCTCTGATGATCCGATGGCCTCGACGCGGGTGATGAACCTAAAGCGTGAACAGGCAGCCATCGAACAATACATGGGTAACATTGAACAAGCGGATGTGGCACTCAAAAAGCAGGAAACCTACCTAAGTAGCGGGGTGGATGTACTGCATCAAATACGAGATTTGATGCTATGGGCCGGTAACGGTGCCAATGGCCCCGATGAGCTAGCCGCGATGGCGAACGAACTAGAGCACTTGCAAGACAGCTTGGTGAGCTTGGTTAATGCTAAAGATGAAAACGGTAAGTACATCTTTTCGGGTAACGAAGTTAACACTCAGCCGCTGGTGAAGGACGAGGAAGGCAACTGGATTTACCAAGGTGATACCGGTGTGCGTGAAGTGGTGGTTGGCGATGGCGTGACGATTCAGCTCAACGTCAATGCCCAAGATATGTTCTTCTCGGGTGGCATGGATATCTTCAACCAGCTGGATGAGCTGGTTGATGCGTTGCGTGACCCGGACTATGTGCTGGAAGATAGCGATTTGATCGGTCGTAGTCTGGATGTTCTGGATGAGACGATGTTGTCGGTATCGGGCACGGTCACTAGCTTGGGTAGCCGCCAGAATGCCTTGACGACCATGCAGGACGGCCACAGTGAGGTTGAGTTATTCAATAATGATTTGATTGGCCAGCTGGAAGATCTCGATTATGCGGATGCCATGGTGCAATACAACAATTACCTGTTGGCACTGCAAGCAACCCAGTCAACCTATGCCAAAACAGCCAGCTTGTCTTTGTTTAGTATTATGTAATATTGGCCCTGCCGTTTACCACTGCAGGGCATTTTTGGATTGATGGAAAACACATGGTTTCTCAGGTAAATGATCTTCGCTCGGCAGCGGCCGGTGCCAGTCGCCAGCAGCAGATAATTGCAAGGCCAGCCAACAAAACGGTCGCGGTACCTGATAACAAGCAGCCGGATCCATTGCGCCTGTCGCAAACCCTGACCCCTGAACATACCCGTCAGCACAGTTTGATCCAGCGCGCCCAGCACAAGGTCGCGGCTTCCCGGGTGGCGGAATCGAGTCTCAATGACATTGGAAAAAATCTTGCCCAGCTGAGCAAACGGGTAGAGTTTGCCATGCGTGCTGGTAGTGCATCGCCAAAGATCACCGCGGATATTGAGCAACTCGCGTCTCGGATGGAGCAGCGGCTGGAGCAGGCGACGTATAAAGATCAGCCGGTAATTAGCCGTCAGCTTAAACCGGTTTTTCACGGTGAGCCGCGTACTGCTTTCCAAATCAAGGGGCTGGATACCAAGCGCGGCAGTCCGCGTGATGAGACCTTGATATTTAGTCTTGCTAAAGGGGGCGCCAATGCCGTACCGGTCAAATTGGGTGCTAATGCCACACCAGAGCAGCAAGCGATGCAGTTTCGCCAGGCGCTCAATGAGCACGGCATCGGGGTATCGCTCAACAAGCAGCGCCAATTGGTTTTCTCGACCAATGAAGCAGACTGGCAGCATTTATCGCAGAAAATGCGGGTAGTCGGCCAGGGCGATCGTTTTCCGGCAGGTCAGCCAAATCGGGTCAAATTAGAGACGATTGAAGCTAGGTTCGAGCCGCAGAAATGGCAGACTGATAAAGAGCACTTGCGTCAGACGTTGGTACAAACCCAGCAGATGATGAAGCAAATCAAATCCAGCATTCAAGAACTCCGAATGCATAACCAGGATGTAATGCAGCGGATAGATACCATTAACCAGCGTAACCGCTATTTGAGCGATCAGGTATTGGATAATGCTGATGCCGATTTGTCGCAAATCCTGCCAACCGGTGATAACTTTACCTCGGCGTTCCAAAACCTGAAGGTACAAGCCAATGCCCATCGCCAAACCGTGGTATCTTTACTTCGCGAATAAGTAAGCGATGGTAAGAAAAGGAATTTGCCACTAGGTACCCATAACAGCTAGTGGCAAGCTGATATCGAGGGAGCACCATGTTGTCACCTATTTCTGCGGCGATAAACAAATTACTGCGAATTGAGCCCCAGCAACTAAAAGCAGAGCAATTTACCCCGCCACTGGCGCAAGAAACCAAGCAAGGCGCTAATCAACAGCCCTCTAGCCAAACCAATACCTCGACTCCTCAAACGATGCCACAAGCCCAGTGGCAAGTTGTCCGTATGCTGGCAAATTCATCAGGTCTCTCTCTGGGACAAACTCAAGCCTATAGCGTGCAAGCATTGCAATCGCCGAGCTTCCGCCTTGCCGGCGGGGAAGGGGAGCTGCAACTGCGCCTGCAGGTTGAAGGGCAGCCTCATACTATCCGCTGGCAAGTTAACCAAGGAGAAGCGCAACTGCTGAGCTCGACGTTGCCTGCTGCCTTATCTCTGGCGCTGCTGCCAACCATCGATCAAGGTTGGCGCCTGGTCGCCAAAGGTTTTTTACACCACGAACCATTGCAGTTACTGTGGACCCCCTATGGCAATACGGCCAAAGAGGGCGCAACCACTCAATCCGCTATTTCCCTCAAGGTGTGGTTGCGCACCGGCTTTATTATCATGGTTATCGTATTCTCTCTCTGTTACTGGCTTTTTTAATGTCGCCTACCGCCGTATTAATCTTTTTGGCCTGTCTTTAATTGCGTTATATCGCATTCACGTCTTTATAGAAGCATTTTTAAATAAATTAGTAGTAATGACGCAGGGAATAATAATTTGCCTATTGCCTATTGCCTATTGCCTATTGCCTATTGCCTATTGCCTATTGCCTATTGCCTATTGCCTATTGCCTATTGCCTATTGCTATTTTTAATTTAAGAAAAAATTATTTTTGTCGATGTCGAGGAAATAATAAAAAATTGGCAAAAGACGGTTTAAGGGGAGAGGTAAGGTGTCGTTTTATAGAGGTGTAGACACTAAGCCGAATATTAAACAGAGGGCAATAACATGCTATCGATGCACACGAACTACACGTCTCTAATTACTCAGAACAACCTTAACAAAACATCAGGTGCAATGGATCAGGCGATGCAGCGCATCTCTACTGGCTTCCGTATTAACTCAGCGTCTGACGATGCTGCGGGCCTACAGATTGCCACTCGCCTACAATCTCAAGTGAACGGTTTAGGTGTTGCTCAGCGTAACTCACAAGATGCTATCTCTATGCTGCAAACGGCAGAAGGTGCATTCGACGAGATGACCAACATCGGTCACCGCATGAAAGACCTAGCAACGCAAGCAGCGAACGGCACCAACTCTGAAAACGAGCATGATGCAATGCAATCAGAGTGGAACCAGTTGGTTAACGAGCTAGAAAGCGTTATCGACAACACTCAATACGGTTCAGGCAACAACCTGTTTGGTGCTGGTGGCCTGTTCGACCAAGACATCACATTCCAAATCGGTGCAACTACTGACGAAACACTGACTATCAACATTGCTCAGTCTCTTTCTGATGTGCGCGATACGATTGGTGATCTTAAAGGACTTGATCTAGGCGCTGGACCTGTAGGTGACCTAGATGGCCACACAAATTACGCTGATGCAAGTGCTGCTGGTTGGGAAGCAAGTGTTGATCAAGCCCTAGCTGGTGGTTGGGAGCCAACTGACCCTGCTGAAGCAGCTACTGAATGGGCTGCGCTTATTGCTGCTGGCGGTGCTGCTTTTGAAACTGCAAACGAAGCGGCTTTCGATGTCGCTCTAGCTGAAGTACAAGAACCTTCAGGCGCTGCTCAAGCAATGGACATGGTTGATGCACTTCTTAACGGCCGTGTTGAAGAGCTTGATGACCAAGGTGCTGTTGATGTTGAAGCGCGTACAGGCATCGGCGCCATCCGCTCTGAGCTAGGTGCGAACATCAACCGTCTTGACCACACTATTGTTAACCTTGGCAACATGCAAGAGAACACGGAAATGGCGAAAGGTCGTATCATGGATACTGACTACGCGGTTGAATCTTCAAACATGATGAAGAACCAGATGCTAACGCAGATGAGCATGTCTATGCTGTCTCAAGCGAACGGCATGTCTGGTATGGTAATGAGCTTGGTTGGTTAATTAGCCAAGCGGCTAATTCGTCCAAGCTTCTATACAGAGTATATAAAGCGTAATCAAACCACTCCACATAAAACAAAACCGCAGCCTTGGCTGCGGTTTTTTATTTGTATCTTACTGACAACACGACTTTTTTATTATACTGCTTCCAGCCGTGAGACTTCTTGAATCGTACCATTCTGGTAGACATTGCGCAGCTCGGCCATCACACTCTCGCGGGTGACGGTGCCAATGAACTGGCCATTATCTAGCACAGCCAGAATACGTGGTTTACTCACTTTCAACGCTTTAACGCGTTCTTCCAAGGGAAGGGCGCTAGTGCTGGTGGCGATCCCCATTGCTGAAGTCGGGTACAGCTGCTCTTTATCAATGCACATGTATTCGACGATATCGGCCAGGCGATCAGTTGCGTCCACGGCAACGACATCACGCTTCATCACGTCGACCACTTTTGTCCCCGCGGCTGGCTGGTAATCTTGATACCACAGTTCTTTCATCACATCGTACATCGAAAGGAAGCCGACCAGATGGCCATGGACATCGCAAACCGGCGCGCCAGAGATGTTTTCTTCTAGCAGCATATCAATCGCTTTCGGGATCTGTGTTTCGGCTGACAGTGTGATCGGCTGTGTATTGGTAACGTCTTTGACAGTAAGGTGTGACAGCATATCTGACTCCTTGGCTGATTCGATTTCCACGCTCTGGGTGATAGAACGGATGTTCGCTGCCTTTAATTCGGGGCGGCGGAAGATACACCAGTTGGCGAGGCCGACTAATACTGCGCCACCGACAATATTGCCTAACGTAACCGGCAGTAAGTTAGCCATTAGAAAGGTCGGGATATTCAGATCACTGTATTGTGCCGGGTTGGCAGAGACCATTTGCCAAAATTGCTCAGGGGCGAAATTCTGGATAGTGATACCCAGCGGCACCATAAACATATTGGCGACTGAGTGCTCGAAACCACTGGAGACGAACATGGATACCGGCAGCACCATTAGCATGGCTTTGGTTAGGGCGTTGGCAGAGCTGAAGGTCATCCAAATAGCCAAGCAAACAAGCAGGTTACACAGCACGCCTAAAGAGAAGGCCTGTATTGGGGTGTGATGGAGTTTATGCTGGGCGATGTTGAGGGCATTGAGGCCCCATTGACCGTTGTTGAGCATAAACATGCCGGCAGCACTGATTAGCAGCAGCATAAACATGGCACCGATAAAGTTACCGATGTACACCTTGGCCCACAGCGAGAGCATCTTTTTAAGGCTGATCTGGCGGTTAGCCCAAGAAATACTGGACAGTACCGAGCTGGTAAACAGTTCACCACCACACAGCACGATCAATATCAGACCCATGCTGAAAACCATACCACCGACCAAGCGGCTGAGACCCCATCCGGTCGTCGCGCTTCCAGTGGTAACTGTGATGTAAAATACGAAAGCGAGGCCGATAAAAGCCCCCGCCATAATAGCCAGACCCAGCGTCATACTGCTGGTTTTCTTGGCCTTGCTTAGCGCGAACTTTTCCGCTTCCGCCATCATTTCTTTCGGCGAAAACAGCTGATTATTGCTCGAATCTACGTTACTCATGCTTACCCCAAGTGTTACCTATCCCTTCCTTCGGCAGTCGCCGTTTGAAGCTTGAACTTCCCTATCAAGCCATATGCCCAAGTTACAGGCGACGCAATGATAAGAAAAATTGATAGCAATATAAAGCTGATTCATAATTTCTTATATGAAATATATGATTACAATTTCGTATATTGCGACATAAGTAGAAATGGTGGGTGTGCACCTTGGTGCACTTAAGGGTGGGATCGACATAGTCGCTCTAGTTGGGGCGTTAGCGAAAAAAAACGCGGTTAGAAGCGGCTGAGGCGACGATAAAACGGTCAAAAGTATAACTGACAAATATGTTATTAAATGTGTCTAGTGTGTCGGGGTGATAGGTTTAGAGGCCGTTATGGATCGGCGATTGTGCCGCCAATTAATGCTAATAGTAATGGCATGCAGGTGTTTAATGTTGTCGACTTGGCACAAAATAAAGTCACCGCCGTTTTGTCGTGTCATGGTTATTTTTTTCTCTCTTTTATCTCCTCTAAATACCCAATAAATCATTAAGAACCACTCTGGTTATGTCGCTTAATATCCATAACAAGGTCAGCGTTACTAAGCGGAATAGTTTTATTTCCGCTAGCGGAAATAAAACTTCCGCTTGTTATGTAACGGCTGAATAACGTATTTACTCGTTTGGCGTTATAGCCGTAAAAATAATCAGATTTGGCGTTAGTTAGCGATATTTTACTTATTTTAAAGTTGGAACAACTTTTGCTTAGGTTGTTCACTATAAAGTGCAATGCGCTAATTCGAGCTAAGTTGAGGAGAAATTTAATGTCAATGATGGACCCTGCTTCTTTAGCAATGCAGATGGTGATGATCCAGCGTCAACCGTTTGATATCCAATATGCTAGCCAACAGTCAATGTATCAAACGCAGTTAGATGCGTGGAAAGATATCGATTCTGCTTTCAGCAGCTTTTCATCAGCGCTGGAAAAAATGAATACGGCGAATAACAGTTTTGTCAAAAATAACGCTACCACGAGTGATGAAGGGTATATCAATGCTTCAGCAAGTAATTTTGCCCGCCATGGTAGCTATGACTTATTTGTCAAACAACTGGCAACGGCCCAGCAAGAAGCCTTCACTTTAAAAGGGGATGAGCTGCCAACGGACGGTGTGATCACCATTGAAGTCCCTGATGGCGAGACCATTGAAATCGACTTTTCGACCTTCAACCCTGATGGCGATAAGGATCTTCATGATTTGGCTGACTACATTAATGAGTTCGATGAAGGCGTATCGGCCTCGATAGTGAGTTCCAATGGTGATGTTAGCCTGATCCTCAGCAGTACTGAAACGGGAGAAGCAAATGCCTTTAATGTCTCGTTTGATCAAGGCATGGGTGACTACTTCCAGCCACCACAGGTATTGAGCAAAGCCCAAGATGCCATCGTAATGATGGGCAGTGAGGATGGGTTGGAAATTCGTAGCAGCGATAACACCATCGATGATGCTATTTCCGGAGTGACCCTTGAACTGACCAAAGCCCATGAGTCGGGCGATAAGCCACTGACACTGGTTGTGGGGGGCGATACCGAAGCGTCAACAGAAGCGGTTGAAGAGTTTGTTGATGCTTACAACAAGCTGATGAATACCATCCTCAAGCACACCATGACCGATTACCAAATCGAAAATGATGAGGGTGATGACGATGATGAGGATAGTGTCAAAATCACCAAAGCAGGTGCCCTTGCCAGTGATTCAACCGCCCGTGGTCTCAAAAACATGCTTAATAACCTGACCCGCGGTCAGTTCGATGAGGGCAGCCTATATAGCATAGGTATTGAAGCCAACCGTGATGGCACCTTGAAAATCGACAGTGAGCGATTTGAACAAGCGCTTACTGAGACCCCTGAAAAAATCGATGCCATTTTCTTTGGCGACAACGGCGTGATGACCTCGCTGGAAACGGCGATCGAACCTTATACCGGCTCGGCTAACTCGGGTAACAACCTGCTGAAAAGCCGTCAGGATACCCTGCAAGGCAATATTGATCGCGTTGACGACAAAAAAGAGCAACTCGATTACCGCATGGAAAAAACCTACAACCGCTACTTGCGCCAATACACCGCAATGCAGCAAACCATGATGCAGATGGAATCGACCGGTTCCATGTTTATGTTTTAGAGGAACAAGTAATGTTAATGGATGATTCTGGCTTCGAGGCATACCAGCAAGTTGATGTCGAAGCGCAAGCAGCGGCAGCTAGCCCATATCAGTTGGTATTAATGTTGGTTGACGGTTTTATGGATAACTTAGCCCGTGCCGAAGGCCATATGGAAGCCAACCGATTGAAAGAAAAAGGTGAATCTATCGGTAAATGTATCGATATCATCGGCGGGCTGAACAGTGCATTGGATATGCGTCAGGGCGGTGAGTTGGCCCTGAAAATGAACCAGTTGTATGACTTTTGCAGCATGCGTCTGTTTGAAGCCAGCGTCCATAACGATGCCGATAAGTTGGCGGAAGTCCGTTCCGTGATGGGCAATATCCAAGAGGGGTGGCATAACTTCGGAGCCACGCATGAAGGTTAATACGAGCCAAGTCAGGCAACTCACCGTGCAGCTTAACCAGAGCTACAAGCGTAAAGAGTGGCAGGCAGTGCGCAAGATTGATAAGGAAATATTCACTATGCTGGCGGATCTTAAAGATCAGCCAGCGGTTGCCGAGTCACTGCGCCGTGACATCCTCCAGCTAAAAAAAGTGCATCTAGCGGCCATGACAGCCTGCGAAATGGAAAAAGAACACCTTGGCCAAATGTTGGCGAAGTTTCAAAACCAGCGTGAAGGGGTGTCGGAATACCAGCAGGTCGAGATGGCTGGAGGCTTTATCCGATGAGCCATATTGCAATGTCTACGCCGCCAGGAAGTACTCAAGCCCCAGCCTCGCGCCTTTCATCGGTACAAACGGGAGAAGGCGGCTCTTGGTTTGACAGCTTCGCTGCTGTGCTTGGCTTGGGGGCTGAACAACCCGTCGAAACCGCGATGACAGAAGAAACTAACCCATATTGGTTCGATCTCTACGACCAGCTCAAAGGGTTGGCGGAAGGTGAAGACTGGGTATTCAGCAGCGCCCACCCACTTATGGAACAGCTGCCACCCGACGGGCAGTTTCGCTTGATCAATATTACCAATGAGCTAAGCGGCGATGTTCGTGAACAACTGCTAGCCATGATGCGCAGTGCTGATGGCTTGCAAAGTGCGTCGGTGCAGTTGGGGCCGGCGCAACCGGGGATCCCACATTATTTGGCTGCAAACGGAACGGCTCAGGGAGAGTCTTTGTCGTTTGAGCAGGCGATTGAGCGAGTGATTTCCAACGCGATGACACCAGTCAGGCAGGAAACGACCAACCCTGTTTTACTTCAACAACTCGCGCAAGCAAGCAGCTTTACTTCCTTATCGTTGCAAGACTCACCGAATACAGCAGCACTTGCTGCTGATGCGCAATCCAATCAAGCCTCTGTTTCTCGTGCTGAATGGGCACCGGTCCGCATGGCGGAAAACCAGCAGCAGTGGGGGCAACAGCTGGTCTCGGTACTCAAAGAGCGGGTGCAGATGCACCTTAACCAAGATGTCCAGCATGCCCGTATCAGGCTCGACCCGCCTCACCTGGGTAGCTTGGAGTTATCGGTCAAGATGGAAAACAACAAGGTACAGGTTCATATCTCTGCAGCAGATCCCGCCTTGCGCGAAGCAGCACAGCAGGGGGCTGAGCGGTTGCGGGCTGAGCTTGAAGGTAAGCAGCTAGCAGGCGCGATGGTTGATGTAGATGTAAGCGACCAATCGCACCGGCAACCGTTTGAACACTCGGAAGACATGCTGCTGGCGACCCAGCCAGCAGTTGAAGAATCAGGCGGGTATGAATCCACCGAATTCTTATCAAAGACGGATCAATACCGTCTCACACGTATGGTGTAAGGAAAATAATAATGGCTAGAACAAACGTAATGAGCACCAAAGTGATTCTGGCGGCACTTGCTGCCTCGGTGCTTATTGCCCTCTCATCGATTGCAACCTACGCATTTATCGTCAACGACAAGTCGGCAGAGTTCAGTGTTTTTACTCGAGCAGAGGCAAGTAACCGTGCCCATTTCATGAACCTTGATAAGTTTGTCATCACCATTGATGGTGAAGAGAGAACACACTATCTGATGCTTGAGCTGGCACTAAAAACCAATTCTTCGAAAGCCCATGACCAGCTGATTGAGTTCAAGCCACTTGCCCGCAATGTTTTGCTGAAAATGTTTAGCCAAAGCACCTTTGAAGAGCTGCGCCAGATGAACGAAATCGACCGGTTGCAAACAGAGGTACTGGGACAACTTCGGCTGGCAATGGCATTGAATGGATATGCCCACCAGATCGAAGAAGTGTTGTTTACCAAGCTCGTGCTGCAATAAAGGAAGGAAATCATGGTAGAAGCACAGCAATTACCGTTTGAGGATGAGTATGCCCAGTGGCAAACGAAACCTTCACTCAATAATGAAGAGCAGATTTTGCGCCAGCATTTGAAGTTGGTGAAGCGTATTGTTCAACAACTCCATCACCACGCATCGGGCTGTATGGGGCTCGATGATATGGAGCAAATTGGTTTGCTTGGCTTGCTTGAAGCAACTCGCCGTTATGGTGAGATGGATGAAAATTTTCGCTTCTTTGCTGCCCGCCGCGTCCGCGGGGCGATCTTGGATGAATTGCGTCGTCGAGATTGGCGTCCGCGTCAATTGCGTCAGCAAGTCCATGAGCTCAATAAAGTATCCAAGTTGTTGACCAAGCAGTTGAAGCGCCAGCCGAGTGAGCATGAATTGGCGAAAGCAATGAACATCAGCTTGGAAGAATGTAACCGCCTGCTTTATGCCGCCCAGGCGGAGGAGCTGTATAGCCTGGAGCAACTATTTGAGTCAGACAGTTCAAGTGTTGATTTTGGAGAGGCTGATAACAACCTCCAGCAGTTGATCAATGATGATTTGCTCAAGCATGTGTTGTCTCAGTTGCCCAAGCGTGAACAGCTTATTTTGGATTTCTATTACCAAAAAGAGCTTAGCTTGAAGGAAATAGCCATTGTGGTAGGCCTCAGTGAGGCCCGGATCTGCCAGCTTCATAAGCAGGCAATCAAACAAATGAACGCCATGATTAAGAGCTTGATGTAGGAGAAAAGTAATGCAAAAAATAATCGGTGTCTTAATCATTATTATTTGTGTGTTTGGTGGTTTTGTGCTCGCGGGGGGCTATCTCGGCACCATGTGGCAGCCGGCTGAACTGATGATCATTTTAGGTGCCGGTGCTGGTGCACTGGCTATCGGTAACCCGCACCATGTGATTGTTGATATGTGGCATCAGGCCCGTGGGGTGGTGGCCAAGCGCGATGAGCGCAAGCTCTACCGTGAACTGCTTTCACTGATGTACCACCTGCTTGAGCAGGTGCGACAAAACGGGATGCGGGTGCTTGATGAACATATCGAAGAGCCGCACCAGAGCAGCTTGTTCCTGAGTTACCCTGAAGTGCTGGAATACCCTAAACTGGTGACCTTTATTACTGATAACTTCCGCTTGATGGCGATGGGTAAAATCACCGCCCATGAGTTAGAAAGCATGCTGGAACAAGAACTGGAGGCTATCGAAGAAGATTTGATGGAACCTTCCCACTCCATGCACCGTATTGCTGAGGCGATGCCGGGCTTTGGTATTTTGGCTGCGGTCATGGGGATTGTGATCACCATGACCAATATCGATGGCGATATGGCGCAAATCGGGATCAGTGTGGCCCATGCCTTGGTGGGGACCTTTCTGGGTATTTTCTTCTGTTACTGCGTGTTTGATCCACTCAGTACTGCCATGGCCAATCAGGTCAAGCGCGAGCTGTCTGCCTTTGAGTGTGTTAAAGCCATGATGGTGAGTTATACCGCGGGTAAACCGGCCTTGGTTGCGGCGGACTCAGGCCGTAAGTTGATGCTACTGGATGTGAAACCGACTTTTGCCGAGATGGAAGGCTGGGTAACACAACAGGTGTTCCAATGATAAGGGGCAATACCGCAGAGACGGTCATCATAAAAAAACGCCGCAGCCGCGCTAAAGCGGCTCGCCATGGCGGAGCATGGAAAGTTGCCTTTGCCGACTTCACTTTGGCGATGATGGCTTTTTTTATGGTGATGTGGGTATTGCAGGTGACTACCGATGATGAAAAGCAACGTATTGTTGGCCGCTTGAGTGGCCAACAACAGTTGTTGCCGCATGATGATATGTTCATGGACAACAGCCCGTTTGCGGTTGATCTCGGTGGTAAAGCACTGCCAGGCTTACAGAGCCAGCAGCCGAGTAACCCGCAAAATTTGGGCAACTCGCTGACCATCAATGTGGTGGATGGTGATGGCAACAACTTTGGTGGGCTGGGGGAGGAAGGGTCTTCACTTGTGCCTGGGCGCTATGAAAGTCACGAGCAGATGGTTGTACTGGGCGAGTACTTGAAAGATGTCAGTGAATTTCTGTCTGCCAGCAACCAGTTGTCGGTGGAAGTGGTACCGCAAGGGCTTCGGGTACTGGTGAACGATGACAATGAAAAGCCGATGTTCAAACTGGGAGGGGCAGAGCTGACACCGTTTTTTGAAGATTTGCTGTTAGCCATTGCACCAACGTTTGCCACCATTGAAAACCCGATCATGATTTCCGGCCATGCGGATGCCAGTGGCTTTAGCCGTGGTTCGATGGGCAACAACTGGGCTTTGTCTGGTGAGCGTGCACAAAAAGCGAGGGAAGTGCTGGAGTATGGCGGTATGCCAAGCGAGCGCGTTGCTCAGGTAACGGCAATGTCCGATACGATGCTGCTCGATGAAGACGCACCCTATAGCCATTTGAACCGACGTATCGAAATCTTGGTGCTAACCTCGGATACTGAAGAGCAGCTGCAGTTGCTGTTTGGCCGGGATGAGGGCGGGTCTTCGCTGGAGGCCGCTAAACAAGCTGCTTATGCTAACCAACCGGTAAGCTAAACCCTAAACCTTGTTAGCTAAATTTAAATACAATGTCAGCGTGCTAGGTGACGACCCAAGCCTGTCCAATATGTAATGGGCAGGCTTTTTTATTGCAATAAAAAGGGGCTGATTAAATCAGCCCCTTGCTTTCATTTAGCTCGTATTTCATCAAGTCCGTTAAGAATATCTCGCGGGACTTGTCGACCTTATTAAATCATCAAGGTCGAGGAAATAACGCCTATCAAACCAGCACTTGCCAGTACCGTCACTGCTTTCTCTGCCATTTTGCCATTGCTTTCAGCCGCTTTGCCGAACATCGCGAAGACAAATGGGTGGACCAGGAAGGTCATTGCAAAGGTAAAGGTGATAAGGCTTGCCGCTGTCGCACCAAACATCCCTTCTTGTACTGCAGCAAATAGACCGAAGTGAGAGAGACCGGAAGCTGCAGACATAGATGCATGCTCAAGCGACATACCGGCTACGCTTAGCAGCGTGAAGCTACCGAACACGGCCATGATCTGCCAGCCTAGTGAGAATAACATTAGGCCTTTCACTTCTGTCTTTTCACAGCCCTGAGCCGAACGCAGGCTTTTCAGTGCAAGGATAACAAACGCTGCGCCCGCCAAAATCAGTGGTAATGTCCAGCCGACCATTAGCGCTCCGCGCTCTGCACTTGCTGCCAAAATCGTGAATACGAAGATGTGACCGGCAAATGGAATGTTAATCATAATCGGAGCACGAGAAGCGGCTGTGCGGCCGAAGTCGCCCGCAGTACATGCGCCGGTTAGACCTGAGTGAGACAGGCCCCCTGCCAAACCGGGTGCCAGGTTACGTAAATGGTTCGATTTACCGACGAAGATTAGCAGCGCAAGGCCACCGAACATCCAGAATATCTGACCGGAGAAACCGTACACAATAACACTCTGAAGACCCGGGATACCGAAGGCTTCAACCATGTGAGAACCGCCAACCAGAAAGCTGCCTGATAGCACCAGTGGGATACCTGCAAATAGCAGGGCATTCATGGTTGGGCCATGCTTCCATTTTGGTAGCGCCGCCCCCAAGCCCGAAGACAGGATCATCGCAAAGAAGATCTGCGGTAGGCCGATAATTGACGAGATCGCAGTGGATAGCATTAGCGAGAAGTTCAAGACAACAATAATCGCAATAACTTCAAATAGACCCTTGCGGATGTATTGTGCTTTGTTGGAAATCACGGCTTTGCGGTCAATGAGAATAAACGCCAGTGCCAGGCAGATGTAAGAGAGGAGTAGGAAAGACTCACCCATGGCGAAGTCAGAGGTACGATCTGAAATCAGAGCATCAGCAGTCTGGATACCGATGAGCAATAGGAATGCACGGATAATATACGTTAATTGCGTACTGCTTGTTCCCAATACCACTTCCTGGGCGGAAGGGGCAAAGAAGTCACACTCTTCATCAAAGTCCTGTTTAGACAGCAGGCGTCTAATTTCCTGTCCTCCAACGAAGAATGAGGCGATCAATGCAATTACGGTTGTCTGGCCGATCAGTGCAACAACAGGGAACTGTTCTAAGCCCGGTGTCGCCATGCCGCTGTGTACCAATAGTGATCCTAGCGCGAGGCCAAACACAACGATAACCAACAACGATGAATACTTAGTCCCTGCAACGAGGGTACGGGCAACCAATACCATAATTGTTAAAGCGGCTATCGCGATAATAAAATGGTTAAAAGCAAAAAGATGGGAAACTTGTTCCATTTTAACTCCAAAAACTCTTACGATCTGCTCACAGGCGCGCCTCATGTCTAAGAAACATGAAGTTCCAATATTCGTGTTAGGCTGGCCGTGGGCGAATGACTTATTCGTTACCGGTTAGGTAACAACCTGTGGGGCAACATTTTCAGCGACTGGCGCTGGTGTCGTCGCATCATTGAATAGGGCGCGAAGGGCTTTCAACACTTCCTGGCGGGATACCACACCGACATATTTACCGCTTTCCAGAACCGGTAGAATTTGTGGCTTGTTAACCTTGATTGATTTAGCTCGCTCTTCAAGCGACAAGGTTGTCATTTGCGTCGCGTAGCCCATAGCGGTCGTTGGGTATAGTTGTTCTTTGTCCAGAGCTAAAAACTCCAGAGCATCTGTCAGACGATCTTCGATATCCATGGTAACCAAATCGGTTTTCATGAGATTGCCTACGGTTACATCCTCATCAGGTAGGTAGTCTTGGCACCACATTTCGATCATGATGTCGTGGGCAGATAGAAAACCAACTAGATTGCCATTTGCATCACAAACGGGTGCACCGTTAATGTGGTTTTTGGACAATACATCGATAGCCGAAGGCAAACTTGTTTCAAGACTCAACGTCGGGGCTTGCGTATTTACAATGTCTCTCACTGTAAGTAAAGCGCTCATAACAATCTCCTAAATTCAAAATCAACACTGTTGCGGTAACTCGTCAGAGTCATTGAAAAATGGCTCATTAAGCTGTTGACGGGAATGTTACTCAGCACTGGCGTATTAGTAAAATTGATTTTGTTTAGATTGTCATTCAGTTTTCCTGATACTTTGTTTGAAAATATTTCAGGATATATCTTTTCAAGACGTCATCAATTTAGATGATAGAGGTGATGGGGGCATTGAGATTGTGGGTTTATTAATCAAACAGTTAAAGCGATTGCTATGAGGGTTAACGCTGATACCTATCAATAATATTGATTGTAATTGATTGTTTAATAAGTTTATCTTGGTTTGAGTGCTATGCTTCATTCGGGGAATATCAAACAGACTCTACCGGTGAGCATTTGTTTACAGTTTTTCGAGTCTTTACTGGGATATATCCGCTGATGTGCATACGGTATACATTACCCGGCAGTTAAAACTTGATACAATATTGGCTAAGTTTATCGAGCAATCAGATTTATTGATTGGCAAAAATAGCCAAGCGCTAGGTATATAAACAAGTCATTTGGGTATATACGTTACTTTATCGGCGCTGGGCCTACCCGTTGTAAATCTAGGAGTAAAAGTGCGTTATTCGTTGAAACAGTTATCAGTGTTTGATGCGGTTGCTGAGTTGGGCAGTGTTAGCCAAGCTGCTGAAAGGTTGGGGGTTACCCAGTCTGCTGCAAGTATGTCTCTTAGCCAATTAGAAAAACTGCTTGGACGAGATCTTTTCGTACGTCAGGGAAAGGATATGCGCTTAAGCCATTGGGGCAATTGGTTGCGACCAAAGGCGCGGCGTTTATTGCAAGATGCCGAGCAGATTGAAGCGGGCTTTTACGATCAACACCTTTTCAGCGGTAGTATCACGATTGGTGCCAGCCAAACACCGGCCGAGCATTTGGTTCCAGAGCTTATCAGTATTCTTGATACTGACTTTCCGGAAGTCAGAACAGGGCTGGAAGTAAAAAGTAGCCAAGGTATTATTGAGGGTGTGCTTAACTACAAATACGACATCGGCATTATTGAAGGCCGTTGTGATGACAACCGCACCCATCAGGAAGAGTGGTGCCGCGATCACCTTGTCGTTGTTAGTGCTGCTCATCACCCTTTTGCTAAGAATTCTCGAGTCAGCCTAGCGCAATTAGAGCAAGCACAGTGGGTACTGCGTGAAGGTGGTGCTGGAACACGTGCGATTTTTGAGAGTGCAATGGTACCGTTGATCCCGGATTTGGATGTGTGGCGTGAATACTCCCATGTACCGGTGATCCGTTCTATGGTTTCCAACGGCCATTACCTAACCTGCTTACCTTATTTGGATGTAGCACCGTATATTGAGCGGGGTGAACTCGCCGCTTTGAATGTACCTGAGTTAAAAATGGATCGGGCGATATCATTTATCTGGCGCAAGGAGATGGGTGACCACCCGCTGCTGGAGTGCATCAAGCGCGAAGGCCACAGAATGATGAAAAACCATAAACTCAAGTCTTCTTGAGGCAGCGATTCAGTCTTTCTAGTTAGGAAGAGTCGTATTGGCGGTATTGCTTAGTGGGTAAGTCATACCGCTTTTATTTATATGCCATCTAGCTCAGTTTAATTGATAGCATATATCTAATTAACTAATGGGTCAGTAAGTCATCGATCACAGTGGTCATTTGATGCTGGAATAACCAGAAGCCCTCTTTATCCTCACTAAGCCATATTACTGCAATTTACTGATATTTATATTTTTTATGATTTATATCGGCCAGAGACAATAAAGGAGAGCCTGTGCTCTCCTTTATGTTAGCTAAATGAATTTTAGTAAATTACTTTGGCTTCTGTGTAGCTGCTGATGATCTCTTTCACTTTTTCCATCACTTCTTTTGATGGTGGCTTAACACCTGTCAGTTGGTAATCAAAACCCATCGCTTCCCATTTGTGCTCGCCGAGCTGGTGATAAGGCAGAAGCTCGACTTTTTCGATGTTGTCCATGTCTTTGATGAAGTCACCCAGCAGGTGAGCAGAGCGCTCATCATCAGTATACCCTGGCACAACAACATAGCGGATCCAGGTTTTTTGGCCGCGTTGGTGCAGGTAGCGAGCAAAGTCCAATACACGCTTGTTGGGTACGCCAACAAGGTTTTGGTGGATACTGTCATCCATTTGCTTAAGGTCAAGCATCACTAAGTCAGATGCGTCGAGCACTTCATCAACTACGTCTGTGTGTTTGCGGATATAGCCGTTGGTATCTAGGCAAGTATGGATACCTTCTGTTTGTGCTGCGCGGAAGAAGTCACGAACAAACTCTGGCTGTAACATGGCCTCGCCACCGGACGCGGTGACACCACCACCGGATGACTTCATGAAGAAGCGGTATGATTTCGCTTCATTGATCAGCTCTTCAACAGTGATTTCCTTACCATCATGGAGATCCCAGGTATCACGGTTGTGGCAATATTGGCAGCGCATGAGGCAGCCTTGCATGAAGACGATGAAACGAATACCGGGACCGTCGACAGTACCACAGGACTCAAAAGAGTGGATTCGACCTTTTACTGACATTACTTAGCTTCTCCGCTTGGGGGCGTGTTTTACCTGTTATTTTATTACAAAACAGACGTTCAAAATAGCGAAAAAGCACCTAAAAAGTAAGGATACTACTCGTTGTATTAGAGAACCGCTGCTGGTTGTTTGTCTTTCCAACGGTGGTGCCAGCGAGGTAATTGATCGTATGGCATAGGTCGGCCAATAAAGTAGCCTTGTGCATAGTTGCATCCCATTTGGTGCAGGGCCTGCCATTGGTCGTGATGCTCGATGCCTTCGGCAATGGTCGCCAATGATAATCTGCTGGCCAGAAGCAGGCTGGCTTCAATAATAGCCCCGGCACTCTTGCTACCGGGCAGTGCCTGAACAAACCCCATGTCCAGTTTAAGTGATTCGAAAGGCAGTTGATCGAGTTGCTTCAGTGAAGAATACCCTGTTCCGAAGTCATCGATAGAAAGCTTGAAGCCGTACATACCTAATCGAGCGGCTGCTTCTAGGCTAGGGCCGGTATGCTCGATGGCATCCGATTCGGTGATCTCAAAAGACAAGGTCTGGCTGAGCGTCGGGAAATCTTGTGTCAGCTCAATGACACTATCGACAAACCCTTTGCTGATCAGGGTATGAGGGGTGATATTCACGGCAACCCATCGGCCGTCAAAAGCTGGCAGGTTGGTGATAAGATGGCGGATAATCAGCAAGGCCAGCTCATCTTCTTTACCCATTTTTTCGATGAGGGGAAGGAATTGCCCCGGAGCAAGTAGGCCAAATTCAGGGTGCGCCATGCGGATCAGTGCTTCGTTACCGCACCAATTGCCCGACACCATATCGACGATGGGCTGGTAATAAGGCTGCAACCATTGGTGTTCGAAGGCTAATAGGATATCGGCCTCACGAACTTGCTGGCAGGGCTGGCTCGTCCGTACAGGCTTCGGGCGGGAAAGATATTGCTGTGCCTTGTTCAGCAAAGTGTGTATCTGGGTTTGTTGGGCGGGTTTATCCAGGCTGCCGACAACGGTCAGCTGGTAGCTTTTGCACATTTGGCTGACGGAATGGATGACCTCGGGGCTAGCAGCACTTGAGATGATAATCACGCCATCAAAAGGTAATTTTGCTAAATGGCTGAGGAAGGTGATCCCATCCATCTCAGGCATATTCAAATCGCAAACAAGCACATCGGGCAATGAGACCTGAATTTTGTCCAACGCTTCTTTGCCGGTAGAGGCGACGTCGACGAGGCTATTATGACCCCATGCTCTCTCAAGCTGGTTGCGCAGGACAAGCTGCTGGAAGGGGTGATCTTCAACGAGTAATATTTTCATGAGAGTTGTCGTACTTGGCGCCTTAAGTCATCGAGCATTGCATGTATAGGTTCAATGGATATCATATTAACCTTACTGCATATAGATTGTTTTTCAATTAATTCACACTGCTCTGCCATTTCCTGGTACTCCATCATCCGTGCTGCCCCTTTCATACGGTGGCTGATCAAAAGGATGGTATCGCTGTTTTGGCTGTGTATTGCTGTTGACAGTGCTTCCAGATCGTCTACACAGCTATTCATATATTGTTTGATAAAGTGCGTGCAGGTTTCTAAGTCACCGAACATCGTTGTGATCGTATCGATATTGATCGGCCCTGCATGCCGTTTGATCTCTGGGTTATCTTGCTGGGTGCCGACAGTAAAAACGGTTTGCTCGGTATCGCTGTCACTATGATGCGGCGAAAGGACAAGCCAGTCGGAGAGTTTTTCTGACAGGGTATCGAGCGATACCGGCTTGGTCAGGAAGTCATCGAATTGATAGTGTTCGATATGCGCCTTGGCATCAGCAGCAGTATTGGCCGTTAAGGCAATCACAGGTAAGTAGAAGTGCTGTGTGTTACTCGCTAACGGTGTGGCTTGTTGTTGGCGTATGGCTTTGACAAGGCCGTAGCCATCAAGCTCCGGCATGTGGCAGTCGGAGATCAGTAAGGCATACTGCTGTGAGTGAAGCGCTTGAAGCGCCTCAAGGCCATTGCTAACAATATCGGCATAGAAGCCAAGAGCCTGTAGCTGCTGTCTGATAATTTGCTGGTTGATAGGATGGTCTTCGGCAACCAGCAATAAACGCTTTTGAGCCATCGCGGTCTCCCTATCAATACAGGTACTTGCCATTGGCATCGTGCCGAGCTGCTGAAGGGAAGGTTGTTGAAGTGAAGACGGCTGAAGGCAAGGTGCTGAAGGGACGTTGGCCAACGCTTGCAGCAATTGCTGTGGTACCAGCGGAAAATTACCAATGACCCAGCCTTGGTGACAAGGCTCAGCGGACAACAAGGGACTATCGGCTAAATAGATCACCTTAGGAGGTAGCTTCAGTTTGGTTTCGATAGCCTCTATCTTCGCTTGCCAACGCTGCGGCATGAGAACGACATCGTACAGCCCGTCACTGATGGTTGCCCAAGAAGGGCTATCATCATTCAGCTCCACCACGTCACAGTGCCAATAGCTGAGATACTGGACCAACAGCGAGGTGCTATCTTTCTCTATATCAAAGAGCCCACAGCGTAAATCCATTGATAGCTGCTGTTGCAGCGCAATCCGCTTTGCTGGCAAGGAAAAGCGGAAGATAGACCCCTCACCCAAGGTACTGAAGGCTGTGATATCGCCACCCATCAGGTGGACCAGTTGGCGGCAAATAGAGAGCCCGAGCCCGGTACCGCTGAAGCGTCGCTCGCTGCTGGCATCGGCTTGCTCGAACGGTTGGAACAGTTTACCGAGATCGTCTTCGCTGATCCCGATGCCACTGTCAGAGACGCTAATTTGCAGAGTTTGTTGCTGCGGAGTCTCTTCAATGACATTGACGGAGACGGCAATCTCTCCCTGCTCGGTAAATTTGGCGGCGTTGTTCAACAGGTTGTTGAGAACCTGCCTGAGCCGGAGCGGATCGCAGTGGAGTTGATCGGCAATATTGGGTGCCAGCCACAACCGAAACCCAAGCCCTTTTTGCTGGGCATAAATAGCATGAGGCTGAATAAGTTCGGAGACCAAATCCGCTATCGAGCAAGGGGCTGGCGACAAGGTCAGTTTACCGGCTTCAATTTTCGAGAAATCCAGTACATCATTGACAATATTAAGCAGGTTCTTGGCCGAGAGATCGAGGTGGTTGTGCAGACCCCTAGCATGGAGATCATGGCGGATGTGGGGCTCTAGCAATTCCAGCATGCTCAGAATACCGCTTATTGGTGTGCGGATCTCATGGCTCATCATCGCCAAGAACCGGGACTTGGCTTGGGCCGCCGTCTCCGCCTCTCGCCGGGCGCGCTCTAGCTCAAGCTGCTGTTGCTTCATGATGGTAATATCGATCAGGATACTGGTCCATTGCCAACCATTGTCAATTTGAACGACCTGACTGCGGATCTCCAACCAGCGTTGCTGGCCGGCAGGGGATTGTAGCTGAAGCTCGGTTTGCCAATACCCGTGTTCGACCGCACGGTAAAATTCGCTGAATAAGCGTTTGTGGTCGCTACGCTGGCGAAGCAACTCAATCAACCGTTGCGGGTTTTCCTTGAATTCGTCTGCCGAAAACCCCGTGAACTGATGGATATTCTCGCTGATAAACTGCACGCTGATATCTTCCGGATCTTGGCTGTGCTGGGTGTGCTGCATCAAAATACCGTCAACATTATTGGTGAGGTAGGTGAGTTTCTCCTCGATCGCCTTCCGCTGCTGGACTTCGTTGGTCAGCTTCCTGTTCCAATAAGCAAAGGAGGTGACAATTGCACAGATCACCCCGATCAGCGAGATAGCCATAGGGCCAGCCGATTGGCTGAAATGCCACTGTTGAGGGTGACGGTTTGCCATTTATGCTGAATATCGGTCAGTTCGCTCGGTGAGATATTTGCCAATGATTTGTTGAAGATACTGGTCACTAGCGTGTTGTCTTTGGCAATGGCAAAGCCAACAGGTAGGCTGTTGTTATCCAGCTCCGAGGCGATGATCCTGAGTTTGCCAAGGTAGTTGCCTTGCAGTAGGCGCGAGGCACTGGAGAGGGAGATCACGGCATAGTCGGCTTCACCGCCGATAACGGCATTGAGCAACGGCTCGTTATCGTTATAGATGATGATGGGGTTATCGCTGTATTGTTGTCGGGTTAGGATCTCGCCGAATTTCTGGGCCACGACGGCAATTTTGGCCGAGTGGCGGATATATTCCCGCTTGTTTTCCACTGCCGTGACCATCACCCACTTCTCTTCGCTGTAGGGCTGGGAGCAACTGAAATATCTCAACCGCTCCGGGGTACAGGTCACAGCGGCGACAGCATCGATAGTCCCGGTATTGAGGTGTTCGAGTATATCGTTGAAATTGCTGTTGGCGATCGGCACTAAAGTGATATTCAGTTGTTTGGCCAGAATATGCAGCACATCCGCTGATATGCCTCCCATCAGCCCGTTTTGATCAGTGAACTGGTAGGGGAAGTCATTGGGGTGGTAAGCCACCTTGAGGGAAGAGCGCGACTCTACCCATTGGGCTTCGGCTGGATTGAGATGTAGCAGGTGCTGGTGAGAAATCAGTTGCTTTTGCTTGTTTGACAGCCAGGTGTCGTAAATACCTTCTAGCTGCTGTTGCGAGACTTGTTCCAGCCTTTGGTTCAGCATAGTGATCAGTTCTGGCTGATCTTTTCTTGCCGCGATATAGAGCCGCTCATAGGGAATATCTTCAAGTAGGCTCAGCGAGAATCGCTTGTCCGACTTATGGTAGCGCTGCATATTATCAAGGGTGATGGCATTGCCTATATAGGCATCGGCCTTGCCTGCCATCACGGCGGTAAAGGCATCTTCGCTGGTGGCGGTAGGGGTAACAATCGGATTGTTGCCGGCCAGTTGCCTGATTTGCTCTTCAATCGCAAACCCCTCCTCGACAGCAATCACCTTACTTCCCAGCTGGTGGATACTGCGTAGGTTCTTGGTATCGGTGATAGCCGCCATCGGAATGGTGATCAGCGGCTTGGAAAATAGCATGGTCTGTTGGCGGTTATAGGTTGAGGATACCCCAACCAGGAGATCGATATCGTTGTTGTGAAAAGCGGTTAGGACATCAGAGAACGTGGGGTAGATGGTGGTTTCAGTTTGGTGTCCGCTTTCCTGGATAATTTCATGGACAAGGGATGGCAATAAGCCGGACACATGGCCTTTTTGGGAGACAAAGGTAAAAGGGGCCCAGTCAAAAGCAGGGTAACCAATACGAATGTTTTTTTCTGCGGTTCTAACCGGTGTTGAGGTTGGAGGCTCCGCCCAAGCGCGTGGGAATACAATAAACAGAAACAGGATAGTGAGCTTTCGTATCATTTCAGGAAAGCCCCTTGTACAGAAAAGCGCCCTGACGGTGCAAGACCTCTGGGGAGCGTTGAGCAAATTGTCTATTGAGCGGCATGTTAATTCTTATTTGGGCTGCGCGAGTATGGCTTGTGTAAGCCAAGCCTATTTTATTTGAGTTGTTTAGCGCGAATAGTAGAGAAAATGTTACTCCTTTGCAATACGGCGTTTGGTATATTGAGTGTTAGCGAGGAATAAAATAAACCGGTTTGATAAAGCGGATAGACAGGCAATAAAAAAGCCGATCTTTGCAGATCGGCTTTTCTTCTCATTGCCTATGACAGCAATGGCCTAAGGCTCTAAATTATAGAGACTCAGTGAAAGTACGAGCGATAACGTCTTTCTGCTGTTCTGCAGTTAGAGAGTTAAAGCGTACAGCGTAACCCGATACACGGATAGTTAGCTGTGGGTACTTCTCAGGGTGCTTAACAGCGTCTTCTAGCGTTTCGCGGTTAAGAACGTTAACGTTCAGGTGCTGACCACCTTCGATGCCAGACTCGTGGTGGAAGTAACCATCCATAAGACCTGCAAGGTTAGAACGCTGAGTATCCTGCTCTTTACCTAGTGCGTTAGGTACGATAGAGAAGGTGTAAGAGATACCGTCTTTCGCATCAGCAAATGGTAGTTTACCTACTGAAGTTAGAGACGCTACCGCACCTTTCTCATCACGACCGTGCATTGGGTTTGCACCTGGTGCGAATGGTGCACCGGCTTGACGACCGTCAGGCGTGTTACCCGTCTTCTTACCGTATACCACGTTTGAAGTGATAGTCAGGATAGACTGAGTAGGAACCGCATCACGGTAAGTCTTAAGCTTACGGATCTTGTTCATGAAGCTAGAAACAAGTTCACAAGCGATGTCATCAACGCGAGAGTCGTTGTTACCGAACTTAGGATAGTCGCCTTCGATAGCGAAGTCGATTGCGATACCGTCTTCGTCACGTACTGGCTTAACTTTAGCGTACTTGATAGCAGCTAGTGAGTCAGCAGCAACAGAAAGACCAGCGATACCACAAGCCATAGTACGGCGAACGTCACGGTCGTGTAGAGCCATAAGCGCTGCTTCGTAGCTGTACTTGTCGTGTGAGTAGTGGATTGCGTTCAGTGCAGTCACGTACTGAGTTGCTAGCCAGTCCATTAGGCTGTCTAGACCAGCGTATACTTTGTCGAAGTCTAGCACTTCGTCAAGCATTGGCTCTGCCTTTGGACCAACCTGAATTTTCAGCTTCTCGTCCACACCACCGTTGATTACGTATAGTAGTGTTTTAGCAAGGTTTGCACGCGCGCCGAAGAACTGCATGTGCTTACCGATAACCATTGGTGATACACAACAAGCGATAGCGTAGTCATCGTTGTCGAAATCAGGACGCATTAGGTCGTCGTTTTCGTACTGGATAGAAGAAGTATCGATAGATACCTTCGCACAGAAACGCTTGAAGCCGTCAGGTAGCTGCTCAGACCATAGAACAGTGATGTTCGGCTCTGGAGAAGGACCCATAGTGTATAGCGTGTTTAGGAAACGGAAGTTAGTACGCGATACTAGCGTACGACCGTCAACACCCATACCACCCATTGATTCTGTTGCCCAGATTGGGTCACCAGAGAATAGCTCATCGTACTCAGGAGTACGTAGGAAACGAACCATACGTAGTTTCATTACGAAGTGGTCGATCATTTCCTGAGCTTGAACTTCAGTGATCTTACCTGCCGCGATATCACGCTCGATGTAGATATCTAGGAAAGTAGACGTACGGCCTAGAGACATTGCCGCGCCGTTCTGAGATTTAACCGCTGCTAGGTAGCCGAAGTATAGCCACTGGATAGCTTCTTGTGCGTTAGTTGCAGGCTCAGAAATGTCACAGCCGTATTTCGCTGCCATTTCTTTCATTTGACCTAGTGCACGGTGCTGCTCTTGAATCTCTTCACGAAGCTGCATAGTCATCTGTAGGTCATCGCCCTTCTCTAGTTTCTCTTGTAGAGAATGGAATTGAGCAACTTTTTCCTTGATTAGGAAGTCGATTCCGTAAAGAGCAACACGACGGTAGTCACCGATGATACGACCACGGCCGTATGCATCAGGAAGACCTGTTAGAACACCAGACTTACGACACTTAAGGATGTCTGGAGAGTAAACGTCGAAAACGCCTTGGTTGTGCGTTTTACGGTACTCAGAGAAGATCTTAGATACTTGTGGGTCAAGAGTACGGCCGTACGCTTTACAAGAACCTTCGATCATGCGCACACCGCCGTTAGGCATGATTGCACGCTTAAGAGGCGCTTCAGTCTGAAGACCAACGATAGTCTCTAGATCTTTGTTGATGTAACCTGCGTCGTGAGCAGTAATGGTAGAGACAAGAGAAGTATCAAAATCAACAGGAGCGTGAGTGCTGTTTTCCTGCTTGATACCTTCCATTACCTGATCCCAAAGCTTGTTAGTTGCTTCAGTACCTTCAGTAACTAGGAAAGACTCATCACCCTCATATGGAGTGTAGTTTTTCTGGATAAAGTCGCGAACGTTAACGTCGTTCTGCCATTCGCCTGCAGCGAACCCTTCCCAAGCTTTAGCAAATTGCTCTGCCATGACATACCTACCTTTTTAGTAGAAAAAACACGTACTGCGGTGACTGTTGAGCCAGCCTCACCAAATGGTGAACAGCACACTTTATATAAACAATAATACGGATAACCAAACAACGTGTCAGGATAGTGACGGCTTGATTATTCGTATTAGTGCTATCGGCACTAATGGAGTAGGGCAGTGCATGCACTGCCCTGTATACATTTCTTACAGTAGCGCTGGAATACCGTATTGGCCTTCAAGCATACCGACTGCCAGCATCGCAACCAAACAAATGATTAGCGCGCCTGCTGGAATGATGATTTTATCAACAACTGACAGCTTAGCTGCACGTTCTTTGTTACCGATTAGACCATTGTTGTCCAGCAGCATGGTTAGTGCCCATGCTAGAACAGGGTTAGCAACGATTGCTGCGAACACACAGATACCAGCAGCCTGTGAGTCTTTGGTGTCTTTCACCATCTGAACACCCGCTTCCAGAAGCGGCAGGAATACACCTACAAGCAGTGCGATACGCATTACTGGTGGCCATACTGCTACGTCCATTGGGAAACCAAGGATCGCGACGATGATACACATCACACCCAGCAGAATTGCACCTGCTGGAATTGGACGCTTGGCGATACCCGCAGGGATAATATACGTACCCCAAGATGAAGTGATGTTACAACCACCTACCGCTGTACCTACCATCTGGCGTAGTGAACAGGTTGTCATGGTGTCATCAACGTCCATCAGAACGCGGTCAGTGCCTTTCGGGTAGTTCAGCTCTTGGAAGATACGGTGACCAAGGAAGTCTGGTGACCACATTGCTACCGCAAGAATTGCAAACGGAAGTGAAGCAATGAACTGCTCAATACCTGGAAGACCAAGCATCCAACCTTGCTCTGTACTACCCCACCAGTACACTGGGTTTAGGTTAGGCAAACCTGTTTCGGTTTCGAATACTAGGTCAAAGCCCGCACCAAGTGCAAGGGAAACCAGTAAACCGGTTATCGCACAAGCTGGAATCGCCAGCCAACGCTTGTTAACTTTGGCTAGGTAGGCGTAAAGAATAATGTTTACAGCCAGCACGACCAAGCCGATGTAGCCCAAGCTACCTTGTGCAACATCCGCACTCTGAAGGCCGACAGCCCAAGACTGGATATCGCTGATCTGGCTCATTGCCCCGGTAAAACCGAGGAAGATGAGCAGGCCACCGGCAACCCCCTCACTGGTGAGGTTAACTAGCTTCGAACCACCCTTGAAGTAACTCAGCAACAGGCCGAAGACACCAATAAGGATAGCCAGCGCAAGTGGGTGGGCACCAGCAAGGGCAATGGTACCGATCAACGGGATCATTGGACCGTGGTTACCCGCCAAGTTGGCGCGTGGGTTAAAAAATCCCGAGGCAAGAATACAAAAAAGAAGGGCTGGGATTAGCATTTCAACACGGGCAACTTCGATGGCAAATGTTTTGCCAAGTTCCACGTGATCCCAAGCTGCCGTCAGGCCATCAGCCCAAGACATAGCAACCGATGAGTACATCGCGATAATTGCAATCGTACCCGCTAGCGCAGGAACCAGATCTTCAAGCTCAAAACGGAAGTCACGGCCAGGAAGGTTTAGCTTCCAGCGGCGCGGTTTCATAATTTTCAGCTCATGATCAAGATAGTCGGAACGACTAGCGAAGTCAGATGCAGGGCGGTGTTGCTCCTGATAACTTCTTTCTTGTGATGACATAAGTGCCTCGTTCTACATTAAAAAATAATTATTATTTATATTGTTGGTTGAAACTGACCCAACAAATCTGCCTATTGTATGAATTTAAGCCAAGCAGTTGTTAAGTGTAATTTAATTTCACCAAATTTGGCTGCAGTGTACCGCTTGTCCATTTAAATGGAATTGATCTCGATCACTCTCGCTAAAATTTTGTAAGTAAATCACCAAAAAAAATTGAGTGGAAATAGCAATTGTTGCGAAATATGAAAGAAACTTTATAACAAAAGTAAATTTGTGAAATGTGAGCTGTCCCGTATTTTTGTTTTTATAGCATTGTTTTTATTGTGGTTATTAGTTTGAAGTGCGTTTTTGTCGGGCTACAGGCGTGTTACCTAAAAAGTAGCAGCAAAGTGAAAGCAATTTGCATAATGCATTCAACTTTTTTTGAATGAAATGAAAGCGCGGATATGTAATCAAAGTACAGAATGAGCCCAGCCTGATAGATTACAGTCTGGGCTCAACGTTGCAATTTTAGCTTAGTTCTGCGTTTTTGCTGTTTGCAGCTTATGGTATGACTGCAGCAATTTTTGGTGGGCTGGGAATTGACTCATGGCCAGATCGCCCGCCGCAAGGCCATAGAAGCGCACGCTGCCTTCAATTGAGCCCCAAGCGGCGGCGACAGTCTCTGCGCCGAACTCACGCTCGAACTCAGCTTTTAACGTGGCTGGGTCATGTTCTTCGTCCAGGGCCAACTTTAGGCTGTCGACTAGGCAGTGGAAGAAGTTGGCTCGATCAGCGCTGTAAGCTGATGCATTAAAGCCAATACTCCATTGTGCGTATTCCTGAGCCAACTCAAGATCGCCGCCCGCCAATGCAATCAAACATTTCAGTTCACCGACTCGCAGGGTTTGCCATGCATCACCGGTGTCGGGCGCCATGCCAAGCATTGCATGTAGGAGTGTGTTGTCGTCGAACTCTTCTTCGACAATATGGAACATTTCAGCGTACTGCTCCGCATCCCACTCAATGGCCGGAAGCGCCAGCAGCACCTCGCGTAACTCCAAGGCGATATTGTTGTTGGCGTCAATCAGATCTTCTACCGGAGCCACTTCAGACCAGCCCGGTACGATAATACGGCAGCAATTCACACCAAGGTGGTCGTGATCGGCGATGTAGACATCGGCGCCTTCAGCATGCAATAGGCCGACCAAATGATTGAAGTGCTCTTCAGAGGTACCGTTGATGTTCCAGTCGGCGAAATCAAAACTGGGTTCAGGCTGGAACAGCGTCGGTGAAACTAAGCCTGCTGACTCTGCTAACTGGTTTTCCGGAGCGTAGTCAATATTACTTGCTGAGGCGTTGGCAGAATGCACAAGGAGAACATGAAGCTCATCAAGGCTTTGGCCCTGCAACAGCTCAGTGATAGCGCGCTCGAAAGCAATCTCGAAACAAGGGTGCGCACCGAAAGATGAGAAACTCGCACTATTGTCTGGGTTGGAGAGTGCGATGCAGACCACTGGGTACTTACCGCCAAGGGAAGCATCATAGCTTTTAATTTGGAACCCTTTCGCTTTGAGTGCGTCTATTGAACCCTGGATTTTGGCAAACCGGGTAAGCACTGGTTCTGGGATTTCCGGCAGGCTGATTTTCTTGTCAATCACGCGGCTTTTGATCTTACGCTCGATGATATCGGTTAGGGCCTGAGTGCGGGCGTCGAATCGACTATTACCTGTGGATATACCCTTTGAGGCGTACAAGTTGCCGATGATGTTGACCGGCATGTAGATCGTTTCCTTGTCGCTTTGGCGTTCGAACGGCAGGGTGCAGATCCCGCGTTCCATGTTGCTCGATTGCAGGTCGACCAGATCGGTTCCCAATAGCTCAAGGGTAGGATCGTAAAACTGGGTCAGGCGCTCATCCAAAATGTCTTCTGGAGGTAAGTTTTCCTCAAGATCGATGGGGAACCACTTTTCGTTCGGGTAATGGACGAATTCGCCATTGGCAATCGCTTCGCCCAAATAGTAGTCGTTGTAGAAGTCGTTGGTTGCCAGGCGCGCGAGATAGTCGCCAAGAGCTGATGCCAGAGCGGCCTTTTGGCTTGTCCCCTTACCGTTGCTGACGTTCATTGGTGCATCTATATCACGGAGCTGCACAGACCAGACATTGGGAAGCGGGTTGTGCCACGAGGCACTTTCAATGCTGTCAATATTGAAGCCAAGAGCTTGGAGTTGAGTTTGGAAACGCTCAATGGTTTCTTCTAGCGCGGCGTCTTTACCGGTTATAAATGTTGTCATTATCGATCTCGTCACAAGACAGGAGGTTGAATGGCGCGAAGTATAACTAATTATGAACAAGATGCCTAAATGTGGCCGGAATAGGAACGCGATACGATTCAGTTCTCGGCTTTACCGAACATATTGATGAAATGCGGAGTTGCGCTATTTGACGTCACTTGGCGAAGGAAACATTTTGTCGATATTTTGACCGCAGTCCCATCTTGTGCGGGCGACCAGTGAAAGTAGTCACAGTTATTCCCTATTT
The DNA here is from genome assembly GCF_050336935.1 of Photobacterium satsumensis. Lineage (NCBI taxonomy): Bacteria > Pseudomonadati > Pseudomonadota > Gammaproteobacteria > Vibrionales > Vibrionaceae > Photobacterium > Photobacterium satsumensis. The sequence continues at coordinate 39,769 of NZ_JAKJSK010000023.1, forward strand.
CTTGTAGCAGAATGAATTGGTCAGACGAGCTCCAACTAACTAATAATTCTGATTTAAAATAGATATTCACTACTTATGTCGGTGGGCGTTCGTCTATGCAGACAAAAGTAGATGAAATCAAAGAGGGATACGATGAAAGCAACAATAGCATCAAATATCGACGCGCTGCGTGATGACTATATTGCCGCAGTGACGCGTTTGGTGGCGATACCCAGTGTGTACCAGGAGGATGATAGCGGTAAGCCGTTTGGCAAGCCGATTGACGACTGTTTGGATGAAACACTGAAGTTATGCCATGACCTTGGGTTTGCCATCTATAAGGATCACAAAGGATATTACGGCTATGCCGAAATCGGTGATGGCGAGCAAATGATAGGGGTATTGGGCCATTTGGATGTGGTACCAACCGGTGACATGTCGGCTTGGCATTCCGATCCGTTTAGTCCTGAGATCCGCGATGGTCGTTTATATGGGCGCGGAACCCAAGACGACAAAGGGCCAACGCTGGCCGCCATTTATGCGGTGAAGGCCCTGCTGGATAGCGGTGTGGTGTTGAATAAACGCGTCCGCTTTATTTTCGGCACTGATGAAGAAACCTTGTGGCGCTGTATCGACCGCTATTTGGAAAAAGAAGAAGTGCCAAGTTGCGGCTTCACACCTGATTCCGCCTTCCCACTTATTCATGCCGAAAAAATGCTGATCCAATCTTGGCTGCATGGCCCTGGTGATAATTTACTTTCGCTTGAATGTGGTGGCGCCCTCAATGCGGTGCCAGAGCTGGCCAAATATGAAGGTCCGCTATGGGAAGAGTTGGCCGCCAAGCTCGATGAGCTGGGTTATGACTTTACCGCAGAAGATGCCGAGGTAACGGTATTTGGCAAGGCTGCGCACTCTGCTGCCAGCGATACCAAAGGGGTCAACGCGATTGCCCGCCTGTGTTTGGCGTTAAGCAGCATAGGGGTGACTCACCCGGCGATTAAATTTGTCGCCGAGCAAGTAGGTGAAGATGCCAATGCCAAAGAGATCTTCGGTCCTATCGAAGATGTCAGTGGCCGTTTGACCTTCAATGTTGCCCAACTTGAGCTCAGTGAGCAGGCAAGCAAGATCGGGATTGATATCCGAGTGCCAGTCTCGTTCGAGAAAGCGGACTTCGATAATGATATTCAGGCCGTCGCCGAGCAGTACGGTTTGCGCTACGAGGAATTTGATGTGCTACCTTCCTTGTATGTGCCTGCAGAAAGCCCGGTGATCCAAACCCTGATGAACGCTTACCAAGAGATCAGCGGGGATATGGACAGCGAGCCGATGACATCCGGTGGGGCAACCTATGCCCGTGCGATACCGAATTGTGTGGCCTATGGGGCAATTTTCCCTGGCCGCGACAAGGTAGAACACATGCCGAATGAATATTTGATTATTGATGACATGCTCAAAGCAATGAATGTGTATGCCAACGCGATTTATCAGCTGCAGGGAGTAGAGCTATGACCACGACCACAGAGGCTGGCAAAATGAAACGATCTTTCAAAATGCCGACTGTTTATACCATTCTTTTTTCCATTATCGCCCTTGTTGCCTTGCTGACATGGATCATGCCAGCGGGTAAGTACGACTATCTGGTCAATGGGACTGATGTGGTGATCCCCGCGGCTGAAGTGCTGGATTACGACGGCGGTGAGCGGTTACTTCCCATTCCCGGTACCTACCAAGAGCTGGAATCCTCGCCTCAGGGGATGATCGATATCTTGATGGCCCCGATAAAGGGCTTCCACAAGGCCGTTGATGTTGCACTGTTTGTGCTGGTGATTGGTGGTTTCCTTGCCGTGACCATGCGCACTGGTGCGATGGACTCCGGTGTGGCGGCGATTGTCCGTAAATTCCGTGGCCGCGAGCAGATGATGATCCCGGTATTGATCACCTTGTTTGCACTGGGTGGCTCTACCTACGGGATGGCTGAAGAAACTGTGGCCTTCTGGGCGGTGATCCTGCCGGTAATGGCGGTGGCGGGCTACGACCGTATGGTAGCTGCAGGGATCATCCTGTTGGGCTCAGGGGTCGGTGTACTTGCCTCAACCGTTAACCCATTTGCGACCGGTATTGCTTCCGGGTTTGCCGGCTTGCCAATCGGTGACGGTATCGTACTTCGTGTTGTCCAGCTCGCGATTTTGATTGTGTTGGCATCGTGGTACGTCATGCGCTATGCCTCAAAGGTCAAAGCGGATAAAGCCAACTCGGTACTGGCGGATATCGAGTTCAACGATGAATTCTCCCATGTCAGTGAAGATACCGGCGAGTTCACTACCAAGCAGAAGTGGACCATGGGGATCTTCTTTGGTGCCTTCTTGGTCATGATCTACGGTGTTATTCCTTGGGAAGACATGGGCATCACCGCGATCCCAACGCTGTGGTGGTGGTTCGATGAGCTGTCTACCTTGTTCTTGGCGTCAGCTATCTTGATTGCGGTTATCAACCGTATGCCTGAAGGGGATTTCATCAAGACCTTCATCGAAGGGGCTAAGGATCTGATCGGCGTGGCACTGGTGGTTGCGGTTGCTCGTGGTATCTATGTGGTGATGGATAACGGTGTGATCATCGATACTATCCTGAACTGGGCAGAAGGTGTGGTGACCGGCCTGTCTTCAGGTGTATTTGTGGTCGTGACGTACTTTGTCCATATCGTGCTGAGCTTCTTTATTCCATCGACCTCTGGCTTGGCAACGGTCTCTATGCCGCTGATGGCACCGCTGGCTGACTTCTCGGGCATTGGCCGTGATTTAATTATCACCGCTTACCAGTCTGCGAGTGGTTGGATCAACATCTTTGCTCCAACGGCTGGCCACTTGGTTGCTGGTTTGGCATTGGCGAAAATCCCTTACGAGCGCTTCCTGAAATGGGTGATGCCGTTTGTGGTTATGGTGTTGGGTGTCACTGTTGTGCTGCTGTTTGTTGGTGCGGCAATGGCGTAAGTCGTATTCCGGCTAATCTAAAAAAAGCGAGCCTCATGGCTCGCTTTTTTATTGATGCTTTTTGGGCCTCAAGGCGAGCACATGTAGCAGGCGTTCGGGGGCTTGTGGCCAGATCAACGGGCTGGCAACCGGATTATCTTTGGTAAACCAGCCTTCGAAGTTACGGGTATTGTACTGGTAGAACTCGACGGTGTTGTATAGCGGAACGGTGACTTGCTGGCTGGCTATGATCTGGTTGAGCTCACGAATGATCTGGTGACGTTGTTGGTTGGTTGTCGCGATCGGAAATTGTGTCAGTAGCCTATCGACCCGTGGGTTTTGGTAATAATGCATCGCATAACGCGGGTAGTGAGGAGCCTGATAGGTGCTGTTGAACGCCGTATCAAAGTACTTGAATGGGGTAGGCCCCTGTGGGTAGTTAGTAATCGCCAGCTGGTAGTCGGCATGGGCGAGGCGGTCATTGAATTGTAGGAAGTCAGCCTGAACAGAGGTCACATTGATCCCGACTTGGCGCAGCATTTCGCTGATCAACTGGGCCGTCGTATTGAAATCAGACCAACCTTTTGGAGTGATAATCGTCAGTACTAACGGCTTACCACCCGGTAGATCACGCCACCCGTCGCCATTGCTGTCGGTTAGGTTGATGCGATCGAGCAGATCTTTTGCCAGCATCGGATTATAGGAGACATAGGGGCGGTACTTTTCGGTGATCATAGGATCGGCCCAGGAGCGGAAGCGTTCGCTCATTCCCGAGGCATAGCGGGATGGCTCACCTTGTCCGAAAGCGGCAATATCGATCAATAGCTGGCGCTGCAAGGTCATCGAGATTGCGCGGCGAAATTCAACATGGTTGAACAGTTCACGCACATCAGGATCGGCAACCTTATAGTTAAACATCAAGCTGACGTTGCTGGCGGGTGGTAGCCAGTATTTGAAGTCAGGTGAATAGGACGCGTAATGGCGCTCGATATCGGGGATAAAACTGCCCGTCCAGTCGAACTCACCCTTAGAAATTCTTGAAATGAAATCATCGTTGGTGGTGACTTTTGGGTAGCGCAAGCAATCAATATGTAGGCTGTCTGCTTGCCAATACTCGGGATTGGCACACTGTAAGTAACCGTTTTCATCCAGTGCTTGTATGTCGGTAAAAGGGCCGGTGCCGATGGGGTCTGAGTTGGTGAATTGGGCAAAATTATCCACCAACTGCCATTGGTGTTTTGGCACGATGGGAAGCAAAACAAGGGTGTAGGCGACCAGAGCATTAGGCTTTTTCAGCCTGAAATGTACCTCATTTTTGTTACGTTTTTCGACAGACTCAACCCATTGCCCAATGCCATGTGAGTCAAGTTCTGGATATTTAAGCGCAATGGAAAATGAGAAAATAACATCATCGGCACTGAATGGTTTTCCATCCGACCAGCTCACTCCTTCACGAAGCGAAAAACTGATCCCCATTAAATCTTTGTCGAGTTGGTAACCCGTCGCCAGGCGGTATTCAGGCTTGTTGTTTTGCAGCGTATTGAAGATGACTAAAGGCTCAAACATGAACTCATGCGTTGTAGGCATGCTTGCTTTGGAAAAGGGATTAAAGTTGGCAGTTACCGCATCTTTATATTCCGGCACCACGGTCAGAATTGTTACAGATTGTGGCTGGGAGGCATATGAATAGCTAAACGGATAAAACGTGCTAAAAACAAACAGTAACAGACTGGCGATGTAGCACGCCGAGCGTGTTGAATTTACTGTAATTATTGATTTATCAAACATATTTAACCCAGCTATCTATTTTCCCACTTAAATTACCGCATGCTGGTAAATAGTTCAATGTAGGTGAAATACACGTTAGTCGCTGTTTTATTCTTAAAATGTGACTGGTTATTCTTCCTTTGTGCTGGTTAATGAAATGTTGCCAAATTTTATTTCTAGTGATACCGTCGATAAAAGTGTTCGCAAAACAGGCAGCCTTTTGCCTTTTTTGTGCAGCGAGATCCCACTCATTCAAAGATACGGTGAGGGGATATTGGTAATTCACGGAGTAACAGGAGTTGGCGCACATGGCAGGTGAAGTGGCGCTTGATGTAAGGGATTTGCATAAGTCTTTTGGTCAGAACGAAGTCCTTAAAGGTATATCGTTAACGGCCCACCGTGGTGATGTAATTTCGATTATTGGCTCTTCCGGTTCGGGGAAGAGTACTTTTCTGCGTTGTATCAACCTACTTGAAATACCGACTCAGGGCGAGATCTGGGTCAACGGTGAACTGATTAAAATGAAAAATAATCGACAGGGAGAATTTCTTCCTGTTGATGAAAAACAAGTGCAGCGCATTCGTTCCCGCCTCGCGATGGTTTTTCAGGGCTTTAACCTATGGTCACACATGACTGTGTTGGGCAACGTTATCGAGGCCCCTGTCCACGTGTTGGGAGTGCCCAAGGCCGAGGCAATTGAACGTGGTGAGGCATTGCTGAAAAAGGTCGGCCTGTATGAGCGCCGTAATTATTATCCTGGCCATTTATCGGGTGGGCAGCAGCAACGTGCCGCGATTGCCCGGGCCCTGGCAGTAGACCCTGAAGTCATGCTGTTCGATGAACCGACATCGGCCCTTGACCCAGAGTTGGTGGGTGAAGTATTGGGGGTAATGCAAGACTTGGCACAAGAAGGCCGGACCATGCTGGTGGTGACCCACGAGATGGCCTTTGCCCGTGATGTATCAAATCAGGTGATGTTCCTGCATCAGGGGAAAGTGGAGGAGCAGGGCGATCCAGCCAAGCTGTTCTCGAATCCAGAGTCGGAGCGTCTCCAACAGTTTATTTCATCGATCTACTAAGCAAACTTGCAACAAGCAACTCATATAGCAATTCATATTGTAACGAGTGACCCAGGGGACCTGTTTGGGGATAGGAAACCAGCGAGATGAAGGGCCACAAGTGAAGTGCAATACAACAGGACTAAAAGTACAGCAGGAGTAAATAATGAAAAAATGGATTTTGGCAGCAGCGGTAGTGACAGCATTGGGTACCACAGCGGTACAGGCAAAAGAGTGGAAAACAGTGCGCTTCGGAATTGAAGGTGCTTATCCTCCGTTTAGCTGGACCGAGCCAAACGGCGAGCTACGTGGCTTCGATGTGGATATGGCCAATGCGCTGTGTAAAGAGCTGGAAGCCGAATGTAAAATCGTTGCACAAGACTGGGATGGCATTATCCCATCACTGCTAGCGCGCAAGTACGATGCCATTATCGCGGCGATGTCTATTACCGAAGAGCGTAAGAAACGTGTCGACTTTACGGGTAAGTACGCCTTGATCCCAAACAAGTTTGTTGCCAAGAAAGGCACTGATATCGACTTCACCAAAGAAGGGCTTGATGGTGTCAAAGTGGGTGTTCAGCGTGCGACGACTCACGACAAATACCTAACCGATAACTTTGATGGTTCGGTGGAAATTGTTCGCTACGGCTCATTTGATGACGCTTACCTTGACCTGAAAGCAGGCCGTATAGCCACTGTTCTGGGTGATGCTTCAGCGCTTGAAGAAGGCTTGCTGAACAAGCCGGGTGGTGATGGCTATGAGTTTATCGGCCCATCGCTGACGGATCCGAAATGGTTCGGTGACGGCTTTGGTATTGCGGTTCGCAAGCAAGACAAAGATCTGACCAAGCAGCTTGATGAAGCCATCAAATCATTGCGTGAAAAAGGGGTTTACCAGCAAATCGCATCGAAGTACTTTGCTTACGATGTTTACGGTGACTAATCAGTAGAACCTTGCTGTGATCCTGAAAGGTAGCCTTTTAGGGTCACTCTCCTAAGCAGTAAGAAGGAGCTTCCTTTTGATTGATTTGAAAGGTTATGAATGGTCACTGGTGGAAGGGGCATGGCTTACCCTGCAAGTCGCTTTGCTATCACTGGTGCTGGCGATGGTGCTGGGTATGCTGGGGGCACTGGCAAAGCTATCCCCTTACCGCTGGGCGCGGGCTATTGCCACTTTCTATACCACGGTGATCCGTGGCATTCCTGATCTGGTATTGATGATGCTGATCTTCTTTGGCGGCCAGATGCTGCTCAACGATAGCCTCTACCGGATCAATGAGTTTCTCAATGGTCATTTCACATCTTCGGATCCAAACCATGAATGGACCGCCTATCTACCCGATTATATTGAAATCAGCCCGTTTATCGCCGGGATCTTAACGATTGGCTTTATCTTCGGCGCCTACATGGCAGAGACCTTCCGTGGTGCGATTATGGCTGTCGACAAAGGGGAGCTGGAAGCAGGTAAAGCCTATGGTATGAGTGGCTTCCTTTCTTTTCGCCGTATCTTGCTGCCGCAGATGGTTCGCCATGCCTTGCCGGGATTCGGCAACAACTGGCTGGTATTGCTGAAAACCACCGCTCTGGTGTCGGTGATCGGGCTTGATGACATGGTGCGTAAAGGTTCGCTGGCGGCAGGGACGACTCAAATGCCATTTACCTTCTATATGGCTGTAGCGGTTATTTTCCTTCTCTTTACCTCGCTCTCGACCACTGGCCTAAAGTGGGCAGAGCGTAGATTCAGTATTCACACGAGGTAGGTATGGACTTTAGTATTCTGACTGACTCGTGGCCAATTTATTGGCAGGGGTTGTATACCACGGTATGGCTGGTGGCCGTTGCTTTGGTGGTTGGCTTGGTGATTGCGATTCCGATAGGCATTGCTCGTAACAGCAAGATGCCATTGGTTTATCTTCCTGCGTGGGCGTTTATCTACTTTTTCCGTGGTACGCCGCTGCTGATCCAGCTGTACTTGATTTATTACGGTTTGAGCCAATTGATTATTGTGCAAGGCACATTGTGGCAGGAGGCGTGGTTTTGTGCGCTAGTAGCCTTTGTGCTCAATACCGCAGCCTATACCGCAGAGATTGTCCGTGGTTCGATAAACAGTATGCCAAAAGGCGAAATTGAAGCGGCCAAGGCGTATGGCATGAGCCACGCTCAGGCTTTCCGTCGGATCATTTTGCCAAGCTCACTGCGCCGTGCGTTGCCGGCTTACAGTAACGAGGTGATCTTCATGCTTCATGGCTCGGCGGTGGCCGGTATCGTGACGATTGTTGATCTCACCGGGGCGGCGAAAATCGTTAATTCCCGCTATTACGCGCCGTTTGAGTCTTACTTGTTTGCCGGTATGTTCTACATGATACTGACGTTCATCATCCTGTGGGGGTTCCGCAAGCTTGAGGGACGTTGGATGAGGCACTTGCGGCCATTGTCGTAATGACCCTGTCAGTGAACGGTATAAAAAAGCCCAGCCAACTGGCTGGGCTTCTTGTTTCTGTAATCCGGTTACACCGCGATATCGTCATATAGCGATGTTGACGTCAATGCGGCAACTTCATCAATGTACTGGCGGATACGGCCAGGAAACTGGACGCCTTTAACTACCGTCAGGTTGCGTAGCGACGGGAACAGATTGACGTCGTCGTAGCTCAGGACATTGTTACGCTCAGATGGCAACTGAAGCCAAGATAACAGTTCAAAGGAGGCATTGAGCTCGATCAGGTATTCCTCGGTCTTGCCGAAGGCATCTTCAAAGTCCTGCTCGATCATGGCGGTTTTGTTCTTGGTAAACCACGCCTTGGCTTCTTCGCATTGGAATTCAGGTAGTTCGACCTTCATCCAGCGCGGGTATAGCAAGCGGCTGCTGAATGGGCGGGCGATATTCGACCAAGTGCTGATGTTGTTATCATTGCTACCGGTTGCCAATACCGGATTGCTATCAAGGGCGTCGATATACGCGGCGATATCCAAACTTTCAGCCATGTAGCTGCCATCTTCTTTTTGCAAGATAGGCACGAGGTTCGCGCCGACCTTGTTGATACGTGCATCCACGTCATGGTTCTGCAGGTATACCAGTTCAATATCAGCCTTCTTCAGGCCTGCCACCATCATGGCCTTGATACAGAAAGGGCAGTGATCAAATACAAACAGTTTCATCTTCTCTCCTTGTGAGTCAACTTGCGCACTGAATTGCCAGTGAGGGGAAGTCGCTTCCCGCTCACTGATGTAACTTGCTTAATCGGGTCTTACTTGAAGGTTGACCAAATCGGCGCGTGGTCAGAGGGTTTTTCGATACCACGCAGTTCGTAGTCGATGCCCGCTTCAACGCAGCGTTCAGCCAGGGAAGGCGTAGCCAGAACCACATCAATGCGCAGGCCACGGTTATCGACAAAGCCTTTAGAGCGGTAGTCAAACCACGAGAACTGATCGTCAACCTCAGGGTGAAGCTGGCGGAAGGTATCAATAAAGCCCCAGTCCAGCAGCGTTTTCAGCCATTCGCGCTCGATCGGCTGGAACGAACACTTGCCCGTTTTCAGCCAGCGCTTGGCGTTGGCTGGGCCGATACCGATATCCAGATCAATTGAGCTTATGTTGATATCACCCATCACAATGACGTCTTCATCGTTGTTGTGGTGATCGTTGAGGTAAGTCATCAGGTCGGCGTAGAATTTCTCTTTGGCCGGGAACTTGGTCTCGTGACTGATGTTGTCGCCCTGTGGGAAGTAGCCGTTCAATACCGTTACCTTGCGGCCATCTTCTTGTTCGAAGGTGGCCATGATCATACGACGCTGGGCTTCTTCGTCATCGGTTGGGAAACCTTTACGTACTTCAATTGGCTCTTGCTTACACAGCATTGCCACGCCGTAATGGGCTTTTTGACCATGGTGGTAGACTTTGTAGCCCATGGCTTCGACATCTTCAATCGGGAAGGCTTCGTCGTGGACTTTGATTTCTTGAAGTCCAATCACGTCAGGCTGGTGTTTGTCTATCAGGGCTTGCAGTTGGTGAAGGCGAGCGCGAAGGCCGTTGATATTGAAGGAGATGACTTTCATTATTTTATCCAATCTGATTTGGTCATAGGACTATTTTGTCCCGAGCAATGTTATCGATACTAACACACATTACGAAAGCCATTGAACAGGCTGAAGTACAAAGGAGGACGAGGGGTTCGGTATTGCTAGTATTTGTCCAAGCCGTAAAACCTCGACTAAGCTCAAGCTTGATCGACTTACTATGAAGCAAAGCGAGGTCAGCATATGGGTGTTATTTCGTGGATTATTTTAGGACTCATCGCCGGTGCAGTGGCGAAGTGGTTGATGCCCGGGGATGATGGTGGCGGTTGGATAGCAACAATGGGGTTAGGTATTGCCGGTGCTTTCGTCGGAGGCTGGGTAGGATCGTTTATTGGCCTTGGCGCGGCAACCGGCGTCAATTTTGGTAGTTTGGTGACAGCGACGTTCGGAGCGTTGATCTTGTTGTTCGTTTATAACAAGTTCATACGGAAATAATGTAGCAGGCCTGGCTGGGTAGTCGTTGAAGTTGTTCAAGTAAGTTGATTATCTTGTTCAGTTTCAGCCACCGGACATTTTGCAAGCCGCTTCCTATAATCGATGCATAGTTGAAAAGAGACGTAAACGGTTTAAACGAGGAGCGGCTGATGGGCAAGTTAGTGAAAGGTGTTTGGCATGATGTTTGGTATGACACAGAAAACAACAAGGGCGAGTTTATCCGTGAGGATGCCGGGTTTCGCAATTGGCTAACCGCCGACGGTCGTACAGGGCCCAATGGTGAAGCCGGTTTCAAGGCTGAATCAGGCCGCTATCACCTTTATGTCTCGCTGGCTTGTCCGTGGGCGCACCGCACGCTGATTTTCCGCGCGCTCAAAGGCTTGGCGCCTCATATTGGCGTTACCGTTGTTAGCCCGGATATGCAGACCAAGGGCTGGGAGTTTTCACAACCTGAGCCCCTGTATGGTTTTGAATGCCTGCACCAGGTTTATACCAAGGCCAAGAGGGATTATACCGGCCGGGTAACGGTACCTGTGCTTTGGGATAAGAAAACAGAAACCATTGTCAGCAATGAGTCGTCTGAAATTATCCGGATGTTTAATGACGCATTCAATGACATCACGGGCGATCAGCAGGACTTCTATCCTCATGCTTTGCGTCAGGAAATTGAGCAGTGGAATGACTTTATTTATCCCAATATTAATAACGGAGTCTACCGTTGCGGCTTTGCCACTACCCAAGAGGCGTATGAGGAGGCTTTCGATAGCCTGTTCCATGCCCTCGATAAGCTGGATAGCCACTTGGCGACAAGCCGGTATTTGGTGGGAAATAGGCTAACAGAAGCGGACTGGCGCTTGTTTACAACGTTAGTTCGATTTGATGCGGTGTATGTTGGCCATTTCAAATGTAACCTCAAGCAGATTGCTGACTATCCGCATATTCAGGGCTACCTCAAAGAGCTCTACCAGTACCCTGCAGTGGCGGAAACGGTCGATATGTACCATATCAAACGTCATTATTACTTCAGCCACGGTATGATCAACCCAACCGGCATTGTCCCCAAGGGCCCAGAGCTGGATCTATTGTCGCCGCATGGCCGTGATAGCCTGTAACCACGGTTTTTTATTCAGCCGCTCCAATGCCTATCCAGCGTTTTCTGCCTCAAGGAAACGTTGGGTTTGTTTTTTGTAGGTGAGTGCCACTTTGTGCTGGTGAGGTGATGCCTTCTTACTGGTCATGCCTTCTAAAATCTGCTTGCGCCAGGTTTCCAAATCGCCAGGTAGCGGCATGGAGCTAATGGCCTTCATGCTGCTTCTAATTTCCCTTTCATTGCCCATATTAAGCTCAAGCATACATTGCAGGTAACCTAGGTTGGCTTCGCTGCAAAGTGGATATTCATGGACAATGTTCTGGTACCGGACGAAGGCTTGCTCTGAGGAAGTAGGTAAAAGGGTATAGGCCTCTTTCAGTTGGCTCTCAAGCTGCTTGATCCGTTCGGCAAGATGGGTTTGTTGTTTGATGTCGTTGAGCCTGTTTTGGCTGTGGCCATCGAAACGGTTTCTTTTATCAATGGCTTGCATGCAAGTGTTGATCAGCTGGGTTTCACCGAAATGGACCAATAACGGGAGGACGTCAGCGATAACAACAGATGGTAGCTTGGGAATCCTATCGAAGAATTGGGATAGACCCAGCAGCATTCTTCGCTTGGCTTTTAAAGGCTGTGCATTAGCCAGCAACAACCGGCTCATGACAATATGGCTGTAGGTGGTTAGAAACGGCTCCTGGGCGGCCATCACTCTTGAATAGGCACGGTTGTTGATTCGTTGCAGCTCGGTCTTGAGTCGTTGTCGGTTGGCCAAGGATGTCTGATTGAAATACAGCTGCTCGAAAATAGCCATGTATTCGGCTAGGCAGATAATCCAATCGACATCGATGATTGGAAGGTGATTGGCAAGATTGTGTCCTGCCTTAATAACTTGATCATTACGGTCGAGATCTGCTGCAAGCTGGGCAACTTTGAGGGCACGATGACTAATACTCGGGGTGAGTTTGAGCGCCTTTTGCGCTGACTCCAGAGCATCATAATAGGCTTTGTCTTGCTCTTGGTAGATAGCAAGGTAGTCATAGAGCTCGATGTGTAGTGGTGACTGCTGAAGCTGGCATTCCAATATATGGATTGCTGGCTTTATTTGGTTATTGTGGTGAAGTATCTTCGCTAATATAAGGCTTAACTTTGGTGACGGGTGGTGCTTCTTCAGTATGTTGGCGTACTTTTCGGCTTGTAGCCATTGGCCGTCTTCAATCAATAAATCCAGCAGAAGCCCTTCAAGTTTGTGATGGTAGCCAGCATGCATCAGCTGCTTTTTACACAGGTTGATGGCTTTGTCTCTGTCTTGATTGATGAGAGCTTTATAAACCGGGGTTCTCAAGGCGCATTCATTGAGGGTTGCGGTTAATTTTGCTTTAACGATTTCTGTTGTGATCGGCTTGGCCATGAAGCTGTCTGGCTCAACGGACATGCTGGTCAAAATAACTTCGGCGGAATGATCACCGGAAATCATGATAATGCCACAATAGGGGGAGATGAGTTTTTTACGGCGAAGTAAGTTAATCAGCTCGGTACCTGTGAGTGGCCCTTCCAGATGATAATCGATAAGTAAGACATCAAAGGCATTATGTTCACAATGCTGTTGCGCCTGCTGGTGATCGAGTGCGGTATCGACGTGGGTTAATCCAATTTGCTGCAAAATTGACTTAAGCATAGTGGTGGCTAAGCGCTGGTCGTCGACAATCAAGGCCTTCACTGCATGCAGGGGCAATACTTGTCCTCGTAATTGGCTTTGATTTATTGGCATTTCCCTGTCCTAAAACCATATGCTACTGATTGAATCATAGGCATACAAAAAGACATTTGCAAAATAAGGGTATTAAGTTTGTGAGTTGAAAGTAGAATTTTGAATGTATCATTGGGAGTCATAGAGGGAACAGGGATGAAGGGAGAAAGAAGGTATGAAAAAAGCCAGTAGTTTTCACTACTGGCTTGGAATGATGGTGGAGGGAGATGGATTCGAACCATCGAAGGCGGAGCCGTCAGATTTACAGTCTGATCCCTTTGGCCACTCGGGAACCCCTCCACGGGGTATTGCTAATTGTTTGGCTTTAAAAGCCAGAAAACTGTTGGCCACTCTTGCGAGTTAACAATTTTCGAAATGATGGTGGAGGGAGATGGATTCGAACCATCGAAGGCAGAGCCGTCAGATTTACAGTCTGATCCCTTTGGCCACTCGGGAACCCCTCCACGGGGTGTTGCTAATTGTTTGGCTTTTAAAGCCAGAAAACTGTTTGGCCACTCTTACGAGTTAAACAATTTTCAAAATGATGGTGGAGGGAGATGGATTCGAACCATCGAAGGCGGAGCCGTCAGATTTACAGTCTGATCCCTTTGGCCACTCGGGAACCCCTCCACGGGGTGTTGCTAATTGTTGGCTTTATTACTAAGCCAGAAAACTGTTGGCCACTCTTRCGAGTAAAACAATTTTCGAAATGATGGTGGAGGGAGATGGATTCGAACCATCGAAGGCAGAGCCGTCAGATTTACAGTCTGATCCCTTTGGCCACTCGGGAACCCCTCCACGGGGTGTTGCTAATTGTTGGCTTTATTACTAAGCCAGAAAACTGTTGGCCACTCWTACGAGTAAAACAATTTTCGAAATGATGGTGGAGGGAGATGGATTCGAACCATCGAAGGCAGAGCCGTCAGATTTACAGTCTGATCCCTTTGGCCACTCGGGAACCCCTCCACGGGGTGTTGCT